>NZ_AMZN01000226.1 GCF_000331535.1 Fulvivirga imtechensis AK7 | reverse complement strand
TTCGATGCAAACTCGTCTTCCACTCAAGACTCACGACCCAATACTAAGGACTAAAACTGTACCCAAAATACCGTACTTCCGACTTCGGTCTTCGGACTTCCGACTCCCTCCCCCTGGCCTCTCCAAAGGGTGAAACTACTAAATCAAACCATCGTGAACCTTATTAGTACTGTCCTCCGCTGGCGGAGGTGGCCAAAGGTCGGAGGTGGAGAAACTGGAGAGCACCGAACCTTATCCCTAAAGTCTCCCCGACCTGGGCAGATGTCCGAAGGACAGAGGGGTAACCCCACCTACCACTTAAAAATCAGAATGATCCTAACCCTTATTATGGTCCGAAGGACAGAGGGGTAACCCCACCTACCCACCTCTGCATCTCCTCCCAATGCTCTTAAGTTAAGGCGTCATCCCGATGAAA
>NZ_AMZN01000225.1 GCF_000331535.1 Fulvivirga imtechensis AK7 | reverse complement strand
TGTTCCGATAAAAAGAAATGATTGGGTACAAATCTCTCCTGGGTGAGCAAATGCCTGTTCAAATATCCACGAGCTATGCCGGGTCCTGTCAGATAAAGCTCTCCGGGAATACCAATGCCCACTGGATTTCCTGAACTATCCAGAATATAGGTATGGGTATTGAAGATGGGTGTACCGATAGGGACGGTAGCCCGGTCTGCTACACCTTCTTTTACTTCATACAAGTGTGAATATACCGTGTATTCCGTAGGACCGTAGGCATTCATAAACCTACAGTAACTTGACCATGCTTCCGCAAGGGAAGGTGGGCAGGCCTCCCCTACAGATACCACCTGAAGCTCAGGATAACTCAACCGCGAAGGGTC
>NZ_AMZN01000224.1 GCF_000331535.1 Fulvivirga imtechensis AK7 | reverse complement strand
TATGATGTAAGTGCGGTAGTAGATCCTGGTTTGGGGGGTACAGCAAGCACCGCGAGCGGAACCACGGATGTGAACCTGATCTCTGGCGATATATTTACGAATACCACCAATGGTCCTTTGGATGTTGTTTATACGGTCACCCCTTATATAGGTACTTGTGCAGGCCCTGATTTCACTATTACAGTAACGATAGATGAGGCCCCTGTATTCACTGGCAATCTCGATGCTACGGTATGCTCTGGCGATGCTATCGGAGTCACGCTGCCCTCTTTAGATGATGATGGTGGAGTTATCAGTAGTTATGATGTAAGTGCCGTAGTAGATCCAGGATTGGGGGGTACAGCAAGCACTGCGAGTGGAACCACGGATGTGAACCTGATTTCCGGCGATATCTTTACAAATGGGACCAGTGGTCCTTTGGATGTGGTTTATACAATTACACC
>NZ_AMZN01000223.1 GCF_000331535.1 Fulvivirga imtechensis AK7 | reverse complement strand
ATTTGATAGGACTTATGGTACCTCGCAACGAAGAGATGGTGGTGTCGATGCTTGCTATACTGAAGTCAGGTGCTGCATATGTTCCGATAGACCCGGATTATCCTCAGGAGCGGATCCACCATATTATAAAGGACTCAGGAATCAAGCTGTTGATCACAGAAGAGTCATTAGTGGAGCGTGTGGGTTTTGATGGGGAGGTGATCATTCCTGGGCAGTTGGAAGAGGTACTTTCGGATTATTCTGCGGCGAATGTATCAGCCACTACAGGGCCACAGGACCTGGCCTATGTTATCTATACTTCTGGTTCCACGGGTTGGC
>NZ_AMZN01000222.1 GCF_000331535.1 Fulvivirga imtechensis AK7 | reverse complement strand
CAAAAAGACAGAATACATCGGAGAGTTCATCTATGAAACAGATGAAAGTGGTAATACAGAACTACAACTGATCCATCATGACGAAGGCAGGATAGTAGAAGACAAAACCACAGGAGACTTTGAATACCAGTACCACCTGAAAGATCATCTGGGCAATACAAGGCTTACCTTCACCACGAAGCCGAAGACCCTGACCTTCCCCGCCACCTTTGAATCGGAAAAGGCAGCAGATGAAGAAGCATTGTACACCAGCATAGCAGAGACAAGAGTCACCTTCAACAGCGCAGATGCCACCGCTTCAGATATCCACACCACAGGAGACAATGAAGTAGTAAGAGTAAACGGCACCCAGCCGATGGGAGCAGGCATCAGCCTGCCGGTAGC
>NZ_AMZN01000221.1 GCF_000331535.1 Fulvivirga imtechensis AK7 | reverse complement strand
GCGGCTACCGGCAGGCTGATGCCTGCTCCCATCGGCTGGGTGCCGTTCACTCTTACCACTTCATTGTCGCCGGTGGTGTGGATGTCTGAAGCGGTGGCGTCTGCGCTGTTGAAGGTGACTCTTGTCTCTGCAATGCTGGTGTACAATGCTTCTTCATCTGCTGCCTTTTCCGATTCAAAGGTGGCGGGGAAGGTCAGGGTCTTCGGCTTTGTAGTGAAGGTAAGCCTGGTATTGCCCAGGTGGTCTTTCAGGTGGTACTGGTATTCAAAGTCTCCTGTGGTTTTGTCTTCCACTATCCTGCCCTCGTCATGATGGATCAGTTGTAGTTCTGTATTGCCTTCTGCATCTGTTTCATAGATGAACTCTCCGATGTATTCTGTCTTTTTGATCAGGTTGTTATTGGCATCATATACTTCCTGGGCCAGCTTGATGCCTGCCGCATCGTAGATGTATCTGATGTACTGCCCATCGGTTTTGATGACTTTTGCTGGTAAGTTGAGATGGTTGTATTCTATACTTGCTATCTCTTTGTTACTGTCTTTGATCATATTACCGTTGGCATCATATTCATAGTCCGGGCCTGTAGGGTTCTTATCGGCAAAGCCTTCCCAACCTGCGGCATCGGCTACTGCTGACAGTTGGTTGCCATTGGTGTAGGTGTAGGTCAGGGCATCGATGGTGCGGAAGTCGGTGCCTATAGATTGCCTGTT
>NZ_AMZN01000220.1 GCF_000331535.1 Fulvivirga imtechensis AK7 | reverse complement strand
CTACGTGCAGGTTCTTTTCTATCAGCTCGCCCAGCTCGTTGTATTTGTTCTCTGCCAGCAGCACTTCTCCCTGACCGGTGCCGTTCTTGAACAGCTCATGGTAGCCTTGCATCAGTCTGCCGGCATGGTCGTAGGTGTAGTGTCTTTTGATGCCGTAGGTGTCTGTGTTCTTCTGGTGGCTGGTGTAGGTGGCCAGTGTCCAGCCGGGGAAGTTGTAAAGCGTGCTGAAGCGGTCTATGCTTCCGCTGTAGTTTTCTGTTACGGTCTGTATGACTCTGTAGCGATCGTCATAGTAGGTGACGGTGCTCAGCCAGGTGTTGGTATTATCCAGCACTTTAGTCTTGCTGCCGGTGACCTGCCCTTTTACTCTGTCGAACTCGGTTGCAGGGAAGGTGTAGGTGCCTTGTGGGGTGGTTTGGGAGCCTAGCTGGGTGGGAAC
>NZ_AMZN01000219.1 GCF_000331535.1 Fulvivirga imtechensis AK7 | reverse complement strand
GATAAGCACGTAAAGCATTTCATCAAGCAGATCGCTGATGTAAACCGCTCCGGTGTCGTGCAGGTAAGTGTCCAATTCCTTTAAATTGTGGTGGTAGATATAGCTCATGAAAAAAAGTTTAAAATTATTTTTCCGTTCATATATGAACCAAAAGTATTATATCAAACTCATTTCACAAAGCTATATGTCGCTTTTTTATTTCTTTTTTGAACGGTATATTTGAAAAACCCGTTTATATCAGCATTATAAGGAACTTAAAACACCCAAAATGGACTCATTCGGCAATAGATTAAGAGAGTGTAGAAAGAACAAAGGACTCTCACAAAGTGAGCTTGCAAAAATACTGAACACCAACCACTCGGTAATAGGCAAGTATGAAAGGGATGATGTAAAGCCTTCCATTGATGTTGTTAAAAAACTTGCCTCTATATTAAGCACTACAGCAGCTTACTTACTTGGGGAAACTGATTCTGATGAGTTGTTTAAAGACCCTGATATGCTACGCAGGCTGAAAGAGATTAATGCCATGCCTGAAGAAGATCGTAAGTGTGTACTATATAATCTGGATGCTGTTCTTAGAGATTTTAGGGCCAAACAAGCCTATTCATAAAAAAGCCCTGCTTCTCTGCAAGGCTTCTTCGGTACCATTGTAGCACGGAAGTAACTTCCGCGCCAGGCAGCACCCCCGGAATGGCATCGTAAAAA
>NZ_AMZN01000218.1 GCF_000331535.1 Fulvivirga imtechensis AK7 | reverse complement strand
TGTGAGAGGGGCGAGGTGAAATTCCTCGTTCCTACTCGACAGTTCCTCTGAGCCACTAATGGAAGGAAGGGGTGGGGAAAATTTGAGCACGGAAGTAACCCCATCTGGCGCGGAGAGTTAACTTCCGCGCTAGTGGATTAAGAGCAATTCTGTCGAAAAATCATTAAATTGCGACTCTATTTGAACTATGAAGCAGGTATTTTTCATCGTTTTTTGTTTCTTCTACAGTATAGCTTCTTTTGCCCAGGAAGTAGAGGTGCCCGATAGCGTGAAAGCCAAAATACCCGACTTTCCATCGGAGGCTGCTGATGGCCAATCAACAGCCGATTCTTTAAAACAAGCATTGCAAATCAACAAACCCACCAATCCTCTTGATTCCCTCCCAACAGATTCTTTACAACAGATGAAAAGTAAGCTTCAAAGGCTTCAAAATGTATCTTTATTACTCGCTGATTCACTCAAACCAGGAAGGGTGGGAGCAGGGAAAGACAGTCTTACCTCCAAAACAGCAGGAGTAACAGGGAAGTTGGATGGTGTTAAAGCTGATATAGATTCTATAAAAACGGCTGCCACTGATACATTAAATACAAAAATACAACGAGCTGTGGATGGTGTAGTGGGAAATACTGCCGATAGTCTACAGGACCTGGCGAACCAGCCAAAGGAAAAAATTGAAGGGTTTCAGCGTAAACAACAGGAAAAGCTGGATAAAGTCACTGAGGGCAAGTTGGATGACCTCCCAACGGAAGGCAACCCTTTAGGGAATGCTTCCGGCAAAATTCCGGATACAGACATCGGAGAAAAGGTGTCTAACATCGATACACCCCAACTGGGTGATGACGAGCTGCCGGTGAATACAAATATAGGAGAAGAGTTGCCCGGAGTAGACACCCCTGAGCTGGGAGAGATTACCGGAGGGAGCGGTGAGATACCGGTTCCGGAAGCAGGTGATATTACCAAAGGCGTTATCCCGGAAGAGGTGGGGGAGCTGAAGGACCTGAACCTGAACGATCGGGTGGAAAAAGCAACGGATATCAATCTGGAAAAGACCATGGACAACCCTGTGCAGCAGGTTGGTGATAAGTTAGGGGATATTGAAGAAGTAGATCAGGTGAAAAGTTCTGTGGGGGAGGTAAAGGAAGTGACTGAAGTAGCCGGTGAATACCAGGATGACCTTGAGGCGGTAAAAGAGGGAGATTACGAGTCCCTGGAAGGAAGGGCAGAAGAACGGCTCAGTGGTTTTGAAGAAATGGGGGAATTCCAGGAGCAAAAAGCCCAGATGGAGTCGTTAAAAGCCGACTATGATGAAAAGCTCAAGCAACTTCGCCATGAGCAGGATATGGAATTGCTTAAGGAGAAGTTAGATAAAAAAATTAAGGAGAAGGCGGTAGATCACTTTGTGGGTAATAGAGACAAACTACTAGAAGCACAGCAAACACTGTTTAAGTACAAGCAGAAATATCCCAACGTAAGAAGTATCAGAAATATTTCCGATGAAACTCCAGCGGAGAGAATGAAGCGTACTTTTGTAGAAAGACTAGTCTTTGGTGTGGACTTGCAAATTGTAAAGCAGAATGAGTTGACCTTTATGGATATTACCCCTTATGCCGGATATAAGGTCACACACAGGTTGGAGGCGTATGGCGGATACATGTGGAGGTTCCATACTGATATGGATGATGGCTTTAACTTTAACCATACCAGTATCTCTGGCTTTCGAGGCTCCGTCAACTATCTTATCTACAAAGGGTTTTCCGCAGTTGGCAGTTACGAGCGTATCCATAAAAAAACCTTGCCTGGCCTGGCTGAAAATGGCAAAGAATGGCATAACGGAGTTTTTCTGGGAATTAGTAAAAAGTATAAGATTGTCAGAAGTTTTTACGGAAGTGGCCAGTTTTTATATAACCTTGCTTATAATAATGAGAGTCCTTACCACAGGCGTATCGCTGTTCGGTTCGGCTTTTTTCTGGATATGAAACATAGTAAGAAAAGAAAAAAAGAAAGTAGGCAAAGCGAAAATAGGTAAATCCCTTATTGTTTTCTGCGGGCTGGTCATAAAAAACAACCTCTGACAAGTATGCCAGAGGTTGCCAATTGAGCTGATTTTGACTGGTCAATACTG
>NZ_AMZN01000217.1 GCF_000331535.1 Fulvivirga imtechensis AK7 | reverse complement strand
ACCCACAGTAGCACCCCCGCTAGCCACCAACTCCTGCACCAAAGAAGCCCGTGCACCGAGGAATTGATCGGTGTGGGCATATAAAGCCTGGCCTGCACTGTTTCTTTGATAGAAAGTTGTTCCTGCTCTGTTGCCATATAAAGTATTTCCTGGTCCTTCCGACACCCGCATACCAAGAGCAGCATAAGTATCTCCAATAGAGCCTGGGGGGATATAATTTGATACCATGCCGTTTTCAAAACCAAACATATGACTACCACTAGCCAACCCGGCCATATTTATAGTCAGGTTTCCTATTTGGACGGTCATTGGCCCTCCCAAAGTATTAAAATTAGCAAACCTCTCCGCAGCAATACCACT
>NZ_AMZN01000216.1 GCF_000331535.1 Fulvivirga imtechensis AK7 | reverse complement strand
CATGGCGGACTTATTCTACCTTTGGACAGATCAAAGACCGTACAGTTGAACCCTACTATTCTCATCCGGGCGCAAGAGGGCTCTCCGCTGAGTATGGATATCAACGCTGGCTTTATCTTTTACGATGTATTTAGCATAGGAGCTTCGTACAGGAATATTGACGCAATTATTACCTATATCGACCTAAAAATCAGCGAGCAGTTTCACTTCGGCTACTCGTATGACTGGACAACCTCTGATATTAACAAATTTTCCCAGGGTACGCATGAATTTATGCTGAACTACAGGTTCAGGATAAGAAAAATACATGGAAATGTAGAGTGCCCCAGTTATTTTCAGTATTGACCAGTCAAAATCAGCTCAATTGGCAACCTCTGGCA
>NZ_AMZN01000215.1 GCF_000331535.1 Fulvivirga imtechensis AK7 | reverse complement strand
CGGGTCACAGACCCTCTTGATCATTTGAAGGCACAAGTCGCAGAGTCGAGTAGGTAAGGGGAATTTCACCCCAAACCTCTCCCAGAACCGTACGTGATAGTCTCCCATCATACGGCTCTTGTTATACATAGATCATTATTGATCCTGTTTCTTCTCCTTTAGTCATCCTTCTTTAGAAGTTGTTAAAGTTAAATTAACTGTATAACTGAAGCCCTTCGCTCTCCGAAGCGAGTCCGGAGTCCTTTCGGACCGCTCCCATTACAGAAGTTTCATCACTACTACGGCTTCATCCGCCATCCTGTTAAGCTTTGAGGTATTCCTCTTTGTTGTTTCCCCACTCCACTGGAGGAAGGTTTGAAAGCAACCAGCATCTCAACAGGACTTCCCGTGTTCCGTATTTAAGCCTGTGTATGAGTCGTGCCACCTTAACAACGGTTGCCACATGGCCAGTAAACAGGTTTCCGCCATATTTATCCCATAGCACGCAAGATCGCATGGTTTTGACAACGTGTAAACTTTCTCGATGCTTCTTCAGTGGTTCACTTTCGTTCACCTCTCATACACATACCTGATCCATTAAAGAACCTTTTCTCTATCCGCTCAATACCACCCCGTTACCAGGGCAGCACCGTAGAGTGGTTTGAAGGCTATCCCTGTAGATCGCCTTCGGTGGGCCACAAGTCCTGACTGACAAACGTCAGGGCCTACCACCATCTTAAATACAGCATTGCAATGGATTATTCATTTATGCCGCCCATTGCATTCACGGCACACCTTGCGCCAGTTTGGGG
>NZ_AMZN01000214.1 GCF_000331535.1 Fulvivirga imtechensis AK7 | reverse complement strand
TGAAGGTAGTAGGGTAGATCGTGGACTATCGAGGGGGAGTAGCCCAACGTTTGAAGCCAGTGCTGAAAGTCTTTTTGTAAGCGCTGGTGGGTCGGATTGTTTAGTGGAAGGGATTTCATAGCTATGATGGTTTTGCTTTTACCCCTCTTGCTTCTGGTGATGTTATACTGTTATACTGCATTTTTTAGGGCTGTTTTCTTTGTTTCCTGATCGTATGAGGCGATTAAGTATAACATTTGAGCCATGTTATACTGATGTTACACTTATGTTATACTTGATTTCTTGCTGTTATTCTTAGCTTCTTTCTCTTTCAATTTCTGTAGTGTACTGTCTAAAATATCTATACCTGATTGCAGGTGCTGGTATTCGTCCCATGCAGCTATTTCATATTCAAAGCCTGTCTTTCTGTTGCCGCCTGTTTGCCTGATATAGCCCCACATTTCGAGCTCTCGTAAATACCGGTTGGCTTTCATGGGGTTCATTCTGAACTGCTCCCTGATCTCTCTGCTGTAAAAGGCTTGCCGGTCTTTTGGTCGCCTGCTGATCAGGGCTTTCAGGGCTTCAAAGAAGCTTCTTAACTGGCCGTTCAGCTCGTCTGATTTTCTTAACAGGCTTTCTTTTACCAGCCTGTTGGCCCAACTGATGTCTTCCAGAGTGGTAAGGATATATTCTTCACCCTTTTCATTTTTTTGCCTGGGGCGCTGCCACTGGTGGTAAAAGGTGATAATCTCTATCAACCTTAGGTAGTGCATGTTTGTCCTGAGCTTCTTGAATACGCTGTCGGGGATTTTGAGCTGTGTAGCGTATGGATTAATCACTTTTATGGGTTTTAGTAGCCTTTGGGTGTTTTTGAGCAGTTGTTTGGCTATGTTCTGACTGTTTTCGTCCACTAATCCGGCTTGCAGCTTTCTTTGGTAGTCCATGACTTCTTCCATGTGGCCAGCACCTTCATTGATGTGGAGTAAATAACTCCTGTTGGCGTTGTCTTCGTAGATGCCTTCTTTGGTGGTGGCGCCTGATACGCAGATCGGGCCTTCTACGGTCAGCACTTTTTGCACGTTGTTGCCTTTGGCGTCTTTATCGGTAGTGAGCTTGGTAATGCTTTGTTTGCTCATAAATTCTCTAAGTGGCAAAAAGGCGTTGTAAACTCCGTCAAGGTCTTCTATTAACAGCACTTTGTTTTTCCAAAAGTCCCTTGTAGAGTAGTAAAGGGTGTTTTCTGTTAAGCTGGTTATTGTCCGTACTGATTCTTCCGGAAGGCATTCACTGATCTTGGTTTGCAGGTAGGTTTTGCCGCTTCCGGATCTTCC
>NZ_AMZN01000213.1 GCF_000331535.1 Fulvivirga imtechensis AK7 | reverse complement strand
TCGGGCAGCGGCTCAGGCTGGTGGATAGATGTTTCCGAGAACAGTAGCTTCCCTGCCGATACAAGAACATTTCACAAACCGATAGATAATGTGACAGCTACCAGCAGCAGTGGACTTTGTATATGGTATTACAATTGCGCTCAAACATTGGCTCTTCAGCCCGGTAAGACCTACTATTGGAGAATATGGAATGGGAGTACACATACCAGTGGCCAACCTTTTACAGTGAGCCAGTGTGGCAGTAACAATGATGATCTATACGGCCTATGTGTCAATGCTAATCCGATAGCTACCGGTCAGGACCCTCCGGCCAGGGAATATGCTGACCTGGGTGTAAAATGGGTACGCTCTATTATGTATGAAGCTGGTTTTACACCACCGGTGGAAGCACAGAGCAACGTGAAATGGTTGGTGATTTTCAATAGTGAAACCATACCGCAAGGTTCCATGAGCTGGAATGACTATGTGGTTCACTTTGCCAATGAAGTGTATCGGATTGTTAGTCAAAACCCTTGGATCTCTGCTGTTCAGATTGGTAATGAGCCGGACATACCGCAATTTCATATTCCCGAATATCAATATGCCGCTCTGCTAAAAGAAGCCTTTATCAAAGTGAAGACCCTGCCTGACCCGCCCATTGTAATATCGGCAGGCCTGGCTTCAGGAGCTGTTTCCGGTGGCCAATATCTGGATAATGTAAAAAGCTACTGGAACGGAGTTGTTTATTTTGATAAAGCAGCCTTACACCCGTATCAGGCTGTTGCAGGAGGGATTGGCTGGCCTGCACACGGAAACATGGACCAGGCGATCAATGAATTTTATCAGCACACTGCCGGGCGCCAGATATGGCTGACAGAATTTGGTATTGCCTATCAGCAGGTGAATAATGATCAGCAGGCGCAGGCGCAGTACCTGGCAAACTGCTACAATTTATTTAAAACACTGAAGGATGGTAATAAACCTATAGTAGAAGTGGCTTTCTGGTTTGCCTGGGATGATCGCACACATTGGAATCCGTATAGCGAAAGTTACGGACTGGTAGACCTGGATCATAATCCCCGGCCTGCATGGTATAGTTACAGAGGTGTAAGTACTGCATCAGAGTCGGCCCGGCGGAATAAGCAATCTCTTATTTCTGACAATTCTTCTACTGTTGATCCGGGTAGGACTCACCTTTTTTCAATCTATCCGGTGCCGGCAGGGGATATGCTGAACGTAAAGCTTGACGGATCAAAATTTAGAACAAGGCTGTCAATTTCAGACTTGCATGGCAAAGAATTAATAACAAGGGAGTGGACGACTGCTGATCCTCACGTGGAGTCATTGAGTATCGAGAGACTCAGACCGGGAATTTATATCATTCATGTTGAGAGCGGTGGCCATTCTGAAAAACTTCGCTTCATACACTATTAGCGTTTGATTTACCAAAATATATAACCAACTAAAGCCAATAATTATGAAAAACAAAAACCGACTTTTAAACTTATGTCTGGCACTGGTTTGCATGTGCCTGGCATCCCATGTGGTAAGTGCACAGAACATAGCAAGGTATAAGCCTACACTTACCAGTAGTAACTATAGCAGCGCCTATGACGGCAGCAAAGCCGTAGATGGCAATACAGGAA
>NZ_AMZN01000212.1 GCF_000331535.1 Fulvivirga imtechensis AK7 | reverse complement strand
TAATTCTACGCTGGTAACATCGCAGGTCAGCGGACCAGAATTGCTCGCAGTCACGCCTTCAGGCTGTGAATAATCGATGTCTACTTCAGTAGTAGTCGTAGTTGTACAACCGGTACTTTCCTTCGTCACCTCAAGGGTGTATTCACTTGGGGAAGTAACAGTGGTATTTGCCGTTGTCGCAATCTCGCTGCCAGCGCTTAGCCAGCGGTAGGTTACTCCTGATGTAGTCGCAGAGCCGATTAGTTCTACACTCACAACATCACATGTCAGTGGACCAGTATTGATGGCCGTAACACCCACAGGCTGTGAATAATCAATGCCTACTTCGGTGGTAGTCGTGGTGGTACAGCCGGTGTTTTCCTTCGTCACCTCAAGGGTGTATTCACCTGGGGAAGTAACAGTGGTATTTGCCGTTGTCGCAATCTCGCTGCCAGCGCTTAGCCAACGGTAGCTTACACCTGATGTAGTCGCTGAGCCAATCAGCTCTACACTCACAACATCACAGGTCAGTGGACCAGTATTGCCGGACGTAATACCTTCGGGTTGAGAGTAATCAATGCCTACTTCGGTAGTAGTCGTAGTGGTACAACCAGTGCTTTCCTTCGTCACCTCAAGGGTGTATTCACCTGGGGAAGTAACAGTGGTATTTGCCGTTGTCGCAATCTCACTGCCAGCACTTAGCCAACGGTAGCTTACACCTGATGTAGTCGCTGAGCCAATCAGCTCTACGCTCGTAACATCGCACGTTAACGGACCAGTGTTGCTGGTCGTAACATCTTCGGGCTGTGAATAATCGATGTCTACTTCAGTAGTAGTCGTAGTTGTACAGCCGGTGCTTTCCTTCGTCACCTCAAGGGTATATTCTCCCGGAGAAGTCACAGTCGTAGTAGCTGTTGTCGCGATTACACTACCAGCACTTAGCCAGCGGTAGGTTACGCCCTCTGTTGCGGTGGAGCCTGTCAGTTCTACGCTGGTAACATGGCAGGTCAGCGGACCAGTGTTGCTGGCCGTAACACCTTCGGGCTGTGAGTAATCAATATCCACTTCGGTAGTAGTCGTGGTGGTGCAACCAGTGCTTCCCTTCGTCACCTCAAGGGTGTATTCTCCAGGAGCACTGACTGTCGTAGCAGCGGTTGTCGCGATTACACTACCAGCACTTAACCAACGGTAGGTTACGCCCTCTGTCGTAGTAGAGCCAGTTAATTCTACGCT
>NZ_AMZN01000211.1 GCF_000331535.1 Fulvivirga imtechensis AK7 | reverse complement strand
CGTAGATGTATCTGATGTACTGCCCATCGGTTTTGATGACTTTTACAGGTAAGTTGAGATGGTTGTAGTAAATTGTATCTATTTCCTTATTCCTGTCTTTGGTCATGTTGCCATTGGTGTAGGTGTATTGCAGCGCATCGATGGTGCGGTGGTCAGCGTTATGCACCTGACGCTTCAGCAAAAGGATATTTCCATTGTGGTGTCTGTCCCAATATTGGGACACTTTTTTTTTGAATTTCAATGGGATTTTGCACTGAGAAAAATCTCAAGCAAATTGAGGTAGCCACACATATCGGTGTAGATAAATCCGCCTACAGTAAAATTGAGAAGGGCACTCGGGCGTTGACAATCGAAGAGCTCCAAAAAATGGCCCAGCTTTTTGGTATGACCACTGATCAGATTTTAAACTATGATGGTAAAATTCCCAGAGAAGTAGTCATTGAAGACAAGACGGCCATTGAGCAGATTAACCTGATCAACCAACTGGATGAAGAAGACCGCAATATCATCTTTAAAATGATTGATAAAATGCTCACTACTAAAAAATTTAAAGAGTTCTTCCAAAAAAATGTAGCCTCCTTATAATCAAAAAAGCCCTGCTTCTCT
>NZ_AMZN01000210.1 GCF_000331535.1 Fulvivirga imtechensis AK7 | reverse complement strand
TTCGAGTCCCGTCCAGACCGCAAAAGCCTCTCGGAAGTGATCTGAGAGGCTTTTTTGTTTGAGTATATTCAATGCACCATGGCATTTTATGTTTATATCTTATATTCACATTCTACACATTCCTTTTATAAAGGACAATCTTCTGATATCACACAACGAGTGTACAGGCATAATGCCGGAAGAGAGAAATCTACCGCCAGAGGTGTACCTTGGAAACTTTTGTGGTACACAAAAAAGGATAGCAGGTCGCAGGCTATGTCGCTAGAGCGTAAACTGAAAAATCTGTCTTTTCAGAGAACCGTTGACTTCATGATAAAGTATCACCACGACATCGCGGGTGCTGACGAATTGCTTTTAGTAAAGCAATTATCAGCATGCTGACTCCTCGTCAGCATTCGAGTCCCGTCCAGACCGCAA
>NZ_AMZN01000209.1 GCF_000331535.1 Fulvivirga imtechensis AK7 | reverse complement strand
ACCTATGTATATAGATGGACCGAAGTAAACGGCGGTTGCAGCGATTATGATGAAGTAACAGTGACCTTCTACGAACCTACCGTAGCCGATGCAGGCCCCGCGACAGCAGAAGAATGCGATCTGGACATTGCCCTGGGGGGTATCCAAAGCATCCCCGGCTCTACAGCCAGTTGGAGTGTAGTAGCAGGCAACCCTGCCGACATCACCTTCAGCAGCACCACGATCTTTAATCCTACAGCAACGAGCACCGCCTATGGCACTTATACCTTCAGGTTGACCGAGACCAACGGCAACTGCAGCAGCACCGATGATATTACGGTCACCTTCACCGAGCAGCCCGTAGCCGATGCAGGAGCAGGTGGCAATGTATGCGGCAAAGATGCCGGCAACCCTTTCACCTTCACCGGTGTATCGAGTACCGGTACCGGAACGTGGACCCAACAATCAGGCCCCGGTGTGAGCAACTTCACCGACAACACCAGCGCCACGACCACCGTAACAGTAGACACCTACGGCACCTATGTATATAGATGGACCGAAGTAAACGGCGGTTGCAGCGACTATGATGAAGTAACAGTGAACTTCTATGAGCCGACAGTAGCCGATGCAGGCCCAGCCACAGCAGAAGAATGCGACCTTAATATTCAGTTACTCGGAGTACAAAGCATCCCCGGAAGCACCGCATCATGGAGTGTGATAGCAGGCAACCCTGCTGACATCACCTTCAGCAGCACCACGATCTTTAACCCTACTGCGACCTCAACCGCCTATGGCACTTATACCTTCAGGCTGACCGAGACCAACGGCAACTGCAGCAGCACCGATGATATTACAGTGACCTTCACCGAGCAGCCCGTAGCCGA
>NZ_AMZN01000208.1 GCF_000331535.1 Fulvivirga imtechensis AK7 | reverse complement strand
TACACCTCCCGGAGTCAGATGACCATCTTTGTCAACTATATACAGTGATGTGTTGGACAGCGGCTTTCCTATGGGAATCAGATCCGATTCAAAATCACAGGGATAGTATGTACTGTACACCGTGGCCTCCGTGGGTCCATATAAATTATCTAAACGCGTCTGGTATTTGGCATGTAAGCTCGACCCAAATCTGTGGACTACATCTGCACTTAAGGCCTCCCCGGCTGATAACACCAGCTTCAGACTACTCATACGACCAATATCGTCTCGCTCCGCCTCTTCTAAAAACACAGAAAGCAACGAGGGTACAAACTGAACGGTAGTAACGCCGTACCGCGATATTGTCTCTGATAATTTACCCGGATCCTTCTCGGCTCCTGCCTCGGCAACTACCACTCTCGCTCCTGATATACTCCACCAAAACAACTCACAAACCGATACATCAAAGATCAATGGGGTCTTCAATAATAATACATCATCTTC
>NZ_AMZN01000207.1 GCF_000331535.1 Fulvivirga imtechensis AK7 | reverse complement strand
TTACTTCAAGTTTTTAATGATACATTGGTAGACTATCCGCGGGAAAAGACGATTATTGACCTTTTTGAAGAGCAGGTGGAGAGTACTCCGGATAAAGTTGCTGTTCTAGATAAGTATAAGGTATATACCTATAAAGAGTTAAATGAGCAAGCGGAAAAGATAGCTATCCTAATAAATAGCCAAATAACAAACAAAGACCAATTCATTGGTGTATTTGCTGATCGGTCTGTTGATACAGTTGCGACATTTTTGGGTGTTTTAAAATGTGGTTGTGCCTACTTGCCTTTAGATCGGAAATATCCGAAAGAGAGAATAAGGTATGTATTAGAGGATGCAGAAGTAAATATTGTTCTAACTACTTCAGGACAACCAGAAGGTACCTTAGAAGGTTATAAAGTGTTTGATCTTTCTTCCGTTATAACCGAAGACTTAAGTGGAGAAAGAGCATATCGCAAAGTGTCAGCAACGGATACGGCATATGTCATGTATACCTCTGGAACTTCAGGCAAGCCAAAGGGTGTAATTACAGAACACCGAGGTGTAGTTAGACTAGTTAAAAATAGCAATTACTTTTCATTTACTGGAACAGAGAGATTTCTTAGCCTGTCTAATTTTTCTTTTGATGGTAGTACGTTTGATATTTTTGGTTCTTTGTTGAATGGAGGAAGTCTATTTATTCCTTCACAAACAGAGTTGTTGAATGATTTAAGTGATTTGATAACAGATCAGGAAATTACTACATTTTTTACCACAACGGCTTTATTTAATTCTTTGGTGGATAATCATTTATCCTGCTTGCAAAATGTTAGACATATATTGTTTGGGGGAGAAATGGCTTCGGTAAGTCACGTGAGGAAATTGAGAGAAACCTATGATTCTGTACACCTGATTCATGTTTATGGTCCTACTGAGAATACAACCTTTTCCACTTATTATAAGGTTGGAGAAGTAGCAGATAATGCACTTACCATTCCTATTGGAAAAGCCATTTCAAGTAGCTATTGCTATATTCTGGATGAGTATGGCAGTTTGCAGCCAGTAGGAGTAACGGGCGAAATATGTGTAGGAGGAGATGGTTTGGCAAAAGGTTATCTCAATAATCCATCATTAACATCAGAGCGATTTGAAGAAGATCCTTTTGTGCCAGGAAAAATAATTTATCGGACGGGTGATTTGGGACGCTGGTTACCTGATGGTAATTTAGAGATATTGGGCAGAATAGACCGCCAGGTAAAGATTCGTGGTTTTAGGATAGAGTTAGGAGAGATAG
>NZ_AMZN01000206.1 GCF_000331535.1 Fulvivirga imtechensis AK7 | reverse complement strand
CCTTTTGACCGAAATCACTGGCATGGTCCGACCGAAATAGCCAGGGCGACTATCATGACGGCCTTACACTTCAATTTAATAAACCGGCATGGTCAAATGAGTTGGATTTTTGGAAAGGGCAAGAAAATTTACCAGACTATTTAATAGAAAGGGTTGAAAAATTAAATTCCAACGAAGGATTATTAAATGATTTGTTTCTGATTAATCCATTTAATGAGCAGCCACTTAGTTTGCGACCAAATTTTGCATTTTTCGATTTTAAATCAGATACGACACCATCTCAAGCTGATGTTTATTTTATAATTGCATCCATCGTACATTTTGCTCGATTTCCTGAAAGCCAATTAAATTCAATAAAGCAGTATCAAGACATGAAATTTTTAAGATTTCATGAGCATGTTCAGTCGGTATTTAGTCCAGAGTGCTTCAATCGCTTTAATGATGGAATTATTCAAGCTGCAATATTGAGAATAGCTAACCCAAATGAGTTAAATTATTCAGTTCAAGATGACCTTAGCTATGAAATGGCAACTGTTCTCAAAAATTTATTTAAAAATGATAAAGATCCCGATAGATGTGAGGCAATTTTGGAGTTCTTGCTCGCAATAGCAACCGGTAAATTAAGGCTGAAGAAGAAGCATAAGGACCAATTTTTAAATCATGTAAAAGATAATTTTGACAATAAAAAAATAAGTATTTTTTGTGAATTCGCTTTGAGGTCGCAATGACAAATCATGTGCTACTCCTCACCCCTCTCTTGCCCCTAAATGATAGCATGCTCAATTGAAAGTCAATGTCAAACGTCCTTCCTAGATATGTAACTTAACGTGAGTTCGATATAAAGATACTAATCAGAGGGGCAAAAT
>NZ_AMZN01000205.1 GCF_000331535.1 Fulvivirga imtechensis AK7 | reverse complement strand
CACAGCTACTACAGCGTATACTATGATGCCAATCCGAATTTTAAAAGGCCAATTGTCTTGACACCCGTTGACGGAGGCAGGAGGGGTATGAGAAATCCTTTAAGTGGTATTGCTGCCGAGAGGTTTGGAAACTTTAATAGTTATATTAACAGATCAAATAGTAGTGGGTTTTTTTTTGATTTTGCTCTTGATTTATTTTCGGCTTCAAGAAAGGGTATCACTTATTTATCTGGTAATGATATTAAATTAGCTTATTCTCAATGGTCAAGCCTAGCAAGAGGAGAAGGTTTTGCTATAAACTATGGTGCCGATGGTTCATTGAACTTTGATACATATAGATTTACAGCCGGTGGTGAAACGGGTTTTACTAGTACTAAGCTTACTGAGTCAATAAGTATAACCAAGATATTTTTTCAACTGGATATATTCGATGCAGATAAGCTTTTTGGCGAAAATGGTGAAGGTAGCCCCAATGCAGGATTGTTTAATCAAAAGAAGTTGTCTGAATTTACTTTGAATGTAAGCTTTGACCTTGAAAAAGGCTACTGGGATAATTTAGAATTTTCTGAAAATTGGCTTTTTTCAGCACCGGACTGGGGCGTTGATTATATTACCAATGGCATACAAGGTTATATCGAACGACATAAATTTTCAATAGGGATTGGTAGCGATAATTATGGTTCGTTTATAACCACAAAATTATCAAGCTCACCTACTACTTCGCTATTTGCTATGGGTACAGGCTATAATCAATATTGGGCTATGCGTGTTATTGCATCAGGAGATCCTCGAATAGATCCAGCCAGAGATGCCGTTATTGGTGCGAAGCCAAACTATACGCATAGTACAAAACACAAATACTACATTAACAATACCAACTTCGGACCTACTAATCTGGGATTTAGAGAAGTTAATAATATACCTCAAAATAAGATACTTAAAAAGTAACAAGTATGAGACATCTCTTCCTTAAAGTATTTCTACGTGTGCTAATAGTGGCAGGCTTAGTCGTAATAACTTATATGGTTAATTTGTCAAGTTCTGACAGTCTGAATTTGTACAATAGATACTCTGACTTGTATGATGACATCGGTACCAGTGATGCCTACAAATTATTATCTGAAGCAACTCAAATTGAAATGCAAAGTTTGAATAATAAGCTTAATGTTGGGGTTTCCAAGAGTCATAAAATTTCATCTCTGACCAAATTGATTGCAGTGATGATAATTTTGTTATTAGTCATAGTTACTGTTATTGATATTAGACAAAGTAAGATAATTAAAACCTAGCTTTGCCCCAAACTGGCGCAAGTCTGCGACTTGTGCCTAAGCGCGGAAGTTACTTCCGTGCTCTTGACTTTGGCTAATTACTAGATAATAAAAATAAGATGCT
>NZ_AMZN01000204.1 GCF_000331535.1 Fulvivirga imtechensis AK7 | reverse complement strand
GCCAACCCGTGGAACCAGAAGTATAGATAACATAGGCCAGGTCCCCTGCCTCCGTAGTGGATGACACATTCGTATCCGAATACTCCGTAAGTTCCTCTCCCAAACGATCCAGTAACAACACTTCCCCGGTAAAACCTGCCCGTTCCTCTAAGGAGGTTTCCGTAAGCAAAAGCCTCATGCCCGAGTCTGTAATAATATGGCTGATCCGCTCCTGAGGATAATCCGGATCTATCGGAACATATGCAGCTCCAGATTTCAGTATAGCAAGCATCGCCACCACCATCTCTTCGTTGCGAGGTACCATAAGTCCTATCAAAT
>NZ_AMZN01000203.1 GCF_000331535.1 Fulvivirga imtechensis AK7 | reverse complement strand
TTTTTCCAAACCGCCTGGTAAACAACAATTCATACCTGCCGTTGTGCCCTCCACCGTAGGTGTTCGGTTCAACAAATGCTATGAATGAATGGGGTTTTATCGGTCAGGAAAGTTTGGTGGCACTTGGAAAGTCCGCCACGTATTGTAAATTTATTAATCGGTGTGGCTATGTGCGAGACGAGAGGTTAGTGCTTTTTAATCCCCACTCATCATAGCTTGGCGTTGAGTGTAATTTGCATAAGTTACCAATTTTTGGTACTTTTAGGTAAATATTTGAATTATGAGTAAAAATACATCTATATCACTCGGAAATTATTTTGACCAATTCGTAAGCAGCCAAGTTTCTGCTGGACGATATAAGAACGTAAGTGAAGTTATTCGTGCAGGGCTTCGACTTTTGGAAAATGAAGAAAGTAAAGCAATTGCATTGAAAAATGCTATTCAGGAAGGAATTGATAGTGGGATAGCACACGATTTTGACCCAAAAAAGAACCTTGAGGAATTAAAAGCCAAAAGGAGAAAGAATGGCTGAATATAAATTGACCAATAAAGCTGTTGATGACTTGAATGGGATTTGGGACTACACGGCTGACGAGTGGTCCGAGGAGCAAGCTGATAAATATTACAATATGCTACTTAACACTTGTCAAGACATAGCCAATAATCCCGATTTAGGAAAAAATTATGACGGAATTACAACCGACTTGTTTGGATTAAAAGCAAACCGACATATAATATTCTACCGTAAAACAAAATCAGCTCCAATTGAAATAACAAGAATATTGCACGGAAGAATGGATTTGAAAAACAGGTTGACTGAATAGAAAACTACACTCAACACTAAGCCGAATAGCTGAAATACCGTCAAAAAAAGCCTGAACGGGAGATTTTGTTCAGGTTTTTTGGTGAAATAAGAACTGTGCTA
>NZ_AMZN01000202.1 GCF_000331535.1 Fulvivirga imtechensis AK7 | reverse complement strand
CTTATTCCCACTAATATGAAACAGATAACCCTAAATATCGCAGATAACAAGTTCAAAGCTTTCCTGGAGTTTATTAAAACCCTGGACTATGTGAAGGTGGAAGATGTAGAAGAAAAGGCACTGGAAGAACTGCAAAGCAGCCTTAAACAAGTAAAACTCATGAAGGAAGGTAAACTCCCTAAACAATCCGCCCAAGACTTCCTCAATGAGCTATAATGTAATACCAACCCCAGATTTTAAGAAGCTCTTTAAAAAGCTGGCTAAAAAATACCCCTCTCTAAAATCTGACCTGCAAAAACTTGTTGACACGCTCTCTGAAAACCCTGCTACCGGCACCAATCTTGGTCACAACCTCTATAAAATCCGTATGGCCATATCTTCAAAAGGTAAAGGTAAATCCGGTGGGGCAAGGGTAATTACTTTTCTTGTTACAGAAGATCAGGAAGTATACCTGGTATATATCTACGACAAAAGCCAACTAGAAAACCTCACAAAAGACCAGATAGTACAACTGCTTGATAAGGCTGGACTCGCCTAGACCCTTCTATAAGTTTTTTGAGCTTCTGCTTTAAAGAAAACCTTCTTATTTGCGACCGAAAGGCATTTGTCCCAATATTGGGACACTTTTTTGGGATTTGATTGGGGTGTTGCACGGACGCTATGAAAGAGGTGCTGCAAAACCGACTATTGAAGTAGCTTCTAAAATTGCCAGGATATTAGGTGTATCACTGGATTATTTGGTAGGCAATACGGATATGGAACTGGACAAAACAGTAATTGACCGGGTGGTGGAGATCCAGAGCTTGCCCGATGAAGATAAAAGCCCTATCCTTTACACGCTTGATAACTGTTACAAAACGCTCGTACCAAAAAGGCTTTCGCAAAATAAAAAGCCCTGCATCCCTGAAAGGCTTCTCTGTTCATCACTCACCGAACTAACTTCCGCGCCAGGCAGCACCCCCGGAATGGCATCGTAAAAAAAACTGCTCCCAACTGAACGGCTTTCACTTTTCATGTACCGGGTCACAGACCCTCTTGATCATTTGA
>NZ_AMZN01000201.1 GCF_000331535.1 Fulvivirga imtechensis AK7 | reverse complement strand
CAGACGGTTTTGAGTCGTCAGACGCCTGTATAGCACACCCGAAGCTCAAATCTCCAAGCCAACCAAGCGCGTAAATCAGAAAAAGGCGATTGTCTGGATGATCAGTGATCCCAAAGTCAAAAACTGACGCGGATGCGGTGGCGATGCGGAGGGAGGAATTCGATTTCTGCTAATTGGAGCGGCCTTTCGGTTGATATCCGTCAGACGGCTTGGAGCCGTGCTGGCGGGGTACCCGTGGTTTTCTAAAGCAAGAGCTGAAATTTTGTGGCGGTCAGACAAACTTCTTGTTCCAAATACCAAACTGCTGTGAGCAACCCGGCGCCAGACGGCTTGGAGCCGTCAGACGCCTGTATAGCACACCCGAAGCTCAAATCTCCAAGCCAACCAAGCGCGTCAATCAGAAAAAGGCGATTGTCTGATGATCAGTGAGGCCAAAGTCAAAAAGTGACGCGGATGCTGTGGTGATGCGTGGAAACTCGGTTTCTGCTAATTGGAACAGCCTTTCGGTTGATAATCCGTCAGACGGCTTGGAGCCGTGCTG
>NZ_AMZN01000200.1 GCF_000331535.1 Fulvivirga imtechensis AK7 | reverse complement strand
GGTCACGCACAGATAACATCTCAATCCTTCTACCACAGGCGCATTGCCCTCGAAGGTGTTGTGGCAGAAAAGCCGGGTTTTGTTTATATTTACCTGAGCAATGAGAGTGACAGCCCATTGCCGGTGTTCTTTGATGATATGAAAGTAACGCTCACAGAGAGCGCTGTGGTGCAACAGGACAGCTACTACCCTTATGGCCTGACTTTTAACTCCAACAGGAGGGCTTACGGATATAAGAATAGCTTCTTATTCAACTCCGGGAGTGAGTATAATGAAGATCCAGGTTATTACGAGACCTTCTATCGGCAGTATGACCCAGCACTAGGCAGGTTCAATTCCGTAGATCC
>NZ_AMZN01000199.1 GCF_000331535.1 Fulvivirga imtechensis AK7 | reverse complement strand
TCAGAATGAAAATACAGATGGAAGTATATTCAAACTATCCAACTTTTCACCTGCAGAGTCGGGGTATTATCGCTTTACCATTACCAACATCTGGGCTCAGGACCTTACTATCAGCAGTGACCCGATAACAGTAAATATACTGCTGGATGCTGCCCCAGCCAACCCGCAAGCTACCGCCACCGACTTTGACAAAATACAACTCCAATGGGATGGCACAACAGGAATAAACTACGAGATCCAACGCTCCACCACCTCCGGCAGCGGCTATGCCACCATAGCCATCACCAGCCCCGGAGCCAAAAGCTATACCGACAACACATTAACAGCAAACACCACCTATTACTATCGCATCAGGGCCAGTTACGGAGCAGAAACTTCACCCTATACCCCACAGGTATCAGCAAAAACCAAAGCACAGATAGCCCCCAACACAGACCTGAAACACCGACCCCAATACAATGGTAACATCTCCGCCATCAAGTGGAAAAGCCATGGCGATACAGAAGAAAAGCTATACACCTACCACTACGATCCTATGAACAGGATCACAAAAGCCCAGTACAGCCAGGGTAGCAGTACACTGAACAACTGGACCACCACCCTGGCCAAAGGAGGCTTTAGTGTCAACAATATAACCTATGATCTAAACGGCAACATCCAAAACCTCAACAGGCAATCTATAGGCACCGACTTCCGCACCATCGATGC
>NZ_AMZN01000198.1 GCF_000331535.1 Fulvivirga imtechensis AK7 | reverse complement strand
CAGCGCCTATGACGGCAGCAAAGCCGTAGATGGCAATACAGGAACCAAGTGGACAACCAGCAGCAGCGCATACGCCCCACACTGGATTCGGATTGACCTTCAGCAAGAGTACAACGTTACCAGAGTAAAGATACTTCATGCTGCCACAGGCGGTGAGCCATACTATTTTAACACCAGAAGGTATAGCGTGCAGCTTAGCCTTGATGGTAATAACTGGACCACCGTGGCCACTTATACCAATACAGACCAGCACCATACTACTCATCATGACCCTCCTGCCAGTCAGCAAAGGGCCAGGTATGTACGCTTCTATGTGCATGAAGCTAATTTTATAGATCAATATGCACGCATCCCGGAGATAGAGGTTTATGGTAGTCCTGCAGGTTCGGGTGGGCCTTCCAACCTAAGCGTATCGACACCCTCTTGTTCCAATTCAGCTTATACCGCTAACTTTTCATGGTCGGGCAGCGGCTCAGGCTGGTGGATAGATGTTTCCGAGAACAG
>NZ_AMZN01000197.1 GCF_000331535.1 Fulvivirga imtechensis AK7 | reverse complement strand
GAAATTACTATACAGAAGGCCGGCATACCTGATTTGCACAGATCCCGATATGAATATTGATAAACTGCTCCAGGCTTACCTCTGGAGGTGGGGGATTGAAGTGAACTTCAGAGAAGAAAAAACAGTGCTCGGATGTGGACAGGCTCAGGTGAGAACGCCTTCCGCAGTAGAAAAGGTACCGGCATTTATCACCGCTGTTTATGCGATGCTCCAACTGGCTGCTAACAAGGTGTTAGCTCAGCAGGGAAATAAGCTTCCAAGGTCCAAATGGTACCCACATAAAAAGTCCAATACTTCCACAACTGGTGATATCATCAATCAGTTTCGCTCACAACTATGGGCTAAATGCATGAACATTAATTTTACCCACTTCGTGAACCTTCATACTACGATGCAAAGTAGGAAAATTAGACCAGAACCTGTTCAGGCTGCTGTTTTTTACTGTAGAAAATAGCCAAACTAAAG
>NZ_AMZN01000196.1 GCF_000331535.1 Fulvivirga imtechensis AK7 | reverse complement strand
TTCAGGCTTTTTTTGATGGTATTTCAGCTATTCGGCTTAGTGTTAACTACTGTTGGCCCCGGCTCCTTTTGTTAAATTCCTTTTAATCTCTTGGGATTCCTGGATGTATGAAAGACACGGGAGATTATAACTTTGTCCTTTGTAGTTCTGTAGATTATTTTGTAGCTCCAGACTAAAAGAAAACGATATTCATATTTTTTATGTGTTAGAAGTGGTTCGATTGTACCCATTTGAGGTTGACCCTCTAAAAGTGCCGTTGTTTGAAGAATTTTTTCACGCACAATGTCAGCGTAGTAAAATCCTTGTTCTTTGAAGATGTATTTTATGGCTCGTTCAAATTGTCCGGAAGCCTTTTTAGTCCATATTACTTGAGCCATTCCTTAGATTGTTCTTCAACTTCTTTTTGGCTTAAAACTTCTCCTTTTTCAACCTGTTCTTCAGACTCATCAATGTCAGCAAGTAAAGAAAGTTGTTCATATACATCTTCTAAGGTCGAATCTTTAGTCAACCTGTCAGCTATTTGATTCAAATATTCTTTTAGTTTTACCTCTTTCATATTCTAATTTAACAAAAGTCGCCGCAAAATTGTCTCCATTTGTTCGTAAATCTTCACTTTGGGAGCCAATTGTTGCTAACGCTCAATGTATGAATCCGTAGCTTTGGTTTGGGCGTTGGCCTTGTGCGGCTATGATTTCATACATAGTGTTGAACCGAACACCTACGGTGGAGGGCACAACGGATTACAAA
>NZ_AMZN01000195.1 GCF_000331535.1 Fulvivirga imtechensis AK7 | reverse complement strand
AGCCTTTCGGTTGATAATCCGTCAGACGGCTTGGAGCCGTGCTGGCGGGGTACCCGTGGTTTTCTAAAGCAAGAGCTGAAATATTGTGGCGGTCGGACAAACTTCTTGTTCCAAATACCAAACTGCTGTGAGCAACCCGGCGTCAGACGGCTTTGAGCCGTCAGACGCCTGTATAGCACACCCGAAGCTCAAATCTCCAGGCCAACCAAGCGCGTAAATCAGAAAAAGGCGATTGTCTGATGATCAGTGAGGCCAAAGTCAAAAAGTGACGCGGATGCTGTGGTGATGCGGAGGGGAAACTCGGTTTCTGCTAATTGGAGAGGTCTTTCGGTTGATATCCGTCAGACGGCTTTGAGCCGTGCTGACGGGGTACCCGTGGTTTTCTAAAGCAAGAGCTGAAATTTTTTGGTGGTCAGACAAACTTCTTGTTCCAAATACCAAACTGCTGTGAGCAACCCGGCGTCAGACGGTTTTGAGTCGTCAGACGCCTGTATAGCACACCCGAAG
>NZ_AMZN01000194.1 GCF_000331535.1 Fulvivirga imtechensis AK7 | reverse complement strand
GCAAAAGGTTGATTATCAATGTATTGCAAAACTTGTCATTGGTACGTGAGGAAGGATCTTCCTAAGTTGTTGGTAGTATCTTTGAACTTAGTAAGATTCTTCGTGCCTCCCCGAGGCAAGTTGGACAGGCAGAATGACCTTAAAAAGAGGTTTTTAGGTTATTTTTGGATACGAAATACAATTTAATCGGTTCCACTATATCGAACTTACGTTAACTTTAGCCAAAACCAGAAATCGACCATGAAGAAAATTGCTATTATTACCGGAGCCTCCGGCAACCTTGGGAAGGCTTGTGTCAGCGCCTTTTTAGATGAAGATTATGATGTAATAGCTACTGTACCTCCGCAAGAATCGTTGGGTTACAATGTGCCCGATCGTGTAATAGTAAAGGAAGTTGACCTTACCAATGAAGGCGATGTATCGCGATTTATTGCCGATCAGGCCTTACAGCGTAGTATAGACTGTGCATTGTTGCTGGTAGGTGGATTCGCCATGGGTAATATCAATGACACCAGCAATGCACAACTGCAAAAAATGTTTTCCTTAAACTTCTTTACCGCCTACCATTGTGCCAGACCACTTTTTCAAAAAATGCAGGAACAGCCTACAGGTGGGCGTATTGTTATTATCGGTAGTAAACCGGCACTCAATCCAAAGGAGGGTAAAAATGCTGTGGCTTATGCACTATCCAAGTCGCTATTATTCGATTTGGCCAACATTTTAAATGCCGAAAGTAGCGAAGGGAAGGTAGTAACTCATGTCATTGCCCCGAGTGTGATCGATACACCACCCAACCGTGAGGCCATGCCAACAGCAGATTTCAACGCCTGGGTGACTCCCGAAGCTATTGCCTCAAATATTTTATGGCTTTGCTCTGAAAAAGGAGCGTCCGTTAGAGGTGGTGTGTTTAAGTTGTATGGAGGTGTGAAGGAATGAATAGGAGTTTTTTTGTGAATTACTTTGAACGGAAATTTATACAACAGTAGAGTGTTTTGATTTTTAATTTACGTATAGCTTTATGTAAATCAAAAAGCCCATTTTTTTTGAAGTAATCATTACCAGTCATGGACAAACACCCTCTAAGAAGACATATAGAAGAGATCACTACACTTACCGATGAGGAATTTGCATATATTCTCACCCATTTCGGTACGGTACACAGACGCAAGCACCAATACATTGTGCAGGAGGGAGAATATGTAGATCGTGAGTATTGGGTAGTAAAAGGATGTTTAAGGGCCAGTTTTTTTGACTACCAGGGCAAAGAGCATATTCTGCAATTCGCGATGGAAGACTGGTGGATTACCGATTATGAGGCTTTTAATAATCGGGTAAAAGCAAAAATATCGGTGGACTGTCTCGAAGATTGTGAACTCTTGTTTATTACTCGT
This sequence comes from Fulvivirga imtechensis AK7, assembly GCF_000331535.1. Lineage (GTDB taxonomy): Bacteria > Bacteroidota > Bacteroidia > Cytophagales > Cyclobacteriaceae > Fulvivirga > Fulvivirga imtechensis. Next base: position 392 of record NZ_AMZN01000194.1, on the reverse strand, counting down.
GAGAATCGCGAAAAGCTCAGTGCCGAAATGCACAAAATGGAAAGTTTTTGGGCTCGAAAGACAAAACTTTCTTATATAGCGTTGCAAAATAGGGTATTGTCGCTGCTGAAAGATACTGCAAAAGAAAGATGTGAAAAACTTCAGGCACAATATCCCAAACTGTTCCAACGGATCCCAAAGAAAATGATCGCTTCCTATCTGGGTGTGGCCAGGGAAACGTTAAGCAGGTTGTATTAAATCCCAAATGGAGAGCTTTTGATGTAATCATCTGAAATTTATTACCCTTTCGGCCTCTTCCTCAATGCTATTAATCTAACGTGAGTTCGATATAAAATGCTTAAAAAAGGACAGTCATCCTGACGTGAGGAAGGATCTTCCTAAGTTGTTGGTAG
>NZ_AMZN01000193.1 GCF_000331535.1 Fulvivirga imtechensis AK7 | reverse complement strand
TTCCTGTTTTCGACACTGGGACACCCAATCCTAAACGAGCTCAAATAATTGAGCCAACCATTTTTGTTCATCTTTTAGAAGCAATAGTTTCTCAACAGATTCTTTTGAGTTGATATCTATTTTAATTTTATAGATTGTCCTTGCAATGTCAATAGCTTTCTCAGGACTAATACCTGCCTTTTTAATTTCAAGCTGTCTTTCAAGTTCTTTATATATTTTGTAGGCAACAAAAGACAGGCATATATGCGATTCTATTCTTTTCTCTATTCTGTGGAATATGGGTCTTATTTTTAAATCGTGCTTGGAAATACGAAAAGCCTTCTCAATCTTCCAGAGGTGCTTGTAATTTTCTATGATCTTTGATGGGGGCATGTCAGCATTGGTCTGGTATCCTTTGAGCCCATCCCATTTAGTATCTTCCTCAAGTTTGTCCCTGTCAATTTCTATACTGACCTTTCCCTTCATTTTTAGGTACTTATTATATCCCCTGTTGTTGATGTTCGCTTTAGTGAGTTTGCCGCTTTTAATTTGCTTTTCTAACCTTGTCAGGCCTCTCTTCCTATTGTGGGAGTCTTTACCTGCTCTTTTGTCAGAGTAGTTAATGATTAATTTGGAGCTTTCATTTTTACTGATCACACTACTCTGGCCATTTGCCAATTTTAAAGAAAGTATTTTTTCTTTTATAGACTTGGTCTCATTTTTGATCCTTGCCCCCAGTATGTATTGATATGATCTCTCTTCAAGGTCTGCTATGTTCCTGTTATTGATCAATCCGGCATCTGCTACAATGGTTATTTGTTGAAAACCATATTTCTCTTTAAAGCTATCTATAATGGGCAACATTGTTTCTCCTTCATACTTATTCCCCTCAAATACATCATAAGCCAGTGGATAGCCTCCGTTGCTTACTAAAAGCCCAAGAACAATTTGAGGGTGTTGGTGCTTGCCATCCTTAGAAAAACCCGTTCTACGTAGCTCATCTTCCTGTTCGGCTTCAAAGTATATAGTTGTTACATCATAGAACAACATTTGAATGCTGCCACCAAGTATTTTCCGGGTATGTTCAAAACTAATCCGCTGGACAAGGTCCTGTTCATTGTCGTGTAGCTTATCCAGGTAGCGGTAAATATTCACTACTCCCACCTCGGTATTATAGTACTTCTTCCAATAATCAGTGGTTTTTAGCTTGCTTGTTGGGTTTTCCACTCTGCTCAGAACAAGTGGTTTAAACAACGGAGAGGATATTTTGTTGAAGCCTATTTCATCAAAAATCTTTCCTAATAACATATCAGGGCCACATAAGCTCAACTCTGATATGTTATCAAGTATATTGTGGGTCTGCTTTTTTAAACCATCCAGATCAAGTTTTAGCTCTCCTTTATATGATTCTATCCATTTCTTGCCTTTTTCTACTAAACGTTCAACTTCCAGTATATCAGAGCTCGAACCGATAGTTTGTTTAACCCTATATGTCCCTGAACTCTTATCGATAACCTGAACACTTACCAACCCACTGCGGTTTTTCTTCTTCCTGACAAACATGTCTAAAAATACAATTATCCTGGGACACCCAAAACAACACAAAAAAGCACCCGCATTTAACTGAACAAGCCTTTTTTAGGAAAATCAAACAAAGGTGTCGAAAACAGGAGA
>NZ_AMZN01000192.1 GCF_000331535.1 Fulvivirga imtechensis AK7 | reverse complement strand
TACTACAGCGTATACTATGATGCCAATCCGAATTTTAAACGGCCCTATGAAATGATCCCTATCAATAGCGGAAGAGGGGGAATGATTGATCCACTCAGCAGGATTGCACCGGAGAGGTTTGCTGGGTTTAACACTTATGTTAATAATTCGCAAACGGGGATCCAAAATTTGAACAGACTTAACGCAGCCTGGAAGGGCTTAACAGGCGAGGATATTAAATTTGAATCAGGCGTTGCTGTGACCACCTATAAAGTAAGGGAGTATGACGATGGAGTTGTTTCTGTAGGTTATGACTATAATACTAAAATTGTCTCTGCATCATATGCCAGAGAGATTTTAGC
>NZ_AMZN01000191.1 GCF_000331535.1 Fulvivirga imtechensis AK7 | reverse complement strand
GCGTTTAGAGCAGCAACGTGATTTCTGGAAGGCGGAGTTTGCAGAGGAAGTTGATGTGTTGGAACTTCCCATAGATCATTCCCGGCCTATGGAAAAAAGTTACGATGGAGGTAATCGAGTTTTTTTACTTTCAAAGGAATTGACAGACAAACTTCAGGATGCAGGTGAATCCTCAGGCGCCACGATGTTTATGACGGTGCTATCGATATTCAACATATTGCTGAGCAAGCTAAGCAACCAGGAGGACATCACGATAGGTACGCCAGTTGCAGGTCGGGATCATGCGGACCTGGAGGATGTAATAGGTATGTTTGTGAACACTCTGGTGCTTCGTAATTACCCGGAAGGGAATAAAACCTTCAGAGAGTTTCTGTCAGAGGTGAAGGAGAAGACATTGAATTGTTTTGAGAACCAGGCTTACCAGTATGAAGAGTTGATAGAGGAGCTGAGCCTACCGAGAGATACCAGCCGCAATGCGTTGTTCGATGTGATGTTGATGTACCAAAACTTTGAGGAAGAAGAGTTGGTTATACCGGATTTGAAGCTTGAAGGGTATGAGAGCGGCTATAATGTAACTAAGTTTGACCTTACTTTGATGGTAAGAAAATCAGAAGATGGTTTGTACCTAAACTTTGGGTATGCTACTGATTTATTTGAGAGAGCAACGATAGACAGGTTCATTACCTATTTTGAGCGGATAGTAGA
>NZ_AMZN01000190.1 GCF_000331535.1 Fulvivirga imtechensis AK7 | reverse complement strand
TTCCCCTCCTGTAAACTCCGGATCAGGCAATGCTTTTCTGTCTACCTTGCCATTGGAAGTAGTTGGAAAAGAATCCATATGGATATAGTGAGCAGGCACCATGTAATCCGGAAGGCTTTGAAATAGGTGATCTCTCAGTACTCTTGTTGATAATTCTTTATCAGAGACATAATAACCCACCAGATACTTATCTCCCGCTATTTCCTTTACCAGCACTGCAGCATCTTTGATCATTTCATAAGTAACAAGCTCCCTTTCAACTTCTCCCAGTTCTATTCTGAAACCACGAATCTTGACCTGATCATCTAACCTTCCCAGATACTCGATACTACCATCAGGCAACCAACGGGCCAAATCACCAGTCTTATAAATCTTCTCACCGGAACAATATGGGTTATCAACAAATTTCTCCAGTGTCAACTCTTCTCTGTTGAAGTACCCCAGAGAAAGACATTCCCCACCTATACACAATTCTCCGGGCACACCTATTGGCTGTAACTGCCCCAGTATGTCTACTATATAAACTTTTGTGTTATTTGTTGGTTTTCCTATTGGAACAACTGACTGAAGCGATTCTCCGTGTTTATATTTGTACACCAGAGTTGTAACAGTTGCTTCAGTAGGTCCATATGTATTATAGAAGTCACAATATTTGCTTAGCTCCCAAGCCGTTTCCTTACTACACGCCTCGCCTCCGGACATTACGCGGCGCAGGGCAGGATACGGCAGAATGCCGATGCTTTCTAAAAAAGTAGGTGTTGTATCAATTTGTGTGACACCCTGCTGGCTAATGTAGGTATTGAAGTTCTCAGTATTGAGCATCATATCTCTACTTATCAATACCAGGGCTGCGCCATTCAATAAAGCCAGCCATATCTGCTCTACGGAAGAATCAAATGTAATTGCTGAAAACTGCAGGATTCGATCACTGGCATCTACTTCGTAACTCTCCGTCAGGGAATACACCATGTTAACCACAGACCGATGGCAAACCATCACTCCTTTAGGTTTCCCAGTGGATCCTGAAGTGTATATGATATACGCCAGTTGATCTGAATTGCAAGCAATATTCAGTTCTGAATCATCCTGAGAATACACTGTCTCATCATGAACATTTATCACTTCTACCTGATCTTTATACGCATCCAAATGGCTCCCTTCAGTAATCAATATTTTGGTATTGCTATCCTCCAACATATGAGCCACCCGGCTTGCAGGTTGATCGATGCCTATTGGAAGATATGTGGCACCAGCTTTCAAAATAGCCAGTATACCAATCATCATTTCTATTGAACGGTCAACCATCAAGCCAACAATAGTTCCTGCAGCACAGCCTTTTTCCACAAGGTGACGTGCCAACTGATTGGTTCTCGCGTCTAATGCACTGTAACTCATTGTCTGAGTTTCAAACACCAAAGCGGTATTATCAGGAGTTCTTAGGGCCTGTTCAGTGAATAACTTCGCGAGGGTCTTTTCTCTAGGATAATCTTTAGAAGTATTGTTAAACTCATCCAACAACTTCTCCCGCTCTTGTGACGATAAAATATCAATGTCAGAAACGAGTTTATTGCTGTAACCCACTTGATCAATTATGGCTTCAAAGTGACTTTTAAACCTGTCAATAACCTCTGAACTGTATCTATTTGAATTATACTCAAAATTAAGTCGAATGGTATCACCAGGCAGTACAACGAGAGTAAAATCATAGTTACTCTGCTCAAATAGTTCTAGATCGGTAACTGTATGCAAATCCTCTCCTCTATTCTCTCCTTCTATTTCATCTGCTATTGGATAATTTTCAAAAATCAAAATATGATCCAATAACGCCATACCTAATCCACTGGCTACCTGAATTTCTGATAGTGGGCTATAATGATTGGACTCTCCCTCTATAGCATCCTGCTGTACTTTCTTTAATAGGTCCTTTATAATATCATTGTCAAAGTTGATTCTGACCGGAATAGTATTAATAAACAAACCAACCATTGTCTCAATCCCATTCAGCTCTGCAGGACGACCTGATACAACAGTACCAAAGACTACATCATTTGTATTATTGTATCTAGCTAATAATATTCCCCACGCAGTTTGTAAAATGGTGTTTAACGTGACACCATGTTCAGATGAAACTTGTCTTAAAGTACGCGTTTTTTGTTCATTTAAAACTAATGATGACACTGACAACTTAAAGTCTGTAGATCCTGACCTGTCTCTGGGAAGTGTGGCAAGACTTTCGTAACCCGCCAGGTAGTTTTGCCAGAATTTCTTAGAGGCTTCCATATCCCTGCTTTCCAACCAACTGATATAACTGGAATAAG
>NZ_AMZN01000189.1 GCF_000331535.1 Fulvivirga imtechensis AK7 | reverse complement strand
GGTGACCTTTCCCCTGTTGGCCAGAAATCCATAATGGCGGATGCGCACAAACCGTCTGGGAAGGATATGCTGTTCAAACCTTCGCAGGAACTCGGTTTCTTTGAGTTCCATGCTTTTGGTTTTGTTGCCGTCCGCATAGTCTTTGTATTTGAAACGAACCGTTCCATGTTCAACGGCCTCTATCCTGTAGCTGGTAATAGCCGTTTTGTGAGTGTAGCGTCCCAGGTACTTCAACACCTGGTGGGGTCCTCCAAAAGGGGCTTTTGCATACACTTTCCACGGCTTATATCCCGATTCACGGATGGCTGCATTGATCTGTTGATCGCTGGCAGCAATATCTTGTTTTCTTTCCCTGACCAGGCGTAAGAATATAGCCTTGTACTTTTTGCGTAATGCTGCTGTGGGAAACAAAAACTTGCCGTTTGACCTTTTGGG
>NZ_AMZN01000188.1 GCF_000331535.1 Fulvivirga imtechensis AK7 | reverse complement strand
TGCCATCAAACTGAGCAGTACCAATACCATAGTAGTGCAGGAAAGCGGCAACTGGAAAGGCGGCTTTGGCAGTGTTACCAATGGCGATGTACTGAAAATAGAAAGGACCGGTAACACCATCACCTACAAAAAGAACGGCACCACCTTCTACACCTCATCAATACCCTCCACCAGCTCACTATTGGTAGATGCCTGCTTCTACCATAGCGGAGGAGAGATCAATAATGGTGTAGCTTCCTTCGAAAATAATACCGTAACGCTACCGGCAGCGCCTTCGGAGCTGACAGGTACAGCGTCCGCTACACGTGTCCAGCTCAGTTGGACCGATAATGCCGATAATGAAAGCGGCTTCAGGATAGAGCGGCAAAATAGCGTGGCCCCGCTGTCCACCGTAACCACTGCTTCCTGGATTGGCGCTACCGGAGCAGATGAAACCACCTATATTGATGCTACAGTCTCACCTTCTACCACCTATATCTATAAAGTATATGCCTATAATGCGGCAGGAGACTCAGAGTATAGCAATACCATTACCGTAACCACCTCAGCGCTGGAGGGCACCCCTTTGACGTGGACCAGCTTGATCGGCACGGAAGTACAAGCTGGAAATACTCTGGCAAAAACTGCCGAATGGGGTACTGACAACGGAGGGGCTGCTTCAGTGGAGGTGTTACCCGCTGGCAGAGATGGGTGGGTGGAAATGATAGCTTTCCCCACACGAAGAGAACGCTATTTCGGTCTTTCACAAACCAATGACGATGCAACGAACAATATTGACTATTCCTTTAAGCTCAACAGCGTTGATAAGGTAGTGGTGTCAGAGGGAGGACAGACGAAGGCAGGTTTCGGTGACATCATTGAAGGTGATCTGCTGAGGATAGAAAGAAAAGGCAACACCATTTACTATAGCCAAAATGGTACGTTATTATATACTTCAGAAGTACCGTCTACCACGTCACTAGTGGTGGATGCCAGCCTCTATCACAGTGGTGGAGAGATCAATGGCGCACGCGTATCCTTCGATGGAAAAGTAGCCGACAAAGCCGAGATAGCCGCCCTCCGCGACCTGTATCAGTATTCCGGTGGTACCGGATGGACCGATCAAACCGGCTGGCCATCAGACTGGAGCTCGATCACTTCTGTGAATCAGATCGTGGACTGGTACGGGATCACAGTAGAAAACGGTGACGTAACAGGTATCAATTTAAGTAACAATAATCTGAACGGTACCATACGTTCATCCCTTGGTAATCTGACGGAACTGCAAATTCTCCGGATGGATAACGCCCAGATTAGTGGTGGTAAAGGAAGTTCTGTAAACCTGAATACCTTACTTTCTGCCTTCACCCACCTGAGAGAGATCTCTTTTGAAAACTGCGCGATAAGCAGTGCATCCTTTCCTGAAGTGATCAACACACTTCAAGAGCTGGAATACCTTTCACTGACCGGTAACACAATCGGAGGACAAATTCCTGATCTAAGTGCTCTGGATGGCCTGATGCACCTTGACCTGAGCAGAAATAAGTTTTACGGCTCACTGCCACCATCCTGCGCGACCCTTCCTGATCTCCTTTATCTGAACCTCAGCAGCAATAAGCTAACTGGTCCGGTGCCCGATTTTCCGGCCACCTCCAAACTTACAGAACTGAACCTGTCTAAGTTATTGATCAAACAGCTACCTGACCTGACACAGCTACCAAACCTCACCAAAGTGGATGTTCACCAGTGTCAACTCACCTTTTCAGAGATAGAGAAGCAATTAACGGCCGCCAATACCAGTCCATTTGAATTCATTTATCATAGTCAAATTCCTCAGACTTATAACGAGTATATTGAAGTGTCGGTAGGAGGTGTTTTGGAGATCAATAGCCTGGATGCAAGTACACATAACGTATATTTGTGGGAGAAACTGGAGGAAGACGGAGGCAATCTGATCGCTACAGATGTAACAGATCAGAATGAAAATACAGATGGAAGTATATTCAAACTATCCAACT
>NZ_AMZN01000187.1 GCF_000331535.1 Fulvivirga imtechensis AK7 | reverse complement strand
GCGTTTAGAGCAGCAACGTGATTTCTGGAAGGCGGAGTTTGCAGCGGAGGTAAATGTACTGGAACTTCCGACTGACTACGCACGTCCTTCAGAGCGTAGTCATCGAGGTTCGGGAAAATCTGTTTTACTGGATAAGACAGTTACAGATAAGCTCAAATCAGCAGGAGAATCCTCAGGCGCCACGATGTTTATGACGGTGCTGTCGATATTCAACATATTGCTGAGTAAGCTAAGCAACCAGGAGGACATCACGATAGGTACGCCAGTTGCAGGTCGGGATCATGCGGACCTTGAGGGTATTATCGGCATGTTTGTGAACACTCTGGTGCTTCGTAATTACCCGG
>NZ_AMZN01000186.1 GCF_000331535.1 Fulvivirga imtechensis AK7 | reverse complement strand
ATGCGCCTGTGGTAGAAGGATTGAGATGTTATCTGTGCGTGACCATGTTTGTAGGGTTTCATATTTCTATCAAACATGATATAGTTCAGATATGCAGCGGGCCGCGTATCACTACTGGTGCCGCTTAGCAGCATGTTATTGCTATGAGCAGTGTTGAAAGCATCGTAGGTAGCCTGCTCATAGGTGTTCCCCCCGTTCACTCCACCAAAGGCTCCTGCTATTGAGCTCACCAATACCGTAGCCGCTTGTGTGGTGGAATAGCCGCTGCCGCCCTCAAAGTATCCGTACACTTCCATATCCAGCTCGTCACCGGGGTTTACCGGCAGGCTCAGCGCAGGACCGGTAGGCTGTGCGTTATTGAGCTGTACTACCTCATTATCACCTGAGGTATGGATATCCGAAGCTGTCGCATCCGCGTTGGGAAACGCCAC
>NZ_AMZN01000185.1 GCF_000331535.1 Fulvivirga imtechensis AK7 | reverse complement strand
AAGGTAGTGCAGTGTAAGCTATTCCATTCGCAGGTAATAAGGTGCATCTGCGGTACTCGTTCAGGCTGCACTACAGAAAAAAACAAGGCTATACAAGCTCGTTCGTACCTCTCTCGGCCTTGTTTTTTCTTTCGCTGGCTTCTCTGTGTTCCTCGCTGCGGCAGCTCCTGTGCCTGCTGTTAAAGTTTCCGGTGAAAAACAAAAGCGGTAACAGCATCCACCCGCTGCCCTGAGTTTGTGCTCGCCTGCGGGCTCTCTCGGATACCCCGGAAGCGCCCTACCGGGCTTCCTCTCCGGGGGCCTCGTTCGCACTCGCAAGGCGGCTCGCAGATAACGATAAAGTGTACGTATCCGATTTAAAGCCTCGTTCAAAAGTCTGCTTTTCTTACCGCCCCGTGGGCTTTCCTTTTCCATGGCTAAGTCTGGCAGTCGGGTTGGAGCATTTTTGTAGATGCTGCAAAAAATTGTTGTATGATCTTTTAAAGGTATTTTTCACATCATCTACAAAAACGGTTCTACGTATTTAAATATAGAGTTATCTACATAGTTCTTTAATAATCACGTTTTTTTGAAGGGTAAAAGCCTGGACAACATTTCTCACTTATCGTACTCTTTAAACTTTAAAGGCTTTTAGTCTTCAAAAAAATGCTGCAAGCCAACTACTCACTTTCTTCTGGCTCTTCCTGATCATGGCGCTGCTAAAGACTTCTGCCCCCGATGTTGGCAATCGGGACAGGGCCCGCGAGCCGTAAAGGCGAAGTGAGGGTGGATGCCGGAGGTACGAAGGCAGACATCCCGAACGTAGCCGCGAGTCCGAAGGCAGCCGGACAGGAAAAGGGCGATAGCCCGACTGGCCGTGAGTGACGTAACGAAGTGAAGGAACGGTCTGACTGAGGGGCGAAGGCGAGCAATAACACTGGCTGTGGGTTTTTATTTTTGCCTACCTGCCGGAGGCTTATCATTCAATCAAAATAAAAACAGGAACAGCCGCAGTGAGGAACGCAGCGAAGCAAACGGAAGAAAAAACAAGGCCGGAACGTAGTGGAGCTTGTATAGCCTTGTTTTTTTCTGTAGTGCAGCCTGAGCGAGTACCGCAGCCACACCGCTGTACCAAGCGGCTGGTGTGGGTGGTCTTGTGTGGTGGCTGTGGGCTTTGGGGTGGAGTTGCGGGTTTGGGTTTTATTTCAGGGTTTCCTTGATCTTTTCAGGGTCTTGACTGGAATGGAACAGCATCACTATAATCACCTCGTTTTCTGTGACTTCATAAATGAGCTTGTAACTCCACTTGCTAACCGAACGGTAATTATTGGGTTCATCTAAAAGGTAAGGCTCTTTGGGGTACTTTTCAGGAAAGTCCCCTAAACTTTTGGCTAAAGACAACAAAGTTTTCCTAACCTTATGTGCCCCCGAAGGAGATTCAACCTTAATATATTCGTAAATATCCGTAAGGATTCTATTGCTTCAATATCCCAACGTACCGGAAGCCGTTTTTTTACTTACCAATTTTCGGATTCTTTTTCAAGGTCTTCCTGACTGGTAAAAAAACCTGATTTCACTCGCGAAGAGGCTGATCTTACTCGTTTCACTAGTGCTGATTTGGTGATGGGATCTCCCTTTGTAGTGTAACCTACAATAGGGTTTTCAGAAGATGAAAGCCCCCTTTCAATGATCTTCAGATAGGCATTCAATAACTCTTCATCATCTATCTCTTCTATCAATCTATGAAGCGATTCCTTTAGTTTTACAGTTGTCATAGGCAAAATGCTTTCCACAAAATAACGATTATTTACCATTTTTTGGTTCATTTTAATGGATGATATTGGTCCAGTGCCTTTTTCAGGTATTCAACATCAGCCTGCTGGTATAATTCGGTAGACAGGATGTTTTTATGGCCTGCCAGGTATTGGGCTTTCCG
>NZ_AMZN01000184.1 GCF_000331535.1 Fulvivirga imtechensis AK7 | reverse complement strand
TACTACTTTGTCATATTTAAGTCATTGATATTCAAGTTTGTAATACCTGTCGATATCATTCTGTCTTTGTTGATGTCTCTTTAATAGTTGTTCTAATCTAAGCATTAATTTGTTAGTTTTTTCGTCCCATAAACATTGTATTATCTTTTTTAGGTCTAAATAACTAAGCAGAGGAATTTGTTCCCGATTTCGTAGGATTTCCTTTAGGACAAATAACATTGCCAGCATAGTTAATGCCTGAAAATGGTACCAGCTTTGATATTTTCTGATTTGATAATCTGACATACCTAGATCTTTGCTGCTATCTTTAAAAGCTTTTTCTACCAGGTATCGTTGTGATTGCATAAAAGCAAACCTGTCAATGTTGCATTCATTTATTTTAAAGTTACTCAAACTGATTTTAATCTTTCCGTTTTTGCTGCAAGGTTTGCGTATGATCAAGGTGCGTTCACGGGCTTGTTTTTCAGCCCCTTTGCCATGGTCACCCTGATCCCAAACCCACACCTGTGCAACATGGATTTTGGCTTTAAGCCATCCCTTTGTTGTTTTTCTAATTTTTGTTAATTGGAAATCTCTTGCCTCAAGCTGGCCGAGGTAATCCTCCACCTTAACGGGCTTGATATCGGCTTTCAAGCGTTTATGCTTGGGGTTAGGCAAGCCAATACACGGGGCCTTCAAAAAAAGCCTGGTAGCAACAGGTATATCAAGGACAAAGCGTTGGCCCATATCTTCAATAGCATTGCAGAAATGATGGCTTCTTCCATAAAGACTATCTGCTCCCACCCAACCAAATTTCATCCCACTAGACAAGTTTTCCCTGAGCATCTCCAGGGCCAATGCCAACTTTGTTTTATACTGCTGTTGCTCTTTAGGTATTCCCGCTTTTTTGCAACGATCCGGGTCATTGCACCATTTTTCAAGCAAGAACAGCCTACAGTTCACCAGACCGGCATATTGCTGGTAGGCTAAAGCCCCATAAACGCCCACTTGGCAATTTTCATTTTTTCCCACCAGCCCGGCATACTGGTTGCCTACTCCAACTGAGCAATTGCCTTTCTTTAAATGGGCTTTCTCGTCAATGATATAAGCAATATCTTGATAATTACCCAAAAGCTGATTGGTTTGTAGGCCTATACGCTTCATCAATTCATGGGAGTCCCATGGGGAAGAAGTCATGAAATGGTGTAAGGATTGATATTCCGCATCGCTAACTTGATTAGAAACAGCCTCAAGTATCCTTTCTAAATTGCGTTCGCCCCTCCCTGTCCTGAATAGACCTTCAAGCAATTGGACGGCTTTGTGAGAAACATCTTTTTTTGCTAACTTGAAAACATCTTTAAATTCATCAAAGTGTGAAGAAAAGTTGGCCCGAAGGCCAAGGTATAGTTCTTCATGGCGATGTGATTTAAAGTTAAATGACTGATTATCAGATAATTGGTACTTGAAATTAAAAGCTCTCTTCGTGGCAGGGCACTTTTTAATTTTAAGTACCTATCTTTCCTTCAAGATACCGAATCTTTTAGAGTTTCACCAATTA
>NZ_AMZN01000183.1 GCF_000331535.1 Fulvivirga imtechensis AK7 | reverse complement strand
GCATCCCTACCGGGATGCTTAAGTTAACGGCTATGGGACCTGTTTCCGGGACTCTTTAGAACATGGCATTCAGCTAGTGCGTCCCTTTAATATACGCTATGGAAACCAGAAGAAGTTGATTTTTCTTCGCCATTTTATTGGTTGAGGATATATGGCTGCTTCTATGAAAGTTCCTAAGTAAGGGGTCCGGGAACTGATACTATAGCCCCCCAAAAAAAAGTTTTATTGCCCCGAAACCAGCTACTCCGCTACACCTTTCCCCCATACAGCTAATAAAATTTGATGGCATTTTAGAAAAGCAGAACTTCATTATGGAGCCTCACCAAGAGGCTGTTTTCTCAACCATAAACCTAAAACCAATGAAAAATTACAAATTACCACTTGTCTATGGCCTCTCAGCACTTCTAATGTTTTCTATCTCCTGTAGTGAGCAGGGAATAGCTCCCAATCCGGCCACTGATACTCCTCATGATCATTTCACAGATCAAAATGTCCCTGTTCTTATGGCTAATGACAGCGATCTAACTCCAAACGGTCCTGATAGCTTCTACCAGGAGCCCTGGGAAAACAACTATTCGGCATTCGGACATTCCGTTCATCCTGTAGACTACACACTGGATGGCCCCAATCCTATCTTAGATGAGATCGACAAATATTCTACTTTTGTTAGCAACATACCGCTTGACATTACCGTGAGCAACGCCAGCAGTTCCGCATGGTATGGCAACTATATCTATTCTTTTAGGAACAGGTCCGATAAACCCATTCATCTGGATTGTACGGTGATCATCTTCCGCGCGCCCTCAGGGTCGGCATTGCATCACTCTTACTGGAACAGTATATCTCCCTTTGGACACCCGCAGCAGGATTATGTGGAGGTGTCTATTCCTGGTACAGAAGACTCATTTTATATCGCCAGGCTGGTCTTCCATGACGTACCCAAAAGTCAGCGTCTTTTGTATCCCGGAGCTAGTTTCGAATACAGATTGGGCTGCCCGCTTGTTCCTAATACCGGATATATTACCATCGAAGATTCCAAACATACCGTTAGGGTGATTGCAGACCTGGATGGTGGCAAAAATGAGGAGATCATTGAACGCTACGGCACCAATCGCTATACTAATTAGTGTCTATAAGAAAACGCCAATGTCTGCGTTACGCTCGCCCCAAAAATGCTCACGTACCTCAGTACGCTCCGCTTTTTGGCACTTCGTCCCGCCCTTTGGCGGGAACGTTTTCTTAAGCCACTTAGAGTTTTCTTACAAACACTAATTAGTGTTTGTAAGAAAACCAACATTTATCGTCATTGCGACCTGTCCCGAGCTTTATGTAGCTTTATGTCGGGAGGAGATGTCGTCTGACAGAAGGAAGATGACATTGACGTGGCAATCCCCCAATCGTTAAAGCGAATTATATTTCTTCACCGCACGATGTTCTAATCAGGGGACTGCCACGCTCCCTATCAGTCGCTACCGATGACGTATTATTCAACATATTGATTTGCAACAAGTTGATATCCCATTTCTTTCGCTGCAGTTTT
>NZ_AMZN01000182.1 GCF_000331535.1 Fulvivirga imtechensis AK7 | reverse complement strand
TCTTATCCATCCACTGCGCTTGCCTATATTATTTATACTTCAGGTTCCACAGGAAAACCTAAGGGGGTAATGGTTTCTCACCGCTCCGTGATTAATTTAATTTCGTCATTAAAAGAAACTTATGGGATAGATTCAAGTGATCGGATACTGCAGTTTTCTACCATTACTTTCGATGCATCTGTGGAGCAGATATGGTTGTCGCTGTTAAGTGGTGCTTCATTAGTATTGATTGGCAAAGAAACCATACTCAATGAGGTGGAGTTTAATGCCTATATTGCACACCATGGAGTTACCCACCTACATGCCACACCTACTTTTCTGGAAGGTATAAGCCTGGAAGGCACACGAATACGCAGAGTTGTTTCTGCCGGGGAAGAATGTAATTCCTCCCTTGCAATAAAACATGCACATTTTTATGACTTTTATAATAAATATGGACCCACCGAAGCAACAATCTCATCGCTGATCTATAAATATGCTGATGGGGATGTAGTGAAAAATCGTATTCCTATCGGAAAGCCAATAGGGAATACCAGTGTTTACATTGTCAGTGGCCAAAATCAACTGCAACCTATGGGTGTAGTGGGCGAACTTTATATTGGAGGCCATGGGTTGTCTCTGGGCTATTTGGGTAATGAGGAGCTAACCTCAGAGAAGTTCATACCGAACCCATTCA
>NZ_AMZN01000181.1 GCF_000331535.1 Fulvivirga imtechensis AK7 | reverse complement strand
CATGTGAACTACCCGCTGTTCCGGAAGGTCGGTACCTAGGGGCAGATAGGCTGCGCCTGTTTTCATGATAGCCAGCATACCTACCATCATCTCAATAGAACGATCTACCATCAGCCCCACAACCATACCAGGGCAACAGCCCTTTTCTAAAAGAGAGCGGGACAACTGATTGCTTCGGGCATCCAAGGCCTCATAGCTCAACTCCTGATCTTCGTATATCAGGGCAGTGTTAGCCGGTGTTTTTTGTACCTGCTCTTCAAAAAGCGCTATGAGCGTCTGCTCCCTCGGATAATCTACTGATGTGTCGTTAAACGTTTGAAGTAACTGTTCACGCTCTTCAAAGGATAAAATATCAATCTCTGACAGCTTCTTATCAAAATCAGTAGTTACTGCTTCTACTATCCGTTCAAAATAGGCAATGAACCTGTCTATCGTTGCCTCACTGAACAGTTCCGTAGAATACCCAATACTGACATATAAACCTTCCTCTATTTCTCCTGCTGTAAGACTGAGGTCAAACTTTGTAATATTGCGGTTAAAGTCATAGCCCTCCAGTGTTAAGCCCGGGATCACCAGTTCCTCCCGATCGATGTTGATATAGGAAAACATCACATCGAACAAAGGATTGCGGCTGGTATCTCTCGGCAGGCTCAGCTCCTCTATCAGCTCTTCATACTGGTAAGCCTGGTTCTCAAAACAACTCAATGTCTTCTCCTTCACCTCTGACAGAAACTCTCTGAAGGTTTTATT
>NZ_AMZN01000180.1 GCF_000331535.1 Fulvivirga imtechensis AK7 | reverse complement strand
GCCAGCATACCTACCATCATCTCAATGGAACGATCCACCATCAACCCCACAACCATGCCAGGGCAACAGCCCCTTTCTAAAAGAGAGCGGGACAACTGATTGCTTCGGGCATCCAAGGCCTCATAGCTCAACTCATGATCTTCGTATATCAGGGCAGTGCTAGCTGGTGTTTTTTGTACCTGTTCTTCAAAAAGTGCTATGAGTGTCTGATCCCTCGGATAATCTGCTGATGTGTCGTTGAACGTTTTATATAGTTGACGGTCATCAGGTGTAGTGATATCCATCTTGCTAATAGGTAAGTTAACATCTCTTTCGATATATGCCAGTATTAAGGAGAGATAGCCAACAAGACGCTCAATGCACTGTGCATCATACTTATTCACATTATAGTCAAACTTGATTAGCAACTCATCCCCGGGCTGTATGACAATAGTGAGATCATAACTCGTATGCTCAAAAACCTTAACTCCAGTCACCTCCATTTGTGAAGCCTGGAGAGATTCGTCTGACACATCTTCTATTTCATTCGATACAAGGTAATTTTCAAAAATTATTATATGATCGAGTAATGCCTTCCCTAAGCCACTCAGCTTTTGTACTTCAGACAATAAATGATAATGATATGGATTACTTTCGGCCGCATTTTCCTGTACCTGATGCAGTAGATGTGCTATGCTATCACCCTGCTGATAGGTAATGCGCACTGGTATTGTATTAATAAACAAACCTACCATGCGTTCTACACCTTTCAGTTGAGATGGTCGACCTGAAACCACTGAACCAAAGACAACATCGGTAACGTTATTGTACCTGGATAGAAGTATTCCCCATGCACTCTGCAACAGCGTGTATAACGTCACGCCAAGATCTCCGGAAATTGTCTTTAAATTTCTGGTTCTTTCTTTACTTAAAAGCAAGCTTGAACTAGCATATTTAAAGCCAGAAACATCAGTCTTATCCATTGAGATACTCGCCAAGTTCTCGTACCCGGATAAATATTTCCTCCAGTACTGTCTAGACATCTCCTTATCCTGCGCTTCCAACCATTTTATGTAAGTAGAGTAGGGCTCCACCACCGGTAAACGTACTTGCCGGCCTTCCAAATAACCTTCATATAAAATTCCAAACTCGTTAATGATGATACTGGTGCACCAACCGTCCATCAAAATGTGATGAAAGCTCCAAACAAAATCGTAATCTTCCTCTCCGGTTCGGTACACTTTGAGACGCATAAGTACATCCTTGCTCAGATTAAATTTATGCGCTCTATCTAGTTGTCGATATCTGTCTACTACAGTATCCCGATCACTCTCCAAAACTTCTTTTCGCACATCCTTATGGTAAAAGGCAGCCTTGCGTTCCTGTAAAACCACCTGAAGTGATCGATCGTATCCCTCATGCAAAAAAACTGTGCGTAGAATGTCATAGCGTTTCATCAAAGCCTTTAAACTGCGTTCTATACATCCAATATTTAGTTTGCCACGCAAGTGATAAGTGTACTGCAGAAAATAATGATCCGCATCTTCATCCAACAAAGCATGAAACAACATGCCTTCCTGCATAGGTGACAGCGGGTAAACATCCTGTATAGAGTTGGCTGATTTAATATTCATCGTTCATTAATTTATTTTTTAGCTCATCCAGTTGCCCTAAAGTCAAGCCTTTGTAAGAGAAATCTGAAGGGGTTAACTCTTGCGCTTCGCGATTAACACAATAATCAACCAGCTCTACGAGACTTTCCTGATATAAACTCATCAATGCGTTGACCACTTCTTCATTATATTGCTTGATATTATAAGTTACATTCATTCCCAATCTTCCTTCGGAGACCATTCCAACAAATTCTAATTCATATTCTCTGTAGTCGCCTCGCATAATCGCATCACCTGTGGGTTCAGAAGCTATCTCAAATGCTCTTTCCATCGTATCACTATCAAACTGTCCTAAATAATTAAAAATGACTTGAGAGTTGTTTACAGGCTTGATATCTGAAAACAAGTATCTTCCAATAAGATAGTCAATCCCATTATTCGGAATATTTCTTAAAGATTCTTTGACTGATTTTATTAATTCCGATAATTCTTCTCCAGATTCTTCCAACACTACAGGATACAGACTAGTGAACCAACCTATCGTTCGTCCAATATCTATATCTTCTATTATTTGCTCTCGCCCATGACCTTCCAGGTGGATTTGCAACGCACCACTCCCAAAATACTTATTCACACTCATTAGCAAACCTGCCAAAAGAATATCATTGATTTGAGTATTAAAGGCTTCATGAACTTCTCCCAGTAATTTATCAGTGGTTGATTTGCTAAGTCTAAAGCCAGCTCGGGATGTATCATGGGTAGTATTTTGATCTTCCGAATAGTTTTTCTTAAAGATCACTTGTTCTTTGTCTAATATTTTGTTCCAATATTCTATAGCTTCTTGATAAGATTTGCTGCTACGATAATCTAGTAGCTTACTTGACCACAATTGGAATGAATCCGTCTTCAGAGGTAACTGTAATTCCTCTCCGGATTTCTCTTGCGCATAAAGCATCTCCACATCATCAAAGAGTATTCTCCAGGAAATTCCGTCAATTACGAGGTGGTGAATTACAATCAATAATCGGGTGCCATCTTGCATATCAAACAAGCCAAGTTTCATCAGAGGGCCCATTTCCAAATCAATACTTGCTTGCAACTCATTGCATAATTTCAATAATTCTTCTTTTGAAGCCGGGTTTCCTCTTAAATCATTTACAACAAGGGACAACGGATAACTAAGGTCGTGATTTTGTTGTATCACCTTGCCTTCATCCCATCTGTATGTCATCCTAAGCGCGTCATGATGAGTATGTATATGAGTGAAAATTCTTCTGATTTGCTCCTCTGTTACTCTTTCTGGGAAGTTTAGCATCACTGACTGATTGAAATGGTGCTTTGATCTCATTGAACTGCTAAAAAACCACTGCTGAATACCCGTCAAAGGCACTTCTCCGGTTACCAGAGATTGATTTGCTATAGTTTTAATCTCCTCTAAATTAGGAGCCAGGGCTTCTATTGTCTTATAGGTGAAAATATCTCTCACAGACACATTGTATCCTTCAATCCTCATTTTAGAGCTTACTTGTATTGACTTAATAGAGTCACCACCAATTGAAAAGAAATTATCTGTAATTCCTATTTTTTCAATTCCAAGTACCTTAGACCAGATTTCACAAAGCAATTTCTCTTCTTTTGTTTCGGGTGCTACATATTCATCGTTTCCCTTAAATTCAGGTTCTGGTAGGGCTTTATGATCTACTTTAGCACTCGGTGTTAATGGAAAAGCTTCCAGGTGAACATAATAGCCCGGAAGCATGTACTCCGGAAGGT
>NZ_AMZN01000179.1 GCF_000331535.1 Fulvivirga imtechensis AK7 | reverse complement strand
TGGAATAGCTTCTTAAAGATTCGTCTACTAAAAAAAGCCGCTCTCCGGAACGGCTTTTTTACCTGCTTTTCGTGGTCACCAGCTAGCTGGCGCCAATATGAACTCTTGAACGGCTTCTACAGCGCCTTATTGATTGATCTACCTACATTGATTTAAAAGATACTTCGTATATATTGGTCCCCAAAAAATAAAAGAGAGGGTTATCAGAAAAAACGCTATTGTAAGTACTATTGATAGCTTATGATTATTAAAAAATTTAGGATTATTTCTGATAATTTCTTTTGCCTTTCCCGTTTTGTGAAAAATAAAATAATTAGCGCCTATGCAAAAAGCCACAATGCCTAGCATCACCCATTTACCAATTGAATAACAATAAAAATTTATCATCAAAATCTCTACAATACCGATAAGAACAAACGCTTCTGACGCACTTAACGCCATTATTGTGTACATATGCGGCTCATTATCCTTTAATATTTTACTATAAAATAAATAATAGTAATTATATAATACGCTCATAGGCTAAGTCTATTTAAACCAACTGGTGTCGTCATCTCCATACCACTTGCTTGGTCCAAATACTTTTCCTGCACTCCAACCTATTCCCCAACCAGCACCATAAATTGGAACGAATGTCGATATTGCATTTGAAGTTTGTTCAATCCACATTTCTGTCACCCCAATCTCTCCTTGATTTTTTTGGTCCCAAAGGGAAACTGCATTGTAAATTCCAAGCGCATAACCGCCAACTTTAAACCCTGTAGAAACCTTACTGGCGACCTTTACTTTTCCTCCGGTGTAACCATTACCGTTAAATGATTGACTGTAGGTTTTAAATGTCTTTACACTATACCACGTTTTATCATTGAACATCACATGATTACCTCTGGCAAGACCTGCACCAGCCAACGCAAGGGCAAAGTCCTTACCACTAAAACCACTGCCATTATCTGAAGAGTAGTCAAAATTGTATTTGAAGCCCTTATATTCGTTAGTATAAGGGTCCTGGACAGGGTACCCCTTTCCACCGCCTCCAACACCATAAAACTCGCCATCCAGTTTATAAAGGTAGCTGTCTCCTTTTTGCACAATATTTATCTCGGTACTTCCTGAACTTAGCTCAATTACACCAAAAGTGCCTTCAAACCTAACGCCTAAACCTCCCTGTCTTGCTACCTGAGCAGCCCTTGTATAGTTGATGCTTCCGTCAGGGTTACTTATTCCATAAAAATCCCTGAAAGTACCACCACTCATCATCATAGCATTTCCAGCTATGCTTCGATACTGATCAGACCAGTGATGACCACTTCCTGGTCCGGTATAGCCCCCAATATTACCCGGGTTATTAAAAACGTTATACCCACCATTCACAAACTCATCATCCTGCATCAGGTCCGCATAAGAACCACCACTCGGATCATTATAGTAGATCGGATTATTGCCGGAGAACGAATACGGGCTCTCATTCAGGTACCGGTTAGCAAACGGATCTACGGAATTGAACCTGCCTAGTGCTGGGTCATACTGCC
>NZ_AMZN01000178.1 GCF_000331535.1 Fulvivirga imtechensis AK7 | reverse complement strand
AAGTCTCTGGTAGAGTAGTAAAGGGTGTTTTCTGTTAAGCTGGTTATGGTTCGCACTGATTCCTCCGGAAGGCATTCACTGATCTTGGTTTGCAGGTAGGTTTTACCGCTTCCGGATCTCCCAAAAATGATGGCGTGCAAGGGTTCATCAAAGAACCTCGATAAGTACAGGAAGAAGAGTAGTAAACCGTTCTTTTGCTCTCCGATCAGGCCGCTTTGGCTGACTAATGTTAAGGTCTTTTTTACCAGTTCAGGAGATTTCAAAAACTTCATGGCCTGCTGCTCCTCCTTGTCGGTCATTTCATAAAGCTTCGGTTTCAGGGCTTTTACCTGCGCTTCCCGTTCTTTCATCCGGTATTCTTCCAGTTTCTCGGTCAGTTCTGTTACGGTGTTGCTTATCTGCGTGGTACTGAGTTCTAAAGCTTCTGTAAGGTTCTGAACCAGTTTTTTAGTGCTCTGGTGGCTGTAAAGGTTTACATCATCTCTGAAGGTCTTGTAGTTCCTTCCTTCGTCAGGACAGGCTTTGCTTTTAATGTGTAAACTAACTTTTAAACGACTAAGGTTCTCCTTCTCTATCCCGCCCCACACATTGCATGTGAGGCAGTTATTTTCAAAGATGATGTGTTCGGGGTTGGTGGTGTCTAAGATGCATTTACCTTCTGGTGCCAGTGGTTTTGGTGTTGTAGGTTTGGGCTTTTCTTCCTTTTCATTTGAAGGAAAAAGGGGGTTTTCTATTATCAAGTAAGTGCGTGAAGATCTCCGGCTCATGGCTTTGGGCAAGGCTGTTGATATCTTCATTTTCGGGTACTTCTATTTGTGTGATTTTGACTGTTGCCTGTCCCGATCCTTTCGGGAGCTTTAGTTGCTGTAGCTCTTTGCTGTATTTCTCCGTGGCCTTTCTTCCTGCTTCATCTCCATTTAAAAAGAAGATGATTTCTTCAAGCTCCTGCAGATCCTCAATGGCTTTGGTGTGTTCTTCTGTTAATCCGTTAGTGCCGTAAAGGGCTAAAAGCTCGTACTCCTGTAATTCAAACTGCTGCAAAGTGGCTGCATCAATAATGGATTCTGTCAGGATCAGTTTTTTGGTTTCTTTCTTCGGGTAGTTTGGGTAAAGTCCTTGCCGGTCTTTTAAATAGAAGTGTCTCGCTTTGTGGTTGTCGATCGTGCTTCTAAAGTAAAGGCTTACCACTTGGTTTTGGGGGTTCCGCAGTGCAAACACGATGCAGTTTTTACCAAAAGGGCTGTAGGCTTTTTCTCCTGTCCTGTTGTTTACATGGCCTCTGTCCAGTAAAAGGCCATATTTCAGGCAACTTTCTACAAGGTGTTTTTCTTTCCTGCTTCCGTGGTGGAACTGGCCACTGTTGTAGCCGACCTGTATTTTGTCTTTATCAAGGTTTCTGCTCTCGAGGTATTCTTTGGCGGGTTTGCTGTTGTGGACTCCGTTTCTGAAGTAGGTGAACATTCGGGTGAGTAGGTCAGCTCTGCTGAGCTCACGAACTCGTGCTGACCGACCGGAGGGAGCGTCAGCATTGGTTCCTGTTATCATGCTTTCTGTCCCTGACGAAGGCTGCGCCTTGTCAGGACGGAGCAAAAGCTCCGC
>NZ_AMZN01000177.1 GCF_000331535.1 Fulvivirga imtechensis AK7 | reverse complement strand
AACAAAGCTTGGTATGGCTAAAGTATGCTTAACTTAACACTAGCCTAGTTTCTCTAAGAAAAGTCAATGTCTGCGTTACGCCTTGTCCCAAAAATGCTCTCGTACCTCAGAACGCTCCACTTTTGAGGACTTCGTCCCGCCCTTTGTCCCTTTGTAGGGAACGTTTTCTTAAAGCCACTACTTAGCTACATTAAAAGCTATGATAAAAAAAGTAAGCGCATCATTTAGCAATACTTAGTGCAGTGTAGGACATAATCAAAAATATGAGGCATTAAAAATTGTAACCGAACGGAATTTAATAAAGCATACCCAAAACTCTTTTAAAGTACGAAGTCTTTATGGTGCTTAAAACTCAAAAAAAATAATAATTTACTTTGTTTGGTTAGGAATCCTAACTAATATTGTGTTATCGTTTAACTTTAACATCAAAAACAATGAAAAAAGCAGTATTCTATCACGCTGGATGTCCGGTCTGTGTAAGTGCAGAGTCAGACATCGTTAACATTATTGATCGTACCAAATTTGATCTTGAGGTGGTTCATTTAGGAGAACATCGGGAGTTGATCAGCATGGCTGAAGCGGCCGGAATAAGATCGGTGCCCGCGCTACTACTGGATGATAATGTACTCCACATCAATTTTGGAGCAAGTATTGATGATGTTAAAAATTCATAAGTCATGCAAAAGTATATTTTCACTCTCGCTGTGGCTTTTATGCCCACTTTTTGCCTTGCTCAATCTAATGGCGATGAATATAAGAGTTCTAAGGACTTACAGATCACCCACGCGGAGGTTCAGTATCTTGAAGATCTTGAGCTTTTGGTCTTTCAGGTAAAAGTAGCAGGCGAGGCAGGCAAAACCGTACCTAAAGCAGTCGGTAAAATGGATGGTGCACCTGTTTTAGGTTACGTGTTTCCTACTACCTTAAATGCTACTGATGTAGGTTTTAGCGCTACCGAAGGTATTGTGGCCCTGGCGGTTACATCGCATCCTGACTTTGACGATACTCCTTTATGGGATGAGAACAATGACCGGAATTATGCGAATGATGGCGTAGTTTTCCATACGCATTGGGTTGTACTTCATGAGGATAAAAGAGTTGCAGGGGGCTTGGCCGTAAAGCATTATAAGAAAACCGATCAGGTGGTGTTACCCCCAACCAATCCGGGAATGCCGATGTATATGGATTCACCAGGTTATGGGGTTGTGTTGAAAGGGCAAACTTTAAAAGTGTTGGTGCCCGCGCAGAGGATAAATTATCAAAAACACTTCAACTATGATGCTGTGACTGCATTTATGAAAGTAAATGCTTCCGATGAAAGCAGGCCGATGCTAGGAGTTTATGAAGTATACAGTGTGTTGTCAGGCAATCTGTCTTTGCCTTACACTGTAAAATAGTTGAAGTATAAAAAAATTTGATTCTTATAGTTAGGATTCCTAAATTTATAATAATGGAAATAGCTGTTTTCGATACATATGTAAAAAAAAGAGAAGGAGGGCTGATGCATTTTGATATCTTAGTGCCCATGCAAACCGAATTGGAAAGCGTTTTATTGTTTGGTAAAAAATATCTGCGGGAAAAAGGCCAGGAAGGGCAGCCAATTACTTCCAGCGAGTGTAAGTTTTGCCATATTGAGAAGGCGTCACCGGAGGTCGAGCATGAAGTAAATGCAAACGGTTTTCATATAATTGAAATGCAGGGGTGTTAGCCCCTGTATTTATAAATTTGCCTAAAATTGATTATGGATCAGGATTTTTATAGCTTGCTTAAGGAGGCGGTAGACAGGCAGAGATATATTAAACTTCAGTATTTCACTGATATTCGGGAATTTATTACCACTATGTCGGTGGCAAAGGCCTTGTCTTCTGAAAGAAATAAAGGTGAATACCTGACATTAGCATCGGGAGAGGAGATCCGTTTGGACGGCATTGTGAGGATTGACGACACCGTAGCACCTCAGTACAAAGATATTATGGATTTTACCTGCGATTGCTAAATGAACATTTTTGACCCTTTGGATCAGAACATTAAGAAGGATGTGAAAATTGTTGCAGCCCTGGAGAGGATTTCGCATGCTTTTAAAGTGTTGCAGTTGCGGGAAGGCAAGGACCGACAGTTGAGTCCAATCCAGATCCAGATCATGTTTTTTATCCAGTTTCACGCAGCGGAACTATGCACCGTCAGCCACCTTGCCCGTGAGTTTGATCTTACGAAAGCCACCGTAAGTGATGCGGTTCGTGTTTTGCTGCAAAAAGGGTTGGTTGAAAAAACCATGGACAGCACCGATAGCCGTAGTTATTACATAAAACCCACTGTGGAGGGACAGCGGGAGATTAACAATATGAAAGATTTTGGAATGCCTGTGCTCAAATCTCTTAAAGGTCTTTCCACGGATGAAAAGAATAACCTTCTAAACGCGCTCTTTGAGATTATCCGTCACCTCAATAAAGCCGGTGTCATATCGGTGCAGCGTATCTGCCATAATTGTGCGTTCTATGAGAAAAAGGAAGGACAGCACTTCTGTAATCTACTCAAGTCAGGACTTGCCGATGCTGACATAAGAATGGACTGTCCGGAATTTGTTGCTGGTAATTAAGAAAACACCAATGTCTGCGTTATGCTTGTCCCAAAAATACTCACGTACCTCAGTACGCTCCGCTTTTTGGGACTTCACAAGCCTTGACCTTGATGTTTTCTTAAAGCCACTTAGGGTTTCTTATAGACACTGATTAGTTGCGGGTCACGGGAGTATTGTCACTGGTTGCTTCTATGTTGTTGGGTTCTTGTTACTGG
This sequence comes from Fulvivirga imtechensis AK7, assembly GCF_000331535.1. GTDB lineage: Bacteria > Bacteroidota > Bacteroidia > Cytophagales > Cyclobacteriaceae > Fulvivirga > Fulvivirga imtechensis. The sequence goes on along the minus strand of NZ_AMZN01000177.1, from coordinate 3,449 downwards.
TGTCCTGTTTGATGCTTGAGGTTTTGTTAATGGTATATGTAGTTTGTTTATAGCTTGAAGTTTAAAGCTCAATGCTCAATGCTTGAAACAGAGATGGGTAAAACTGGAAATTTACTTGTTATTTTTCAGTATCCAACTATCTGATTTTCAGTAGGGTATTTATAGTCCAAAGATCCGAATCCTGCCGCCCCGGCTTTTTCAGTTCGCAGTTTCCCGTTCTTAGTCTCACTATTTTTTGTATTCCAACCGTTGGCAGCAATTGAGAAAAAAAGGTTTAATTATTTGCGTAACATTTGTGTTACATATATATTTGTGTAACACAAATGTTACATATTATGAAAAGAAGCATAAACCTCGATTGGTTTTATCCTTACCCGGTGGAAATTATTTGGGATTGCCTGACAGATGCGGAAAAGTTAAAAGAGTGGAGTTCTCTGCATAAAACTGTCGAGTTTCGAGCCGAAGTTGGTTTTGAGTGGATGGAGCAGCAGAAGCCCAGGAAAGGGTGGGATGGGAAGATGTATTTTAAAGTCTTAGAGGTAGCACCCTGTGAAAAACTGGTTTACTCATTCAAAGGTGGTCCGGCTCCCGGCATTATAACGCTGGACACAGTGGTGACTTACAGGCTGGAGTCAACTAATGGCGGAACACAACTCTATTTGGAGCACACTGGATTTGAAGGGTTAAAAGGGGTGATGACGAGCTTCATTATGCACAGGGGCTGGATTAAATTTTTCGCTAAAAGACTAATGATATATCTAAAGCAACAGACTCATGAACATAGCAAATTATGATAGCTTTTTAGCCATAGCCGATCCACATAGAAGGGAAATATTAATGATGCTGTCTAAGGAAAAGCTACCTATGAACTCAATAGCCGACAGGTTTGATATAAGCAGACCCGCTATTTCCAGGCATGTGAGGGTACTGCATGCCACCGGCTTCATCGACATTGAAGAAAAAGGCAGGGAAAGAATATGTATGCTCAACCAGGCCGGCTTTAATGAAATCCAGGACTGGATGGACCACTTCGAGAAGTACTGGATATCTCAATTACAAAGCCTTGATGAATTTTTAAAAAAGAATGAATCAATAAACAACAAGAAAGAATGAAAACAATTGAAATGATCTCAATTCCTGTAAAAGACCAGGAACAAGCCAAGGAGTTTTATACCGAAAAAGCAGGGTTTGACCTTATCTATGAAGGCTGCACACCGGACAACCGGAAGTGGATACAAGTGGGGCTTCCGGGTAATAGTGTCTCCTTTACGCTTGTTTCGGGTGAAGAGCATGCTGCCCCCGGAACATTGAAGGGTACAATAATTTTAACCGATGATATTGCCAGAGAAACCGAGATTCTGCAGAGCAATGGAATAGATACTGAGAGAATACTGGAACTGCCCTTTGGTAAAATATCTTCTTTTCAGGACCCGGATGGAAATCAATGGGTGCTGAAAGAAGCGCCACAAAATTAATTGAGAATGACGCTCAACAGCTTTTACTCAAAGAAAAATAAAAAAGGCAGGTCGGCAGAGTTTATCCATGCCGGCCTGCTCAAATTTGGACAAAGTTTGGCAGTATGATCGAAATTTTTAAAACTAATATATCCACAAAAGAGGAGGCTGATTATTTCGCACAAATTTTGAATAATACTCTCCCTGACTACCGGATTAATTTTGACCTGGAGGATTGTGACAGAATATTGCGTGTAGAAAACCGCGACATCAACGCAAATGCCGTGATAGGCGTTTTTCATTCACATAACAGGTATTGTGAGCTTTTAGATTAATCATCAAGAATTCGTGGTGGCACGAAATTAGTTGGCAATCGGCAGAAGCAGTAAGCAAAACGTGGTTCCGGAATTCAGTGATCGGTAACTGGTGAAGCAGTGGTATACTTTCATCAGATGAGTGTCTTCACAAAGCAAATCTCAGCCGATTAATGATTCGGGGAAGTCGGAAGTTTGAAGTTCGAAGTCGTAACTCCAAACATCGAACACTAAACATCAAACACCAACATCAAAACATCAAACAAACCCAACCAGCCACCAGAACCCAGCCACCAGAACCCAGCCTGTCGTAATTGACCCTTTACAATGTCGGAATTGCACAGTATAGCTCTTAGTTGTGGATCGTACCTTTGTTTTAACCAACAATTAATAAGAAAATGGCTTCAAAGGAATTACTTCAGGCGCAGTTTACAGATGCTACAGACGAATTACTAAGAATGCTCCAATCTCTTACTCAGGAAGAGCTGAACACCGTCCCTTTCGAGGGTAGCTGGACAGCAGGTCAGTTGGGTGAGCATTTGTTGCGTGCCTATGGAGTGACAGAGGTACTCAAGGGTGCGGTTGAGCCAACACAGCGGCCCCCCGATCAAAAAGTGGAGGAGGTGAAACAGCTTTTTCTGGATTTTAATATTAAAATGAAATCTCCGCAGGCAGTTCTGCCACAGGCATCAACTAATGATAAGAATAAACTGATCCCGGCGTTGAAGATTAGGGTAGAAGAAATGGCAGAGGTGCTCGAAAATTATGATCTTTCTATGACCTGTAAAGAGTTTGCTATACCTGAATATGGTCCATTTACACGCTTGGAATGGCTTTGGTTTAATACTATTCATACACAGCGGCATATACATCAACTGAAAAATATTGTTAAGAGTTTAAGAGTGGTAACACCTGAAGACAGAAAGTAATGTTCAATTAAAAAAACAGTCATGTTTAAATATAAAGAAGCATTTAGTGGGTTTTCGGTCGATGACCTGGAAAAGGCCCGGGCATTCTATAGAGACACCCTTGGATTGACCGTTAAAGATAGTTCCATGGGACATTTGGAGCTGCATCTCACAGGAAATGGACCTATTCTTATTTACCCCAAGCCAAACCATCAATCTGCTACCTTTACTATTCTCAATTTTGCAGTTGCGGATATCGAAGAGGCGGTGGATGTCTTAATTGAAAAGGGGATACGATTTGAACAGTATGACGATCCAATCAAAACTGATGAAAAGGGAATATGTCGCAATGATCAGGGGCCTGCTATCGCCTGGTTTAAAGATCCGGCAGGAAATATCTTGTCGGTGTTGGAGGAATGAAACGATTAATACTAACGCGTGAACTGGTTAAGGAGCCACCAGAGGTGGTAAGTGGAGTTGGATCATCGGGGTCAGCGATGTAGGGATGCTATGTCTTCAGTTTTTCCACCTCCGGCTTTTGGCCACCTCCGCCAGCGGAGGACAATGCTAATAAAGTCACGATGATTTGATTCAACATTTTTCCCCTTTGGAGGGGCCACAAAGCTATGAAGTTAAGAAAAATCTCTTCTAGGAAGCACGGTCATCTCGACCCCAAGGGAGAGATCTATGCATTTTCAAAGCAGTGACTTTGTGCATAGATCCTCCCAGGTACCAATGACAAGTTTTTACTAGATTCTGATAATCAATGAATT
>NZ_AMZN01000176.1 GCF_000331535.1 Fulvivirga imtechensis AK7 | reverse complement strand
TCGATACCTGTCATACGGCCTAATGCAGGGTCATACTGGCGGAAGAAGGTCTGGTAATGCCTTCCACTGCTTTTTCGCCCACCATCAAAGTTGCTGGCACTCACAAAAAGTGAACCCGGAGTTTCTTCTGGATATGGTAATTTTGGACAACCCATTTTTCTGCTGTCCAAGATAAAATTTTATTCTTTCACTTGAAAAGAAGAAGGTGGGTTTTCATCCTGTCCTCGATGACTATCGGGACGCTCCGCAAGGTCGCTAAGGTAGTGCAGTGTAAGCTATTCCATTCGCAGGTAATAAGGTG
>NZ_AMZN01000175.1 GCF_000331535.1 Fulvivirga imtechensis AK7 | reverse complement strand
TTTCACCTCGCCCCTCTCACAGAATCGTACGTGATGGTCTCCCATCATACGGCTCTTCAAGTTCCTGCAACCATTTCAGGTTGCGGTTTTCAGTGGTTCCTCCCATTTGCATAGTTGACCATAGATACCCTGAACTTGTCAGCCCCTTCACTCCGGTTTCATTACAAAACCTTCTTCACTAATACGGGCTGATCCGCCACCCTTGGTTGCTTTGGTAATCGACTTGCGGGCCTCCGCTTGTTATTTCCCTTTAACATCAACCAAGGGCTTCCTGCGTTCCACAAATAAGCCCGGATAAAAGTCATGCCTTCTAAACAACG
>NZ_AMZN01000174.1 GCF_000331535.1 Fulvivirga imtechensis AK7 | reverse complement strand
GGAGGCAGGAGGGGTATGAGAAATCCTTTAAGTGGTATTGCTGCGGAGAGGTTTGCTAATTTTAATACTTTGGGAGGGCCAATGACCGTCCAAATAGGAAACCTGACTATAAATATGGCCGGGTTGGCTAGTGGTAGTCATATGTTTGGTTTTGAAAACGGCATGGTATCAAATTATATCCCCCCAGGCTCTATTGGAGATACTTATGCTGCTCTTGGTATGCGGGTGTCGGAAGGACCAGGAAATACTTTATATGGCAACAGAGCAGGAACAACTTTCTATCAAAGAAACAGTGCAGGCCAGGCTTTATATGCCCACACCGATCAATTCCTCGGTGCACGGGCTTCTTTGGTGCAGGAGTTGGTGGCTAGCGGGGGTGCTACTGTGGGTGAGGATTTGTCCTATAATAACACTAATCATAATTCTACCGAATTAGACTTAATTCAGTTGGGTAAGAATATTTCTCTTTATGGAGGGATACAAGCAGGTTTTGTTATTGATCAGTCTGTTGATATAGCGTTAACTCATGGACGAGGCCGATATACTGGTCCCTTGGAACATGCTCGTGATATTAGAAATTTAAAACAAGTATCAAACTGGACCAAGGGTATATCTGGTACTTTGGTAACTGTAGGAGCATTGGCATCAATTGGAGAGTTTGCCTATAGTGATAAATCTGGTGAAGACTATGCCAGGTTAGTTGGGGCAGGGGTAATAATAGGAACAAACTTCATTCCTTACGCTGGACCTTTTATCTCAACAACTTTAGGTGTAGCAGACGCAACGGGTCAATTTGATAGCTTTTATCGTGGCTTTGACAATTCATATTATAGAACTGGTTTCTTTAATATGTCATTTTCTTCCGGGAAATCATTAGTAGGTCCTTTTAAGTATTAAGTGATGAACTTTTATTATTATTTATATCACGGTTTTTATAAATTTCTAAGAAGAACCCACTATAAAGATATTGCTGGCTATATGGCCTGTGTAGCTTTTTCATTTTTTCTAGGAATTAATATCATGGTAATAGTTAAATATATCGGAATTGAGCCCTTGAAAGCATTGTCTAAGTTTACTTATGCTATCATAATTTTTGGTCCACTGTTAATTTTAAATGTTTTAGTCTTTGTTTTGAACAAAAGATATAAAAGTATAGACGAAAAAGTTGGGCCATCAGGAATGAGTGGAACGGTAGCTTTGTTGTATGCACTTGTGACAATTGCACTGTTACTTGTTCTTTAATCGAACCCCATTCAGACGCGTTTGCAACGCGTCTGTTTACAGTCTGTGACACAGTTTCGGGAGTATGCCTTTACTTATTTCTCACTACATCCAGAGTCGGTAAGTTCTAACCGGTTTCGGGTAGTAATAAAAAATAAAAAAATCCAATCTCTTCGGATTTTCATAGCTCAAGACGAAGGAGTACTTCAGCTATTGCTCTTTTCCAAAGGGCCCCGGAACTTAGGTCCGGGGACTTGCAGTAGGATTTTTTTGAATACCCGCTGTTTTACCCAATCATCCCAAACTGGCGCACGGTGTGCAGTGAATGCAATGGGCGTCATAAATGAAATGCATTGCAATGCTGTATTTAAGATGGTGGTAGGCCCTGACGTTTGTCAGTCAGGACTTGTGGCCCACCGAAGGCAATCTACAGGGATAGCCTTCAAACCACTCTACGGTGCTGTCCTGGTAACGGGGTGGTATTGAGCGGATAGAGAAAAGGTTCTTTAATGAATCAGGTATGTGTATGAGAGGTGAACGAAAGTGAACCCCCAAACTGGCGCAAGGTGTGCCGTGAATGCAATGGGCGGCAT
>NZ_AMZN01000173.1 GCF_000331535.1 Fulvivirga imtechensis AK7 | reverse complement strand
ACAAAATCCCACCTCCAAAGAACGTTTCAAGCCCCTAATATAGGGCTTTTATTTTTTCAGTTGAAGGAAAAAAGTTAACGTCCCGAGGAAAAGTAAATGGCACTCGTAAATCTTCATCGTTGTTCGTAAGCGTATTTGCCATTTGCTTTTTATCGGGATGATCCAAGCGAACTGCTAAAGTTGATCTGGGCAAGCATTTTACAGAGCGCGGAAGGTTGCACTAATCCACTCTTTCGGATTGCACTGCACTTGGCTACTGGCTCTGTCCCCTGCGAGCCGCCTGCGAGTCCGAAGGAAGCCAGCCAAGGGGGAGCGAAGCGGCTTGGCTGTGTCTGACTGAGGCTAAAGGCGAGCATTAACTCTGGCTGTGGGTTTTTATTTTTGCCTACCTGCCGGAGGCTTATTAATCAATCAAAATAAAAATAGGAACAGCCGTGGTGAGGAGCGGATGGCAAGCAAAGGGAAGAAAATGCAAATCGGCCTTTGTGCGGTGGCTAAATAGTGGAACAAGTAAAATGATATGGTGATGCCATTTCCTGCTCTCCTTTTTCAGGAGTGCAACCACATCAGACAATAATCA
>NZ_AMZN01000172.1 GCF_000331535.1 Fulvivirga imtechensis AK7 | reverse complement strand
TGCCATCAAACTGAGCAGTACCAATACCATAGTAGTGCAGGAAAACGGCAACTGGAAAGGCGGCTTTGGTAGTGTTACCAATGGCGATGTACTGAGAATAGAAAGGACCGGTAACACCATCACCTACAAAAAGAATGGCACCACTATCTACACTTCCGCAACACCATCCACCACCTCATTGATAGCAGATGCCTGCTTCTACCATTCAGGCGGAGAGATCAACAACGGTATGAGCTCCTTTGGCAGCGCACCGGTCACCCTCCCCACAGCGCCCACCAGCCTGACAGCCACAGCAGACCAGGCAGGCGTACACCTAAGCTGGACCGACAATGCCACCAATGAAAGCGGTTACAAAATAGAACGCCAGCTTGGCAGCAACGCCTATGAGCAGCTCACCACCACGATAGCAGATGTGACCAGCTACAGCGACAATACCACAGTGTCAGAAACTACCTATACCTACAGAGTATCCGCCTACAATGCAGCAGGAGATTCGGACTACAGCAACACCACGACAATAACCACCCCACCGGCACCCCTAAGTAGTGGCACACCGGTCACCTGGACCGACCTGGTGGGAGTAGAAGTACATGCAGATAATTCGGTAGTGAAGACAGCAGGCTGGGGCACAGACAATTCCGGAGCCGCTTCTGAGGAAATGCTCGCAGCCGGAATCGATGGCTGGGCAGAATTTACAGTCTATGCCACAGGCAAAGAACGCTACTTCGGTTTTTCCCAAACGAACCCTGATGCAACGAATAACATTGACTATGCCTTTAAGCTGAACAGCGTCAACAAAATAGTAGTGACAGAAGGCGGGCAGACCCAGGCAGGCTTTGGCGACATCATTAATGGTGATGTGCTGAGAATAGAAAGGACAGGCAGCGCCATCACCTACAAGCAAAATGGCACAGTGCTTTACACCTCAGCCACGCCATCTACCAGTTCGCTTTTGGTAGATGTGAGCTTCTATCATACAGGCGGAGAGATTAACAATGCTAATGTATCGTTTGCCGCACCACCATTTGACCCATCGGCATGGAATTTTAACACCTGCAGTGGCACCACGCTGACTGACAGTTCAGGAGGGCTGGACGGGACTATTCATGGAGGAGCCCAATGGACAGCAGGCTACCAGGGACAGGGTTTGCTGCTGGATGGGGAAGATGATTATGGTCGAATCCCTGATGATGCCAGCAATGATTTCGGAGGTCGCGACTTTACAGTAGCCTATTGGGTGAAGAAACTGTCAGCCACCAACAACTATGATAACCTGATGGGAGTAGGTAAATGGAATAATGGCGGAAATGTGGGTGCCAATGAGTGGACGCTAAACCTAGGAGGTCAGTATAATGAGTATCCCCGTTTTATCATAGAAAGCGGAGCAACAAAATACCATGCCATATCCGCTACTGCACTCAACCTCAACCAGTGGTACCACCTGGCGGGGGTTCGTGAGGGACCCCAGATCAAACTATACCAGGATGGCGTATTGGTAGCGACCACAGATGTGGGCTCAGGAGTAATCAATAACACCACTCTGCCGGTATATATTGGCAGAATGGCAGCAACAGGCTACAATACCCATGCGGTTTTTGATGAGGTAAAAATATATAACACTGCATTAACCGCTACGGAAATCAGCCAACTGGCCGCTTTACCATCCGATCCTGTATCATGTATCAACGGAAACGTGGATGACACAGCAGAAATAGCCGCCCTTCAGTCCCTCTACCAATCATCCGGAGGCACCAGTTGGACCGATAAGACCGGCTGGCCCACAGACTGGAGTACCATAACGTCAGTAGATCAGATCACCGGCTGGTATGGCATAACAACAGAAAACGGAGACGTAACAGGTATTAACCTGAGCAATAATAACCTTGCCGGGAGTATACCTGCATCTTTCGGCAACCTGACTGAATTACAAATTCTTCGGATGAACAACAGCTTGTTTGGTGGAGGTAAAGGAGGATCTTTAGACCTGAATACTTTACTGGCGCCTTTTACAAAACTGAGAGAGCTTTCATTTGAAAACTGTGGGATTGCCACTACATCCTTTCCTGCTGTAATCAGTGATCTTCATTCCCTGGAATACTTGTCACTGGCAAATAATGCTATCTCGGGTCAAATACCAGCTTTTTCCAACCACACTAACCTGGTATACCTGGATATAAGCAGCAACAAACTTAATGGAGTGATCCCAGCCTCCCTTGCAAGTCTCCCCAATCTTCAGTACCTGAATTTGAGTAAAAATACATTGATGGGGGCAGTGCCAAATTTCCCGGTCACCTCCAGACTTGAAGAATTGGACCTTTCTAAAACATTGATCACGCAACTCCCCGATCTGAAACAGTCACCAGATCTTGCCAAAGTAGATGTTCACCAGTGTCAACTCACCTTTTCAGAGATAGAGAAGCAATTAACGGCCGCCAATACCAGCCCCTTCGAGTTCATTTATCATAACCAACTTCCCCAGTCATATGATGACTACATCGAAGTACAGACAGGAGGTGTTTTGGAGATCAATAGCCTGGATGCAAGTACATATAACGTATATTTGTGGGAGAAACTGGAGGAAGACGGAGGCAATCTGATCGCTACAGATGTAACAGGTCAGAATGAAAATACAGATGGAAGTATATTCAAACTATCCAACT
>NZ_AMZN01000171.1 GCF_000331535.1 Fulvivirga imtechensis AK7 | reverse complement strand
ACTACTATGGTATTGGTACTGCTCAGTTTGATGGCATAGTCCATGATGTAGGTAGCATCGGTATTGCTTTGGGAAAGCCCGAAGTAGCGTTCTGCTCCTGTGGCATAGGCAGTGAACTCTGCCCAGCCGTCTGTACCGGCTGCCAGTGTCTCTGTTGAAGCGGCTCCACCATTGTCGGTGCCCCATCCTGCTGTTTTTACCAGGGTATTGGCAGTTTGTACTTCTGTGCCTACCAGGTCAGTCCAGGTGATGGCGCTGCCCTGTCCATAGAGGGTGGTGAGGCTTATAACAAAGAAGGCAGCGGTAAGTAAGTGTTTGTAAAGGTTGTTCATGTCTTCTTTTACTTTTTAGTTCCCTGCCGGTACTCCGTTTAAGGGGTGGTTATACAATAGTTCCATACCGAACAGGTCGGGGCGGGCATCGTTTTCGTTAACACCGGTTTCTATTTGTAGGCTGCTGTTGTTGATATTTTCCAGCCACCCTCTGATGTTGTAGCGATAGTCGACTGACTGGTGGGGCTGGTTGTTTTCTACGTGCAGGTTCTTTTCTATCAGCTCGCCCAGCTCGTTGTAT
>NZ_AMZN01000170.1 GCF_000331535.1 Fulvivirga imtechensis AK7 | reverse complement strand
TATAGTTTATAGTTTATAGTTTATAGTTTATAGTTTATAGTTTACAGTTTACAGTTTACAGTTTTTAGTTTCACGTGTGATGAGTGAAATATTGACACGCTAAGCCAATGGTAATATAGCCTTGTCCCCGATGCTCATATCTCATATCTCATATCTCATATCTCATATCTCAATACTATATTATGTGGCTTTTAAAACCCTGTACTCTTCAGATAGCTCCATGATCTTTTTCACAAAAGGGCACGTAGGCTCTATAGCAATATCTCTTTCTTTGGCATAATCAAGTGCAGATTCAACCAGGTGGGTACCCACTCCCAATCCGCGAGACTCCTCAGGCACGTAGGTATCATAAAACTCCAGTAGCTTCTGAGACACCCGCCTGTACGAAAGGTGAGCCATAGCTCCCTTTACCTTAGCAAAAAAAATATTGTTGTTAATATCGTGTTGAACATTTAAGTTATGCATTACTTAACTCCTTTCTTTTTTAGCTATTCCATCAGCACGTTCGAATAATGTAATTTATAATCTTTTCTGCTATTTTGTATAACTTCGTAAGCAGTTTCTTTATCATAGATATCCGCAATCTCTGTTTTCTTTTGTGGCGCCTCGCCAGGCATTTGCTTATAGGTTAAAAAATAATGTTTTAAGCGGTTGATCAGAGAATCAGGGCAATCACCGATCGAATGCCAGTTCTGGTATACCTCATCACCCTTAAGTATGGCTATTATTTTGTCATCGGCTTCTCCTCCATCGATCATTCTCAGTCCCCCGATGGGAATAGCCGGCACAAGGATGTTGCCATGGATTATATTTCTTTCCGTGAGCACACAAATATCCAGTGGGTCGCCATCGCCCACAATATCGGTTTTTCCAACATAGTGCTGGCACAAACGGGCAACATTCTCCGCACAATAGGTTTGAGGAATAAAACCATACAGTGCAGGCACTATGTTTGAAAACTTCTGGGGTCTATCCGCTTTAAGAAATCCGCTGTTCTTATCAATTTCATACTTTACAGAATCAGCGGGAGTCATCTCAATAAACGCATTGACCACTTCCGGAGCCCCGGCCCCGCAAGGAATCCCATGCCATGGATGAGATAAATATGGTTTGTATCCAGCCATAAATAATTCTTTCCGTCTATCTACTAACAGGATGCTCTGTGGTTTGTTTTAATAGTAGGAGACTTAACGTATGCACCGTTTATCGCCATAAATTGTGATTCAACGATTAATATTTTGATTAAAAAAAACCACCTCTTTTTTATGAAAAATGTTACTTAGCTTTAGATTTAATTTTTTAACATCTTCAAAACTGTACCATGAGAAAATACATATCGGTCTTCATTTTTTGCCTGGTAGGCACAGTGGTTTCTGCTCAGACCTTAGATGAGCAATTCAAAGAGCTGAAGGAGAGTTCCGAAACATTTAAGAGCTATAAGGTGATCAAAGAAACCGAGCTCAATGCTTTTTGGAAGTCTGTGTTGGACTCCGTGAGCCTCAAGGAGCAAAGTATATCCGAGGCATCCGGTCTTATCAGGCAACAAGAAAGGGAAATAGCAGACCTCAAGAGCACCATAACTCAAAAAGATCAACTCCTGGAGGAAAAAGAATATGCAGGTACGCATATATCAGTACTGGGCATCGACTTCTCTAAAGATGCGTATAAAATGTTTAATCTTATTATTATATCAGCGCTCGTTCTGAGCATGGCTGTATTGATGTACAAATACAAGGACAACAATAAAATAGCAAAAAAGAAATCTAATGACTTCAGCAGGCTCGAATTGGAGTTTGAAGAATACAAGCGTAATGCCCTGGAAAAACAAATGAAGCTGCGCAGAGATCTGCAAACAGCTCGAAACAGGCTTGAGGAAATGAGAAGTACCTGATAGGTGTAATGTTAATTGTTAATTGTTAATTGTTAATTGTTAATTGTTAATTGTTA
>NZ_AMZN01000169.1 GCF_000331535.1 Fulvivirga imtechensis AK7 | reverse complement strand
ACAAAATCCCACCTCCAAAGAACGTTTCAAGCCCCTAATATAGGACTTTTATTTTTTTCAGTTGAAGAAAAAAGGTGTTCAGGTTCGATTCCTTTACGGTATACCCTCGGAGACTGGATTGAACCTCTCCCTAAGCCAACCCAAAACAGCCGCACAACCCCAAGCTATTGTACATAACATGCTCTTATATAAGCTCCTCGGTTTTCAGCGGCCTGAAGGATTTTATCTGCGGGTTATATAAGCATATTATGCAAAATAGCCCCTGCAAGCAACCCTGTCCAGCCCTCCGGTACGCACTGCACCCGATCAAGAGCCTGCATTCTTACCGCACCAGTCACGTTATTATTTCATGGCAAGGCTTTCCCGTGGTTTGGATCATTTTTGTAGATGCTGCAAAAAATTGGTATCTGATCTTTTAGCGGCATTTTTCACACCATCTACAAAAACGGTTCTACGTATTTAAATATAGAGTTATCTACGTAGATCTTTGATGATCACGTCCCGAGGAAAAGTAAATGGCCGTGTTCTCCTTTCTCGGTTAGCAGCTCTCTGGTGGCCATTTACTTTTTATCGGGATGCTGCGAGGCAACTACTTACTTTCCTCTGGTGGTTCCTGATCATGCCGCTGCTAAAGCTCACCGCCCTGATCCAACCGTTCAAGTTCTACTGTCTAAACCTACTGGCACCATCCCCCTGCGAGCCGCCTGCGAGTCCGAAGGAAGCCAGCCAAGGGGGAGCGAAGCGGCTTGGCTGTGTCTGACTGAGGCTAAAGGCGAGCACAAACACGGGCTGTGGGTTTTTATTTTTGCCTACCTGCCGGAGGCTCATTAATCAATCAAAATAAAAATAGGAACAGCCGTGGTGAGGAGCGGATGGCAAGCAAAGGGAAGAAAATGCAAATCGGCCTGTGCGTGGCTAAATAGTGGAGCAAGTAAAATGATATGGTGATGCCGCTTTCTGCTCTCCTTTTTCAGGAGTGCAACCACATCAGACAATAATCA
>NZ_AMZN01000168.1 GCF_000331535.1 Fulvivirga imtechensis AK7 | reverse complement strand
CAACTTCATCTGGGGACAAAGATTCATACAACTTTCCATATCCCTTCCGGAAAATGAGGGCCCATCTGCGGCACGTGCTATTCCTGTAGAGCTATTCCACGCTCCTACAGTGAAAAAGCCAAAGAAGTCAGAAGAAGATCAGGCTGTATGGGATGACTACAAAGAAAAACAAAAGCAGGCTAAGCTAAGTCAACAAGGGGTAGAGCGGATTAAGGTACTCCGGGAAAAATTAGATGATGATGGTGCAAAAAGCCGACAACTGGTTGTCAGTGTAGATAGCAGTTATTCAAATGAAACTGTTTTGAAAAATCTTCCGGAGCGTACTACTCTTATCGGAAGAATAAGGAAGGATACAGTACTTCATAGGCTTCCGCAAACAGGTAAAGGAGTAGGCAGGAACCGGGTGTATGGTCAGCAACTACCTACTCCTGAAGAGATACGGCAATTAAAAGATTACCCGTGGCAGGAAGTAGTGGCTTATGCAGCAGGGAAAATGCACCAATTTAATGTTAAGGTAATTAAGGACATACGCTGGAGAAAAGCCGGCAAACAAGATCTTCAGCTTGTAGTCATAAGACCACTTTCCTATCGGTTAACAAAAAAATCGAAATTACTATACAGAAGGCCGGCATACCTGATTTGCACAGATC
>NZ_AMZN01000167.1 GCF_000331535.1 Fulvivirga imtechensis AK7 | reverse complement strand
TGTTCCGATAAAAAGAAATGATTGGGTACAAATCTCTCCTGGGTAAGCAAATGCCTGTTCAAATACCCTCGAGCTATGCCGGGTCCTGTCAGATAAAGCTCTCCGGGAATACCAATACCCACTGGATTTCCTGAACTATCCAGAATATAGGTATGCGTATTGAAGATGGGTGTACCGATAGGGACGGTAGCCCGGTCTGCCACACCTTCTTTTACTTCATACAAATGTGAATATACCGTGTATTCCGTAGGACCGTAGGCATTCATAAACCTACAGTAACTTGACCATGCTTCCGCAAGGGAAGGTGGGCAGGCCTCGCCCACAGATACCACCTGAAGCTCAGGATAACTCAACCGCGAAGGGTC
>NZ_AMZN01000166.1 GCF_000331535.1 Fulvivirga imtechensis AK7 | reverse complement strand
CATCTGTTTCATAGATGAACTCTCCGATGTATTCTGTCTTTTTGATCAGGTTGTTATTGGCACCGTACACCTCCTGGGCCAGCTTGATGCCTGCCGCATCGTAGATGTATCTGATGTACTGCCCATCGGTTTTGATGACTTTTGCAGGTAAGTTGAGATGGTTGTATTCTATACTTGCTATCTCTTTGTTACGGTCTTTGATCATATTACCGTTTGAGTCATATTCATAGTCCGGGCCTGTGGGGTTTTTGTCGGCAAAGCCTTCCCAGCCTGCGGCATCGGCTACTGCTGACAGTTGGTTGCCATTGGTGTAGGTGTAGGTCAGCGCATCGATGGTGCGGAAGTCGGTGCCTATAGATTGCCTGTTGAG
>NZ_AMZN01000165.1 GCF_000331535.1 Fulvivirga imtechensis AK7 | reverse complement strand
TTAGCAGCGCCATGATCAGAGCAGCGCCAGAAAAGAATAAGCAGTTGGCTTGCAGCATTTTTTTGAAAGCTAAAAGCCTTCAAAGATCACGACAAGCTACAAATGTTGTCCAGGCTTTTACCCTTCAAAAAAACGTTTACTTAAATATCTACGTAGATAAATATATATTTAAATACGTAGATCAATATCCAGAAGAAAAATAGAAGACCACAACATCAGGAGTTTAACCAAACAGGCCGGAGGCAGCAGTTATGCAGTTACATTGCCAATCGATATCGTCAGGGAATTAGGATGGAGAAGTAAACAGAAATTAGTCGTAAAACGGTATGGGGATGGTATTATAATAAAAGACTGGGAAAAGGAATAGCCGTTTTTGTAGATGATGTGAAAAATGCCTTTAAAAAGGTCAGACGCCAATTTTTTGCAGCATCTACAAAAATGCTCCAAGCGCACTGCTCATGTGATCAGGCTTTGAAGGGTCAGCGCGCGGTAAGAAATGCAGGCCTTTACTCTGGTTGATTGAAAACGGGAATCAGGTCGTTTATCTGCGAGCCGCCTTGCGAGTGCGAACGAGGCCGTACAGGAGAAGTCCCGCAGGGCGACTGTGCGTGTCCGAGAGAGCCCGCAGGCGAGCACAAACTCAGGGCAGCGGGTGGATGCTGTTAAGCCACTTTTATTCTTCAACGGAACTTTAACAGCAGACACAGGAGCTGCCGTGACAACTGAATGGAGCGTGTGAAGGAAGCCTAAAAAACAAGGCCGTAACGTAGTGAAGCTCTGTATAGCCTTGTTTTTTAGGCTGACGGAACAAAGTGGAATGAAGGCGGAACACCTTATTACCTGCGAATGGAATAGCTTACACTGCACTACCTT
>NZ_AMZN01000164.1 GCF_000331535.1 Fulvivirga imtechensis AK7 | reverse complement strand
AAACCCTCTCCTCGGGTTCGAATCTGAAAGGGCTATAAATAAAAGGAGAACTGCTTTTCGACAATTCTCCTTTTGGATGTGGAGCCGGAGGGATTACTCATACCCGCAACCATGCCGCACAAACCCCTCGTGAATTCCGCTGCGCTACATTTCAAACCCTCTCCTCGGGTTCGAATCTGAAAGGGCTATAAATAAAAAGGAGAACTGCTTTTCGACAATTCTCCTTTTGGATGTGGAGCCGGAGGGATTCGAACCCTCGTCCAGTGAAGGCAACTATCGTGTCTTCTACATGCTTAGTTGTCTTTGGATTTTCGAGTAAAGCGAGGTAGACAACCACCGAACTTTACCTTAGCTGCGATCAATTTCGCACTGACATCACAGCCCTGCCAGCACTAGTCCTGCTGAGTCGACATTCCGAAATCAAAACCTGCAGAACATCGGTTTTGTGGAACGTGGCCCGGTCCCGCTTTGGCGGTGACCGATTAAAGCCTTATGATCTCAACATCTGAGTCGAGATTAGGCAGCCATGGCGTAATTAGATTCGCCAATTGTGTTGTGGAACTATCTTTCAAGGCTCTCATCCCATGAGCCTGCATGCTTACCCACGTAATCACACATCCTGTCAAAACCGGTCGGCCCCGGTTTTCAATAAGTATTACAAATATACGGGTAATTTAGTTCGGCATACAACCATATGTCCATCGAATTTAATGATAAAATGTGGATGGACGTTTCCGTCTATTCGGGTCTTAAATCAACCATACTTTCAGAAGGGGCTTTCGACTTATCTCATCATAATTTAATTAGTGTCTATAAGAAAACGCCAATTATGCTCGTCCCAAAAATGTTCATCCCAACAACTATAACAACTGTACGGGACTCCGCTTTTTGGCACTTCATCACGCTCTTTAGCAAGAACGTTTTCTTTAACCCACCTAGAGTTTTCTTACAATCACTATATAGTTAAAAAAGCACACAATCAAAAAAAGCCACCCTCGCGGGGTGGCTTTCATTTTCAATAACCTTTAAAATTATATCTATTGCTTGATCAACAAGTTGGATTGCTTGAAGCCTCCGTCTTCTGACATGATAGTAATAGTATATGTTCCTCTGGACAAGCTTCTGGCATCTATATCGGTTTTCAACTCACCGTAAGAAGCCTGTACTTTTCCTTTGTATACCATTGCACCGTAAATGTCATGAAGAACCACTTCGTATCTTCCATCGTTGTCTACAGCCATAGTTACAGATATTCTGTCTCTGAATGGGTTAGGGAAGGTAGTCACTACATCCTCCATTACCTCATCAGGTACTGTATTCTGGCTGGCAATTCTATGCTGTCTGCTCATAGAAGACTCACCACCGTTAAGACACATAATACCGTCTACATCAAAACCATCAGCCGCAGGGCCAAAGCCTTTGTAGTTAATATCGGATGTATCAACGATCTTCACATATTGGATCTCATACAGACCGCTAGGCGCTATATCAAACTCCGTGTCCTTACAAGCAGTACCTACCAGGTAGAAATCGGTTCCATTATTGGATACATAAACGTCTGCCGTTTCAGGGTATACCTCACAAGAATCTTCGAAGTCCATATAGGACGTTTCGTAAACCATGAAGTCATTTCCTGGCAGGTCGACAATAATATTATCCAATTTGATAGTGATTGATCCACCGAATCCTAATGATACGAAGTTGTAATCCGTATTCTCTTCAGGAGCGCCTAATGCGTTGGCAGGATTACTTCTACGAGGAGGGATCATGGTTCCCTTCTTCCTTAATCCTTGGTTGAATTCAACTACTTCACCTCCAACACACGAGTTTGTTACATCAACTGCATTCATCACCATGTGCAATACCTTCTCTGGCTGCTCAGGTACATTGGTCATGAGTAGCAGATCTTTCTCGTATGTTCCTGGCTCTATCTGAGGAAGAGATGCATCAAAAGTAACTGTTACATCCATAGACTCTCCGCCAGGTACCACACCTTGTTCGGGATCTACTGTTAGCCAGGCAACACCTTCGTATAATACTTCAACTTCATCGATCTGTGCATACCAATCCCAATCACCTGTGTTAGGATCGTAGTAATGCCATCTCAACATCATTGTTGACGCACCAACAAGATAATCATCCAAAGCTATGCTCACAAACTCACCAGGAAGAGCGAAGAAACCGCCATGATCCTCATTCCATCTGAGGAGGTTGGTCCATGTGGCGCCTCCATCAGTACTGATATCCAGATCCAGGAAATCTTCATTCGCAAAGTTTTGGTAGTTCACATAATACTGTACGTGAACGCCTGTCTTACCGGCAACATCAATTGCCGGGGTGATCAGTTCTGTATCAAATTCTGCACTACCTGCCGCATCACTATTGGCGATAGCTGATTTACCCTTACCTCCGGTATAATTTTCATCATCAGATTCCCAAACTACACCACTACCTTCATTATCCACTAATGTCCATCCTGCAGGAGGGAAAGTCTCTCCTTCGAAGCCTTCGAATAGTATGCTTTCTCCTTCCATGAATACAGCAGGTCGTGAATAGTCAAGCTCACGTGATTTACCTTTGTCCTGCTGCATTTTAGCGCGCCTCTCTTCGCTGTAGTCCCTCTTTCTCCTGAATACACCAGGCACTGGCTCATCACCAAAACCGGCAAATCCAAATCTCAGGTTGGCTTCTCCTGTATTGCTAATAGTAACCGTATGATTCCTCATGGTCCCTATGGCTACGTCACTGATTATAGTATCAGGTTCAACCGCCAATGCCGGAGGATTGATCACCTCAAGCGTCACAGGTATGTTCACTGCAGACTCGTCAGGGTCGTTGCTGAACACTATGATCTCGTCATTATAAATACCCTTTTCGAGATGAGTAGCATCAAAAGTTACTACAATTTCAACAGTCTCACCGGCAGCTACATTTCCAAACTCAGGATTAGTGGACAAGAATGGTATTGGCGCTTCGCCATCCCAGATATTCAAGTCATCCAGATCCATTGTCGGACCTGCCACTTCCATCAGAGACAGTATCACTACCTCTTCTATATCACCGGCAAAGCCCTGCCCTGTAAACACTGCTTCTTTGTTAATATACACAGTAAATTCTCCTGTTGCACGTTCAGCCTCCACTTTCAGGTCTGTGTAAGCGGTGTCAATGGCATCCGCTACACTTTCAAATACAGCTCCACCGGCTCCATCATCAACAAGTGCATCGATAGAGTTATCAGGATTGATCTGTATTCTTGTTACAACCAAACCTGCCGTTGGCGACTGAGGTATCAACTGCCAGGTAACACCTGACCCTTTTACACTCATATCCACTGTAAAAGAAGATGTAGGTTCAGTACCTACTCCCACCGAAGGAGTAACTGCTACAGATTGACCAAGCCCATCGGCCAGTCCTCTGAAGTGTTTCTCGCCACTGTCAGGATTTTCCGTTTCAACAGTCCAGTTGCCAAATTGGGCAAACCATCCGTTTTGACCATTAATATCACCGGTAGCAAAGCTTTCAAAGTCAGTACCATAAACCAGTGTACCGGCATTTCTGCTCACTCCATTGTGTGGCACGGCTTTTTTGCCAGCAAACAGATCCCCGCTATATGGCGATGTTCTTACGCTGGTTTCCTTTCTTGGCAGCTCTTTCTTGCTTACTGAAACAATCTCACTGTCCTTCATGAATCCTCCTAACTGATATCTCAGTACACTCTCGCCATTATTGGTAATGCTCAGGGTCTGAGTATCGGAGAAGCCAGCCACCAACAGTTGCTCCAAAGATGTAGGATTCACCTCTATATCAGCAGGCTCCAGCACTTCCATGATCGCAAACACCGAAGCAACAGGCAGGTTTACCGCATTGCTGTTTACCAGTATACCGGCAAAATATTCACCTGATTCGAGCTTAGAAGCATCAAAAGTAACATCTATCGTCAACTCCTGGCCTACCGGAACCACACCTGTTGAAGGCGAAACAGTTAACCAGGTATTGGCATCAGCAATGATCTCAACATCATCTATTTGTGCATAGAAATCCCAGTCTCCACTGTTAGGGTCATAGTATCTCCAGCGCAATTGCATTTCAGATGCTCCGCTCAGGTAATCATCCAGCTCCACTACGACAAACTCACCGGGAGCGCCAAAGCCTGTTCCATGTGACTCATTCCAACTGAGTATATTAGTCCAGGTAGCTCCACCATCTGTGGTTATATCCAGATCAAGGAAATCAGAACCGATGAAGTTGCGATAGTTGGCATTGTATTGAACCACAACATTAGATCTGCCTGCGATATCTATTACAGGTGTGATGAGTTCAGTGTCGAATTCAACGCCTTGATTAGCATCGCTATTCACAGCGGCAGCTCCGCCTGACCCAGCCCAGTTATTGAGACCATGTTCAGCGAGGGTACCCCAAACCAATCCGGTGCCTTCGTTATCTTCTACAGTCCAATTGGCAGGAGGGAAAGCGCCACCATCAAAGTTTTCTGCGAAGATAGTCTCACCAACAACCAGTTGAACAGGAGTAGGTTTGCGCGTAAGCTTAGCTTCGTAAGCCATACTCTTCTCAAACTTCGCTTTGGAAGCTGTAGGGATCTGCACTTCACCCATTTCCCTGTTTTGATTGGCAAGGTCAGCGCCAAATACGCTTATATCAAAATTAAGCGGTTGTCCACCTTTGTTCTTTATCTTAAACTGGGTGGTTTCCTGCTCCTTGTAATTCACTACTTGTTCAAGTACCTGAGGCGCTACCTCTACTGAGGCATCTCCTGTTACTGTGAATTTAGTAGGAATTTCTATATCAGGATTTGATGCTCCATTGATATAAACCAACAGGTCTTTGTAGTAAGTCCCGTAATCAATGTTAGAACCATTAAAATTAACATCTATTGTTATACTTGACCCTGCAGGGATCACTCCCTCAGATTGTGATAAACTCAGGTAAGAAGGTATTAACCTGCCTTCATAAACTTCTAGGTTATCCATATCAAAAGTAGGGCCTGCTACTTCCATAAAAGAAACAACAGTCACAAACTCCAGGTCGGTAGAGAAGGCTTTTCCTTCAAATACCTCAACATTATCGATATAGAATTTATAGTTTCCTGATGTCTTATCCACCTCAAAAGCCACATTGAAGTAGTTTCCTGGAATGGTATAAGCCAATGTATCCAACGCAGCGCCTCCGGCTCCATCATCAGAAACCATCACTACATTACCGATAGGATCAAAGATCACACGTCCGTTGATAGCGGTTGAAGATTCGGTAGAGATCCACCACGATGCACCGGTTTGGAGATTAACATCCATGGATGCAGTGGCTACGGCCTCACCGCCTACAGGCAGTTGAGGTGTAAAAGCTGCTGACTGACCTAAGCCATCAGACAAGCCTCTGAAGTGTTTATCACCACTGGCAGGATTATTACCTTCGACTCTCCAGTTACCGAATTGCCCTGTCCAGCCTTGCTGTCCGTTGATATTGCCAATAGCAAAGTTTTCAAAACCGGTGCTATATAATTCATCTCCGGCTGCTGTTTTACCAGCGCTTCCTTTCACTACAGCTTTTGCAAGCCCCAAACGATCTCCTGCAAAAGGAGTTGTTCTTGGAGGCTTATTCACATATAATGGATTGTAAGTAGCAGGCTCCGCCTCAGGGGCGCTGTTAACGATATCGATCTCAAATTGAGCATCCAGAGAACCGTTATTGGTTAGTGTAATAGTGCGTGTAGCTGACAATCCTTTAATGACAGTCACATCCAGGAACTCAGGTGTAGCCACTACAGCAGGTCCCAAAACGTTCAATGATACCGGTACCTGAACCAGATCATTTACAGGATCATTGGAAAGGATATTGATATTAGCCTCATAGAATCCGGCCTCTAATCCCTCCGCGCTTACATTTACTTTTACATCTATAGACTCTCCGCCGGCCAAAGTGCCACTCTCTGTATCAACCGACACAAAGCTTGCGCCTGAAAGCCACATGATAGCGTTGTGATAGAAGGTAGGAAGATCTCCGGTCCATCCGGGAGCACCGCTTCCATTACTTGGCAGAATATTCACAGCTACTACGTTATCATTGGCAGCCGCAAAATGATTACCATCAGCCCAGTCAGCCAGCAAAGTTGCTCCTGATGTAAGGCCTGGATTTTGCCACAGGTAGCTATTGCCGATACTTGTAACTCCCTCCATTACAGGATGGTTCGGTGCATGGATAGTACCCAGATTTACACTACCGCTAAGGTCGGCCGTAGCTTTGGTAAATGGTCCGTAGTTTTCGTTAATGAACCTACCTGCCAATTCCCATCCTGCATAGTCATAAGCAAAATTATTTACAATAACTTTTCCTCCCTGATCGATATAATCTGCCAATAAGTTGCCAATAGCAGCAGGGCTAATGCCTCCACCTTCTTGCCATTTAGTATTATTAGTGGTGATGATCACATCGTATCCTTCCACATCGGTAAGGGAGATAGATGGAAGTGAAGATTCAGGGAATCTTGTCACATTGATGTCAGGGAAAGCTAACATAGTCTCCACATCAGTAATATCATCGTCAGGAGTAAGTAGCAATACTTCTACGGTGCTGGCCGCCAGACTCACATTTGACATCACTTTCATACCACTGAAATTGCTGGTTAGCGGTTGCTTAACACCATCTGCCATCCGCGCTCTGCCTGCCGTAGCAGGGAAGTCCATGCTTACAGAAGCAGGACCTTCATCAGCGGAAGCCACCTCAATAGTAAACTCAAGGTCAGCAACACCATTATTGGTGATGGTTAGTATAGCAGAAGTGGTGTCTCCTCTTTCCAGTTCAAATTCAAAGGAAGAAGGATTCACAGCTATTATTGGTGCCTCAACACCATTACCGCTTACAGGCACATGTACCTCAGCATTTGTAGTGTCATTGCTCACAATTATGATCTCACCAGTAATCTCTCCGAGTACAGAAGGACTAAACTCTACTACAATTTCTTTATTCCCAAAAGGCATAATACTAAAAGTAGTATCTGATGCTACGGTAAAATCAGAGGAAGTAGAGTTAATATCAGTTACGGTAAGTATTTCCGTACCTCCGTTAGATATAGTAAGGGTTCTTGTATCTGTCCCTCCTACGAAAGTGTCGTCAAAAACCAATGAGTCGGGATCAACATCTATTACAGGTTTGCCAGTGCCTGTTACGCTCATGGTAGCAGGTACCATGAAAGAAGGATTAGCAGGATCATTGGTCTGTATCTGTATTATATTTTCATAAGTTCCGCCAAATAATCCGCTGGCATCAAAGGTGATCTCAATCTCCTGATCCTCACCTGCAGGAACTGTTCCGCTGGTGATATTGGCACTAAGGAATGGATAGGTATCCAGTACGCCATCGTAAATATCAATATCATCCATGAAAAACTCTGAGCCGGTACCTTCCATAGGTGAAAGAAGCACCACCTGCTCAATATCGCCTGCAAATGCCTTTCCGGCATAAACAAGTTCGTTATTGAAATACAGGTTCATATCCAGAGTTGATCGGTTAACCACCAGTTTAAGGTCGAAATATCCTGAGGGTATTTCGTGCGGTACGGTCACATAATCACCTGCGTCACCATCCAGAATAGATAACCCTCCATCGGCATCAAAGCTGATCCTGGTCACTACTAGTTCGGCTGTTGGCGACTGAGGTATTACCTGCCACGTGGTACCGCTGCCTTCTATTTTCACTTTTGCAGTAGTTGACGAATATTCTTCCTCGCCTATTCCTACATTAGGACTAAAGGCAAGCGAATTAGTGCCTGCGCCGGTTGCAGCGGCATATACGTGCCTAGTACCTGCGTATGGCATGGCATCGCTCACTACCCATGCAGCATTGGCAGACCAGCCGTCCTGGCCGTTAAGACCACCAAGTGTAAACGACTCGAATCCGGTAGAATATTGAGAACCTTCAAGCAGTTGAACATCCCCGGCTGGTGCATAAGCTTTCGTGGTGGAAAGTACTTTAGCATGAGGTTTAATATTTTTGGAAGCAGAAGCCGATGCAGGCGTAAATACTGTTCCTCCAAAAGAAATATTAAAATCCAGTGGCCCCTGGCCGCCATTGCTAATGGTCAATATTTGGGTTTCAGTCTCTCCTGTTTCCAGATCGGCAGTCATAGATGAAGGTGATACTGAAGCCAGCGGCACATCATCTGTTGTAGCCGATACTACATTGCTGATAGTAGAAACGTTACCGAAAAAATCTGCGGATTTGATAGCAAAATAATATTCGGTAGCTGAGTTAAGCCCAGTAACAGTGAAAACTTCGGTAGTTCCGGCCACAGACGCCTTTGGAGGATCTGCCACCGGTGTTGCGCTATCAAAATTAGCTGCGGTAATTACTGAAGTTGAATACCTGATGTCATAAGAAGACGCAGAACCATTCCCGGCATCTTCAGGAGCAGTCCATTGCAAAGTAACACTTGAAAGGTCTACATCCGTCACTGAAAGATCTGTAATAGCTTCAGGCGCCACACCATCATCTTGTTGTAATGCGGCAAATGCATTGATACGTCCTGAACCCAGGAATTCAAGTCCTGGCAGAGGATCAGTAGTTTGCTCAATACGCGCTCGTATCTGATCCGGTGTAATATTGCCTATATTTTGTGATAAAATAAGGGCTGCAAGTCCTGATACGTGCGGACATGCCATAGAAGTACCGGAAATCGATGAGTACTGGTTATTAGGAAATGTACTCAATACGTTAACAGCCGGAGCTGCAACGTCCACCCAATCTCCTCTGTTAGAAGACACATATTCATTATCATTATGATCTGTACCGCCTACGGCCAGTGTTGGCTCGTAAAAGCCAGGGTAGTAATTGCTGAATGAGCCGCTGTTACCCGCAGCGAAGATCACCAGACCTCCCTGCATAGGTCCAACAGGATCACCATTTTCATCGTATCCTGCTTCAGCAATAAAGTAGTCTATTGCATCTAAAACTGCTTGTTCAAATACATTTGGTGAAGTATATCCCCAACTATTTTGAGATATTACCGCGCCATTGTCGGCTCCATAGATGTAGGTTTCAGCGAAACCTCCTGTACCAAACGCTCCAAAAGCTGCACATGACATCAGTCTCACACCATTCCCAGAGCCATCGCCACCGGCCACACCAGCTACACCAATACCATTGTTGGTAACGGCAGCTACGGTACCACCCACATGCGTACCATGCAGGTCGGCAGCTATTTCACCGGTATCATCACCGAATCCATAGCCATAGATATCATCCACATAGCCGTTGTTGTCATCGTCAATTCCATTGCCAGGAATTTCGCCAGTGTTGATCCACATATTAGCGGCAAGGTCTTCATGGTCAACATCAATACCACCATCGGTCACCGCTACAATTACCTGGCTGTTACCTGTTTCAAGGTTCCATGCCTGAGGCAAACTTATGTCTGCTCCCGGTGTACCACCCGTCTGGCCTGTGTTATTGTAGTGCCATTGATTAGGGTATTGAGGGTCGTTAGCATCGGTGTTCAGAGGCATCAAAACAGCCTCCTTCATCATCTTTTCATAACCATCAATACTTTTTTCGTAGATAGGTTCGGCATTCCTGATCTCTCTCAGGCGGGCAAAGTTAGACACTGCCTGATCTACATCAGTAGAGGCATCAAAACGCACCTCATACCACAGATGTAATCCATGTTTGCGGTGCTTTTCTTCAAATTTGCCCCCGTGCCGGAATACCCGCTTCATGTTGCTGGCCCGGCTTTGTGATAAAGCCTGATCCAAAGAAGCGTTTCCGGTTCTTAAATATCCCTCCGGGGTCCGGGACATTTGTGCTGTTTCCAAATAAGATGCTGCTGTCTCATCCAGCTTAATTCTAATCACCCCCTGGTGGACTGCCGCCTTGTGCTGTGCGAGAGCCTCCTGGGTGAAAAAAATTAGTGAAATAAGACAAAAGCATGAGATTTTCCATAATAAATAGATTTTTTTCATGCTAGGTCGGTTTAGATTAATTAGGGTTTATTAAAATGGAGATGAAGGTCCCAATTTGAATGTCATTTAACAAGCTTAAAATGAGATATTAAGCACATATGTAACTTTTATATCAAAATTATAATTAAAATCTCATTCCGTATGCTTAAACTTGTAAGTTTACCCTCTCTACTCTTAGCTTCACAAAAGGTCATTAAATTTCCCTGTCTCCCATAACCTTCTTAATTTCGTGGCATGAACAAACTAGCCACCATCTTTATTATACTTATTTGCAGCGCTGTATGTCAATCTCAGATATTAAAAATCGACAAAGGAAACATCCATTCTGACTCTTCCGGTTATTTTATGGGAGCGGTCAACCTGAATTTCAATATTAACAACAGAAGCGCCACGGCAGAAAAGGACATTAAATTTGTTGGGCTCGAGGCCAATGCAGACGTAGCATATATCGCTGATAAACATGCCTATATACTAATCAATAAGATTAACTACTTTAAGTCTACAGGGGGTCCGCTACTTAGTACAGGCTACGCACATTTCAGAACAAATTTTCTCAGAAGAAAAAAGCTGTCGTATGAATCATTCACTCAAATCCAATACGATGATGGAAGAAATATGCCTTTTAGATTCCTTTTGGGCGCAGGGATAAAATACCGGTTAGCCTCCACTGAGAAAGCCCAACTCTTTATCGGCATCGGAGGAATGTTTGAAAAAGAAAACTGGAAAAGTATTGAAGATGAACACAAAATTATAAAAAAGGAGATTTGGAAAACTACCAACTACATTAACGGAAAGATCAGGTTTAATGAGCATGTAAGTTTTAATACGGTTTTTTATTATCAAGGGGGGTACGATGAAGAAAGTGAGCTTTTTAGGTCACGAATTAGTGGAGATGTGGTTCTACAAATGGAACTTTCTCAGCGTCTTTCCTTCACTACAACTTTTACAGCTCAGTATGAAGATAAACCCATTATTTCGATTAATAACTTCGTGTATTCCCTCACAAATGGTTTAAAATGGAGTTTTTAAAAAAATGAGATTATAAAAAAGTTCACAATTGTACTATGCTCAAATTATGGAGTTCCAAAGTTTTTTAATCACAATTCACTTTCGGTTTTCACTTTCACTTGCTAACTTCGAGCGATGGAAAAGTTTGTAGTATCAGCGAGGAAGTATAGACCGACAGGTTTTGATGAGGTAGTTGGCCAGGAACATATTACAACAACGCTCAAAAATGCAATTGACAACAATCAACTGGCACAGGCCTTATTATTTTGCGGGCCTCGCGGTGTTGGCAAGACTACCTGCGCCAGAATTCTGGCCAAAATGATCAATAAGTTTGATGAGAATAGCGATGGTAGTTCTCTGAATATTTTTGAGCTGGATGCTGCTTCAAACAATTCCGTTGATGATATACGGAACCTGATAGACCAGGTCCGATATCCACCTCAGTACGGGAAGTACAAGGTATATATAATAGATGAGGTGCATATGCTCTCTAATGCAGCTTTCAATGCTTTTTTGAAGACATTGGAGGAACCACCTTCCTATGCCATATTCATTCTTGCAACCACTGAAAAACATAAGGTTATACCTACTATCCTGTCTCGTTGTCAAATATTTGATTTCAACAGGATACAGGTAGCGGACATTGCCCGTCACCTTAAGGGTATTGCCGATCGTGAAAGTATCAGCGCTGAAGAAGAAGCGCTGCATCTGATCGCTCAAAAGGCTGATGGGGCTTTGCGTGACGCCCTATCGATATTTGACCTGATCGTCACATTTTCATCTGATCGCCATGTCACCTATCAGTCTACCATCAGCAATCTTCATATCCTGGATTATGAATATTACTTTAAAGTGGTCGACCACTTATTGACAGAAAATCTTTCGCAGGTACTGCTCATATTTGATGAGATACTTAAACAAGGGTTTGACGGTCATAATTTCATTGTAGGCCTGAGCGAGCACCTCCGCAACCTGCTGGTCTGCAAGGACAATGCCACTGTTGACCTGATGGAGGTGCCTGCAAACACCAAAGAAAAGTATATCGAACAGGCCAATAAGGCATCCTTGTCATTTTTACTCACAGCACTAAACATAGCCAATCAGTGTGATCTGAGCTATAAAAGCAGTAAAAATCAACGCCTGCACGTGGAGCTGGCGCTAATGAAGCTCACTCATGTAAATGCCGCGGTAACCCTGGCTGCTCTGCCATCCGAAGAGCTAAAAAAAAAAGTAGTATAACCTCAGGCAATGACGAGGACGTTCAGCCTGGCCCGGAAAATAAAAAGCCTGAAGAAACACCTTCGGGACGAGTGCCTTCGGAAACGAACGCTGATAGCAGTACGATCAATCAGCCGCCCCGGCCTGTAAAAAGACTTAGCCAGTCTAAGCTTAAGCCCACAGCAAAAATTCCCACTGACCTCAATGCATTAATTGACAAGAATGACGAGGCGGATGAAGACACCGCTAAAGACGATGAGGGAGATTTTTATGGCAATGATCCATTTACCTTCGAACAGTTGCAGAAGCACTGGAAGGATTTTGCGGCCCTCAAGAAGTCGGAAGGTAAAGATGCTGAACATATGGTGCTTCAACAAGATATCTACCTAAAGGAACTCACAACGGTGGTCATAAAACTCACCAATGCAGTTAAAATTGATATCCTTGATCGCTTTAGGTCAGATCTGGTTACTCATTTAAAGAGCAAACTGAATAATGGGAAACTGGTTCTGGAAATTGAACTGGTGAAGGAAGAAGCAAAAAGGATGATCTATACCAATAAGGAAAAATTTGATTATCTGGCAGAAAAGAAGCCTATTTTAAAACAACTGAAGGACAGGCTTGGGTTGGACCCGGACTTTTGATAGCTATCCTACTCTTAATCTAACGTGAGTTCGATATATAAAGCTTAAAAAAGGGCAGTCATCCTGCCTGTCCCGAGCTTGCCCCGGGGAGATGACCACGCGATGAAGGGATGAGTTTATATAAAAACCAAGTCATCCTGAGGCAACCAACAACTTCAGTTGATTTTGTGGATAATGACATTATACCATCATTAACCA
>NZ_AMZN01000163.1 GCF_000331535.1 Fulvivirga imtechensis AK7 | reverse complement strand
CATCAGTAGCTATGATGTAAGTGTCGTAGTAGATCCTGGCTTGGCAGGCACAGCAAGCACCGCTAGCGGTACAACAGATGTAAATTTGATCTCTGCCGATATATTTATGAATACCACCAATGGTCCTTTGGATGTTGTTTATACGGTCACGCCTTATATAGGTACTTGTACCGGCCCTGACTTTACTATTACAGTAACGATAGATGAGGCTCCGGTATTCACGGGCAATCTCGATGCCACGGTATGTACTGGCGATGCTATCGGAGTTGTTTTGCCATCTACAGACGATGATGGGGATGCCATCAGTAGCTATGATGTAAGTGCCGTAGTAGATCCTGGCTTGGGAGGCACAGCAAGCACCGCTAGCGGTACAACAGATGTGAATTTGATCTCTGGCGACATATTTACGAATGGCACCGGTGGTCCTTTGGATGTTATTTATACGGTCACCCCTTATATAGGTACTTGTGCCGGCCCTGATTTCACCATAACGGTAACGTTAGATGAGGCCCCGGTATTCACAGGCAATCTTGATGCTACGATATGTACTGGCGATGCTATCGGAGTTGTTTTGCCATCTACAGACGATGACGGGGATGCCATCAGTAGTTATGATGTAAGTGCCGTAGTAGATCCTGGTTTGGGAGGCACAGCAAGCACCGCTAGCGGTACAACAGATATGAATTTGATCTCTGGCGATATATTTACGAATACTACCAATGGTCCTTTGGATGTGGTTTACACTGTTACACCTTATATAGGCACCTGTGCAGGTCCCGATTTCGCCATTACCGTAACCATAGATGAGGCTCCTGTATTCACTGGTAATCTTGATGCCACAGTATGCTCTGGCGATGCTATCGGAGTTGTTTTGCCATCTACAGACGATGATGGGGATGCCATCAGTAGCTATGATGTAAGTGTCGTAGTAGATCCTGGCTTGG
>NZ_AMZN01000162.1 GCF_000331535.1 Fulvivirga imtechensis AK7 | reverse complement strand
TGGCTAATTCGGTTCGAATAGTGCCACTCATTTCGGTGTGTTAGTGCCAGTGATTTCGGTTCAAACTGTGCCAGTCAGCCCTGGCGGTAAGAAGTCAAAACGGTTCGATTTGTGCCAGTGATAACGGTTCAATTAGTGCCACTTTGAAAGATCAAGTTTAACAGGCTATATCGCAAATAAAAAGCGATATGGCCAATACTCTTGATCCTATGGACATCAAACAAATAATCACCCTGCATCTGGACGGTTTAAGTAACCGCAGGATTGGCCATACCCTGGGCATTTCCCGTAACACGGTCAATAATTACATGAAGCTCATTAACGCCTGCGACCACTCTGCTGAAGAGTTGTTACGGTTTGACAAAGCGGAGCTGACAGAGCTGTTTCCCTCTCAAACTACCATCAATAATGATCGGTTTAACGAACTGATGCTCTATTTTGAAAAGGTAAACCAAGCCCGTAACCATCCCGGCTTCACCTTTCTTTACCATTATGATGACTACCGGCAGCAGTCTGAAGAGCCTTACAGCTATACACAGTTTATGGAGCACTACAGGCGTAAGTACGCCAAAACAAAGGGTTCTATGAAGCTTGAGCATGAACCGGGAAAGGAGCTTCTTATAGACTTTTGCGGCACCAAACTGCATATCACTGATAAAGAAACAGGAGAGTTAATACCTGTTGAAGTTTTTGTGGCCATTCTGCCCAATAGCCAATACACCTATGTAGAAGCCTGTATGAGCCAAAAACGTGAAGATCTTATCTGTTGCCTCAACAATGCCATGGCCTTCTATGGAGGTGTTCCTAAAGCAATCGTATCAGATAATTTAAAATCAGCAGTAACACGTGCCAGCAAGTATGAACCGGAGATCAACCGCTCTTTAAAAGAGTTTGCCCATCATTATAACTGCGTCATCAATCCCACAAGAAGCTACTCCCCGCAGGATAAAGCTTTGGTCGAGAATGCCGTACAGTTGAGCTATCAACGCATATACTACCCTATACGTGAGATGACTTTTTTCTCTTTACAGGACCTGAACGAAGAAATACAAAAGTTGCTGGTCAACTATAATGATTTGCTTTTCCAGCGTAAAGAAGCCAGCCGGAGGGAGCTTTTCCAATCAGTGGAACGGCCTTATTTAAAACCTCTTCCTTCAGGGCCTTACCAGCTTAAAGATTATAAAAGGGCCAAGGTACAGAAGATAGGATATGTCTACTTCTCCCCGGATAAAAGCTATTATAGCGTTCCTTACCGATATATTGGAAAATCCACCATGATCCATTATACCAGCACAACGGTAGAGGTTTATTACTATCACGAGCGGATAGCCCTACATCAGCGTAACCCTTCAATAGGATTATACAACACCAATAAAAACCATTTGAGCAGTACCCATAAAGACTACACAGACTGGAGTCCGGAGTACTTCCGGAAAATAGCAGCACGGCACGGTGAAAATGTAGAGGCGTGTATAAAAGGATTATTTATTGACTGCGATTATCCTGAAACTGCCTACAAAAGGGCAATGGGTATTGTCCAGCTTCATCGCCTGTATGGTTCTCAAAGGCTTGACAATGCCTGTAAACGTGCTGTTTATGCCAATGCTATTTCCTATAAACGGATCAGGAACATACTGGAAAATAACCTTGACAAGGATCACTTTCCAGATACCCCTGACCCAAAATCACATATACCTGTCCATGACAATATACGTGGGGCTGGGGCTTACAAATAACCAATTAATTTATATCATATGAACAACAATCAAACAGTAGAAAAGCTGAAGAAGATGCGTTTGACTGCCATGGCTGAACTGCATCTCCAACATGTAAAAAACAACCAGTTTAATAAACTTACGGCTGATGAATACCTGGCCATACTGACTGACCATGAATGGGAAGACAGGCAGAACAAAAAAATAAATAGATTGCTCACGCAGGCCAATTTTCGGCAGAAAGCTTCCGTTGCAGAGGTAAGCTATACAGAGGCCAGAAACCTGGACAAGAACATGTACAACCGCCTGGGTACCCTGGATTTTATCCTAAAAAAAGAAAACATCATACTTACCGGGGCTTCCGGAGTGGGGAAAAGCTTTTTGGCCCAGGCACTTGGACATCAGGCTTGTTTAATGGGTTTTCGGGTCTACTACACCAGTACGGCCCGTTTACTGGCCAGGTTTAAACTCTCCAAAGTAGATGGCACTTATATCCGGGAACTCAAAAAACTTTTAAAAGTAGACTTGTTGATCATGGATGACTTTGGCCTACAGGCTTTTGACTCTCATGCCCGTGAGGCCTTAATGGATATAATTGATGATCGGTTCAATCAAACCGCCACTATAGTATCCTCACAAATACCCGTTTCGGCATGGTATGACATCATCGGAGAAGGTACTATTGCAGATGCCATTTTAGACAGGTTAGTCAACTCTTCACACCGGATAGACCTAAAAGGAGAGTCACTAAGAAAAGGAATTTTAAAAAATGAATAACTAAATTTTTACTACTTTGCAGCATCTTTCAAAGTGGCACCTTTTGACCGAAATCACTGGCATGGTCCGACCGAAATAGCCA
>NZ_AMZN01000161.1 GCF_000331535.1 Fulvivirga imtechensis AK7 | reverse complement strand
CCACCGAAGTGATCACAGACAACACCCAGCCTGAAGAGGTGACAACCAGCAACACAGGCCCTTTGACCTGCTCGACTGCCAGCGTAGACCTGATCGGCTCCACCACAACAGAAGGCGTGACCTATCGTTGGCTAAACTCCAGTAGCGTAATCGCTACAGCGGCCACCGTAACGGTCAGTGCCGCTGGTGAATACACCCTTGAAGTGACTAAGGAAAGCACGGGCTGTACCACTACGGCTACTACCGAAGTAGGCATTGATTATTCACAGCCTGAGGGTGTTACGGCAAGCAACACCGGTCCGTTAACGTGCGATGTTACGAGCGTTGAGCTAATTGGCTCAGCGATTACATCAGGTGTGAGCTACCGTTGGCTAAGCTCTGGTAGTGTAATCGCCACAACGGCCACCGTAACGGTCAGTACCGCTGGTGAATACACCCTTGAAGTGACTAAGGAGAGCACGGGCTGTATCACCACGACTACTACTGAAGTAGGCATTGATTACTCTCAACCCGAAGGAGTTACAGCCATCAACAGTGGCCAGCTCACGTGTGATGTTACGAGCGTTGAGCTAATTGGTTCTACGACTACATCAGGAGTAACCTACCGCTGGCTAAGCGCTGGCAGCGAGATTGCGACAACGGCAAATACCACTGTTACTTCCCCAGGTGAATACACCCTTGAGGTGACGAAGGAAAGCACTGGTTGTACCACTACGACTACCACCGAAGTAGGCATTGATTATTCACAGCCTGAGGGTGTTACGGCCAGCAACACCAGTCCGTTAACGTGCGATGTTACGAGCGTTGAGCTGATCGGCTCAGCGACTACATCAGGTGTGAGCTACCGTTGGCTAAGTGCTGGCAGCGAGATTGCGACAACCGCCACTACGACCGTCAGTGCCTCGGGCGAATACACCCTTGAGGTGACCAAGAAAAGCACTGGTTGTACCACTACAGCTACTACTGAAGTAGGCATTGATTATTCACAGCCTGAAGGCGTGACTGCGGGCAATTCTGGTCCGCTGACCTGCGATGTTACCAGCGTAGAATTA
>NZ_AMZN01000160.1 GCF_000331535.1 Fulvivirga imtechensis AK7 | reverse complement strand
CTACTAAAGGTATTTCAGTTATTCGGTGTTGACCGAATTCCGGGCTCCTTAGGGGCAAAGTATTTTTTGATACGGTCTGCTTTAGCGTGTTTGGTTTTACAATACAGTCTTTTAGCTTTTCTACTCATTGTTTTTCTTTTGTTTTAGATATAGCTCCCCCTTTCCCCATAATTAAAATATCATGGGGCGAGGTCCTTTTTATGATGTCTTGAAGCTGATCCTTGTTTTTTCAACTTCAGTAACTACACCGGGATTTTTTGAGGTTTACGATAAGTAGTTTTTCCAAACCGCCTGGTAAACAACAATTCATACCTGCCGTTG
>NZ_AMZN01000159.1 GCF_000331535.1 Fulvivirga imtechensis AK7 | reverse complement strand
GCTAGTGTAAAGAATTACAAAAAGACGAACTAATTTTGATAAAAAATGCCTATCTTTGGTATATGGCAAGAATAGCAACACCCCTGAACTTATCAGAGCAGGACATTGAAGAGCTCACCAGCATGTCCCGAGCAAACAAACTGGATCATCGTTACGTAGTACGTTCACGGATCATCCTGAAATTACATGAAGGAAAAAGTTATGACCAGGTGCAGCAGGAGCTTTCAATAGGCCGTGAAGCTGTAGCTAAATGGAAGAAGCGGTTTGTTACAAGTGGAGTCAGTGGATTAAAGGATAAACCCGGTCGAGGCGTTAAACCTACCTACACTGATGAGGATAAGGCCAGGATTGTACAGAAAGCCTGTGAAAAACCCGAAGGAGGCTATACCAACTGGAGTCAGCGCAGGATTGCCGCAGAACTGGGGATGAGCCAGGGCACGGTTCAAAAAACATTGAAGGAACATGCCTTAAAACCTCATAAGGTTGACTATTGGTGCGGAAAGAGTACCGATCCGGAATTTGAAGAAAAAATGCTCAATGTGATCGGGTTATACCTACATCCCGATGAAAAAGCCATAGTGCTTTCTGTAGATGAAAAGACCCAAATCCAGGCCCTGGACAGGAGTCAGCCTGAATTACCGATGAGAAGTGGGAATGCCAAACGCCTTACGGCTACCTACAAGCGCAACGGGACAGTCTCATTAATAGCCGCTTTGGCGGTCCACAAAGGGGAAATAACTGCGGAAACCATCAACAAAAACAATCACCAAAACTTCCTGAAGTTCCTCAAAAAGCTCTACCGAAAATATCCCGGTAAACACCTCCACATTATCGCCGATAACCTCAATGTACATAAGCACAAGAAAGTCCATGAATGGATATCTTCTAAAAAACGGGTGAGCATTCATTTTACACCTACCTATTCTTCCTGGCTCAACCAAATAGAAATATGGTTTAACATCCTGACAAAGGATGTATTAAAAGGAGGCGTTTGGCATTCTAAAAAACAACTGGTAGACCAAATTCTTAACTATATTGAAACTTACAATAAAACCAGGGCTAAACCATTTCAGTGGACTTACAAAGGAAATAGTTCGGTTTATAAAAAATCATTACACTAG
>NZ_AMZN01000158.1 GCF_000331535.1 Fulvivirga imtechensis AK7 | reverse complement strand
GCTACTCCACCCAGGTAGGGCTAACCTCATTCATAGCAGCGATATCCGGAGGCTTTGGCGGAGTGAATGGCGGCACGGTAGAACAACAAGCCACCTACAACTCCTTCGACAATGCCCTGAACGACATCGGCCTGCTCGGCACCTCCAACGACAGCCGCCCGGCAGCCTACCTGAACTACATCCTGTTCGATGAGCATATGCAATTCTACCAGCATGGCCACGTTCAGATAGGAACAGCGGCCAATGGCGCCCATGAAAAGCTTACACTGAATGATATAGTAGCAGAAAAGGCAGGATTTGTGTATGTTTATATCAGCAGCGAAAGTGCTGCTACCCACTGGGTATATTTTGATGACATGAAAGTGACCCTGAATGAGAGTCCTGTAATTCAGGAGGATGATTATTATCCTTTTGGTCTCACTTTTAACTCCTACCAGAGGGTTACTGCAGACAAAAACAAATACCTCTACAATCAGGGTACTGGAGATAAGCAGTTTAAGACAGAAAGAATTACGGACCTTGATCTTAACTTGGATATGACAAAGTTAAGAATGTATGATTATGCTATAGGGAGATTTGTTCAGGTTGATCCACTTGCTGATCAAGGAGGGCAGGAAAGTATGTCTTCCTATCAGTATGCGTTCAATGATCCAATCAAAAATAATGACCCGCTCGGAGATTGCGTTCCTTGTGGTATAGAGTTAATCAAGACGTTGACAAAGTATAGCGCCATATTGAGTAAAGCAGAAGCACCGGCTCAAAGGCTAATCAGTGGTACTTCTGGGCATGTACCTAGTGAAGTTAATATGGATTCTCAGTCTAAAAAAATTGCTAAGGTTACCAGTACTGCTAATGATATTAATACAGTTGCAGAAACAGGTAAAGAGGTTACAAAAGAAGTTGTGAAAGATGTTGGTGAAGTGGCAGACAAAGGAGGCGAAGCTATATCTGATGCAGGGCTTATAGCATCACCGTTTACGGGAGGATCATCTTTGGTATTGGTTCCAGTAGGAGAGACTGTGTCAGCGACAGGAAAAGTAACTAAAATGTCTGTTAATTTAGCTGAAGGTGATGATGATGCAGCGGCAAAGGAGGCTGTCAATTTAGGGTTTGGGCTTTTGACTAATACGGCTACCAAGACTGCGATAAATCAATCTAAAAAAGTTGGTAATATTACTAATGCAACTGAAGAGGCTACACAAACATCTGTTTTAGGTGGCTTGGGAAGTATGCTTAATAAGATAGTTAATTATTTTACTGAAGATGAGCAAGATTGATGATCCATACGGCAAAGCGGTTCGATGGCAGCTAATCGTAATTCTCATTGGGTTGATAATTTCGATAATAATATTGATTTTGCGATAAATGAGATTAGTTAAATTACTAGGCATTGGAGTAACTATTGCTTATCTCTTGTCATTTGCCACTATTTTTGTAATGAATCCTCAGACGTTTGAAGAAGTTGAATTCTTGGGTATAACTTCATTTAATTTAGATGGCTTTAAAAATCAAATACAAGCAGAGGTATTCAACTATTTTTTAGTTGGTCTTCTTATAATAGTATTTGGAGTTCTCTTATCAATAGAGTCTAAGACGAATAACCTTGGACGTATTGGATCATATTTTATCTCTTTCTCGGGATTGATGTGGATGAGCTTTTCATTCTTTTCTTTAAACCCATCTTCAACAGAAGTCGTCTTTGGAATTACCCATATGATAAGGATAGGTTTATGCTGGATAAGTGGAATAGTGGGGCTAATTTTGGTTAGTGTTGATTTTAGAAAGTATTATCAATTAGAGGTTATTAAATGGATTACACTAGCTGTTGCCATATTAATGTTGCTAGAGCCAGTTTACTATGTTATTAATGATTATTCTGGGATGATATCCCTTATCGCCTGGACAATTTACATGAGTTGGTTTTTTGTATTCTCAATTTTTATCAAATCAAAAGTACAGACCTAAGTAGTTAGGTAGTAATTTCGAAAAGATTTAAGCCTTGCAGGAATGCAGGGCTTTTCATTTAGAGGCGAATGCCTGTTTAGCCTTTACATTTTGAAGGACATTGTCCATGAGATACAAGAGATGCTTGCGGTCATCTTCGGGGAGCTTTTGAATCTCCTGTATCTTTTTGATAATGGAAGTATCCAGCATCACTTCAGTAGTGCCTACCAGATAGTCCAGAGAAACCTCCAGAGCTTGAGCTATGTTTTTGGCAATCTCTACTGAAGGTGTTCTTTCCTCACGCTCATACTTGCCAATAATCGCCCCTGAAGTGCCAATCATTTTAGCAAGAGCTTCACGGGTAAGCCCTTTTTCCTTTCGTAACTCTAGCAGTTTTTTACCTAAATCCATACAAATGGTGTTAAAAATCACCGTTCAGGCGGTGTTTAGCAATAATATCTAAACATTTGGTTAAAAACAACTTCATTTGTTTGGATACTTTTTAAACTATTGTGTATGTTTATGACCAATTGGTAATAAAAAACTTTTTTGAAGATGAAAGATAAAAAGCTCGACCCTACCAACCCCGATCACATTACCTACGAACATCCACCTTTAGGCATAGCCGTTTTGGGTGGCATCAGACTGGAGGGCTTGGACAGAATGCGGGTAACGCTCAAAATACAAGTGGAGCACCTCAGCTTAAGACATAATTTAGACCTTTACAACGACAACCAGACCGAAAAGCTGATCAGGAAAATAGCAGAACGATTGGAGATCGGCACCAGCGTAGCGGCAGCCGCACTAACAGACCTTACCGATGAACTGGAAAAATACAGGCTGGAAGAGATTGAGAAGCAAAATCAGGTACAGGATAAAAAGAAGTTCCTCAGTCCGGAAGAGATCAAAGAAGCACAAGCCTACCTGAAAGCCCCGAACCTGATGCAAAGGACAATGGAAGACATAGGACGTGCCGGAGTGATCGGGGAAGAAAACAACAGGCTATTAATGTACCTGATCTTCACCAGCCGGAAACGGGACAACCCTTTGCATGTGATCAGCCTTGGAAGTTCAGGAATAGGAAAAACCCATTTACAGGAGAAAGTCAGCGCCCTGATACCCGAAGAAGATAAACTGGAAATTACCACATTAAGCGGCAATGCCTTCTACTACTTCGGCCAGCAGGAACTTAGAAACAAGCTGATCTTAATCGAGGATCTGGACGGAGCGGATGAAGTACTTTATCCATTACGGGAGATCAAAAGTAAAAAGCGGATCACCAAAACCGTAGTAGTCAAGAATACCAAAGGGGAGACAAGGACAGTGAGTTTAGTAGTAGAAGGCCCTGTTTGCGTATCAGGCTGCACCACCAAAGAAAGCCTTTATGAAGATAACGCCAACAGGTCATTCCTGATCTACATAGACGAGAGCAAAGAGCAGGACAGTAAAATAATGGCCTTCCAGCGCAAACTATCAGCAGGTAAGATTGATCTGGCCGAGCAGTGGAAACTTATTGAGCAGTTCCAGAATATGCAACGGGTATTGGTTCCTGTTCAAATACGAAACCCTTTTGCAGAAAGCCTGCATATCCCTGATGAAGTGTTCAAACCAAGAAGAAGCAACGCACACTATCTGGCCTTCATTGAAGCGGTGACCTTTTACCACCAGTACCAACGGGAAAAGCAGTATGACAAGGAAACCGGAGAAGAATACATAGAAGCCACGCTGGAAGACATAGAGGAAGTCAATAAGCTGATGAAAGAAGTGCTACTGCGCAAATCCGATGACCTGTCAGGAGCCTGCCGTAATTACTTCGAACGGCTCAAAGACTGGCTCAAACAAGAAGATAAAAACAGCTTTACCAATGTGCAGGCACGCCAAGCCCTGAAAGTCCACCCAAGCAACCAGAAACGTTTTATGCTCGCATTGCAGTCATGGGGATTAATACACAAAGTGAAGGGAGATAAGAAGAACGGCTTTGCCTATGAGGTAACCACCTTTGAAGATCAGGAGCAGCGCAACAAACGAATAGCCGGAGTACTGGATAAAATTTTGACCGGATTACAGAAGATCAAGAAGACCAAAAGAAGTTCATAGCCAGAAAATGAACTACATACCATGCTTTAGAGCATCAGGAAAGGTGATTTTATAAAGAAGTTCAGCCAAACCAGAAAAGACATACCGAAGTGAAAAAACTAGTACTCAATAACCCATCCTTTAGATATTTAGAAAACTCCTTCAAAGAGTGGCTGGACGTGCAAGGGTATGCCGCCAGCACCGTTTACAACCTGCCTTTGCATGTTCGGGAGTTACTCCATTATCTGGAACAACAGGAAATCCAAACTATTAAGGAACTGAAAACCCAACATATTGAAAGCTACTATCAAAAACTAAAAGAACGAAGTAACCAAAAGCGGGGCGGTGGTTTAAGCAATGCCCACCTGAACAAGCATATACAGGCACTCCGAAAATTTACAGAATACCTGCGCAAAGTGGGAAGGCTGGAAATCCCTGAAATCCGGCTGGAGAACGAAGAAACCGAGCACAAAATTACCTACCTGACCACCGAAGAAATCAGCCTGCTGTTTAAAGTTACCTACCAGAAGCCGGAGAAGAAGCCCAATGTATCACCGGAAGTGCTGGAAGCAATGCAGGCAAGGGACAGGGCAATGCTGGCTATCTTTTACGGTTGTGGCTTAAGAAGAACCGAAGGCGTGAGTCTGGATGTTGGCGATATCAATTTTGACAGGTCAATGCTGCACGTAAGAAAAGGAAAGAACTATAAAGAACGGCTTGTACCGGTCAGCAAAACCAACCTGAAATACTTGCAGGATTATGTGTACGACCACCGGCAGGAACTCACCGGAGGAAGTAAAACAGAAGCCTTTTTTATTGCTTCTACCAGCCATAAAAGAATGCAGGGACAAAGCTTGTTTATCAGGCTTAAAAACCTGCAATATCAAACCGGAGATGCTGACCTGATCGAAAAAGAAATCGGGCTGCATACACTCAGGCACTCCATAGCCACCCACTTTTTACAGGCCGGCATGAAGCTGGAAAGCATCAGCCTTTTTTTAGGCCACAGCACACTGGAGAGCACGCAGATCTACACCCATGTAGCAGGAGTAAAACAGGAAATGAAGCAACCATACAATAACATCCCGAATTATGAACCCATCCGATTATCAGAAGACGAAAGATAGCTTTATCACCTACATGAAATCAAGAGCCTTTACCCAAAACAGCATCAGGAGCAGGCTTATTATTTTTAGGATTTACTGGAAGTGGTTGGCAAAGGAGAATTTAGAAGTCGAGCAAGTCACCTACAATGAGTTGTTGGGTTTTATGAAATGGTGCAGCAACAACGGGGCATCCCAAAGGACGATACAAAACTACATAGGCACCATTAAACACCTGTACGAGCATTTTATCAGGGAAGGGAAGGCAACCAAAAATCCGGCTACAGATATCACTATCAAAGGCGTAAAACGGAAAGTACTTTACCACATTATAGAACCTCATGAGCTGCACGCACTTTACAATAACTATCCGGCAACTTCATTACAGCAAAGCAGAAGTCGGGTGATACTGGGCATGCTGGTCTATCAGGGATTGAAAACCTTCGAGCTTGGTATGCTGGAAGTGAATGACATTAACCTTCGGGAAGGGAAACTCAATGTAAAAGGAAGTGCCAGAAGCAACAGCAGGGAAATGAAGCTGGAAGCCCACCAGATCATGGACATCTATGATTATGTGTTGAAGGTCAGGGGTGAACTGATCCAAATGGACACCAAAAGAAAAGCACAAGCCAAAGAAGAAACCAGTAAGCTGTTTATCGGAGAAGGTGGCACCTGTTACAGCTTCAGCAACTTCATGACCCAAGTTATGGTCACAGTTAGAAAGCTCAATCCAAATGTGTTAAATGCAAAACAGATCAGAACATCAGTAATCACCAAATGGCTGAAAATGTACAACCTTAGAGAAGTCCAATACCTTGCAGGCCATCGCTACATCAGCAGCACGGAGAGTTATTTACACAACGACATGGAAGGCTTACAGGAAGAAGTACAGCAGTTCCACCCAGTAGGATAAAAACAAGAAGCTATGCAATCAAAAAACAGAAGCCCATAGGAAAGCGCCCCGAATTAGATAATTTAGTTCCCGAAACTGTCATCTGAATTTACCTATCTTTAAGATAAACCCGCTATGCCTATGAGTCAGGGAAACCACTCAAACCGCCCTTGACAGTGCGGGGGAAAGGCTAAGGCGGGTTCTTTATTCCAAAAACTGTCAAAAAATGAAAAGATTAAACACAGAAGATCTGCACGAGCTCAAAGAGCATATAGAAAATAACTATGCAGGTGATTACGCCTCATTAAGTCTGGAACTATCCAAAGCCGTTTACCTGCTCCATTACCTTGAAAAGGATGTGATAGGCCAATACGATATCCAGAATACCTGCTTTGCATTGCAGCGACTAAATGAATGCTTCCACCATGCACATTACAAGAAATGGAGAGAGCAGTTTAATAACTAAAAAAATCAGAAGAAGGCCCCTGCACTTCTGCAGGGGCTATATGAAACTAAAAGTAAGAATGAAAATGTTATCTTTACATAAATCAAATCCAAGTTATATGGATATCCAGTCAGAAAAGCTTTTTTTAATAGAGCAACTTGCCAGAGTTCAGGATCTTAATATTATTGCCAGAATTAAGGCGATATTGAAAGAAAGCGGTGAAGCTACAGTTGGTTATAAGGCAAATGGAGAAGCTATTAATCAATCTGAACTGATTGCCCGCGCGGAAGCCTCTAACCAATCTATAAAAGAAGGCCGCACCAAAAGCATTGAGCAACTTCGTAAAGAGGTAAAGAACTGGTAATTAAATGACTGTAGAATTAACCGATCTTGCCGAAGAAAGCCTTCGGGAGATACACTGCCGTTTTTCTAAAAACAAAGCCCAGGAGGTAATAGATAAAATATTGGACAGGGCAGCGACATTGTCCACTCTTGCCAACAGAGGGCGTATAGTTGAAGAGCTCCGCAACCTTAATCAGGGACATCGTTTTATCCTTGAAGGAGATTATAAGATCATATATCTACAGGAAGAAGAAACTGTTTATGTTACAGACATCTTTAACATGAACCAACACCCTGAAAATATCAGAAAGAGGTACCTGTCACGCTAAGAGCCAACCACACAAGTCCGCCCCAAGACCCACGAGCCAACCCGCTTTGCCGCTAATGGCGGCAGTTAGAAAAAGCGGTGTGCCTGCGGTGCGTTGGTCAGGCTGCGTTCCGTAAAACTGCAAGTCTTCACGCCTTAAAACATGCGCTACACACTGATTATTAGTTGAAATGATTACCAGCTTTGCGAAAAGCTACAGCAGGTAAAAAGGCATCAGAGTGCAGCGCATATTTAGCAGCCGCACAAATCCCACTTGCATTTTACTCCACTTGCTGCCCATCCGCTCCTCGGCACGGCTGTTCCTATTTTTATTTTAGTTGATTGATAGCCTCCGGCAGGTAGGCAAAAATAAAAATCCACAGCCCGTGTTTGTGCTCGCCTTGCAGGCTCACTTCGGCTCCCTGCGGTCGGGGTTGCACCCCACGCCCAGTCACTCCCTACGGTCGCTTCTCCTGGGCGGCCTCGTTCACACTCGCAAGACGGCTCGCGAAGGACAGTGCTCATAGCCAGGTGAGTGCGATCCGCAAAGTAAAATGAAAAGACAGTGCTAACCTTCCGCGCTCTGTTGACTGCCTGCCCTGATGAAATGTAGTGGTTCGCTTGGATGCTCATTTTTAGGAATAAATCCGCACAAAGCCACCCACAACCAAAGCTTTATCCCTAAAAATCGAGCTTAACTTTTTTCCTTCGAAACATAAAGAAACTTGCCATTACCTCCATCATCATTGAAGCCTCTAATAGTAGTTAAATATCTTTTAAGATCAGATGCTTCTGTCTCACTATCACACGGAATGATTTTATCTGCTTGAAAATCTGAATCCTCTGTTAATCCTACATGCCACTTATTAAAATTACGTTCATCGTTGGATGATAACGTTAAACAATAGGTTATTACTTCCTGAATGTGACGTTCTGGAAGGTTTTTGTACTTGAAATTTGTAAACATATCTGTCAGTTTTATAAAATGATTTATTATAAATACGACAAAAGTTTAAAACGGCAGAAAAAAATATCATTATCTTAAAACCTGAAAATGGGATGCAGAAAATTAACATATTATGAGGCAGGGGAAGGCATAGAAAAATCGCCTTTAAAAATTTTGGGTGCGCCAGAAGAAAAAATCCCTTCGCTAATTTTTTGCAATAATTATACTCCCTTTGGTCTCACTTTTAACTC
>NZ_AMZN01000156.1 GCF_000331535.1 Fulvivirga imtechensis AK7 | reverse complement strand
AAGACGATTATTGACCTTTTTGAGGAGCAGGTAGCCCTTACCCCGGATAACATTGCTGTAGTGAGTGGCGATCACTCACTGACCTATCAGTTACTGAAGGAGAGGTCAGATAAAGTGGCCATATACCTTCAGCAAGAACAGGACGTGCAGCCTGGGGATATGGTAGGCGTTCTGCTGGAGAGAGAGGAACAACTTTTGCCGGTAATATTTGGTATACTGAAATCGGGAGGCGTTTATGTGCCTCTGTCACCCCACCATCCCTCAGCACGCGTTAAGGGCATCATATCCGATTCGGGCATGAAAGCTTTGATCACGCGCACGGAGCATGTGGAAGCATTAGAATTAGAGATGGCCAGTGGCTTGGTAGACCTGGACGAAGCAGTTGAATCCATCAGCAGTCAGCGTCCGGTCAGTCAGTCCTTCAGGGCGAAAGGTAACGACCTTGCCTATGTGATCTATACATCGGGCTCTAC
>NZ_AMZN01000155.1 GCF_000331535.1 Fulvivirga imtechensis AK7 | reverse complement strand
GTAGACAGGATGTTTTTATGGCCTGCCAGGTATTGGGCTTTCCGCAGGTTATAGCTTTTGATCCAGTACACGATCAGGCTGCCTCTCAGGTGTTTGGCGGTGCGTACTTTCGGGCTCAGCTTCCTTATCTTTTTTATGATGCTACGGACACGGTTCTGCAGCTTCTCTCCCAATAACAGCTCTCCCGGATGCTCTGACAACTGGGCGGCTAGTAATATAATTTGCTCTGCCGCCAGTTTTAAGGTTCTGCTGCAGCCGCCTTTTGTTGATGGAACGTACAACTTCGCTCCCCGCAGGTCTGCATCTGTCTTTCTTAGCTTTTCCATTTCTCCGGT
>NZ_AMZN01000154.1 GCF_000331535.1 Fulvivirga imtechensis AK7 | reverse complement strand
CGGAAAGCCCAATACCTGGCAGGCCATAAAAACATCCTGTCTACGGAATTATACCAGCAGGCCGATGTTGAAGACCTGAAAAAGGAGCTGGACCAGTTCCATCCTTTGAAATGAGTAGGTCAAAACCGTCAAAAAAAGTGTAACTCTGTAACCGGTAGATTTTTTTTAAAAAGGGCATTGTAATGTACATTACAAAATGCAGCCTTTTTTCTAATGCGGTCAATGATTAAAGCTGCTAAAATACCAGAGATAACACCCGATAAAATGGCTAATAAGAAATTTAATAAGATGATGCCAGCTGAATCCATTATGAATGTTAAGATACAAAACCCACCGCACAAATCCACCCTCCTGGATGGAGAGGTGTTTTTTGATCGGGCATTTAGCCACTCCC
The DNA here is from genome assembly GCF_000331535.1 of Fulvivirga imtechensis AK7. GTDB lineage: Bacteria > Bacteroidota > Bacteroidia > Cytophagales > Cyclobacteriaceae > Fulvivirga > Fulvivirga imtechensis. The sequence goes on along the minus strand of NZ_AMZN01000154.1, from coordinate 520 downwards.
AAAAAACAGCAAGGTAAAGCGGTGTGTTTGCGGTGCGTTGTCAAGGCTGCAGTCCGGAAAACTGCAAGGTCGTTCTCTTTTATTTTTTCAGTTGAAAGGAGAAACAGTGGCAAAAAAATAAAAGGAGCTCCACCTTGCATTTTCCTCCCTTTGCTTGCCATCCGCTCCTCACCACGGCTGTTCCCATGTCCTTTTTGGTTGATGTATCCCTGCGGGGCTATGGTAAAAAGGCCACTCCACAGCCCTTGTTTTTGCTCGCCTTCGCCCTCAGTCAGACCGTATCGGCCCCATAAGCTGGCCCTCTGGCCAAAGCCGCTACTCACAGCCGGTCGCCCTGGCGGGACTTTACCCGGCTGGCTTTCTTCGAACTCGCGCCTACACTCAGGATGTCTGCTTCCGTACCTACAGCATCCACCTTCGCTTCGGCTGACAGGCGAGCAGGCCTGTCCCGATCAGGGCATCGGGGGCAGAGAGCTTTAGCAGCGCCATGATCAGAGCAGCGCCAGAAAAGAATAAGCAG
>NZ_AMZN01000153.1 GCF_000331535.1 Fulvivirga imtechensis AK7 | reverse complement strand
AACAGAAAAGCCTGAAGCTTTTAACTCCAGGCTTTCTCTATGTCCGGGCGGCAGGATTCGAACCTGCGACCCCCTGGTCCCAAACCAGGTGCGCTAACCGGGCTGCGCTACGCCCCGAACTATAATCGTGATTCGCCCAGGACTCGAACCTGGAACCTACTGCTTAGAAGGCAGTTGCTCTATCCAGTTGAGCTAGCGAACCGTTGAACTTCAACGAAGCTAGCGGAGAGAGGGGGATTCGAACCCCCGGTACCCGTGTCCGAGTACGACAGTTTAGCAAACTGCTGGTTTCAGCCACTCACCCACCTCTCCGGATGGTCATCAGTTGCCTCTTCTGGTCTCCTGATTTTTATTGAGTATTTTCCTGGAAACTCGTATTTTACACTCACTTAAGAGGTGATTTCCAGCTTACCCCTGCTCTCACGTCTCCGAAAGAGAGTGCAAATATAAAAGAACTATCTTTACTTAACCAAACACCAACTGCTACTTTTTTTAATAAATATTCACATCACAAACTAAACAGGCTTTCATTACGTTAAAAAAGCAGTTTTGAGGTGTCACTTTCATTTGTGACCAGTGGTATTTGTGACAAAGGTCTCCTTGTTTATATTTGTCACTTCACTTTTATCATATAAACGGTTAGTATGAACTGGCTTTACGAACTAAGCAGTCTTGAATTATCACTAATAGGACTTTTTGTCGCTTTTTACCTGCTGTATATTTTTCGCGTGGTAAATATCGCCAGAAAACTCAACACACCATATCAATCGGTTTTTATCAAGGTGCTCCTCCGGTCACTATACTTTACTCTTCTGATGGCAGCACTGCTGGGCCCTTCTTTCGGAGAGTCCAAACGAGAGGTAAAATCAGTGGGAAAAGATATATTTATGCTGGTGGACCTCTCGCAATCAATGAATGCAAATGATATACAGCCCACACGGCTGGAGAAAGTAAAGTATGAGCTTAAAAATATAGTTGACGCCTTTAGCGCTGACAGGATAGGCATCATCATCTTTTCATCTGAGGCATTCATACAAGCCCCCCTCACTTATGATCAAAGTGCGCTAAACCTGTTCATTGAAACGTTAAACACCAATTTGGTGCCTGGTGGCGGAACCGACTTCGGTCCTCCCCTAAGTTTGGCATTAGAAAAGCTGAACAGCCAGGAGTCACCTGTCACACAACAAAAATCCAAAGCCATTATATTAATCAGCGATGGTGAAGATTTCGGAGAAGACACTAATAAAGTAGTACAGGAAATTGAAGACCAGGATATCAAAGTGTTTACACTGGGCATAGGAACAGAGCGAGGTAGCCGCATAAGGATAAATGGAGTTTATAAAAAGAATAAAGAAGGGAATGAAGTGGTTTCAAAGCTCAATAGCAAAGATTTACGGCAAATTGCTTCTAAAACCAACGGCAAATATTTTGAGATCAACGACACTAACAACGATGTTTCACGATTGATCAATACAATAAACAATATCGAGGGAGAGCTGCGTGGCAGCAGACAGGTAGATGTTTCTGCTAACAAATATTACTATTTCTTAGCCGCAGCACTGTTGCTAATAGCAGCCGACCTGCTCACAAGTATAAAAACAATACGTATATGAAGTATTTATTAGTCATTATACTGGTGGCGCTGAGTCCCTTTACTGACCTGGACAGGATCGCTACCGTCAATAAACTAAAAAAAGAAGCCAGGGAAGCTTATAATAATGGTAATTACCAGAAGGCCCTTGATAATTATAAGTACCTGATAGACTCCATGGAAGTGTCGGACGACAATATTCGGCTGAACATGGCCAATGCTTATTATAAATTGAATGACACCACCCAGGCTGTTAATAATTATACTGAGGTGGCTGATAGCAAAAGCAATAGCATTCGTTCCGTAGCGCAACAGCAATTAGGTGTAATCGCTAATAAAAGTAAAAAACACGAGGAAGCCCTGCAACATTTTAAGGAAGCATTAAAAGCTGACCCGGCTAATGAAGAGGCCCGGTACAATTATGAACTACTTAAAAAGATCCTAAAAGAGAAAGAGCAACAACAAGACCCACAAGACAAGCAGGACAAACAGGATCAGCAGCAAAAAGATAAAGAACAACAACAAAAAGACCAGCAGCAGAAGGATCAACAGAAGCAAGATCAACAGAAGCAGGAGCAGGAGCAGGAAGGTCAGCAACAAAAAGACCAGGAGCAGGAAGGAGAAGGCAAGGAAGACGAGCAGGAACAGAAAGACGGTGAGAAAAAAGACGAACAGGGTGAAGAAAAGAAAGATAAGCCCCAACCTCAGGATGGAGAAGAGTCTGACGAAGAAAATAAGAACCAACAGGATCAGATGAGCTCGTTTTCTGATAAGCTTGAGGAGATGAAAATATCAGAGGAAAAAGCGAAAATGATATTAGAAGCTCTGAAAAATAAGGAAATACAATACTATCAGGAGAATAAAAGAAAAGCCACAAAACGCAAAGACCCTAACAAGCCTGATTGGTAAATAAGATAAAGCCCACGGGCTTTTTAATCTACATCCTATTTAAGTATTTTTGTTGGAGTTGTCTCAAAAGACCAGTCATCCGGAGGAACGAGGGACCTTACTAAGCAAAAGGTAGGTATTTTCGATTTCAGTAATCCCTATAAATCAGGACTCCGTCAGGATGACTTTCAGTTTTAAGTTCAATCTTTTGATACAGCCCCAACTTTTTAAAATAGTAAGAACCGGATGACATGAGATGAAAGCTCAGGCGCTTACGCCTGCAATCATACATGTATCAAAAAACCAATTAACACACCATGAAAGACGTATATATTGTAGCTGCCGTAAGAACACCTATTGGAAGTTTTGGCGGTAGTCTATCAAGCCTTACTGCTGTACAATTAGGCTCAGCGGCTATAAAAGGCGCTCTGTCAAAAGCAGGAGTAGATGCAAAAGAAATTAATGAGGTATTTTTCGGAAATGTGGTATCAGCGGGCTTAGGGCAGGCGCCTGCCAGACAGGCAGCCATTGGCGCTGGGATCGGCTACAACGTACCATGTACCACGGTCAATAAAGTTTGCGCCTCTGGCATGAAGTCCGTAATGTTAGGCGCTCAATCCATTATGACGGGACAGAACGATGTAGTAATGACCGGAGGAATGGAAAGCATGTCCAACATTCCCTATTATGTTCCCCAAGCCAGATTTGGATACAAATATGGTCACGGCCAATTAATCGATGGATTGATGCATGACGGCCTTTGGGAGGCTTATAACCAATTCGCTATGGGCAACTGCGCTGACAATACCGCCAAAGAGATGAAGATCAGCCGTGAAATGCAGGATGAATATGCCATTAACTCGTATAAAAGATCAGCAGCGGCCTGGGAAGCTGGTAAATTCGCAGATGAGGTGGTGCCTGTAGAAGTTCCTCAAAGAAAGGGTGACGCTCTTGTGGTTAGTGAAGACGAAGAATATAAAAACGTGCGCTTTGATAAGATCACTTCTTTACGTCCGGTATTCGCTAAAGACGGAACAGTAACAGCCGCCAACGCGTCCACTATCAATGATGGGGCCTCTGCAATCATCCTGATGAGTGAAGAAAGGGTAAAAGAACTGGGAGTAACTCCTATAGCAAAGATCAGGGGTTTTGCTGATGCTGCTCAGGATCCTATGTGGTTTACTACAGCACCTTCTTTGGCCATACCTAAAGCCATGAAAAATGCTGGAGTGGAAAAAGCAGATGTTGATTTTTACGAGATCAATGAGGCTTTTTCTGCCGTAGCTATCGCTAACAATATGCAACTGGAACTGGACCCTGACAAGGTGAATGTGAACGGTGGCGCGGTAGCCCTTGGCCACCCGCTTGGCTGCTCCGGAGCAAGAATTATCTCCACACTGAATAGCGTACTACAACAAAACAAAGGACAAATAGGAGTTGCCGGTATCTGCAATGGTGGCGGTGGAGCTTCGGCCATTGTGATCGAAAGACTTAGTTAGTACTTGCAAGAAAACATCAGTTTCGTCATTCCTGACTTGACTTGGAACCCCCTAAAAGTGTGTAAGCGCTGATCGGGGGACCCTGAATCAAGTTCAGGGTGACGTCAGGAGGAAATTTTGAGGTGGCCTCTCTATAAACAACTTTACCTTTTTTCTTTCAACCTGAAAAAATCTACCTGCCGGATACATTAAATTGGAATCCAGGAACGTTTTACTATGGTTTCTGCTTTCCTATTATTGTTTTGTAATATGAGCAAGTGTATATATATCATTCTTTTATCCTCTATCTCATTCATTTCCCTGGGTCAGGTAGAGGTCAGGACCTATTATGATGACGATGAAGAGATCCTTAAAGAAGTATATTATGTACAAAAGAATAACCCTAATGTGCTGGAGGGCAAATACCTGCGATATCACCCTAACCAGGCGCTTGCTGCAGAAGGGACGTTCAAAAACGGCTATAAAAATGGCCCCTTTAAAGAATACTACAGCAACGGTCAATTGCAACGGAAACTGGTTTTCGAAGACGGACTCAAAGAAGGCCCCGTTGAAGTCTTCAGTGAAACCGGTCAATTAATTCAGACAGCTAAATTTCACAAGAACGAGTTATCAGACAGCCTCTATCTGAACTACCCGGATGGGCGGCTCAAGAGCAAAGGTTTTTTCATTAATGGCAAACCGGAAGGTCTATTGCTGGAATTTTATCCGGACGGCAAGACAAAGCGTGAGATCACCTATCAGGACGGACTGCAAACTGGGGTCACAAAAACATACTACGGAGATGGTAATTTGATGACTGAAGGCAATTACAAAAAAGGCATCCTTCATGGCTATTACAAAACTTATTTCCCGAATGGACAGATAGAGACCGAATCTAATTTGATAGAAGGAGAGAAAACAGGTGAGTTTAAGACTTATAATATGGAAGGTCAATTATTACTGGTTGGACATTATCAAAATGGTTTGCTTCATGGAGAAAACATTGGGTACTACGGCAATGGCAATATTGAGCACAAGTTCACCTATAGTGAAGGAAAACTTACCGGCACCAGTTACGCCTACTATCCTAATGGAAAAGCTAAAACCAAGACCGTGCTGAACAAAGACCTCACACAAAAAGTCATTTCCCGTTATGACACAGCGGGTAGGTTGGAAGTCATTCAATCATATCAAAACGATAAACCTCATGGAGAATGGAAGTATTTCTACCCTACCGGCACCACAAAAACCATAGAATACTACGACCAGGACAGACTAAACGGCACACGTATCACCTATCACGAAAACGGAGCTAAAGCCTCAGAGCAAATTTATAAATTCGGCACCCGCTACGGTATTACCAAAAACTACTACCCATCAGGCGCTGTGGCAGCGGAGATCCCCTTTCAATCCGGCAAAATGCATGGCCCCTCTAAAAGCTATCATGAAAACGGCCAGGTGAAAGAAGAAGGTGAATATGCAGGCCATAGAAAAGTAAAAAATTGGAAGTACTTTAATGAAAATGGTGACCTGGTTAGAATAGAAGTCTTTCAAAACGGCCTGCTGAAAGAAACCAAAGAACCTCCCTTTGAAACAAACTGAAAACGGAAAAACGACTTTAAACAGTGAACTTTAAACAGTGAAACTGTAAACTGAGAACTGAGAACTGAGAACCGTGAACTGTGAACCGTGAACTGAGAACCGTGAACTGAGAACTGAGAACTGAGAACTGAGAACCGTGAACTGTAAACTGTGAACTCAGTAATTTCTTTCATAACTTCACGTCCTTAAAATTTTGATATGGAAGACAGCTACAGACACCGGGGCATGAGGCGATCTCTGGTGAAGACACTGAGAGCCAAAGGAATAAACAGTGAGGCCGTGTTGGAGGCAATTGGAAAGGTACCCAGGCATTTCTTTTTTGACAATGCATTGCTTGAACATGCCTACCAGGATAAAGCCTTCCCAATAGGAGAAGGACAAACTATCTCCCAACCATTTACAGTAGCATTCCAGTCAGAAAAATTAAATGTAGCGTCAGGAGATAAGGTACTGGAAATAGGTACTGGCAGTGGGTATCAGGCCTGTGTACTTATGGAACTGGGCGCCAATGTGTACACTATTGAGTACAATAAAGTACTGTACGAGAGAACCAGAAATTTCCTCCCTAAAATGGGGTATAAACCACGATTTTTTCAAGGTGATGGTTCAAAAGGTCTGCCTCGCCATGCACCATTCGACAAAATAATAGTAACAGCCGGAGCTCCTTCAGTACCTGAAAGCCTAATCAGACAGCTCAATATAGGTGGTGTTTTGATCATTCCGGTAGGTGACAATGAAAAACAAAAGATGCTAAGGCTTACGAAAATAGATGAGAAAAAGATCAGAAAAGAGGAATTTGATTACTTCAGCTTTGTACCTTTGAAGGGCGAAGAAGGATGGGGACGATAATCAGTTTACAGTTCTCGGTTCACAGTTCTTAGTTTTGAACCAGAAACCAGAAACCAGAAACAAGTGACCAGAAACCAGAAACAAGTAACAAGTAACAAGTGACCAGAAGGACAAAATTCGTTAAAGACTCAGCGGTAACCATGACGGAGTTTGTGTTGCCCAACGATACCAATACATTAAATAACCTAATGGGGGGCAAGCTCATGCACTGGATGGACATTGTTTCAGCTATTAGCGCTCAGAAGCATTCTAATCGCATAGTAGTAACCGCTTCCGTAGATAATGTTTCGTTCGGTAAACCAATTCAACTGGGCAATGTCGTTACACTCAATGCTAAGGTTACCCGTGCATTTAGCTCATCTATGGAGGTACACATCAAAGTAGAAGCAGAAGATATACCCAGCGGTAAAAAGTTCGCCAGCAACAGCGCCTTTTTCACTTTTGTTGCTGTTGATCAGTCCGGCAGGCCTATTGATGTGCCCGAAGCCGTGCCTGAAACGGATGAAGAGAAAGAGCTTTATGCAGGGGCTTTGAGAAGAAGGCAGCTTCGATTAGTGCTGGCAGGCAGAATGGAGCCTGATGAAGCTACTGAACTGAAATCGATTTTTAATTTCGAAAAAGAATAATGTCTGATAAAGGTTTTCTAAAGCATTTTATTACTGAGCCGGTATACATTATCAGGGGTGAAAATGTCACTACATCATTGAAAGCGAAAAAACAACCTGAAGCGGCAACGGCACAAGAAGAACTGCCCATAGAAAAAACTCAGGAACAACCTGCAAAACAACAAGAAGAGAAAATCTGGCATTACAAAGGTAGCAATACAAAAAAAGTATTGATCGTAGTAGATCAACCTGATGAGGAATTCATCAATGCTGAAGAAGAGGGATTCTTAGGTAAAATATTGAATGCCGTTAAACTCGACCTGCGGGATGTTGCCATTATGAACCTCCAAAAAAACAGAGGGGCTACTATTACCAGTTTATTAAGTTTTGATGCAACGAAGTTTTTATTTTTCGGTATCACGAATAAAGATTTCTTTGAAAAAGATTGTGAACAATATACCCTTTTAGCCTTTGATGCCAGCAGACAGTTGCTGAATTGCTCTTCATTGGCTGCTATATCGCAAGATGCTTCACAGAAGAAGTTGTTGTGGTCAGCCCTGCAAAAGATGTTTCTATAATGAAACACAGTTCATGTTTTAATTATTTTATTTTAAAATAATCAAGGTTATTCTATCTTTGCGCAGGTTTTTGAAAAGGGGCTTTTCCGCCCTTTTTAATTTTATTAGAGAATAGTAACTAAATCTTAGTAAGTAAAATGAATAATGTCATTTACGTTGTCCCCCTTCTGGGCCTCCTGGGCCTGATTGTAATGGCTGTAAAGTCAGCATGGGTAAAAAAGCAGGATGCTGGTGATGAGAAAATGCAAACACTAGCAAATCACATCAAAGAAGGCGCTCTCGCTTTCCTCACTGCGGAATATAAAGTACTTACCATATTTGTAATAGTAGCCGGTATCCTGTTGGGTATCATATCAGCGCTTGTGGCCACTACGCACTGGTTTATCGTTGTTGCATTTGTTATAGGAGCAGTATTCTCCGCACTGGCAGGAAATATCGGTATGCGTATCGCTACTGCTGCCAATGTAAGAACTACACAAGCGGCCAGAACCAGCCTGCCTCAGGCACTAAAAGTATCATTTACAGGTGGTACTGTAATGGGACTTGGCGTAGCCGGTCTGGCAGTATTCGGATTAAGCCTATTATTTACCATATTATTTTTCTGGTTCATGGGTGGTGAGTGGACGGCCGATGGCGTTCACGATATGACTATGGTACTGGAAGCATTGGCCGGTTTCTCCTTAGGAGCAGAGTCTATAGCCCTATTTGCACGTGTAGGCGGTGGTATTTATACTAAAGCTGCAGACGTAGGCGCTGACCTTGTAGGTAAGGTAGAAGCAGGTATCCCTGAAGATGATCCAAGAAACCCTGCAACAATTGCTGATAACGTAGGCGACAACGTAGGTGACGTAGCAGGTATGGGCGCTGACCTTTTCGGCTCTTATGTGGCTACCGTGCTAGCTTCAATGGTACTTGGAAACTATGTGATCCGAGATATGGGTGGCGCTATTACTGACGAGTTCGGTGGCATCGGCCCTGTATTATTACCCCTGGTAATCGCAGGTCTGGGTATTGTGTTCTCTATCATCGGAACATTCTTCATCAAAATAAAAGACAATAGTGCTAAAGAAAGCCAGGTACAGAGCGCCCTCAACAGAGGCAACTGGAGTTCAATTATTTTAACAGGTATTGCTGCATTCTTTATACTAAAATGGATGTTGCCTCCGGTAATGCAAATGAACTTCTTCGGTGTGGGACTGGTAGAGGTTACTTCAATGGATGTGTTCTATGCGGTGCTTATCGGCCTTGCCGTGGGTGGTCTTATCTCTTACTTTACAGAATATTATACAGGTCTCGGCAAAAAGCCCGTATTGGATATAGTACAAAAATCTGCTACAGGCGCGGCTACCAACATTATTGCCGGCCTTGCCACCGGTATGATCTCTACTTTTGCCCCTATCCTGCTCTTCGCGGGCGCTATTTGGGGTGCTTATGAGTTTGCCGGATTCTATGGTGTGGCCATTGCTGCCTCTGCTATGATGGCTACCACGGCTATGCAGTTGGCTATTGATGCCTTCGGCCCTATTGCCGACAATGCCGGTGGAATTGCCGAAATGAGCGAACTCCCTAAAGAAGTAAGAGAGCGAACAGATATACTTGATTCAGTAGGTAACACTACTGCCGCTATTGGTAAAGGTTTCGCCATTGCGTCTGCAGCATTAACAGCATTAGCACTTTTTGCTGCTTATGTAACGTTCACAGGCATCGATGGTATTAACATCTTCAAAGCAGATGTACTGGCAGCTTTATTTATTGGCGGTATGATCCCGGTTGTTTTCTCTGCGCTAGCTATGAACTCTGTTGGTAAAGCAGCCATGGAAATGGTAAAGGAAGTGAGAAGACAGTTTAAAGAGATCCCGGGTATTATGGAAGGCACTGGCAAGCCAGAATATGGCAAGTGTGTGGATATATCGACTAAAGCTGCCATCAGAGAAATGATGCTACCCGGAGCCATGACCATCGTCACTCCGATATTAATTGGTTTTATTATGGGACCTGAGGCTCTTGGAAGCTATATGGCGGGTGTTGCCGTATCAGGTGTACTTTGGGCTATCTTCCAAAACAACGCAGGCGGTGCCTGGGATAACGCTAAGAAATCCTTTGAAGCGGGCGTGGAAATAGACGGACAGATGACCTACAAAGGTTCAGAAGCACATAAAGCTGCAGTTACAGGTGATACAGTAGGTGATCCTTTCAAAGATACATCAGGCCCTTCTATGAACATCCTTATCAAGCTTACCTGTCTTGTAGGTCTTGTGATAGCTCCTATTTTGGGTGAAGTATTCCCAACAGTGGACAGACCTGCCATTGAAGAGGCTAAAATTGAAACCAATATTGAGAAAAAGGTGATCAACGTGCCTGTAAGCCAGACAACAGAAAAAATACTGGTATCAGAGGTGGCGGCAGCAGATGACGAACTTAACTGATAGATAACTTTCTTTAGTAAATAAAAAGCTCCGTAAAAACGGAGCTTTTTTTGTTTTCATGCAAATGAATATATTTAAGAGAATTTACACTGTTATGAACAAGAATACCTTATTATACATTTTACTACTAGCGCCTGTTTGGGCTTTTGGACAAAGTGGTATAACCGGTACCTGGAAAACCATTGATGATGAGACCGGTGAGGCCAAATCTATTGTAGATATTTACGAACGGAATGGAAACTTTTATGGAAAGATCGTGAAACTTTTCCGCAACCCCGGGCAAGACCCGGATCCGATCTGTGGCGAGTGCCCTGAAGATGATCCCCGTTACAATAAAAAGGTAATAGGTATGGAAATAATTAAAGATATGAAAAGGGAAGGCGACAAATTAGTGGGCGGCACAGTACTAAAACCCGATGAAGGAAAAATATATAATTGTAAGATATGGATAGAAGACGGAAAGCTGAAAGTAAGAGGGTACTGGGGCTTCTTTTATCGAACTCAAACGTGGTTACGCGTTGAATAAAGAAATCTCATTTTTGTTGTTTATCTTTAATTATGGCGTTTTATCGGATTTTTTTTCATCCCCCTTACCGAAAGGGTTACCTACAATAAATTACTTGTATAAAAAAGCAGAGCTCAAATGAAGGACAAGGAAATTTTTGAGAAAATATGCCACGGTGACGAGCAGAGTTTAGAATATCTATATAAAAAATACTATCGGATGATGACCAAGCTGGTGATCTCCAATAGTGGCACAGAGCAGGAAGCGAAAGATATCTATCAGGATGCCCTTGTGGTGTTCTGGCAAAAAGCCACCAGTGGAAACCTGGTCCTGACGTCCAAGATCAGTACTTATCTTTACAGTATTTGTCAAAATCTGTGGAGAAAAGAACTAGACAGGAAAAAGCGGCTATCGCATGAGGAGAAGGATGATGTGGAATATGTTGATACGGAGTCGAAAGAACGGGCTAAAATAATTCACCGGTGTATAAACGAACTCGGTGATACGTGCAAGAAGGTATTGATGTACTATTATTTTGATGGTTTGTCAATGCAGGACATAGCAGATAAGCTAGGCTTTGCCAACACGAATACGGCAAAGACAAAAAAATATAAGTGTAAAAAGAAACTAGATGATTTAGTCAAATCTCAATATTCGGAGAGCGACTTTCTTGATTAATTGAATATGAGCAATATAGAGTTAATAAATGCTTATTTCGGAAACGAAATGACTGATTCGGAGAGGCTGGACTTCGAAGCAAGGCTCAAAAACGACCCCGAGCTTAAAAGCGAATTCAATTTCCAAAAGGAGATTGTTGATGCCATAAAAGACACGAGAAGGGCCGAGCTAAAGGCAATGCTGGACAAAGTTCCTGTTGGCGGTAGTTCAGGTGGCTCGACATCACTTGGTAAGGTTATGTCTACCCTTGTTATTGCGGGCCTCATAGGCGCTGGCATATATTATTTATGGCCTGTCGAAGAAGAGCAGATTGAACCAACGGAAAACATTACCATGGTTGAGCCCGCAGAAGAACCAGCAGAAGAAGCTACGGAAACCGAGGTGACGGAAGAAGAAACCCCGATAATTGAAAAAGAAGGGGGAGCAACAAAAACTGTTGAGAAACCACGGCCAGATATTAAATCAACTAAAGACGAAAAGGACGAAGTAGCTGAGATTACACCTGCCAGACCGGAAATCAACAAACCCAATGTAGCTCCTACTTTTGAGACAGCAGAGGATGCTGATAGCCTGGAGGCACCAGGAAGCAACCTGGCATCTACAGGTTATGGTGATCATGCAGCATTAGATGTTGAAATAGACAATACTAACAGAAATTTTTCGTTCCACTATCAGTTCAAAAGCGGAAAGCTATTTCTGTATGGTTCATTTGACAAAGGACTTTATGAGATACTCGAGATCAATTCAAGGGGAGAAAAAACATTGTTCCTTTATTATAAAGACAAATTTTACCCACTGAACAGAAATCAGGTAAAAATAGTACCTCTTGACCCTGTAAAAGAACCAACACTAATGGAAAAACTGAGGAAGGCAAGAGTGGATGGATAAAGATTAAGTTGTACAGCTTTTGTGCTGAAGCCCCTGTTTTGATACCGCCTTTTCAAACAGGGGCTTTTCATTTGTTAGCCACCAAGGCACTAAGACACCAAGAGTTTTATTATGGATTCCTCATAAATGAAGGGGAAATAGTTGCAGTGTAATCTCTGTTATGACTATTATTGACTTCTAAAGAATCATTTTCCGTCCCCATGAAGTATAATCAACTATCCGATGAAGAAGAATTGATAGCCAAAACTTTAGTAAATGCTGCAGTAAAAGTTCACAAAGAACTGGGTCCAGGCTTATTGGAAAGGGTGTACGAAGTGTGCCTTGCTCACGAACTTCAAAAAGAGGACCTGGAAGTAAAAAGGCAAGTGAGCATTCCAATTCAATATGACGGAATTGTGTTCAACGAGGGACTTAGGCTTGACCTTCTTATAAAACGATCTGGTAATTTGCGAGATCAAAGCTGTGGGTTTAGTCAATCCTGTTTGGGAAGCACAAGTGTTGAGTCATTTGAAGTTAACAGACCTTAGATTAGGCTTTCTCTTGAATTTCAATGTGCCTCTAATGAAACAAGGTATTAAAAGAATGATCTGGTAGAAAAATTCCTGCTACTTAATCACATTTTTTCATTCTTCAAAATATTCTTTGTGTCTTAGCGTCTTCGTGGCCCCACATACTTTATTTTTCCCGGTAACGTTTAAAACTTGACCAACAATTATTAAATTTGGCTGAATTCAAAGACAACGTGGAAAAAGAAGCAAGAAGCAGAAAAAAGAAAAAACTCGGCAGCTATCCTTATACAAGTGTAATCTTTAGTATTACGCTGGCTCTTTTTGTGATCGGACTGTTTGGCCTTCTTTTGCTACACACCAATAAACTCACCGAGGTTATTAAGGAAAATATTGAAATACAGGTCTATCTCGAAAAGGGAATTACCAATAATCAACGCATCCAGATCCAGAAAACATTGTCTTCCAAAGACTATGCTGCCCTGAAAAATGAAGAAGTGCAGATCAGTTTTGTTTCAAAAGAAGATGCTGCCAAAGAATTTATAGAAGAGACAGGCGAAGATTTTACAGCTTTTCTGGGTGAAAATCCTCTGAGAGATGCTTATATCCTGAGAATAGCACCGGAATTTCATGACGCTGCCAAACTGAAAAGCATTAAAGAGGAAATAGAGAAGATCAATGGCGTGTTTGAAGTGGTGTATGTTGAGAGTCTGGTAGAATCCATCAATGAGAATATGGCCAAAATAGGCATATTCTTACTGGGATTTGCCGCCATACTACTCATTGCGGTCGTAATCCTGATCAACAATACCATCAAACTGGCCCTGTTTTCCCAACGATTTTTGATCAGGAGTATGCAACTGGTGGGCGCCAAAGCCTCTTTTATTCAAAAGCCGTTTTTGCTACGAGCCTCATTACATGGTGTCTTCGCAGGGTTATTGGCTTCAGCGCTACTCTACCTGCTTATGAACTTCGCTAATAAAAAGATCGAAGACCTGGCGGCACTACAGGAAACAGACAAAATATTAATATTATTTGTGTCCTTATTGGTGTTGGGAGCGCTCATTGGCTTCAGCAGCACCTTCAGGGCTATCAATAAATACCTAAAGCTGTCGTTAGACGAATTATATTAAACATGGATAAAAATACTAAACTCCCTTTTGGAAGGAAAAACTATATTTTCATGCTAGCCGGAATTGCGGTACTGGTGTTAGGTTTTGTCATAATGAGCCTTGATAGTGAGCCCTTTGGCTTCGGCTTTCTTGGCATTACTTTGGGGCCGGTTATAGTGATGATTGGTTTCATTATTGAGATCTACGCCATTCTTCACAATCCAAAAGAAAAATAAATGAGTTTATTTGAAGCAATAATCCTTGGTATTATACAGGGGTTAACAGAGTTTCTACCGGTAAGCAGCAGTGGACATATTGAGATAGGTTCTTATTTTCTGGGGGCACAAAGCAGCGATAACCTCCTGTTTTCCATCATTGTACACGCCGCCACAGCCCTGAGTACCATTGTTGTGTTCAGACACACGATCTGGGAGATCATTAGGGACCTGTTTAAATTTGAGTGGAACGAATCCACTCAATTTGCCGCTAAGATTGTCCTGAGCATGATCCCTATTGGTGTGGTTGGCGTTTTATTTGAAGAGAAGATTGAAACGCTTTTCGGGGGCAATGTGATATTTGTAGCCAGTATGCTACTGATCACAGGGCTTTTGCTTACCATTACCTATTATACAAAGGACGGAGACAATAAAGTCACTTTCGGCAGAGCGCTGATCATTGGTCTTGCCCAAACGATAGCTATTTTGCCTGGCATATCAAGATCAGGCGCTACTATTGCTACCGCTCTCTACCTGGGCGTTGAAAAAACAAGGGCTACACGATTTTCTTTCCTAATGGTACTCCCCCCTATTCTTGGCGCTGCCCTCATCAAAGCCCTGGATGTAGTAAAAGCCCCCGAAGTAGCTGCCGGCAACATCTCCGCTGTTGCCCTGATAGCCGGCTTCATTGCTGCTTTTATTGCAGGACTCCTCGCATGCCAGTGGATGATTGCCATTGTTAAAAGAGGTAAACTAATTTACTTTGCTATCTATTGCTTTATCATCGGATCTGCAGTACTCATTACCCATATATTTTAAATGACGCCTACAAACCCTGAGGGAACCGTAATATTAGTCGACAAACCACTGGAATGGACCTCCTTTGACGTTGTAAAAAAGCTCAAATATTTTCTTAAAGTTAAAAAAATAGGCCATGCCGGCACTTTGGATCCTCTGGCCACAGGCCTGTTGGTGCTCTGTACAGGTAAAATGACCAAGCAGATAGAAAAATACCAGGCACAGGAAAAGGAATATACCGGTAAATTGATCCTGGGAAAAACCACCCCATCATTTGACCTGGAAACAGAAATAGATAGCGAAACCGACATTACACACCTGGAGGAAAGGGAAATATACGAGGCTACCCAACAGTTTACCGGCCTTATAGATCAGACACCCCCCGCTTTTTCTGCCATTAAAGTGAAGGGCAAGAGGGCATACGAAAGTGCGAGAAAGGGTGAAGCCGTTGAGCTAAAGTCGCGGCAAATAGAGATCAGCCTTTTTGAGGTTACTGAAACAAAGCTTCCTGAGGTCACTTTTCGTGTAGTTTGTTCGAAAGGTACCTATATTAGAAGCCTGGTAAGAGATTTTGGCCAGGCATTAGGCGTTGGCGCTTATATGTCTGAGCTTAGAAGAACACGAATAGGCGAGTTCACCGTGGAGCAAGCGCAAACTATAGAAGAAATTACCGCTAAAACATGAACATCTACCATGGCATAGAAGATTTTAAAAAGCTGGATTATGCCGTAGTAACAAGCGGCACCTTTGACGGAGTGCATATCGGCCATCAAAAGATACTGGCGCGCCTCAAGGAAATAGCCCAGAGGAATAATGGAGAAACAGTCCTTATTACCTTCTGGCCACACCCCCGTCTGGTACTCTACCCGGAGCAAACGGACCTGAAGCTGCTCAACACTTTTGAAGAAAAGGCTGAACTGCTGCGTGAGCAAGGGATCAATCATCTGCTAAGAATACCGTTCACCAAAGAATTTTCGAACCTTACTTCTGAAGAATTTATCAGAAAGATACTTGTAGAAACTATTGGCACCAGAAAACTGGTCATAGGTTATGATCACCGCTTTGGAAAAAACAGGGAGGGCAGCTTTGAGCACCTGAAAGAAAATGCTTCTATATATGGATTTGAAGTTGAAGAGATACCCAGGCAAGATATTGATAATGTAGGGGTTAGCTCAACAAAGATCAGGAACTCCCTCCTTGAAGGCGATGTATCTGCAAGTGCAGAGTTGCTGGGCAAGCCCTACTCAATTACGGGCAGAGTTGTGAAAGGACAAGAGATAGGCCGGTTGATCGGTTTTCCCACAGCAAATATTGAGGTAGATTCCCAGCACAAGCTTATCCCTGCCAATGGCTCCTATGCGGTAAAGGTAGGGTACCGAAACCAAATGCTGAAAGGGATGTTAAATATCGGGTATCGCCCCACGGTTAACGGCAAATCCAGAACCATTGAGGTGAATATCTTTGACTTTAGCAGTGATATTTATGGAGAAACCATTAGCATCCATTTCATAAGACGTATCAGGGATGAAAGAAAGTTTAACAACATTAATGAGCTCAAAGAGCAGCTAATGAAGGACAAAACATTGGCTATTGAAATATTAAATGATTAATTTTTAGTTCATAATTTAAAACCCCGATTATGATAAATAAAGTAGTTAGCAACGCGGAAGAAGCTGTCAAAGATATTAAGGATAATGCCGTGCTTATGCTCGGAGGCTTCGGCCTGTGTGGAATACCCGAAAATTGTATCAGCGCACTATTAAAAACAGGTGTAAAAGGCCTGACCTGCATCTCAAACAATGCCGGTGTTGATGACTTTGGAATAGGACTCATGCTCAAGACAAGGCAGGTAAAGAAAATGATATCGTCATACGTAGGTGAAAATGCCGAATTTGAGAGGCAACTACTCGCTGGTGAGCTGGAAGTGGACCTCATACCACAGGGAACACTTGCTGAACGCATCAGAGCTGGTGGCGCTGGCATACCTGCCTTCTTCACTCCAGCCGGTTATGGCACTGAAGTGGCCGAAGGTAAAGAGATCCGGGAATTTCACGGTAAAAAATATCTGATGGAAGCGTGGTTGCAGGCAGATTTTGCCCTGGTAAAAGCCTGGAAAGGTGACACTGCCGGCAATCTGATCTACAAAGGCACGGCACGCAACTTTAACCCGATGATGGCAGCCGCAGGAAAGATCACCATAGCTGAAGTGGAAGAGCTGGTACCAGTGGGAGAGCTGGATCCTAATTATATTCATACTCCGGGAATATACGTTCAGAGGATTTTCGAGGGCAAGAATTACGAGAAGAGAATTGAACAAAGAACTGTAACTCCCCGATAACCAAAAAACCCCTTAGAACAATGGCACTTGATAAAATAGGAATAGCAAAACGAATAGCTCAGGAAGTAAAAGACGGCTCATACATCAACCTGGGTATAGGTATACCCACGCTGGTGGCCAACTACATTCCTGACAACATAGAAGTAGTACTGCAATCGGAAAATGGCTTATTGGGGATCGGCCGGTTTCCTTATGAAGAAGATGTGGATGCTGACCTGATCAATGCAGGAAAACAGACCATCACGATGCTCAAAGGATCCGCCTTATTCAGCTCAGCAGAGAGCTTTGGTATGATCCGCGGAGGCCATGTACACCTGACTATACTCGGCGCTATGGAAGTATCCGAAAACGGAGACATTGCCAACTGGAAGATACCCGGCAAAATGGTAAAAGGTATGGGAGGAGCCATGGACCTGGTAGCTTCTGCTGAAAACATCATTGTGGCCATGCAGCACAAGAGCCGGTCCGGCGAGTCCAAACTATTGAAAGAATGTACGCTGCCTATTACAGGGATCAAATGCGTCAAAAAAGTAGTCTCCGACCTCGCTGTGCTGGAGGTGCTTCCCGAAGGCGGTTTTAAGCTGCTGGAAAGAGCGCCAGGCGTATCAGTAGAAGAAATCAAGGAGGCTACTGCAGGAAAACTGATCATAAAAGGTGATATACCTGAAATGAAGATAGACTAGTTGCTGGTTGCTAGCCGCTAGTTACTGGTTACTGGTTACTGGTTACTGGTCACTGGGTACTGGTCACTGGGTACTGGTCACTGGGTACTGGTCACTGGTGGGTACCAGGAAGCTGAGAACCAAACCGTGAACTGAGAACTGTGAACTGAGAACCGAGAACTATGAACTGTGAACCGAGAACTGTGAACCGAGAACTGAGAACTGTGAACCGAGAACTGAGAACTGTGAACTGAGAACTGAGAACTGAGAACTGTGAACCGAGAACCGAGAACTGAGAACTGGTAACCAACACCATTCAACCTCCCACTAACACCGTTGACTAATTGACAAATGACCAATGACTATGAACAAAAAAACATGAAAAAATCAGATATAAAATTTACAATAGAACTTGACAAAGAGAACATTCCCGAAAAAATAATGTGGAGCGCTACCGAAAAACCTGACGGAGCATTGGCAGAAACCAAGTCAATAAGCGTTTCACTTTGGGATCATGAGCAGATGAACACCATGCGCATTGATCTTTGGACCAAGGAAATGCCTGTGGATCAAATGAAGCGTTTTTATGTAGATTGCCTGGGAGGTATGGCACAAACTATTTTGAACAGCACAGGCGATGAATTTATGGCAACGGAGATGAATAACCTCTGTGAAAAACTCGCAGAGCACCTGCGCAGAGAAGCTGAGCAGGGGAAATAGTCCATTTAAATCGATTGCAAGCCGATTTTGAAAAAATGGTATGCATGCTTACTATTTAAAATAAAATCTCGTACATTGAGGTTGTTTTAAATAATTCTATCAAAAATTACATGTATTCAGAATTTTATTTGTCCTAATCAACTTAAAACTATGAAGAAAATTTTTACGAAAGCGACACTGTTATCCCTGTTCCTCGTGGGGAGTGTCTGTTTTGCGTTTGCCCAGGAAAGAACGACCATTTCCGGGAAAGTAACAGATGCCGGTTCAGGTGAACCCTTAGCGGGTGTGAATATTGTGGTGAAGGGAAAAGTAATTGGTACCATCACCAACGGAGCGGGAGCGTACAACCTGACAGTCAATAGCGCCCCGCCTTTGACTTTGGTATTCTCTTTTATTGGATTTGAAAGTCAGGAAATCGTAGTGTCAGAAGCCACTGCATCTATAGATGTTTCCATGAAAGAAGCTTCCCTACTGGGACAGGAGGTGGTTATTTCTGCCTCAAGGGTAGAAGAAAGTATACTTGAATCGCCTGTTTCCATTGAAAAAATGGATGTACTGGCGGTACAGAATACAGCTTCCGACAACTACTATAAAGGTATAGCCAACCTGAAAGGCGTAGACGTTACCTCCAGTAGTATCAACTTCCAGATCATCAATGCGAGGGGTTTTAACTCTACCGGTAATACCCGGTTCGTTCAGTTGACAGATGGTATGGACACACAAGCGCCAGCCCTGAACTTCCCTATTGGTAACCTGAACGGACCTTCAGAACTGGATGTGGAAAGCGTGGAATTTATACCCGGAGCAGCTTCCGCCCTCTACGGACCAAATGCCTTCAATGGTATCTTATTGGTAAATTCGAAAAGCCCTTTTGATTACCAGGGGTTAAGTGTAATGGGCAAGGTGAGTGTTAACCATTTGGGAGATTCCGACCTGAACAGTGAAGGCGCCGGAGAGATTGGTCCCGGAAGCGCTCAGCCTATGTACGAGGGTTCTATCCGCTATGCAAAGGCATTCAACAATAAGTTTGCATTCAAAGTAAACTTCTCCTATAGCCAGGCAGAAGACTGGTACGGTACAAATATGTCTGATGCTGCCATCAATAGAAAACCTTCTAACTTTAGTTTTAACCCTGGCAGTGATCAGGTACATGCTTTTGGTGATGAGGTAGCTAATAACATTGCTTTGGTTGGACTGAGTTCAAATTTCCAAGCTAGTATGAATGAGTTGGGTCTGGGTGCTTATCTCGGAGATATTCCAAACCAGGTGGTCACACGTACACCATATGAAGAGAGACACCTCGTTGACTACGGTGCGGAAAACATGAAGATCAATACCGGACTTCACTACCGGGTGACTGACAGAATGGAATTACTTTATAATTTCAACTATGGCTATGGTACCTCTGTTTATACCGGAGCTCAAAGATATTCACTGGCTAACTTCAGCATAGCACAACACAAATTAGAGCTAAAGGGGGATAACTTCTTTATCAGGGGATATACTACACGTGAAAATTCCGGTGATTCCTATATTGCAGATTTAACAGGTGTGTTAATTAATGACGCCTGGAAACCTAATGGACCATACGTTGATGCTAATGGAGATCAACAACCCGGGTGGTATGCGGAATATACAGGAGCATATCTAGGATATTTAGCAGCTAATGGTATTGCCCCGGGAGCTGCTACAGACGCACAAAAACAAGCTGCGCATATGGCCGCAAGATCAGCAGCAGACCAGGGTAGATATCTACCTGGTACTCAGGCATTCGAGGATGCTAAAAAAACTGCAACAGGCAAGGTAATCCCTTCAGGATCAAAGTTTGATGATGCCACTAACCTTTACCATGCTGAAGCACAATATGACTTCAAAAATCAGGTTGATTTCATGGGTATCCAGGTGGGCGCCAGCTACCGACTATATGACCTGGAGTCTAACGGAACTATTTTCGCTGATTCATCTGGCAACGATATCACTATCCAGGAAGTGGGCGCTTTTGTTCAACTGTCAAAGAAATTATTAAATGACAAACTGAAGCTGACAGGCTCTGCGCGTTATGATAAAAACGAAAATTTTGACGCGCAGATCAACCCAAGAATTTCAGGGGTATTTACCGTTGCTGATAATAATAACATCAGGGTATCATATCAGACTGGTTTCAGAAATCCTACTACACAGGGGCAACATATTGACCTGAACGTAATCTCAGCGCGACTGATAGGTGGTTTACCTCAGTACGCAGAAGCTTATAATATCTACGAAAATGCGTATACCGGGCGCTCTGTGGAAGACTTTGTGGCTGCGGTAGCTGCTGATCCTTCGGGAGCTCTGGCGCTTGGAAATCCTGCTAACCTGGACCTATTGGTACCGGCTACAGAGTTTGCACCTGTGAAACCCGAAGAAGTGAGATCCATTGAGATTGGATACAAGAGCTTGTTAGGACAGAGATTATTGCTTGATGTAGCATACTATCACAATACATACAACGACTTCATTGCGCAAGTGCGATTGAGAAAAGCTGCCGGTTTTATAGATCTGGATGCTACAACTATCACGGAGCAAAACATCAGAAATGCTCAGACACTACTTACTCCGATCACCACTCCCGGTCAGGAGAATACCTTCCAGACGTATACTAACGTTTCTGAAACTGTAACCGCTCAGGGAGTAGCTTTCGGCGCTGAATATAGCCTGGGAAGAGGCTACAAAGTAGGTGGTAACTACAACTGGAATAAGCTGAACGATGAGTTGAGTGATGGTTTCCTCAGTGAGTTCAACACGCCTGAGCACAAATTCAACCTTTCTTTCAGCAACAGAAAAGTGACAGACCAGTTAGGTTTCAATATAACTTACAGATGGCAGGATGAATTCCTCTGGGAAAGCTCATTTGCAAGAGGTATCGTTCCTTCGATAGGAACAGTTGACCTTCAGGTAAGCTACAAGCTGCCTAACCTGAACTCTATAGTTAAGGTTGGAGGTTCCAACATCACTAACGAACGTTATGTGCTGAACTATGGAGGCCCTACTCTTGGCGCTATCTATTACGTGTCAATCACATTTGACCAGTTGATGAACTAATTGAAAGATATTAATTTGAGTATTATGAAAAACTTTAAAAAATATATTGGGTTAAGTCTGGCAACAGCCCTCCTCTGGTCTTGTACCTACGATGCTCCTGAGAAGGTAGAACCTACTTCAGGTTCGGCCGACTTTTCTAAAGTGGTAGCTGTAGGTAATTCCCTGACTGCAGGCTTTATGGATGCTGCACTGTATGACGCAGGCCAAAACAGTTCTTATGCCGCTATTGTAGCATTGCAAATGCAGGCTGTTGGCGGTGGAGACTTCAACATTCCCATGACAGGCTCTGATGTAGGCTGTTATAATCCTGCTGGTGGATGTACAGCCGGGCGACTGGTTCTAAAAGGATTGGCTGCTCCAAAACCCTCCCCTATTATACCTGGTGATCCAAGTGCTTTGGCACCTTATAGTGGTAATAAAAGCGCTTTGAATAATTTTGGTGTACCGGGCATTACATTGGCAACGGCATTAACTCCGCTTACTGGCGGCCCTGCCGATCCTGGAAACCCTGCTTACAATCCGTATTATGCAAGATTTGCTTCAAATCCCGGTACATCGACAATTATCGGAGATGCTGCTGCTGCACTTGCAGATGGAGGCACTTTCCTGCTGTTCTGGCTCGGGAATAATGATGTTTTGGGTTATGCTACAGGTGGAGCTTCTAATCCGGCTATACTTACCAGTGAGTCTGATTTTTCTACCAGGTTCAGCGCTGCCCTCGGCACATTGCTTCAGGCTAATGCAGATGCCAATGGAGCAGTGGCTAATATTCCCAATGTAACGGACATACCGTATTTTACTACGGTAGACTACAACCCCGTACCGTTAGATCAAGCAACTGCAGATCAGCTAAATGCAGGCTACAGTGATTTCAATAATGGCATAATGGCTTACAATGCCGGTATGCTCCCTGGTCAGTCAGGTCCTCCCTCAGAAGAGAATCAGCGACCAACAATTAGCTTTGCACCCGGAAATAATGCAGTCGTGATAGAAGATGAAACTTTACCAGACCTCTCAGCCTATGGGATTCCAAGCATTAGACAAACCACTTCAAATGATTTAATCGTACTTAGCGCTGGTGCAGTAATTGGTGTTGATATGGGAGGCGGACCTAAAGGGCTCCAGGATCCTCTTGGTGATGAATATGTACTGATTCCCTCGGAAATTGATGAGATTGGAAATAGCATCGCAGCATTCAATCAAACCATTTCGAGTTTTGTTTCCGCTAATAGTGACAGGTTAGTACTTGTGGACATCAACTCCATATTCGAAGATTTTGCTGAAAAGGGTACAACTATTAACGGTAGTGCGCTGAATGCCTCCATCTCACCTCCTTTCGGTGGGTTTTCGCTGGATGGTGTGCATCCTAACGGACGTGGCAGCGCTTTTGTAGCAAACAAATTTATTGAAGCCATCAACGCAAAATTCAATGCATCTATACCGCTATCAAATCCTAATAATTATGGCGGAAATGCATTACCAATACCTTAAAAAGTCCATTATTGGAGAAACTCTAAAAAAGGCCGCCAATCTGGTGGTCTTTTTTTATTCTCCAGATAAACTTCCCTCCTGCTTAGCCGCCAGCGAACTGTCAGTTCATCACCAAGCGTCAATATTTCCCTGGAATTACTGATTCTCAAAAAATATTACATATCAAAAAGTTACTCATTCGTAATCTCTATATTCCATGGCAAATGAGACCCAGAGTTAAGTTAGATAGTCAGCCATCAAATTTTCAGGAGATAGTAGAATCTCTTAATGACATGGTCTATGAGCTGGATGGTGAGGGAAGATTTAAATACGCCAATGCCACTATGGAAAGACTTTTGGGGTATTCGAAAGATGAGCTAAAAGATACTCCTTACTGGAAGCTGGTAGTTCCGGAAGAGCAACATGACGTCATGAAATTTTATGATGATCAGCGCAATAACCTTATCCAGGATACATACAACGAATTTGCTATTGTGACAAAATGTGGTGATGTGTTGATGGTAGGACAGAATGTAAGAATGGAATTTGTGGGCCAGGACCTAATTTCGATCAGAACTGTAGCCAGAGACCTGACTAAGGTGATGGAGCTGCAAGATCAGTTGGATGAAAAAACAAAGCTGTTGAGCTCCATTCTCAACACCATGGGTGAGGCGGTGCTTGTGGTGGACACCGGGGGTAAGCTTATAGGATCAAATAGTGCAGCCAGGAAAATGTTTAACCTGGGTCAACCCGATCTCTCTTTATCTAAATGGGCGCTGTTTCATGGTATTTTTGATGTGCAACAAACGAAGATCATCAGTTATTATGACCTGCCGCTCAGGCAAGCGCTGGAGGGACAGCAGATCGATAATTTCGAAGTGTTCATCAAAAACGATTTAACAGGGGATGGTTTATATGTAGCCCTTAACAGTCGCCCGCTGCGCGATACACAGCATAAGGTATCGGGTGCAGTACTAATAGCCAGTGACATCACCACCCGAAAGATGGCAGAGCTTGAGCTACGAAAAAATGAGGAAAAATTCAGGGCTATGAATGATGCCTCTCCTCTTGGTGTGTTTGTTACCAACAGCAACGGCATTTGCGAATACGTTAACGCTCAGTATAGCAAAATTACCGGCCTGCCTGCAGAAGAAGCATTGGGCACCGGCTGGGTAAAGGGATTGCACCCTGAAGACAAACTCAAAGTATGGGCCCAGTGGAAACAAGCTATTGAAGAAGCTAATATGACTGAAAGTGAGCAACGCTTCGTGCATCCCGATGGCACGGTGGTTTGGACTCACATCAAAACTTCCACAATACGTCTGCCCAACGCACTGGTGGGCTATATCGGGACTGTTGAAGATATCACCCACCGTAAGAATTACGAACAGGAACTGCTCGAAGCCAAAACCAGGGCTGAGGAGGCTTCGCGAATGAAGGAAGAGTTTTTATCTACCATGAGCCATGAGATAAGAACGCCACTGAATGCGGTAATAGGCATGTCACACCTGCTGCTACAGGATAATCCACAACCCTATCAGCTTGAAAACCTTAACACACTGAAATTTTCGGCTGAAAATCTTTTGGCGTTGATCAATGACGTACTGGACTATAACAAGCTTGAAGCTGGCGCCATCGAACTGGAGGAAACAGAGGTAAATTTACATCAACTGCTTAACAGCATCCAGCGCAGCTTTCAACCAAGAGCTGTGCTTAAGGATGTAGCGGTAAAGGCACAGGTAGACCGGAATATTCCGCAAACAGTATTGGCCGATCCACTACGCCTCAGTCAGATCATCAACAACCTGATGAGCAATGCACTGAAGTTTACACCACATGGTTCGGTAACTATCATTGCTGACCTTGTAGATGAAAATCGAAATGATCTATTCATAAATTTTAAAGTCAGGGACACAGGTATCGGAATACTAAAAGAAAAGCTTGAAACCATTTTTGAGCGTTTCTCGCAGGCTGAAAAAGAAACCTCTCGTAAATACGGGGGCACAGGCCTCGGCTTGTCCATTACCAGGAAACTTATAGAAATGTGGGGCAGCTCCATTCACCTGGAAAGTGTCGTTGACAAGGGATCGGAGTTCAGCTTTACGCTAAAGCTTAAGCGTGTAAAAGAAGATCTGTGCGCTAAACCCAGAACCCCTGTGGGTGATGAGACAAATATGAGTCTCTCCGGTGCAAGGGTGCTTATTGTGGATGACAGCTATATCAACCAGTTGGTGGCAGCCAAATTTCTCAGTAAATGGGGCGCTGATCCGGACAAAGCGGATAATGGTGCTGAAGCCATTGAAATGGTAAAAATGACTGATTACGATGTGGTACTGATGGATATTGAGATGCCTGAAATGGATGGCATTGCTACAACAGCAGAAATAAGGAAGCTCTGAGACCGGTACGATGACCTGCCAATAATTGCACTTACTGCTGCTTCCCTGAGTGAGGCGAGGAAAAATATAGCCGGTACTACTATTAAAGAAGCATTACTAAAACCCTTCAATCCTGACCATCTGTATGAGAAATTGTATCAGGCTGTAAGAGGTAATCCGAATATAAAACCAAGAAAAACCAGAAAGGAACCGTTCTTTGTTGATTTTTCCAAAGTGGAAAAAGTGGCTGATGGAGACAATCAATTTGTAACAAGGCTCTTAAAAACAGCCATCCAGGAGCTACACAAATACCGGGATATCTACCTGGATGCTTTTCGTAAAAAGGATGAGAAGCTACTGAAAGCAATGAAACATAAGGTAGGACCTTCACTTAAGCTTTTTGATATTGCTTTGCTCGAAAAGGAAATAGAAAAAGGTGAAATGCTGATCAACGACTCTTCTGCAGACCCAAAGGTCGTAAAGAACAACCTGCTTAATGTGCGCAACCTGTTCAACACTACCATTGACCTGATACAGGCAAGATTGAATGATGAGGAGGTTCGATAAATTGATCTGATTTTACCCCGTGTCATTCATATTGACCTTTTCAGGGTTTGGCAAATACAGATGCTAAGCTTTGATTTCTATTTGCATAAATCCCTCCTTGGGTCCGGTCAATGCTCTTTAGTTAAGGGCTGGCTTCAATAATAGGAGTTGTCATGCCGACTTTGGAGGCATCTTACTAAGTCGTTTCGTCTATGCTTCTTAGTAAGTTCCCTCTTTCATACCAATGACAAGTTTTCATTACATGCTGATAGTCAGATAATTA
>NZ_AMZN01000152.1 GCF_000331535.1 Fulvivirga imtechensis AK7 | reverse complement strand
GCAATTCTGGTCCGCTGACCTGCGATGTTACCAGCGTAGAATTAACTGGCTCTACTACGACAGAGGGCGTAACCTATCGTTGGTTAAGCGCTGGTAGTGTGATTGCGATAACAGCTACTACGACTGTGACTTCTCCGGGAGAATATACCCTTGAGGTGACGAAAGAAAGCACCGGTTGTACAACTACGACTACTACTGAAGTAGACATCGATTATTCACAGCCTGAAGGCGTGACTGCGGGCAATTCTGGTCCGCTGACCTGCGATGTTACCAGCGTAGAATTAACTGGCTCTACTACGACAGAGGGCGTAACCTATCGTTGGTTAAGCGCTGGTAGTGTGATTGCGATAACAGCTACTACGACTGTTACTTCTCCAGGAGAATACACCCTTGAGGTGACGAAGGAAAGCACTGGTTGTACCACTACGACTACTACCGAAGTAGGCATTGATTATTCACAGCCGGCTTGCAATATTAACTTACCACCTGGGCCTCCGGAGCCGTTAAGCACTGAAACAATAACTGCCGGCATAATTGGCGATGTTTCCTATTCCTGGTCTATTAATGGTGAAGGATGGTCGATCGTTTCCGGGGAGAATACACCGGAGCTTACTTATCTGGTGGGATCAGAAGGAACGAGCGCCACTTTTATCCTTACAACAACAAGCAATACTACAGGCTGCTCCAACACCTGCAGCATGGTACTGGAAACAGGTGAGCAAACGGAGATCGCTGTTGAATCTGCAAGAAGCAATCCGTTGGAGGAAACTATTCGATTTAAAAACCATATTTCTATTGAATCGCATCCTAATCCATTTACTGAAAGCACAAGGGTAGAATTCGAGTCCAGGGAAGATGATGTTGTAACGGTAATGCTTTATTCATTGGATGGCGTATGCCTCAAAACGATACTTGAATCAGAGGTTAAAAGTTTTGAAAGGTATACCGTTTCGATCGATGGAAGCGATTTGGACCCGGGAACTTATTACTGTATAATCAGTACACGGAGCGGGGTTTTTTCCAGGAAACTGTTGCTATTGGGACGGTAGTTTTAATTGTTGAGATATAGGTTGACCATCAGCAGCGAATGTGAGAAACTTACTGCTGCTGATGGTCATTTTATTTTGTTGCCGCTCTGACAGTTGTGTCATAGACATCTGACAATGGTTAAGCATTTGGAGTGGTTTATTTAATAGGATTCGCTAAATTGGTATCGACAGTACAGATAGTATAAGCTACAAAACATAAAGCATGGATAAGGCAGAGCAAACGATGTTGGCGAACCTTCATAAGAACACCGGTAAAACACTTGAACAGTGGGTAGAAGTTGTTAAAAAACAAGGGTTCAATAAACATGGGGAAATTCTAAAGTTTCTAAAAGAAGAACATTCGTTTACCCACGGTTATGCTAATATGGTCGCTCTGAAATCCAGGGAGGCAGACGCTGGTTCGGTGGAAAATAAAGATGAGTTAATTGAAAAGCAGTATAAGGGAAAGGAGCATTTCAAGCCTGTATATGATAAACTATTATCTGAAGTTCTGCAATTTGGAAAGGATATAGAAGTAGTGCCCAAAAATGCTTATGTGAGCTTAAGGCGCAAGAAACAATTTGCTATTCTCCAGCCAGCGACAAAAAGCCGGTTTGAGGTAGGAATAAACCTAAAAGGGCAGGAGCCAAAAGGAAAATTGGAAGCCATCAATGCGTCTAACGCTATGTATTCTCACAAGATTAACCTCACGGATGTTAATGATATTGACAAAGAGGTTATTGATTGGCTCAAAACAGCATATGAAAACGCTGGTTAGCGGCATTATTATTCCCGCTCAGTTTTTCGCATAACAAACAGTTACTATTTCCAGGCGTTTAACAATAGAAAATCCCAAAAATATGAACCAGGACATCCAGGCTTACAATGATTCCCAGTCGAACGAAGACCGAGAGATATGTAATGTCTTGTTGCAGGAGATCAGCCGACATTTGCCTGAGGCGGAGAACAAGATATGGCATGCCCACCCTGTATGGTTTCTGGAAAGTAACCCGATCGTTGGATATAGTAAACTTAAAAGCTGCATTCGATTGCTTTTTTGGAGCGGACAATCTTTTGAAGAGAAGGGATTACAGAAAGAAGGCAAGTTTAAAGCAGCCGAAATGCGGTATACTTCCGCGGATCAGATCAACAAGGAGGATCTGGCACGATGGCTTAAAAAGTCGAAAGAAATTCAGTGGGACTATAAAAATATTGTTAAGCGGAAAGGTGTTTTGGAAAGACTAAAATGATCTACCTCTATGACTTATATTTGTTTTTTGGAATCATCTTCTGTTTTTAGCCTTTTGACTTGCTGGTTGGTCGAAGCGCGATCTTGAACTGCGTGGGTGCTGGTATATGTGTCTGACGGTTTCGAACCGTCTGACCCCGGGTAGCTTAGAAAAATAAAGCTTCCAGCAACAGGAATACCTCTAACTGACTCCAGCATCAACAGCAACACTTTCAAAGAGCGAGTATCCCCGTCAGACGGTTCCAAACCGTCAGACGGGTATCTACCGATGTCCGCCCCACTTAGCAGGAACAGTTCCATCCACCCGCTACCGCCAAAGGCTCAGGATTCTTAAAGTAAAACTCTCCATCTGCTTCAGTGAAACGCCTTTTGACTTGCTGGTTGGTCGAAGCGCGGTCTTGAACTGCGTGGGTGCTGGTATATGTGTCTGACGGTTTCGAACCGTCTGACCCCGGGTAGCTTAGAAAAATAAAGCTTCCAGCAACAGGAATACCTCTAACTGACTCCAGCATCAAACAGCAACACTCCCAAAGAGCGAGTATCCCCGTCAGACGGTTCCAAACCGTCAGACGGGTATTTACCGATGTCCGTCCCACTTAGCAGGAACAGTTCCATCCACCCGCTACACCGCCAAAGGCTCAGGATTCTTAAAGTAAAACCCTCCATCTGCTTCAGTGAAACGCCTTTTGACTTGCTGGTTGGTCGAATCGCGATCTTGAACTGCGTGGGTGCTGGTATATGTGTCTGACGGTTTCGAACCGTCTGACCCCGGGTAGCTTAGAAAAGATAAGCTTCCAGCAACAGGAATACCTCTAACTGACTCCAGCATCAAACAGCAACACTCCCAAAGAGCGAGTATCCCCGTCAGACGGTTCCAAACCGTCAGACGGGTATTTACCGATGTCCGTCCCACTTAGCAGGAACAGTTCCATCCACCGCTACACCGCCAAAGGCTCGGGATTCTTAAAGTAAAACCCTCCATCTGCTTCAGTGAAACGTCTTTTGACTTGCGGGTTGGTCGAATCGCGATCTTGAACTGAGTGGGTGCTGGTATAGGAGGCTGACGG
Organism: Fulvivirga imtechensis AK7; assembly: GCF_000331535.1. Taxonomy (GTDB): domain Bacteria; phylum Bacteroidota; class Bacteroidia; order Cytophagales; family Cyclobacteriaceae; genus Fulvivirga; species Fulvivirga imtechensis. Next base: position 3,355 of record NZ_AMZN01000152.1, on the reverse strand, counting down.
TTTTGAGCCCGTCTGACCCCGGGCTTTTCGGAAAGTTTGTTATTTTTGATATTATGAATTGTTTCATAAACAGCTTCAGCACTAAAACGTCTCTTCAAGCTTGAGTCCCGTCAGACGGATATAAAAACCGATGTCAAATGCAATTAGCAGAAAATAACATCTACCACATCTACAATCAGGGAAACAACAAAGAACTCTTATTTTACAAACCGGAAAACTACGTATATTTTTTGCGGAAATTCAGAAAGTATATTTTACCCTACACATCAGTTTTAGCCTATGCCCTCATGCCTAATCATTTTCACTTTTTGGTATACACAACGGACAAGTCAATCAAGATGAAAAAAACAGGAGGAATAGAAATGACAGCATTGGCAGACGGCTTCAGGCAACTGCTAAGCAGTTATACACAGGCAATTAACAAACAGGAGAATAGAACCGGTTCGCTTTTCAGGCAGAAAACAAAGGCTAAGTGTCTGACGAATGGTGGCACGAATTACCCATTTGTTTGCTTCCACTATATACATCAGAATCCGATGACTGCGGGATTAGTTGATAGGATGGAGGAATGGCCTTTTTCATCTTTTCAAGACTATTGCGCAACAAGGAACGGAACACTGTGCGACAAGGAGCTAGCCTTTGATCTCATTAATCTTTCCAGGCAATCATTTTACGAGCAGTCATATCAGGTTATTGCTCCCGAAAAAGTGAGAAGGTTGTTTGTGTAGGGGTGGCTGGAAGCTTAGAAAAGATAAGCTTCCAGCAACAGGAATACCTCTAACTGACTCCAGCATCAACAGCAACACTTTCAAAGAGCGAGTATCCCCGTCAGACGGTTCCAAACCGTCAGACGGGTATTTACCGATGTCCGCCCCACTTAGCAGGAACAGTTCCATCCACCCGCTACACCGCCAAAGGCTCAGGATTCTTAAAGTAAAACTCTCCATCTGCTTCAGTGAAACGCCTTTTGACTTGGTTGGTCGAAGCGCGGTCTTGAACTGAGTGAGTGCTGGTATAGGAGGCTGACGGTTTTGAGCCCGTCTGACCCTGGGATAGCTTGGAAACGGTTTCGAACCGTGTGATGCCAGGCAAACCTCCCTAAGCCGCTCCCTTACGCTCGATCTCTCTCAAATTTTCCATCTTTTTATTCCGCAGGAAGCCATTGATGTCCTCAAAATGCTCTTTGATGCGCTTGTTGCCAAACTCGAATACCTTGGTAGCAAGCCCATCAAGGAAATCACGGTCGTGGGAGACGAGGATCAAGGTGCCGTCAAAAGCTTTTAGAGCATCTTTCAAAATGTCCTTGGTCTTCATGTCGAGGTGGTTCGTAGGCTCATCGAGGATCAGCAGGTTGACCGGCTGTAGCAGCAGCTTGATCATAGCGAGACGGGTCCTTTCACCACCGGAAAGCACTTTTACCTTTTTCTCTATGGCGTCTCCACTGAACATAAAAGCACCCAGCAGGTCTTTGATCTTTGTGCGGATGTCACCTACGGCCACATTGTCAATGGTTTGGAAAACGGTCAGCTCTCCATCCAGCAGAGAAGCCTGATTTTGAGCAAAATAGCCGATCATGCAGTTGTGCCCCATCTGGAGTTTACCTTCATAATCTATTTCACCCATCATGGCTTTTACAAGTGTGGACTTTCCTTCACCGTTTTTACCAACAAAAGCTACTTTCTGTCCCCGCTCGATGGTCATAGAGGCATCTTTAAATACCGTATGGTCACCATACTTCTTGGTCAGTCCCTCAATGATCACCGGGTAGTTGCCAGAGCGTGGAGCAGGGGGAAATTTCAGGTTGAGGTGCGAAGTATCTACTTCATCAACCGTCAAAATTTCCATCTTTTCCAACATTTTCACACGAGACTGCACCTGTAGGGTCTTGGAATAAGTACCTTTAAACCGCTCAATAAACTCCTGTATTTCAGCGATCTGTTTTTGCTGTTCATCGTATGCTTTTTGCTGCTGCTCACGCCTTTCTTTACGGAGTTGCAGGTAGTGAGTGTACTTAGCCTTGTAGTCGTAGATACGCCCCATGGTCACCTCAATAGTGCGGTTGGTGACATTCTCTACAAAGGTTTTGTCATGGGAGATCACAATCACCGCTTTGGCATTGTTGATGAGAAAATCTTCCAACCATTGGATAGATTCTATGTCCATATGGTTGGTCGGCTCATCCAGCAGGATCAGGTCGGGTTTTTGGAGGAGGATCTTAGCCAGCTCGATGCGCATGCGCCATCCGCCACTGAACTCTTTGGTAGGGCGGCTGAAGTCGCTTCGAACGAAACCCAGGCCCATTAATGTCTTTTCTACTTCTGCATCGAAGTTGATCTCTTCTATGGAATAGTACTTTTCACTGAGCTCCGATACCTGCTCAATGATCTTGTAATATTCTTCAGATTCATAGTCTGTGCGGGTCTCCAACGCCAGGTTTAGCTCGTCCATCTTAGTTTTCATGTCAAGAATATTGGCAAAAGCCTTTGACGCTTCCTCAAAGACAGTGCATTTGTCTTCTGTAAGCAGGTGCTGAGGCAGGTAGGCGATCACTGCTTCTTTCGGAGCGGATACTTTGCCTCTTGTGGGCTTGCCTTCGCCAGCAATTATCTTGAGAAGTGTGGATTTTCCCGCACCGTTCTTGCCCATCAGGGCTATGCGGTCATTTTCATTGATGTTAAAAGAGATGTTGCTAAAAAGTGTCGAGCCACTAAACTCCACCGTCACCGAATCAACTGAGATCATGCTATTAAAAATTAAACTGCAAATGTATTATTAATTCCCGGGATGTTTGGTAATCGATTGGATCATTATTTTTGGTTGTCGATCTGATAACGAGTTTTTGGTAACGCTGCTCCTTTGCTCATCCCCCAATGCTCTTTAGTTAAGGGTGTCATCCCGAGGCTTCCAACAACTTTGAGTTGATTTTGAGGGAAATGACATAACTATTGATCGGCCTTGAGCAAATGGCGTTAAGAATTTCAATGCCACACGTATACTTTGTAAATCACACTGTTTGAGACCGATGATAATCGGGCGAGTTTGTGATTTGTTATCGCAGGCATTGAAATTTAGCCATTTACTCACAGCCTTGACTTTTTTTGTTACTTTTTTGTGTCAAGACAAAAAAGTAAACCTATGCGATGAAAAGTCAAAATAGAAGCAAAGTTACAAACTGAATAATGGGGTGCAATCATCTGACTATCAGCATGTAGTTAAAACTTGTCATTGGTAGGTGCTAAACAACTTGTCAGTTGATTTTGTGGATAATGACATCGCGCCATAACCACAGAGGAAGCAGAGGAGGAATAGAGGTCATAAACCACCACGTCATCCTGGAATTTTCGTAGAGCAACGG
>NZ_AMZN01000151.1 GCF_000331535.1 Fulvivirga imtechensis AK7 | reverse complement strand
CAAACTTGAATATCAATGACTTAAATATGACAAAGTAGTACTAGGCTAGTGTTAAGTTAAGCATACTTTAGCCATACCAAGCTTTGTTCTTTTTGTTCCATGCTGCCTTAAAAAATACTTACGTTCTGAAAGCTTTAATAACACTTCGGGATGCTCATATTTTTTGCGTTGCCTGGAACAAAAATAACTGCAATTTATACGGCACACTTAACTCAACACTAGTGGGAGTTCGATATAAAATGACCGGTCATACTATCGCGAAAGCTTAGTAGCCGGCAAAAAAAGTTATGAGTAATGAGTCGTGAGTATTGAGTAGAAGAACGGCAATACGAACTACAAAATGAGATGCCTTGGTGTGATGATGATCACTAAATTAATTCACTATTTTCACTCCTCTTTTTCCATTATACTACGTTACCCCAAAAGATTGAAAGCTTTAGGGACAACCATAACCAATTTGGAAATTACCACATCAGACTAGCTAGGAGAGGATCTTTTTTACTTTTTGGTTATCGGTAGAAGCGTCTATCATTTTGAGCCAGCTTACCTGCTTACCTGAGCTTAAAGATTCATAGATATATGCATTGTCCACCACAAGGAGTTTGCACTGTCCCAGGTCATATCGCAGGGCTTCAACCAGGTCACCCTCTTTCAAGGGGTTATTGTCCAGATCATTAATTGCAGGCAACCCCGGCTCTTTCTTTTTCTTTTTAAATAGACCAAACATATCTCTCCACCAAATTAAGGGAAATTATCAATTGCCACCTATGGCCTCCAAATTTTCTCAGATATTTTTAACAGACGGAGTGCTATCAAAGTTTGTTTTTTGCGCCTGACATGGAGATGACGCCTGTGTGGTTTTGAAGATGAGTCCTTTTTTTATGGGTAGGGCCGTTAAGTGTTGATGAGCCACATCAAGTGCTGATTCCCACAGCTTTTGCTGATAATACCTTATTGAAAGCAGAAACAGCACAAGTATTAAGAGGCAAGTGATTCTGTATGATCTTTTACAGAGTTCCATATTACAGTTTACGTGTAGTGTCATCATTTGATTGATGGATATGGCAAAATGCGCGTGGTAGATGATAAACGGCCTATTGCTGGTCACAAACAACAAAATATCCGCAGTATGGAAACCTTGTCTGTACCCGGTTGTCTTTACCATACAAATAGCAAATCAATATGAAAACAACATTACTTGTAGTGGTTATTACTATGGGCTATATTTCAGCTATAGCCCAGGATGAATACCTTGAAGATAAATATTATAGAAGGGATGAAATAAAAACTTTGTCAGGTAGTGGCTACCACTCCGGTGGTTTTGCCGGACTGACTTTTAAAAAATCTGATTTTGAGCAAAAAGTAATAATGACGGCAGGCTTCAGAGGTGGATGGATCATCAACAGGTCATTGGCTATTGGGTTGGAAGGACACGGTTTGATACCAACTGCTGAGTTTGATGACATTTTGCCTGGGAGAACGGCAGTATTATTAGGTGGCTATGGGGGCATGTTTCTCGAACCTATCCTTTTTTCGAACCAGGTGGTGCATGTGACTTTCCCCATCGCCGGAGGTGCAGGATGGCTGGGTCTGCACGATGATTGGGAAGAAAATGACGATCAATATGACGAGTTGATCGATGATGATGTGTTTTGGTACCTGGAACCGGGCGTGGCTTTAGAGATAAACATTGCACGCCACTTCAGGTTATGCCTTGGCATGTCAAAAAGGTTTACCCAGGATCTGAAGCTGTTTACTGTTGATGCTAAGGAATTCGAAAACCTGAATTATTTTGTAACGCTGAAATTCGGCCGCTTTTAGAAGTCATGAGTACTGAGTCGTGAGTATTGAGTAGAAGAACGGCTGGGCAATGTAAACTACTAAATGAGATACTCTACACTCAATACTACTATCTCAACACTAAATTTAGAGGACAGGCAGGATGACTTTAAAAAGTGGTTTTTATGTTTGTTTTCTGATATGCAAACCTTTAATCAGCTCTACTATATCGGGCTAACTTTAAAATATGATCTTGAATTCCACCCTGCGATTTCGGGCCCTTCCTTCCGGTGAGTCATTGTCAGCTATGGGCTTGGCCTCTCCATAGCCTGTTGCATCAAGCCGGGAGGTGTCAATTCCCTTCGCTTCGAGATATCGTTTGGTAGCCTGAGCCCGCTTGTGAGATAAGATCAGATTAGTGTCAGGGTCTCCCTGATTATCGGTGTGCCCTGAGATCTTGAGCTTGTAGTCGGGGTTATCCTTCATCACCTTAACAACTTTGTCAAGAATGCTGTAAGATAGCGGAGTGATGATATCTTTTGGCAGTTCAAACTCAATTCCTTCCAAAGCCTCCTGCAGTACTGCCTTTACTTCTTCCGCCACTTCAGGGCATCCGTTATTTTCCGGAACACCCGGTACATCAGGACAGTCGTCAGCTCGATCGATTACCAGATCTCCGTCTCTATCAGGGCACCCGTTCGTTTGAGCAGGCCCACTTTCATTCGGGCATCTGTCCAGATCATCAATAATGCCATCATTATCTTTATCTGTGTTTTCTACCCAGGTGGTAGATAATATATTAATGACTATTCGGTCGTGTGGATCTGTTTCGGGCTTAAAATTGGTTCGGTAGATGTTTTTAAAAGGCTCCATGCTGCCATAGCCTTTGGTTATAAGTCTTTCTGGATGTATCCCACGCTCAGTGAAATAGGTTTTTACCATCTCAGCTCTTGCTTCCGATAGCTTTAAATTTTCAGTAGCTGTTCCTAACTGAGCAGTATGCCCGCCGATCTCAATTTGTAGCTGAGGGTATTCCTCCAGAATGCTGACGAACCGGTCTAGTTCGAGAAAAGCTTCTTCCGAAAATTTATCCGTATTCTGCTCAAAGAATATGTTATGAACATCGACCAATTGCCCCTCCCGGACCGGAACCAGCGCAAGGTCGCTGTCGATCTCCTCATATTCTTCAATGTGCTTCAGGTCTTTATACTGTACAATACCAATGTAGCCGGATTTTTTTGCCAGGTACTCGTAGGTCATACCCCGGTGAACGATCATTTTATAGTCGCCATTTTCAGGACTTGACTGTGCGGAGCCTTCTTCGGTGCGGGTGGGGAGGTTGATAAAAGAAATATCAGCTTCTACCGGGGCTTTTGTGGATTTATCGAACACGGTGCCTGATATCAGCAACACCGGGTCGGGCCTGAATTTGTACGGTAGTGTGATCTTAAAAATATCCTTCGACCCTTCAATCGAATGATTGGTAGATACATAATAGGCGTAGTCTCCCGAGGCGGGAATAGTATAATACGCTTCAAAATATTTGGAATTAACCTCAGGGCCCAGGTTGACCGGCTTTGTCCAGTTTTGCCAGGAGTCATCCAGACGTTTGGAATAGAAAATATCACTATCGCCATAGCCATCGTGGCCCATGGAAGCGAAGAAGAGCGTTTTATTATCCGCTGCCAAAAATGGAGCGAATTCAGCCTGGGCAGTGTTAACCATGGCCCCCAGGTTAACCGGTTTTGACCACTGGAACTCCCCGGTCTTAAACGAAACGTACAGATCCTGGTCACCCTGGCTTTCATTCGTTTCAATAGCCAAAAGCAGTATTTTCTCATCATTGGAAATGTAGTAATCCACGTAGGCATTTTTGTTATAAAAATCATCAATATAGATGCGTTCCGGGTATTGCCAGTGTTGCTGTACCTTGCTGGAAATGGATGCTCCGCTTACTACCGAACCGTCCGGCCTGTACGCATTCAGAACTAATATTCTATTGCCGTCAGGTGATACCGAGCTGACACCATTGGGAAATTTATCGTTTAATGGCGCCCCGATGTTAACGGCTACAGACCATTCCCCGTCCGTCAATAGCGAGTAGTAGATATCCTGCTCATCTTTAACCCCCTTGATATTGGCCGGAAAGTTTTGACGGGCAAAAAAAAGTGTTTTCCCATCGGGAGATATGATAGGCTTAGTTTCTGAATAGCTGGTGTTGATCTTCGGACCAAGGTTCTGCCGGATTATTTGCTGACCCTGAAGCCCCAGGGGTATAAAAATTATGAAAATGATAAAATAGTGTTTTAAAGCCATAATCAACAAAAATTGCCCCGGGATTCACACCTCCAATAATTGAATTATTTCCCAAATAAATAAAAAAAGTCTCACTCCGAAAGAATGAGACTGTATTTTTTAAGCTTTTTGGAAGTTTACTTCGATTCTTTAGCTACCTTTTCCACTTCATTCCATACCCTAAAGACATTTTTATAACAGATCTTTTCGATATCTTCATCAGAATATCCTCTTTTCAGTAGCTCAAAGATCAGGTTAGGATATTGTGATACATCCTTGATGCCATCAGGCAATGTATCGCCAACGCCATCAAAATCTGATCCGAGCCCTACATGGTCTATTCCTGCTATTTTCACAACACGATCGATGTGATCAACCACCTTTTGCACAGTGCTATATATAGGATTTTCCCTCTGATATTCTTTAATATATGCCTGTGCAAGTGAATCGCCATAGTTCAGGTTATTTTCTTTCAGATACTTGTCGGTATGTGCGCGAATATCCCGGGACCGTTGATCAATAAATGTGGAGCCGAAGTTAATCTGTATCACCCCTCCTTTTTCTGCCAGTAGTTTGATCATATCGTCAGACATATTGCGCTCAAAGCCGGGGGTGAAGTGTCTGCATGAAGAATGAGAAGCAATTGCAGGGGCTTTGCTTACCTCCATTACATGGTAAAATGTACTGTCGGAGACGTGCGAGATATCCACCATAATACCCACTTTGTTCATTTCTTTGACTACTTCTATGCCAAATGGGCTGAGGCCATTCCATGTACGTGTAGTGTCATATGACGAGTCGCAGATCAGGTTATCCTTTGAATGCGTAAGGGTGATGTATCTGATACCACGCTGATGAAAGTAAGCTACATTTGCCAGATCATCGCCAATGGGCGCACCGTTTTCCATTCCCATCGGCAAAGAAATTCTGCCTGCTTTAAAATGCTGCTCTACCTCTGCGGGCGAAGTGGCTACTGCAAACTTATCGGGAAAGGTGGTGGCGATGCTATTGACCAGGTTGATCAATGTATCTGCCAGTTCTTTGGCGCCTCCTGTTTCCTGGTAAGAAGCAGGGATGTAAATGGACATGAATGGAGCATCCAGGCCCCCTTGCTTGCACCTTTCGTAGTCAAAATCGCCTTTGTCCGTTTTAATTAATATGTCCTTATCTTCTTCAATCTTGAAGTTACTTGCTTTAAGCCTGTATGGCAGGTCTATGTGACCATCGGTAATGATGTATTTATGAGCCAATTCGTTGGCTCTGATTTTGAGTTGAGCTTCATCCATTTTTTTTGACTCCTCTTCTTTTGCAGGCTGACAGGCTGCAAAGACAATGACTATTAGTAATAAAAGAGCTGATTTTGATATTTTCATGGGTATAAATTTAGTATTGAGATATTATTGAGTCTGTATTTACGACTTACGATTTTTGATTTTTGATTTTTGATTTTTGATTTACGAATTAAGCTGCAAGGCGAAAGCTTCAAGTTGTAAATTTTCACAATATGTCCGTGTTTTTACATTGACGGCCGGCTAAACAGTGATTAACGTTTGCTGGCCACCGTACCAACTCTGGGTTCAAGCTTTCGGGCTTCCGACTCCTCCTTTGCCTACTGCTTCTGCCAACTGCCGATTATTTATCTTCATGTTTTTCTTTATTCATTTCGGTTGGTATGGCTTGCTTTATGACTATTTCATTAGATTTAATTTTTTGTTGTTGGAAAATAATCTCAAAATTTAGGAAAAATAAATTATTAAGCGATACCCGTGGATATAAACGACCTGCCTTACTACACCAACGGCCAATTAGCCCTACGAAACGGTCAGGATAGAGAAGAGGTGTGGATTGCTTACAAGGGCATTATTTATGATGTGAGCCGGTCAAAATTGTGGAGAGATGGCAAACATTACGAGCATTGGGCAGGTCAGGACCTTACCGATGAATTGTCTGATGCCCCGCATACCGAAAATGTATTCGATAAGTTTAAAGCCGTAGGCAGGCTGAAGTAGGAAGTCGGAAGTCGGAAGTCCGAAGCCGGAAGCCCGAAGTGTCATCCAGCACTCAGCCCTCGGCACTTAGCCCTCAGCGCTCCGCTCTACTTCCCTCCGTTGGCCTTCAGGTCTGCCAGACATTGAGCATCGAGGGAAGGAGGAGCGCTCATGCCGAGCAGGTCGGCAATGCCCTGGTTGGTTTCTGCCGTCCAGTACATCAGGCACCCTTCAACGTTACAGTGTTTGCCATGGGCAGTATCCTGGTGCTCAGTCTGTAAGGGAGTACCGTTGTTTACCAGTCCAAGTATGTGTCCAAATTCATGATTTATTACCGTGGAGGTAAGTAATGAAGTTGATGGCTGGCCTAACCCTCCTGAATGATCTTCTATTGTTTTCTGGAAAAGTGCCATGGAGGTATTTCTGTATGCCACGCCCAGTACTTTTGAATTACCTGTATCCTTGCTGTAACCACCGTCAAGAAGTACAAAGTAAGCTGCAATGGTTTTGCCCTCATAGAATTCAGTTCGGTTATTATCTTCAATAGCCTGTATGTCTGCTATGGTGTATGACGACTGACCCGGAGCGGCTATCTCGGTAGTAACTATGCTAATACCAGAAGGTTTATTTAAGATGCTTTCCAAAAATGATCTAAGGTTGCTAACGGCTTGCTGAGGAGGTTCAAAACCCGTGGTATACTGTATTTCAACTATTAGCTGGTCATAATTTTCGGACGACAAGAAATCTGTAGCCGAAACACCGGGCGATTGATTGGTGTTAGGGTTGTTTTGGGGTTCTTCGTTGTCTTTATCAGAGCATCCGGAGATACAAAAAATGAAAGTGAATACTAAACTTATGGTGATAAGGCGATGGAAAATATTAATCTTCATAACTTAGTTTTTTGGTTGTAGCATACTGATTAACATACAAAATTATAAAAATATTATGATCCTGATTGCCGATAGCGGATCAACTAAAACAGATTGGAGACTAATTGACGAGAAAGGAGATATTCAGCAATATAAGTCTGAAGGGATCAATCCATACCTTCAACGGTCAGAGGAGATACGTATTCAGATCAATGAAACGCTGAAGCCACAGGTCAATGCACCTGTTGCGGAGTTATTTTTCTACGGGGCGGGGTGTTCGTCAGCACACAATAAATTGATGTTGAAGGAGATCTTTGAAGAAGCTTTTCCCGGCACTGCGATACACGTTAATCATGACCTGATGGCGGCTGCCCGTGCATTATGCGGTCATGAAGCGGGGATAGCCTGTATTTTGGGTACGGGAGCCAATTCATGTTTTTATGACGGGGAAGAAATAAAAGCTAATGTGCCTTCACTCGGCTATGTAATGGGTGATGAGGGCAGTGGCGCCTGGCTGGGGAAAGAATTGCTGTCAGCCTTTTTGAGGGAGGAGCTTAGCGCTGATGTTGCCGGGCGTCTTTTAAAGCGATTTGACCTTAACAGGGATAATATACTTGAAAATATCTACCAGAAGCCTATGCCCAGCCGATATCTGGCCGGTTTTTCGAAATTTATCTTTCAAAATATCAAAGATCCCGGTTTGTACAGAACGGTATACCGTGGTTTCGAACTGTTTCTTGAAAAAAACGTTGAAAAGTACAATAGATATGGTGAACTGCCCGTACACTTTACCGGCTCAGTGGCTTTTTACTATAGTAATATCCTCCGGCAGGTGGCCAACGACATGGGTATTGTTGTTAAGAATATTGTAGAGACACCTATTGCCGGGTTGACTTTATATCATCAAAAAAACATAACAAGATGAACATAACCGAATCGTCATCTAACTTCGACAACCTTGAAGAAATGTCCGTAAGAGATATTTTAGTAAATATAAATAAGGAAGATACTTCGGTGCCTAAAGCCGTAATGCGAGCAATGCCACAGATCGAGGCGCTGATTCCTGAAATTGTTAAACAATTGAAGAAGGGAGGCAGATTGTTCTACATTGGAGCTGGTACCAGCGGAAGGTTGGGCATACTGGATGCATCGGAAATACCCCCTACTTTTGGAGTGCCGCATGGGGTGGTGATAGGCCTTATTGCCGGAGGGGATGGCGCTATAAGAAGAGCTGTCGAATATGCTGAGGACGATGACGAGCAGGCCTGGAAAGACTTGCAGGAATACCAGATCAATCATAAGGATGTGGTAATAGGTATAGCAGCTTCTGGTAGCACACCTTATGTGGTGGGTGGTGTAAAACAGGCCACAGAGCGAGGGCTGGTGACAGGCTGTATCACCTGCAACAGGAATAGTCGTTTGGCAAAATCCGTGACCTTTCCTATCGAAGTGATTGTAGGGCCGGAGTTTGTGACAGGCAGTACACGAATGAAAGCCGGAACTGCTCAAAAGCTCGTATTGAATATGATATCCACTGCTGCTATGATCCAGATGGGCCGTGTAAAGGGTAATAAAATGGTGGATATGCAGTTGAGCAATAATAAACTGGTCGACCGGGGAACGCGCATGCTTATGGAAGAACTATCAATCGGAAGGGCAGAAGCGGAACAATTATTGGCTCGTCATGGTTCTGTGCGGAAGGTAATAGAACAGATCAGGAGAAATGCACGAGATTGAACCCTACTATCGATGGCTACAGTTGTACAACCCGGCTGAGGATGAACGGTCGCCATTTCATGGAAAACAATACAATTATGATTTATACTCCGAAACCATCTATGGCTATTATATCGATCCTTCCTGGGATTTTATGGGTTCGGAGACGCTTTATTTAAAAATCCTTTATGTCGACTACCACGAGGGCTACACCATTATTGAATTCATAGGAGAATGGAACGACACCATTAATAATGATGTCATGCATCTCAAAAGGAATGTTATAGAAGCTTTGCTTCGCGAGGGGGTCTATAAATATATTCTGATCGGTGAAAATGTTTTTAACTTTCATGGGTCTGATGATTGTTATTATGAGGAGTGGTTTGAGGATGTGGAAGATGGGTGGATCGCGGCTATAAATTTTCCTGATTTTGTACAGGAAGAACAGAAAAAGTACAATGTAGACTCCTATGTCAACATGGGAGGCAGCTTACAGATCGAGAAGTGGAGAACGATGAATCCTGATCAGTTTTACCAGGTGGTGGACCGCTTGATACAGAGAAGACTTTGCTAACCGACAAGCTATGACCAGATATATCAAAATTTTAACGTTTGTTCTATATGCTTCCTTTCCTGTTGTGCTGACTTCGTGTGGCGGAGATGACGATGGCAACCCGGCGCCATCTTATGTCAAACTTGAAAAAGGTGAGGTATTAAATGAGCTATCGAAAAATGATCTGGCCATTTTACTACAATTTTCCGGATATGGCGCCCTGCAATCTTACCTGGAATATGATGTGAAGGTTTACTCCATTACATACAAGACAGATTATCTTGGGAAGGAGATCGTTGCTTCAGGGCTTGTAGGTTTTCCTAAAACCTCTGATCCTATGCCTATGATGAGCTATCAGCATGGTACCATTGTATCTCATAACGATGCTCCTTCCGTTGACACCCAGGTCAACAGCCTGTTTGCAGGCATGGCCAGTGCAGGCTATATTTTCCTTATGCCGGATTACATTGGTTTTGGTAGTTCCGCCCATATTTTACATCCATATTACAGAGCAGACCCTGCGGCCAGTAGTGTCATAGATATGCTTATTGCCACAAGGGAGTTAGCGGCCCGGGAAGGGTTTAATTTTGATGGTAAAGTATTCCTGTCAGGGTATTCGGAAGGGGGTTATGTCACCATGGCTACTCATAGAGCTATGGAGCAGGAGGCCCCCAAGGGCTTTGAACTTGTTGCTTCCGCTCCCGCAGCGGGTGGTTACGACATAAAAGGTATGCAGGAATATTTTTTCAGTCTGGACACCTACAACGACCCATATTATATAGCCTATGTGGCGCTATCCTATAAAACAACCTATGGCTGGGGGCAGCCGCTATCAGATTTTTTTCAAGAGCCATATGCTACGGATATCCCGGACTATTTTGATGGCTCACTATCCGGTAGTCAAATCAATAATCACCTTCCTGAAAAGGTAGTCGATTTCATAGAACCGGAATTCCTGGCGACAATTGATACCAATCCGAAATATACAGATATTGTTAATGCCTTCTATGAAAATAGCCTTACCGGATGGGTTCCGGAGAACACCATGTTTATGTATCACGGTACTGCTGACGTTACCGTGCCATACCAAAATACGATAGATACGTATGAAAGCATGATCGCAGAAGGAGTTTCCACTGATCACGTGCTACTTATACCTCTGGAAGGCGCCACTCACAGCTCCGGAGCGGTTCCCTATCTGCTTGATGTTGTAGCACGTTTTGATGCGTTGAAATAACCCCTCTGTCCTTCGGGCACCTCCCCATTTGGAAGACTAGGCGACCAAATCAATCTGGCGGAACAGTTTTTAGTAAATAAATAACTGAGAACGGGGAGCCGGAAAGCAGGAAGCCGGAAGACCGAAGTGGAAGGTGCAAGACATTTATCAATAAGTACTAAACAGAGAACAACTAACATAACACTAGAAACAGGAAACCAGAAACTGGGAACCGAGAACAGTGAACTGCTACACCCTTTCTACCTCGGCAACTCTTGAAATGAGATATTTCCGCTTGGTGCTCACTTCGCAGCATACATACCTGGTTCTGCGAAGTGTTTCTTTTCTGAAAATACGATGACGGAATTTGAAGAGCTCTCCTGTGGAGATTTCACTAAGGCTTATAGCATGTTTATTGGTATCGAAGCTTTGGAGCGCCTTCATAAGGTGGTGGTCATTACATGATGAGGCTTTGGGGTTTTTGAGGTAGTTGGCCAGGGTGCGAAGTACGCGATCAGGGAAGACCTCGCTATTCAAAACCGGTATCATCAGCTTCTTGAAGTTATTTTTCCACTCTGTGCCATGTGGCTTTACGCTTCGCTTATGCTCTTTAAAAGTTACCAGGTGAGCCACTTCATGTACGTAGGTGATCAAAAAAGAATAAGGATTAAGATCATTATTTACTGATATGGTGTGGACCTTCTTGTTGGGGTCAAACCGGTAATCACCCAATTTAGAAGCCCTCTTTTTCTTTACCTTCAGAGTAAAGGCATGGTCTCTCCAAAGAGTATAGCAGTAATGTATGGCGGGTTCAGGAAAGTATTTACTGAGTTTGTTTTTAAAAGCAACTTCCGACATTTACTTTACAAGATCTTTACTTTTCAAAAGTAATATTTTCCCCTGGACAAACGGATCCTCACAACTCATTTTTTTAGCTTTCCGTGTGTGGTAAGTTGATGTTTCTTGCTTCTGGTTTCTGTGTTTCAGATCCTATATCGGGAGATGCCATAAAAAAAAGGCTTTAGATCTACTCTAAAGCCCCTTTATTACTGAGTGAGAAAGATTATTCAGCATTTTCAACTGAATCAGCTTCTTCAGTCATTTCTTCTTCTACTTCTTCTGCTCCTTCTTCAACGTTTTCTTCTACTTCTTCAGCAGCGTCTTCGATATCCTCGCCAGCTTCTTCCACTACTTCTTCAGTAGTATCTTCAGCTTCTTCAGTTTGAGGTTTGTTTTCACAAGCTACAAACGCGAAGGTAAATCCAAATACTAATAATAATGTTAATAACTTTTTCATTTTTCACAGGTTTTGATTTGAAACATAAATATAGATACAATTCCACGTAAAGATCAAATCCATGTCATTTTTTTCTGAAAAATAGCCGAATTGGTACCCCCTCAAAATCGAAGTTCTTCCTGATCTTATTCTCCAAAAATCGCTCGTATGGAGCTTTTATGTACTGCGGAAGGTTACAGAAGAATGCAAATGCCGGAGTTTTGCTATGCAACTGTGTGATGTACTTTATTTTTATGTATTTTCCCTTGATAGCGGGTGGCGGATACTTCTCAATTTCAGGTAATATCACCTCGTTAAGTCTGGAGGTCGGCACCTGTGTAGTTCTGGCCTCGTAGATGTTAATGGCCTTTTCAATGGCCTGGAATATACGCTGCTTTTTAACAACGGACGTGAAAATGATAGGGATATAATCCAGTTGCCCCAGCTTTTGTACAATAGCCTTACGGTATTGTTCGGCTGTGTTATTCTCTTTTTCGATCAGGTCCCATTTGTTTACCATAATCATGATCCCTTTTCTGTATTTCAACGCCAGATTGATGATACTCATGTCCTGAGCTTCCAGCCCTCTTTCAGCATCAATTATAAAAATACAAACATCGCTATCCTGCAGCGCCTGTATGGATCGCAGTACGGAATAGAACTCGATATCCTCTTTTACTTTGGATTTTTTCCTGATACCGGCAGTATCGGTTAGGATAAAATCTTTGCCATATAGCTTGTAGTGCGTGTTGATGGCATCGCGTGTAGTGCCGGCTTCATCAGTGACGATGCTGCGCTCTTTGCCCAACAGTGCATTCAGAAATGATGATTTGCCCACATTGGGCCTTCCGAGGATGGCAATGCGCGGTATACCCGACTCGGGATCCTCCTGGCCCTCATCAAAATGTTCAACTACACGATCAAGCAGGTCGCCCGTTCCGGAGCCACTTGCTGAAGATACGGGATAAATTTCACCCATGCCCAGTGCGTAGAATTCGCTGGCCATATGCATATACTCAGTTGTGTCGGCTTTGTTGGCAACGAGGTAAATCGGTTTTTTCGATGTACGGAGTACACGAGCAAAATCTTTGTCAAGATCGGTAAGTCCCATATGGCTGTCTACCATGAACAGGATTACCGAGGCCTCATCAATGGCCAGCTCTACCTGATGCCTGATCTCCGTTTCAAATTTATCTTCAGAGCCGGTGACATAACCACCGGTGTCGATCACGGTAAAATGTTTGCCTGTCCACTCTGCATATCCGTAGTGGCGGTCGCGGGTTACGCCACTTTCATCGTCCATAATTGCTTTCCGCTTTTCGATCAGCCGATTAAAAAGCGTTGATTTGCCTACGTTAGGCCGTCCTACTATCGCTACAATATTTGCCATTGGTATTCCTTATTTATACCCGAAATTCTTCAGGTTGATGTCTTTTCTTCTCCAGTTTTCGGCCACCTTCACAAAAGTTTCGAGGTGAATTTGCTTGTTAAAAAATTGTTCAAGGTCTGCCCGGGCCTGGATGCCCACTTTTTTTAATGCCTCACCGCCTTTGCCTATAATGATGCCTTTCTGGCTTTTGCGTTCTACATATATTTCAGCACGTATCCTGATGATCGTTTCATCCTCTTTAAATTCGGTAACAACCACCTCCGTGCTGTAAGGCACTTCCTTTTTATAGTTCAGGAAGATCTTTTCCCGGATTATTTCTTCAACAAAAAATTTCTCGGGCTTATCAGTCAGCTCATCTTTCGGGAAGTAAGCCGGATGTTCTGGCATTAGGTCAACAATCGATGCGAATAGCTCAGCGATTCCCAGCCCTTCCAGTGCGGAAATCGCCAAATAACGCTCCGCTTTCACATGCTCCTTCCAATAGGTGATCTTATCCTCTGCCTGAGTGCCCTTGGCTTGGTCCACCTTATTGAGTATAAAAATAATAGGAGCATCGATCCTTCGCAGGTGATCCGAAAGTGATTCATCAAACTTCTCGTAGATATCGGTAATGAACAGCACAACATCGGCATCTTCCAGCGAGTGGCTGACGAATTTCATCATAGAATTATGAAGTTCGTACTCCGGTTTGATGATTCCCGGGGTGTCGGAGTAGATAATTTGAAAATTTTCTCCGCTGATGATCCCCATAATTCTGTGCCTGGTAGTCTGTGCTTTTGAGGTGATGATAGACAGTCTTTCCCCCACTAATTGGTTCATGAGGGTAGATTTGCCTACATTGGGCTTACCGATGATACTTACAAAACCAGCCTTATGTGCAGTGCCTGACATCAGAGTTTTTTAATTATTTTTGCAAAGGTACTTGATTTTTAAATACCTACCATCTACTTTTGTAGTCCAATTGAGAGAAAGGGATATAAAAACAAGACAAAAGAGTGTTGTTATCCTTTGTAAAGCGATAGAAAATATAAAAGATGTCGTGAAATGGTGTTAAAATTCATTGTCAATAGTCAATGAACTTTTTAGAAAGCACTGAGGTTACCATATCAGACATTGATAAAGATACATCGCGGGATGGAGCAGTTGGTAGCTCGTCGGGCTCATAACCCGAAGGTCGCAGGTTCGAGTCCTGCTCCCGCTACTAAGTAAAGCCTGAGTTTAAAAGCTCGGGCTTTTTTGTTTTTATACAATCCGGAGCTATGGAAGTGCAGGACGAGAAGCCTGCCCCGATGTAGCGATAGCGGATATCGGGGAGTCCTGCTCCTCCCGGACTTCTCCGGGACAGGCAGCTACTACGACAAAAGGAAGCTTTGGCTTGGTTAGTGAATTTTTGAAGACTTGTTTAATAGAACCCTCAGAAATTGCTGCTGGGAGTTAGTACTTATTTTAATGATATATAATCCATCCGGCATATCTCTAAGAGATACAAATAAAGGCGTTGAATCTGTTTCTTTTTGATAAAGTTCGACACCTTCTAAGCTAAATATTTTGACAGTAATAGGTTCAGTTATGTCATGCAATATTTGAAAGTCACCACTGGTTGGGTTAGGGTATACCTTTATATTACTAGATTCTGAAATTGGAAATACATTGTTTGTACCAATTTCAGTTGAATTGAGTCGAGCACCAGCGCTATTTATAATAACTTCCTCATCTTCAACCCCCCAAAACCCATTAAGACCCTGAAACGACAACATCGTCTTAAATGATTTCCAAATATGTAGCCTAAAAGAATCATTGTGGTAGTCATAATAGCATCCTATATCACTTCCGCTACCACTTTTATTAAAATCTCCTACAATAACTCTATCACCAACGTTGTCAGTCGAATAATAAGATTGATTTACCCACCATCCGTTATTTCCATTATCTTTCACAAAAGCACCATCTTGTCCCTTGAATACATGAATTTTAGTATTCCCTAATTCATAATCATACATAACACCTAAATCATCATGAAAACCATCTTTATCAAAATCTCCAGTAACAAAACGGTTATCGATAAAATCAGTTGAATAGAAAGATGAACTTACCCACCATCCGTCATTCCCATTATCTTTTACAAAATAATTTTGTAGTCCTTTGAAAATATGCACCCTCGTATTTCCAGAGCCATAATCATACATAACTGTGAGATCATCATGATAACCATCATTGTCAAAATCACCAGATTTAAATCTGTTATCAACTAAACTCGTGGCGTAATAAGATGAATTACTCCACCAGCCGTTATTATTATCTTTCACAAAATAATTTTGATATCCTTTGAATACGTGTATTCTCGCGTTTCCCTGGCCATAATCATACATAACTGCAAGATCATCATGATAGCCATCATTGTCAAAATCACCAGATTCAAATCTACCATCAACCAAGCTCGTTGCGTAGTAGGATGAATTACTCCACCAACCGTTCATTCCTTGATATTCAAAACTATCTCCATTTGACAACCAGACATCTATCTTCGTGTCACCCGGTCCGAGCTCGTACATGGCTGCGATATCATCATGATAACCGTCATTATCAAAATCACCTGAAACCACTCTTCCTGTTACTTTATTAGCATCATATTCCCCACTGCCGCTTGTCCACCAGCCAAGTTTTCCTTGAAATCTAGAGTGGCTATTTTCTGATTTCCAAACTTGAATACTAGAAGTTTGGAACCCTAAATCGTAGATAGCAGCGATATCATCTCGATATCCGTCATTATCAAAATCGCCAGTTACTATCCTGTTATCTATTAAATTAACATTATAAGTTCCTACACTCCAATGCTTGTGTAGTATGCGGTAATCATTATCAAGGGCGTGTAGATAACTTTTGTAATATGCAATACCTGAAAAGTGACGAAGTTCAGCATCGTCTAAATTTTGTGAGATGTAGTTTAATAAGTTTTCTATTGTTCTTCTTTCTTCATCCGTGAAACCATCATGATATTTGGAATGATAAAGCAGCATTGCCAAGCCTTCATATCCAGCAGACTCACCAAAGTGATATGATATGCCCAATGGTTTTTTGGCTGTATCTAGAAAATATTTCCTTAAATTGTATCCAGTACTATTGCTGCCTCCAATGACATAATATAGCCTATGCCGGATGATGTGATTGATAGCATGTTTAAGACAGTCAATTAATCTATTATGAGTATCAACATCATCATACTTTATGATGGGGATCGCTTCCACTAGTCCTCTAATTATGAGCATATGATATTGAATGTGTGTATCATGATATCTTTGATTAACTGTGTCTCCATTGGCATTTATATCATAATCAATCTTTCCTGTTAACCAAAGACCATCTTCACCATTTTCTGAGTTTATTGTCTGATCTTCTATTAATGATTGAGTAATAATTTGTGCCACTTCGCGATGAGCAGAGTTGTTGGTTACCTTATAAGCCTCTGCAAGCGCCCATATAGCAAATCCCTTATTGTTAGAGTTATATAAAGTTGGAGAAAGGTTGTAGTAATCAGGAAGCCCAGTAGATAAAAACCAGTCAGCCGATTTTGTTATGGCTTCTTTTAAGTGAACCATGTTAGCATAAGGAATATTACGCTCCTTTAAGTACAAATAACACTCTGACATTGTTCTTAAGGCATGTGAAGTTGGATAAGGGTCTACTTTCGCGCCGTTATTATCTGGGCTGGAAGGAGAATCCCTCTTATTATAAAGGAGAAAACCACCTTGATTCTGCTGAATTTCTAATAGGTAATTGAGTCCCTGCATAACGTAGTCAAGGTTTATTGCACCACCTTCATTCATATACGCATGAAGATGTCCTCTAATAATTTCGCTGTTGTGCCGTACCAGTGGTAATGAAGACCAAGAATCATTATACCAACTATTATAGCGATCTACATCGTTGTAAACATTAATGGTCATTTCTGAAAAATATCCCCTACCCCATGCCCCATCTGGTAAGGCAGACCCATAGGTAATATTCTCTTGAATCGGGTCAATTTCCAAGATTCTAGGAAGAGCTTTAAACTGTGTGCTTTTTGAAATTAAATCAGAATAGTCAAAAATCTGTCGTTGAAAAGTTTGACTCATAGGAGTCAAACTTATAGTCTGTGATCTAAGCTCTACAGATGTAGTAATCCATACAAGCAGTAATGCTATAGTTTTGAAATTCATTTTATTTTTTTTACATCTATAAAGCCTTCTTTGAATCTTGATGCCTATAATTTTTTCACCTATTAATTATTATCGGCCCCGACACTTGGGCAAATCTATGTTAATTACAATAAAAGTAGTTCAACTCACCGACATATGCTTCACTAAAAATTATCCTACATTCCTATTTTCGAACGGGATGTAGATATTCTTTAAATACATGAGACTCTATTGATCTGCATCAAACTCTCCTCTAAAAAGTTCGAGAATTCGTCCCTTCCCGCTACTAAGTAAAGCCTGAGTTAATAGCTCAGGGTTTTTTTGTTTTTATACAAACTGAAGTTATGAAAGGCAGGGCGTAAAAAACTAAAATAATATTCTTTTCTTATCACTCATGCATGGGGGGAAAATTGTGATATTATGTGAAGAATGATAATATTTTTTTATATTTCATAAGCACTTCTGTTTTTATGCTAAAAATAACCAAAGAAACCTCAATAAGTGATCTAGAAAGATGGATTGTTATGGATGATCACGAATTCGAACTAGAAGTTTTAGAATCTTTTAAATATGATCCTGGATTCTTAATTGCGTTGATTCAGTTCTTTTTGACAAAGCTAAGACTCTCTAGTATGGTAAGTGTAAAAACCAATATTGAAAGAGCTGATTTTTCTAAGGTCCTAACACGACCTTATGACTTTAATCATTTAGCTACACCACTACTTTTTTCTGACGATTTCACTATAAGAGATAAGGACAACAAAGAGGTTAGTCGAGGTGATTTAATAAAAGTATTTCAAAGAAGTTTAAAGATTCAAGAATACCTCTATTCACAAGATTTTAATAGAGAAATACTAGGAGCTACCGAATTTAAAAAAGCTGAGCTAGAGCATTTTAGAAAAAGGTTTTTCTCTACAAAAAGTCCTTCAAAAATAGAAAATGGGGTAAGTTTTTTGGTGGGTTGTTTTGATCATCTTGAAGAGTACGATCTACATAAGAATTATTATCTGTATTCGGGAGAATATGTTAGGTACTCTAAAGGAATTGCTTCCTGGCTCTCAAGATTATTTAAGTTTGGTGGTTTTAGTATATCCAAGGAGCTAAATTTAAATAGCCTCATTGACGACTTGTCAGTTGTTATTCATGAATTATTTCAAAATACTGAAGAGTGGGGAAAGACTAACTTTAATAACACACAGTTTTATTCACCGAACTTCAGAGCAGTATTAATAAATTTGTTTCTTGATCAAAATTTAAATAAAGAAACAAGCGGTTACGAACCGGTGGTCAACACTTATCTTTTTAATTTACTGAAATCAAATCCTGGAGAATTAAAAACACCCAATAAACAAGGAGCACTATTTGAAGGGAATTTGTGGGGTGTTTGTGAGGTGTCAGTTTTTGATACAGGTCCAGGGATGGCTAGAAGGTGGACCGGTAAAGATTTTGATCAATTGTCGGAAGGACAAGAAATTGATTCAACAATCAAATGCTTTAATAAGTATATTACATCAGATACTTCTGGAAGAAGACATGTCAGAGGGAGAGGCTTGAGTAGAGTAATATCAATAATTAGCGGAACGGGACTTATAAGAGTAAGAACTGGTAATATTTGTATTTATAGAGATTTTTTCCAAAGGCCATTAAAAGCTTGTGAAGTGGAAGGAAATGGAATAAAATTCAATAGTCTAGAAGCACTTCAACGACAAGAAGGCACGTCAATCACCATTTTGTATCCATTTATATATTCTAGGTGATGAGATATTTTATATACAATCACTTGGCAGACAACAAAGTGTCAACAGTAATTTTTGATTATAGGAAAGAATTTTTTCCGGAAGAAATACGCATTGATTTAAGAGAATTCTATCAACACTTCGAATCATGTCGGGAAATAATATATTTATATCCAAGCCTTCCATGTAGAGCTAAAGAATTAATTATAAATGGGTTATCAGACATTTCTAATTTAGAAAGAGCTAACATTTGTGTAATACCTTATAATGAAGACGGCATTCAAACGTCAATTAGAAACCTTGAGCAAATACTTAGATCAGGAATTTACGGAATAATTAAAAGTAGAAACGTTATTATGGGATCCGATGATAACTTTCATTACGTACTTCCATCGGGTAAACATTCTCCTTTTTTTATACGAACAGGGAATATCCTACTATATAACGAGGAGATTTATTTTTTGGGTTTGTGTTTATTAAATAGGTGTACGGTGAGTTCAGTTGATCAGATTACTTGCGATACCTCATCGATACTTCACTTAGCCCTCGCTTTGAACTATATTCGAGGACTCTTTGACCGTGCTCTTGAAATCCCAATAGATAGTTTTAAGTCTTATAGCTTTAAGCGTGAAGGTTATCTTTTTAAAGCAAGAACCTTAGTTCTTATCTCAGCATCTAATTCTGGGAAGTTAGAGGATGAGATTAGAACACATGAAAGAGATTTGGAGATTGTTACCATTATTCTAAACTCGAAGGATGGGCATGGTCGAAAATTCCTGATTAATATCTATTCGGAGTTTGATGAACTTGTGGCAGGATTAAGTAAAAATCAATTTCATAATTACAATGGATGTGAGTATTGCAATAGAAATTCTATTCC
This sequence comes from Fulvivirga imtechensis AK7, assembly GCF_000331535.1. Taxonomy (GTDB): domain Bacteria; phylum Bacteroidota; class Bacteroidia; order Cytophagales; family Cyclobacteriaceae; genus Fulvivirga; species Fulvivirga imtechensis. The sequence continues at coordinate 672 of NZ_AMZN01000151.1, read as the reverse complement.
GGTGCTGGTGCGGAGTGAACAATTTATGCCATCAAGGGTATCTAATCAAAGGGTGGATATTAAAATAAAGCACAAACCTGAATGGCTGGATAATATCATCAAAATCTTTTGTTCCAATAAGGCAATAAGGGCTTTTAAAGGGGATGATATAAAGTCAAAAAAACGAGAAATTTATATAGATGTCGAAACATTATATGATAAGAGTACGACTTTTAAAGAGGAATTTTTCAAGTATGTTAAGAATCATCTACCTTTATCTGTTAGCCTAATCATACATCTTCCTGATGCTGGATCAGAATTTATTTCTAAAAGGATCGCTGAATTCTATAATGAGAATCGTCCAGAGCGGGAAGTGCAGGTTATACATGCTCGTGATATTATGAGTTTAGATAGAGAGCGTGAGAATATTATACTAGTTGTTGCATCTTGCCTCACAAGCGGTAACAAGTTTAATAGCATCAGTCGAGATCTTAGAGACTTTGAAAGATCTTCAATACATTATTTTACCGTTCTATCTAGATTATCTTCGAAAAGGAAGCTTTCAATTTTAAAGGGTAATCTTAGGTATAGAGCAGAAAATGTAAAGTACGTGAACAAATATCACCAGTTATATGAAGCTACCTTGGGCGTGGCTAATTCGGTTCGAATAGTGCCACTCATTTCGGTGTGTTA
>NZ_AMZN01000150.1 GCF_000331535.1 Fulvivirga imtechensis AK7 | reverse complement strand
CTTTGGTGCAGGAGTTGGTGGCTAGCGGGGGTGCTACTGTGGGTTTGATGACTCATGAACAACAATCGGGGGGGATGACCGACTTTTCTAACTCCAATCATGCCTTAAACATAGGTGCTGGTATTTATGGGGCAATGGAGGGGCTGACTTCAAGTCAGGGTTATTGGCTTGGTAAGAATGGAAAATATTATGAAGGGTTTTCAGGTCGTGGACCTAATCAATACACTGGAAGTAGAGCAAGTGCTATAAAATCTGCTAATACTTATAAGTTAGCCGGAAAGGCCATTGTTATAGGACAAGTAGCACTTGGTGGATATATGACTTATGAAGGCTATGTAGCAGACGGTGGAGAATTTGGTTACAATGCCCAAAAGGCAGCAGCCAGTAGTGCTGCAGGTATTGTTGGAGGTATAGCAGGGGCTAAAGCTGGTGCTTTAATAGGGGCCGGTATTGGGGTTTGGTTTGGAGGCGTAGGAGCCATACCTGGAGCAGTAATCGGTGGAGTAATTGGAGGTTTTGGTCTGGGAGTAGGTGGAAGTTATTTAGGAAGCTACCTCGGTGAGAGTGCAGTGGATTATTATCATGGACGTTAAGGCAAGTGAAGATGATAGGAAAGATTGAATTGTGGTTGAATATACTTCATTACTGTATTTACAAGATGGATTATAAGCTTCATATGTTTTCTAATAAGATTAACCCGTTTGTACTCATTGGTAAATTACCAGCCGTAAAAAGGAAATTTGAGGAACAAGGAACCACCCTTTTGGATACTACAAATAAAATCTGGACAGACAAACGGTTTGGTTTCGGAATAATGATTTCTGGTGGGGCAATAGTAGGTTTTATAATGTTCTTTTTATGGGGGCTAATAAGCACCTTTCTGGGTTATCTAGGTGTCTATTTCTTCGTAAAGCCGATTTATGTTTTTATTTATGTGATACTTTCCTACACCCTTTGCCACTTTACTGTATTTAAGGGGGAAAAGTATATAAAATACTTCAAGAAGCTGGACAAACGTTCCAAGAGTGAGAAGTGGAAATACGCACTATTGTCACTTCTTTTTGTAGTAGGTTCTGTCGCCCTTTGGCTATACAGCTTTAGGTTTTTACCGAAGCTTTAATATTGTTGAACCAAGAAAAATCGAGTAGGAAGTAAGGGATTAATTCCCTTACTGTCCTCTCACACCCCCAAACTGGCGCAAGTCTGCGACTTGTGCCTCTTTAGTTTGGCTATTTTCTACAGTAAAAAACAGCAGCCTGA
>NZ_AMZN01000149.1 GCF_000331535.1 Fulvivirga imtechensis AK7 | reverse complement strand
ACTTTTGATGTGGTAGATCCCTCTAAATCCGTTAAGAAATTCAAGGGATGGGTACATTTGATCAGGTAATTACTGACAAGGATATCATCCTCTTTGATGGTGTTTGTAATCTATGCAATGGGGCCGTCAACTTTGTATTGGACAGAGATCCTGATGAGCAATTTTTCTTTGCATCACTGCAATCACAGACCGCCACAACACTGCTGAAAGACCAACACTATGACCATACTTCCTTAAAAAGTATAATAGTGATCACGAAGGAAGGCAAGCTTCTCACCAGGAGTGATGCGGCTTTGTACGTAGCAGGAAAGCTTAAAGGAGGCTGGAAGTTGATGTCAGTGTTTAAGATCATTCCTACAGTTATACGCGATTTTGTATATGACATCATTGCCCGGTACCGCTATACCCTTTTCGGAAAAAGAGACCAATGCCGTATCCCCACCCCTGAATTGCGGCAGCGGTTTTTAGATGCTTATTAAAAAATCCTTTAATTTAGCGCCCCGATTCATCAAATAAAAACAAACTTATGACGGCATATGTATTTCCCGGTCAGGGAGCTCAATTTCCCGGTATGGGCAAGGAATTGTATGACAATAATCCAAAAGCTAAGGAGCTGTTTGAAACGGCAAATGAAATTCTTGGCTTTCGGATAACAGATATTATGTTTGCGGGGACTGCTGAGGACCTGAAACAAACTAAAGTGACGCAACCTGCTATATTTTTGCATTCTGTTATTGTGGCGCTTACTGCAGATAACTTTAAGCCTGATATGGTTGCCGGCCACTCTTTGGGAGAGTTTTCTGCTTTAGTAGCTAACAAGGCACTGTCGTTTGAGGATGCATTGAAGTTGGTATCTCATCGAGCATTGGCTATGCAGAAGGCATGCGAAATCAATCCTTCAACGATGGCCGCTATATTAGGCCTTGAAGATGCCAAAGTGGAAGAAATATGCAACGGGATAGATGATGTGGTAGTGGCGGCAAACTATAACTGTCCCGGTCAGCTTGTGATCTCCGGGTCTAATAGAGGTATTGAAGTAGCTTGTGAGCAGATGAAGGCCGCAGGAGCCAAAAGAGCGCTACCACTACCTGTGGGTGGTGCATTCCATTCACCGTTGATGGAGCCGGCCAGAGAAGAGTTAGCCGCTGCTATCAAGAATACGTCATTCAATAAACCGATTTGCCCGGTATATCAAAACGTAAATGCTAAGCCGTCAACCGATGTGGAAGAGATCAAAGAAAACCTGATCGCACAGCTCACAGCGCCTGTAAAATGGACGCAGTCCGTACAACAGATGGTGCATGATGGGGCTTCCACTTTTGTGGAGTGCGGTCCCGGGAAGGTATTGCAAGGGCTCGTAAAAAAAATTGCTTCGGAAGTAGAGGTAAGTAGCTGCTAAAGGCAGATCCTGTCATTGGTCACTTGTTGCTGGGTTTCTCATCAACTGGTGACTAATGCACCATTCAACCACCAAACCATTAACCATTAACCAATAACTAATAACCAATAACCAATAACCAATAACCAATAACCAATAACCAATAACCAATAACCAATAACCAATAACCAATAACCAATAACCAATAACCATTAACCATTAACCATTAACCATTAACCATTAACCATTAACCATTAACCATTAACCATTAACCATTAACCATTAACCAATAACCAATAACCAATAACCAATAACCATTAACCATTAACCATTAACCATCCTTTCAACTTCCAAAGGATCGGTACATTCGTTAAGTAACTGCTGATTGGTTTTTTTTAGAAAGGGGTGCAGGAAGTCCGGTGCAATTTCAACCAAGGGAACAAGTGTAAACCTTCTATCCTGGATTCCGGGGTGTGGAATGTTTAATTTTTCTAAGCTAATGACCCGGTTGCTGTAGTATAAAATGTCAATGTCAATTACCCGCTCACCCCACTTTTCTCTTCTAACCCTTCCCAGTTCTTCTTCAATAATATTGATAGCTGCCAGCATATCTACCGGAGTAATGGCTGACTTCACTTCAATTACCTGGTTGTAGAAAGAAGGCTGATCTGTTTTTCCCCATGCGGCTGTTTCATAGAGTGCAGATTTTTTAATAATAATACCGAGCCGGTGCGATATTTTCGCTCTGGCTTTCTCCAGTATCATTTTTTTATCACCCAAATTTGAGCCTAATAGTAAAAATATTCCTTCTATCATAAATCCACCCAAAAATAGGAACCTCTGTTTTATAAATGCGTGTTTAGTTATTAATTTTGATACTTTATTAACCCTTAATAACATGAATTTTCTGCGAAATTTATTAGCGTCATTCCTCGCTCTGGTTATCTTTAGTGTTTTAGCCTTTTTTCTCTTCTTTGGCATAGTAGCCGCATTTGTTGGCTCTTTTTCTAAAAAAGATGTCGTTGAGGTAGCTGATAAGTCTGTTTTGCACCTTAAGTTGGATAAGCCTATCTCGGAAGTAGAGTTTGAAAATCCGCTTGAAGTGTTGCCGATCTTTTCAGGGGCGCCCGCTACCATAGGCCTTGTCCAAATTAAGGAAGCCATACGAAAGGCCAAGGACGATGATAAAATTAAAGGGATATATCTTGAGGCGCCTTTTGTGATGGCGGGTATGGCTGTTGTGGAGGAAGTGCGGGATGCTTTGGAAGATTTCAGGTCATCAGGAAAGTTTGTGGTTTCCTATGCGGAGTTTTACTCTGAAGGCGGGTATTACCTGGCTTCTGTTGCAGACCATGTTTATATGCATCCGGAGGGTTTCCTGGAGTTCAACGGCCTGAATACTAACGTCACGTTTTTTAAGGGCCTTTTTGATAAACTGGAGATAGAGCCTCAAATATTTAGAGTGGGTGACTTCAAAAGTGCAGTAGAGCCGTTTATGAGAAAGGATATGAGCGAAGAAAACAGATTGCAGTTGAGCTCTCTTATTAATGCTGCTTATAAAAATGTTATAGACAACATCGCTGAGTCAAGGAATGTTGCGTCCGCCAGGTTGATGGAAATATCAAACAATATGCTTGCCAGAAAGCCACAGCAAGGAGTGGAGTTTAAGCTTTTGGATAGTCTCGTTTATATGGATCAGGTATTGGCAGTAATGAAGGAAAAAGCAGGCACCTCTCAGGATGAAGAGTTGGAGTTGATAAAATACGAGAAATACAAAAAAACGGTTTCCAAGTATAATAAGTCTAAGAATGAAATAGCTGTGATCGTAGCATCCGGTGAAATTGTGCCTGACAAAGGCGATATAAATACTATAGGATCTACGAAGTTTTCCGAAGAGATAAGAAAAGCGAGGGAAGATGATAACATAAAAGCGATTGTTATCAGGATCAATTCACCAGGAGGGAGCTTTGTAGCCTCTGATGTAATGTGGAGGGAGATAAAACTAGCCGGTGAAAGCAAGCCGGTAATAGCTTCAATGTCGGATGTAGCTGCCTCTGGAGGGTACTATATGGCTATGGCATGCGATACCATTGTAGCTCAACCCAATACCATTACCGGATCAATAGGTATTTTCGGTATTATTTTTAACCTTCAGGGTTTTCTTAATCATAAGCTCGGTATTACCCATGACGAGGTGCAGACGGGCAAATATTCCGGGCTCTATACCATGGTAAGGCCTCTTACGGAGCAGGAAAAGCAGATCATTCAGGATGATGTGGAGGATGGATATGAAACCTTCATCACCAAAGCTGCGGAAGGTAGAGATATGACCGTTGATGAAATTAAAAAAATAGCATCAGGAAGAGTCTGGACTGGCGATCAGGCAAAAAATAATGGACTGGTGGATATTCTGGGAGATTTGGATGACGCTATTAAAATAGCAGCAGGTAAAGCCAACCTTGGCGATGACTACAAAGTAAAATACTACCCGAAACAGCGTACTATCTTTGAAGAGATATTGCGGGACCTGGAAGGTGATACACAGGCAAAAGCCATAAAGAAGGAGTTGGGTGAGTTTTATCCCTACCTTGAGGCGATAAAGAATGTGCAAAAGCAGGAAGGCATTCAAACAAAAATGCTGTATGAGTTCAACCTTGATTAATATATAGTGTATCTAAGAAAATGCCAATGTCTGCGTTACGCTTGCCTCAAAAATGCTTCCCGACAGTTGTATGACAGTTGTGCGAGACTCCGCTTTTTGAGGGCTTCTCCTGCTCTGGCCCGAATGTTTTCTTAGAAACACTTAGAGTTTTCTTATTAGCACCATAGGGCATATACCCTATGATTGTCAGCCAAATTTTCATTAGCAATGTAAATTGTTAGAATAAACCGATGAGGTTTCACCTTTATGTGTTTACTTTGATCGTTCGTTTTCGGACCCGATTTTTAAATACGAATTGAATCATTACTATGACCGAAGTAAGAAACAACTGGACGAGAGAAGAGATCAGCGAAATATATAATTCTCCCGTTCTGGATCTGATATACAGAGCAGCTACTGCTCACAGAGAGCATCATAACGCTTCAGAAGTGCAGGTGTGTACACTGCTTTCCGTAAAAACAGGGGGCTGCCCTGAAGACTGTGGCTACTGCCCGCAGGCAGCACGATATCATACTGATGTGAAGGTGCACAAGCTATTGGCTACTGAGGAGGTGTTGCAAAAGGCTCAGGAGGCGAAAGATGCCGGTAGCACCAGGTTTTGTATGGGAGCAGCCTGGAGAGAGGTGCGAGACAACCGGGACTTTGATCGTGTGCTGGATATGGTGAAAGGGGTAAATAATCTGGGGCTTGAAGTATGTTGTACATTGGGTATGCTTACTGAAGAGCAGGCGCAAAAGCTTAAAGATGCCGGATTATATGCCTATAATCACAATCTCGATACCAGCGAAGAGCACTACAAGGAGATCATATCTACCAGAACATATGATGACAGGCTGGACACCCTTGAAAATGTTCGTAAGGCGAAAATATCTGTCTGTTCCGGTGGAATAATAGGTATGGGAGAAAGTGACTCCGACAGAATAGGAATGCTGCATACGCTGGCTACCCTCCCTGAACATCCGGAATCTGTGCCTGTTAACGCATTAGTGCCTGTAGAAGGTACCCCTATGGCTGAGCAACCTAGGGTGTCTATATGGGAAATGGTAAGAATGATCGCTACAGCGCGCATAATAATGCCCAAGGCAATGGTCAGACTCTCTGCAGGACGTGTAAGGATGAATATGGAGGAGCAGGCACTATGTTTTATGGCAGGCGCCAATTCTATCTTTGCAGGAGATAAACTCTTAACAACCCCCAATCCGGATGTAGTTCAGGACGAAGAAATGTTCCAAACTCTGAATCTTATTCCAAGAAAAGCATTTAAAGGAGAGGCTTCAGTAAAATTTGAGCAGATACCGGGGTAGCCTGGTTGCTGGTCGCTAGCCGCTAGCCACTCGTTTTTAGACGGATTAAACAAAAAAGCCTGGAAAATCCAGGCCTTTTTGTTTTTTGTCACCAAGCAACAAGCAACCAGTAACCAGCGACCAGTAACCAGCAGCCAGTTAGTCTTTCGACATACGCTTACGCTCGTTCTCGTCCAGGTAGATCTTTCTCATCCTGATCGACTTTGGTGTAATTTCCAGGTATTCATCTTTTTGGATGTATTCCATCGCTTCCTCCAGAGAAAATCGCTTCGGAGGGGCTATTTTGGTATTCGTATCCGAACCTGATGCACGCATATTAGTCAGCTTTTTGCCTTTTTGTACATTGACAACAAGGTCATTGTCTCTCGAATGCTCACCAATAACCTGACCTGTATACAAATCTTCCCCGGGTTCTACAAAGAAGATACCACGATCTTGTAGCTTATCAATAGAATAACCAGTGGCAGGTCCTGACTCCATGGAGATTAGAGAGCCGTTGATCCTTCCGGGAATATCGCCCTTATAGGGAGCATATTCCTTAAATCTGTGAGTCATAATGGCTTCACCGGCTGTAGCCGTTAGCACGTTGTTTCTTAGTCCGATCAATCCCCTTGCAGGTATGTCAAACTCCAGGTGTTGCAGGTCGCCTTTGGGTTCCATCACCGTCATTTCCCCCTTTTTCATACTCACCAACTCAATCACCTTCCCGGCAGATTCCTGAGGTACATCTACCACCAGGTGTTCAATAGGCTCATGCTTCACACCGTTGACCTCCTTAATGATTACCTGAGGCTGCCCCACCTGTAGTTCATAGCCTTCACGCCTCATGGTCTCTATCAATACCGACAAGTGTAGAATACCTCTGCCGAAAACATTGAACTTATCTTCAGAGGAAGTATCTTCAACCCTTAGAGCCAGGTTTTTCTCTGTTTCCTTGTAAAGTCTTTCGCGGATATGTCTCGAAGTAACAAATTTTCCCTCTTTACCGAAGAAAGGGCTGTTATTGATAGTAAAAAGCATACTCATAGTAGGCTCGTCAATAGCGATCCTGGGCAGTGGCATAGGATTGTTGATATCGGTTACCGTATCACCGAGTTCGAAATCTTCAATACCGACCAGAGCGCATATCTCTCCGGAGGAGGCTTCAGGTACTCGTTTTTTGCCAAGGCCTTCGAAAATGTGTACTTCTTTTACTTTATTTCTTTTTACAGAACCATCCTTTTTGGTTAACCCGATAGTATCACCTTCTTTAACAGTTCCCGTAGCAATTCTGCCAATGGCGATCCTGCCTACATAAGCAGAAAAGTCAAGGGAGGTCACTCTCATTTGTAAAGTGCCCTCATTTTGCGGAGCAGGAGGGATATATTCCACTATCGCGTCAAGCAGAGGAATAATATTGTCAGTAGGCTGTTTCCAGTCAGTGCTCATCCAGCCTTGCTTTGATGAACCATACAGCGTTGGGAAATCCAACTGGTCCTCTGTAGCATCCAGGTTGAACATCAGGTCAAATACCTGCTCATGAACTTCATCCGGACGACAGTTCTCTTTGTCAACCTTATTTACAATAAGTATAGGCTTCAATCCCAATGAAAGTGCCTTGCTTAACACAAAACGTGTCTGCGGCATCGGACCTTCGAAGGCATCTACAAGAAGGAGCACTCCATCAGCCATTTTTAATACACGTTCTACTTCACCACCGAAGTCTGCGTGGCCGGGAGTATCTATAATATTGATTTTTACATCTTTATATCGAACAGAAACGTTTTTGGACACGATCGTTATCCCTCTTTCTCTCTCCAGGTCGTTATTGTCCAGTATCAGGTCATCAGTTTCCTGATTTTCGCGAAGAATTTTTGAGGCATGAATAATTTTGTCAACCAGTGTAGTTTTACCGTGGTCAACGTGCGCTATGATAGCAACATTACGAATATTTTGCATAGATGAAAATTAAAGCCGCAAAATTACAAAACTAAAAGGAAAGATGGTGTTGAGGGTGGTAATTTAATTTGTGACGGAAGACGGAAGACGGAAGACCGAAGTCAGAAGCAGAAGGGCGGAACTTTCGTAAAATCCTTCTTAAGACGTGAAGTCCTTTGACTAAAGCAACTCCAAAAATCGCCACTCATCACTAATCTCCTCCCGGGAGGAGACACAGAGGTGGGTAAAAACCAGAATCGGAAGCATGGGCTGCTAAGCTGGGAGAAATGCTTGCCCCCGATGGAGAGTCACGTGTTACACAATCATTAAACTTGCACCAGCTTGAGAAAGACCACCTCCGCCCGCGGAGGACAGTGCTGTTTGAGTTTTCGAAAGGGAGTTTTAGTTACTTTTCTTTTTTTAAGACTTAACGGGAATGGGTCACACAAGCAATGCTCAAGATCGTTATACGTTCACTAATCTCCTC
>NZ_AMZN01000148.1 GCF_000331535.1 Fulvivirga imtechensis AK7 | reverse complement strand
TATTTATTTGTGAAGTCACTTCCGCCCATCAGGAAGTAATCCCGGGTAGACTCATGGGCCGTACCGCTCCACAAGTCGTTAGCCCAACCAAAAGCCCTGCTCGGAATATATCCACCACCTCCATTAAACACCTGATACCCACCATTGACAAACACATCATCCCTGCTCAGGTCTGCATAGGATCCACCACTCGGATCTGAATAGTAAATAGGATTAGCCCCGGCATAGCTGTATGGGCTTTCATCCAGATAACTACTGGCATAAGGGTCAACCCCTGTCATTCTTCCCGTAGCGGGGTCATAGTGGCGTAATGGAAGCTCGTAATCCCTGATCCCTAGTATTTCAACCTGTTTTCCTGATTTGTGATCATAGAATTATTTTCTTCAATAGGCTGAATTCCCAGTTTAAACAACTCTACTTCATCACCTAAGTTGTACCCAAATGTCAGCCGTACACTATCACACTTTAAATAGAATTCATAGAGAAGGAATAATTGATCCGGTCCTCCAATATTACTTTTATAAAAGTCGTTGACAAACGCACCTTTTCTATCAGAAAAGATACATTTCTCTTTTAGATCAGATAAAATACGAATCGTCTGATCTTTTGGAAAATATTCCCTTTTAAATTCTGAAGACGCTGTTCCTTCTGCTATTTTATCTAATAATTTATCTGTCTTTATTTTGGCTTTCTCTCTTTTATCGTTACTCACACAACCATAAAATAAAATTAAAGCTAGACAGCTAATTACCAAGATCTTTAAACGTATAATAGTATGATTTATCATTTTTAATAAGCTTCAATGTGTCTGAATAAGGTCTCTTTACAATAGAATCTCCCAGATCAGCTATGCTATAAAATCCCAACTGATTAGGGGCAATCTCTAGTGGCATAAAGGCGTATTTTTCGCTATCCTCTTCAATCTTTATATAAACCAATCCTACACTTGCCTCCAAAAACGAAATTCTTCCTTCAAGACTTGCCTGATTGAACTTCTCATATTGACTCTCTGCTCTCTCAAGCCTCTCCAGTTGAAGATAGATGAGTAAAAGCAAAACAGATACTACTATTCCAATGATAATTATTTTATGTCTCATTAATTCTTCCAAGGGTTATACAGGAACTTAGTGTTCATTACGCCTCCTGCTCCTTTGCCCAATGAGGGACCAAACTGGCCACTGAAACCCAATATTCCATATCCTGTCGGAGTTGGTGTATAAGTGCCTGTTAAGGAAACTGGTCCAAGTCCAGCCGAACCGAAATAAGTTGCATCTCCCGCATTGAAAAGAGTTTGGAGCATTTCATAATTAAGGTCTTGAACATCGCCGAGATAATTAGCACCTCCAATCTGTACTCCTGCAGAAACATCATATCCTGCTCCAACAGCTTGTGTGACAGTTACTGCAGGAACAAATGATGCATCTGGTCCCCGGGCAACCCATTTTAATTCGAAGCTTGTTCCACCTCCAAAGCCTGCAATACCCGAAAACCCTACTCCTAAGGAAGGGAAATCTGGTACATGATATCTTGCAAATGGGCTATTCCATAATCCTTGTGCAAAATCTGTCATAAGGCCCCACCAACCAGAATTAGACGAACTATGAAAAGCAGGCGCATTTAAATTTATCTTCTGAGGAATCACATAACCTGCCCCGAGCATAGTTCCGTCTGAACCATATAAGGCGGTACTTACTGTTTGGTAGAATGTACCATCCGAAGCCAACTCACCACCTAAGAAGTTACCTATTGTCTTTCTTTCTTCCGCAGTCGGATTTGAAGCAAGATAATTACGACCGAATTCTGCTTTTTGCTGACCTGTCATCTGGTTTATACCGTAGTAATTTTGGAAAGCACTAGTGCTCATCAGCATGGCATTCATTGCAACACTACGATATTGATTAGCCCACTGAAGACCACTTCTCGATCCACCACCACTATTAAAGACATTATACCCACCATTTACAAACTCATCATCTCTACTCAGATCTGCATAAGACCCACCACTAGGATCGGAGTAATAGATCGGATTAGCCCCGGCATAGCTGTATGGGCTTTCATCCAGATAACTACTGGCATAAGGGTCAACCCCTGTCATTCTTCCCGTAGCGGGGTCATAGTGGCGTAATGGAAGCTCATAAAAGAGTGTAAAAAATTATTCTTGAATCCGATCCAAACTATCTGCTGCTACAACTACATATTTATATTCAAATGGATATTTTTTTTCAGGAGTAGTTACTACTCCTGAAAATTCTTGAACCCCTAGTTCATCTGCTTTAATCTTATATCCATACGGTAGATCACTTAATTTTAGCTGCTCCTTCTCTCCATTGATTTGAACATCAATTTCATCAACACCTCCAGCAATATCAGCAATGAAAAACTCTCCTTCCCTAATAGTGTCATTGTTTATTGTAATAATAAAATATTCATTGCTGTAGTCCATATTGACAATCGAAACCTTACTTCCTATTGAATCCAGGTTATATATAACTTTTCCATTTAAACTTTCATTAACCAATCTGGTCGGGTTTCGCTTTGGAATTAATACATCTAAAATATCCACTGTTGAGTCTTTAATCACCCTTATTTCATTTCCATGTTCATCTATAAGTACAGTATCTTTGTCGGCTTTATCATAGGCCTCTAACATTTTTTCCCTATTCATTTTTCCACCATCTCCACATCCGTAGAGCATAGCAACAAGGATAACAATATACTTTAGTCTTCTCATTTCAGTCTTTTATAGTTTTTTAGTTGATTAGGAGGAATTGCATGAATTACATAACTACCATTCCTCTGGTAAATATCGAAGTAATACAAGGGATCATTTCTCCCATTTCTTCGATTATAATAAAGTTGTTTGCTTTCTGACCACATAAACACGCTATACCCAAATTCATTATTCCGGTTTATAGGATTTTCTTTATGAACTTGCACTGCACCTTGAAAAGAATCATATTCATTAGTATTAGTTAAAAATGAAAGAACAGTTAGAAGATTGTTTGGATTACTTAAATCCAGTGTGCCTGTGCGACCATTTTTCCACTTCCCGCTTGCAAAATCCTCTATTGTTGCCTGTCCCCCGGGCCCAATAATCACAACATTGCTACTAGGTAGGGAAGCTAGATTATTTAAAAACCTACCATATGCATTTTCCTCCCTGTTTTCCTTTAAACCAGTACCAGACATAAACTCATTCCACAGCCTTTCAAATAATCCACATTTAGGGCAATCTCCATCCATGCCTCTAGCCTTCGTAAAAGTAGTTTCATAGCTGTAAGATGTTTCGTCTGCTACACCGCCATACTCCCGCCAACGGGTAGTAGTTTCAACCACATACAGCTCCCCGTTTACAAAATCTGTTTGAGACTGATGTGTACCGTATTTATTTGTGAAGTCACTTCCGCCCATCAGGAAGTAATCCCG
>NZ_AMZN01000147.1 GCF_000331535.1 Fulvivirga imtechensis AK7 | reverse complement strand
TAAGGACTAGTAAAGCTTTCCTGGCTATGAAACTAACACAAGCTGCAAGCCACAAGCCACAAGCCACAATCAGAAAAACCAGTACCCAGTAGCCAGTAACGAATAACCATTAACGATTAACGCATAACGATTAACTCAATCGGGGCAGTAGGCAAAATGGAGTCGTGAGTATTACGCTACTTTACTCAGCCTGTAAGGACTAGTAAAGCTTTCTATGCAAGGAAGTAACCCAAAAAAGCCGGAAGTCAGAAGACCGAAGTCGGAAGCACGGATAGCTGTAAGCAATATCAATCGTCAAACAATTAATATCGTCAAACAATTAACGAATAACCATTAACGATTAACGCATAACGATTAACTCAATCGGCAGTAGGCAAAATGGAGTCGTGAGTATTACGCTGCTTTACTAAGCCTGTAAGGACTAGTAAAGCTTTCTTTGCAAGGAAGTAACCCAAAAGAAGTCAGAAGCCGGAAGCCGGAAACACGGATAGCTGGTAAGCTGTAAGCAAAATATATCAACATCAGTTTATACCCACCTCTATTTCTCCTCCCAGGAGGAGAGTGGTTTGCGTATAAGAAACCATTCACGTTTACCGACCCATTTAGCTGCAAGATTTAAGCTTTAAGCTGTAGGGAAATATCAATCGTCAGGTCAAAGCAGCAATTAACCATTAACCATTAACATCAAACTCAGATTTAGTGTCTGTAAGAAAACTTCAAGGTCAAGGCTTGCGAAGTGCCAAAAAGCGGAGCGTAGTGAGGTTAGTGAGCATTTTTGGGGCGAGCGTAACGCAGACAATAATGTTTGCTTAGAGACACTAAATAAAACTATTCTTTATCGCATCTGTTGCATTATTAGAGGCAATCAAATAGTATTTATAAAGAATGGCAACTGCTCCTTCCGGTGGAAAAATTCGGCATTTCATTTCCCGCCTGGTCATTGTTATCATAGCGCTGGCTTTGGTGATGCTGCTTTACCATGGCGCCCGGTATTTTCTGTTGTTGTTTACGGGTGCATTGATGGCCATTTTGTGGAGAGGCATAGCTCGTTGGATTGAGAGGAAGACTAAATTGAAATTTAAGATGGCGCTGCCATTTGTGATCCTTCTTAATATTGGAGCTATAGTTGTATTTGTGTGGCTGGCATCACCAAGTATAGCAGAGCAGGTGGATCGGTTGTCTCAAGAAATACCTAAGGTAGTCGACCGTGTAGAGTCTCAACTGCAAAATTCTGACCTGGGAAGGAGGATATTGAACACCGTTAACGCAGGAGAAGAAGAGCTTCCATCCGGGCAACTCAAACGAGCCTTTACTGTGTTCTCCGGTACTATGAATTTTCTTATTGACATTCTGCTGATCATAGCTTTCTCACTATTTCTTGCTGCCGGCCCTCACTTATACACCAAAGGAGTGCTGTATATGACCCCCAACCAATATCAGGACACTGTCAGAGATCTTTTTTCGAGAATGAATAATACCTTGTTCAGGTGGTTCATTGGCAAGATCGTAGATATGTTCAGCATTTTTGTAATGTCGATCATAGGCTTATGGCTGCTCGATATGCCACTGATATTCACCTTTGCGCTGATAGCATTTTTCTTTTCCTTTGTTCCTAACATTGGTCCTGTGCTCTCAGCCGTTCCTCCGGTTGCCATAGCTTTCCTTGATAGCTCACAAAAGGCGCTGTACGTAGGGCTGCTTTATTTAGGTATTCAACTGATAGAGAGCTACTTCGTTACGCCAAACGTGCAAAAACATGCCTCTTACGTCCCCCCGGTCTTGCTTTTGCTTGTGCAGTTCCTCCTGGCGAAGTTTTTAGGTGTGCTTGGCCTCTTCCTTTCCACACCGATACTGGTTATGGTTATGGTGTTGGTGCAAAAGCTTTATGTAGAGGAGAGGTTGGGGAATTATGAGTTGGAAGGGAGAGGTTAGGTATGAAGTATTACTAAATCTTTTCAGTAGTTTGAGAAAAAGATGTAACGCTTTGGAAGAAATAATTAAGTGAATAAATTTAGAGGATAATTTATATGAAAAAACATGAGTTACGATTTATACTTTTTTAAACGCAAAATGACATCCCTGCAGGAATGGTCGGGCGCTCATTTAATGGAGGTAACTATGTGCAACTTACCGCCAGGGGTGATCTGATGAAGAACATAATTGTCGATCAGTGGAAGGAAATATGGGCAATGGATTTAGAAAGGGCCTATACCGCTGATTTTGAAAGTTTTGGAGAAAAATCACAAAATCCTGCTGATGCTGAAATTGATTTTTTTATCGCTGTGAAATAGGTTTAGGAGGCATCATGAAAGAACTTGACAACTACTACCTCAGCAAAGAGGAACCAAACAAAAGCTGCTTACTGGCCCTAAGGGATATCATCCTCCGGCAGGATAGCAACATCACCGAAACTATGAAGTGGGGCATGCCCTGCTTCTGTTTCAGGAAAAAGATGTTTTGTTATTTGTGGGTAGATAAGAAAACAACCGAGCCCTACATCCTCATGGTGGAGGGAAAACATCTGGAACATCCACGATTAGAGGTCGGTAGCCGCTCACGAATGAAGATATTTAGGGTAAATCCCAGGAAAGATCTACCTGTTTTAACCATTGAGTCGATTTTAAATCAGGCGCTTGACCTCTATCGAAACGGCATAATAAAGGTCTAGCAGTCGGTCAATCTCTACAACAACGAGCTATATATATTCTTATTCCCCTGATTATCGGTCACAGTCAGTTTCACCTCACCGGAAAAAGGTTCCGTAAAGTCCAGCTTTTCCGACCAGATGAGTTGTGTCTTGTAATCGTAGTTCATGAGTACCCACGCACCATCAACGGTGCATTTAATTTCATTGATGCCCGAGCGTTCATCGCTGATCTTAAACCGGAGTTCATTCTTGTCTACACGCACGGGCACTATCTTAGGAGGAATAGTGTCTTCAAGGATGGTAAACTTCCCAAAATCGCGCGTCCGGAACGTAATACGGCTATACTCCCACTTTCCCCCTTTGTAATGCGCATTGCCACGGGCGTCCAGGGCATACACGGAATATTTCTCCGGGTCTTTATAGCTCTTTTGAGGCTTTAGGGTTACTGAGATATATTTTTTAAGGGGCACTTGCACGTCACCAATAGAGAACTGTTCCGTTTTGTCGCTATCGATATAGTCATAGCTGGCCTGCAGGTATAATGTATCGAACAGCGCACCATCAGGAAAGTAGATATCCATCTTGTCATTATAATACTTGAAGGAGTGCTGCGGAGATACCATCTCTTTATAATGCAATAATCTGTTCTCTCCATTGATGTCTACCGAATGTGGCAGACCCTGGCGCATATCCCATAGAAAAACACCTGTTTTATTGTTAATTATGTATGACTGCTGTAGTTCCTGCCGGTCAGGAATGTATATGGCCGGTAAGCTCTCTGCATTGGCAGGGGCTTTAATTACTAACGTATTATCTATCAGATCGATTTTAGTATCATGGGAATTACCGTAGGCAATAGCTTTATCTGAATTCACGGTGGCTGATTTTAAATTTATGTCGACATAGCTGATGTTATTGTAGCTGTCAGTCATGGCGATTTTGACAGGAGTCAGGCCATCACCTTCCAGGGTAAGCTTACCCTTATTGTTGTCTGTTTTATAAAAACGCAGCTCGTTACCATCATCTACATATAGCTTGTGGTACTTCTCACCGGTATCATGCAGGTCGGGGTAGTTCATGTGCTTGAGAATGTTTCGCTGCTCCGAAAACGAGAAAGTGTTGATCTCCTGCCTGAAAACTTCACGATCTGCGGCTGTCATGGTTATAGTAGTAATACCACACCTGAACCTCGCATTGTCCAGTATATCATAACCATATAATTCAATACCTACTTTTCCTTTAACTTCAATAGGCTGATCAATTATATAATTGTTTCCGATGCGTTTCAACTCAAATTCATATCGGCCAAACTGTCCGTTTACTCTGGCATCTTTGTCCATAGTTTTGATGGCTATCTTTCTGGCTACCGGCGGAGTATTATCTAAAATCTCTGTAAACCCATATTTTAGCGGATTGAGTGGGTTTTGATTTTCATCCCTCAGGTCAAAGTGCAGATGAGGGCCACCTGACGAGCCACTATTGCCGCCAAAAGCTATAGTGTCGCCCCGCTCCACTTTAAACTGATCTTTCCTGAAGTAAAGGTTTAGTTCAAATGTCTTTCTACGATATTGTTCCTCTCTGACATACTGTGCCAGAGCGCCATGAAAACGATCCAGGTGCGCATAGACGGTGGTATGTCCGTTAGGATGCAGGATGTAAACAGCATTGCCATACCCGGAGGTGGAGACTGCCACACGCGAGATATAACCCGGAGCAGCAGCATGTACAGGGAGGCCGATCTTTCCTTCTGTGCGAATGTCAAGGCCTGTATGGAAATGTGAAGATCGAAGTTCCCCCATGGTGCCAGCCAGGGTATTGCGTATACCTGGCTTAATAGGGAAGAGGTAGTAATTTTCTTTGAAAATATGATTCTCCTCCAACTGCCCCAAACTGGCGATAGAGCTAAAGATACCAACAAAGATTAAAAGCCTTCTACTTAACTTCAAATTCCAATAGTTTCTCATCCTCAATATATGCTTCTATTTTATTTCCAATGTGAACAGGCCCCACCCCCTTGGGAGTTCCTGTAAATATTAAATCTCCTTTTTTTAATGTAAAAAATTTTGACAGATAGGAAATCATATAATCAAAGCTGAATAGCATTAGTGAAGTATTTCCCTGCTGTTTTGTTTCCCCGTCTATTTTTAAACTAAAATTAATATCACTTAAGTTCTCAAAATTAGAAATAGGTAGAAATTTAGATACTGGTGCCGAACCGTTAAAACCTTTGGCAATAGCCCAGGGCAATCCTTTTTCCTTGGCCTTTTGTTGCAGGTCGCGGGCAGTAAAATCTATGCCAATACCTATTTCATCGTAATATTTATGGGCAAATTTTTCCTGAATATTTTTACCCTCTTTGCAAATCCTCAATACTAGTTCAACCTCATGATGTACATCCTGACTAAAATCCGGATAATAAAACGGCTGGTTATTCTTTAATACTGCAGTGTCCGGTTTGGTAAATATCACAGGTTCATCTGGTCGCTCATTGTTAAGCTCTGCGATGTGTTCAGCGTAATTACGACCAATGGCCAATATCTTCATTTCGGTTGATTATTAGATAGTTATGAATGTATAACAGCTTTTGGTATTTACTTTGTTATAATTATATCTAAATTTATAATGCATAAAGATGAAAAACCTTTTATTTACGGAAAAAATATTCTGAGCCATGATAAAGAAAATATTATTACTTCTGGTAGTGGGGCTGATCTTATATAGTTGTACTACTGTGCCGGTAACCGGGAGAAGACAATTGAGCCTGGTGCCCAATTCTGAAATATTGCCATTGAGCTACGATCAGTACCAGCAGGTACTAAAAGAAAACAAGCTTTCTGATAACAAGGAGTGGAGTGCCATGGTAAAAAATGTGGGAAGAAAAATACAAGGCTCTGTGGAGCAATACATGAAACAGAAAGGATTATCTGATCAATTAAAAGGATATGCATGGGAGTTTAATCTGATAGAATCCGAAACAGTCAATGCCTGGTGCATGCCGGGAGGGAAAGTGGCTTTTTATACGGGGATTATGCCCATATGCAAAGATGAAAAGGGAGTGGCTGTGGTTATGGGACACGAAATAGCCCATGCCATTGCCAATCATGGAAGAGAAAGGATGAGCGAGGGGCTGGTAGCTCAGCTCGGACTAAGTTCGCTGAGTGCTGCGTTGGGTCAAAACCCAACTATGACAAAGCAACTACTCTTACAATCAGTAGGTGTAGGTACGCAGTTAGGCATGCTGGCGTTTTCAAGAACACACGAGTCGGAGGCCGACCAGATTGGGCTGATCTTCATGGCTATGGCCGGATACGATCCTCACGAGGCTCCTAAATTCTGGGAGAGAATGGAAGCTCAGAGCAGTGGCCAGCGTCCACCGGAGTTTTTGTCTACACACCCCCACCCGGAAACACGGATCGCAGACCTGAAGAAGCAGATCCCGGAAGCGATGAAGTATTATAAAAGATGATGATTAAAGCTAAAAAAAGAGGTTGGTTCAAAACGACCACTTTTTTTCACACCCTCCTGTGCAAGTCTTGTCCCCAACTGGCTCCCAACTGCCCAACTGGTGCGGAAGTCACTCAACTGGTGCGGAGTGTGCTGTGAGTGAAGCAAAGGCTTCACGTAACTGCAAATAAGATGGTGGAACCGACCCACCAGAGTCTGCTTACAGGAGCCGGCTAAACATCTGTTTTGATGCGTCAAAGGTAACTTTGGGGTGTGA
>NZ_AMZN01000146.1 GCF_000331535.1 Fulvivirga imtechensis AK7 | reverse complement strand
AGAAGAGGCTTTGGTATCGATCTGGAGCGAGGTGCTTCAACTGGACAAAGACAGTATCAGCACCAATGAAAGCTTTTTTGTGATGGGAGGTGATTCGATTAAGGCTGTAAAGTTGATGTCAAAAGTAAACAAGCACTTTAATATAAACATTAAACTGGCGGAGTTATTTGAAATGAACAAGATAAGTCAGCTAGCGGATCACGTAATGATCATTAAGCAGATAAAAATATCAGCCAATGATCTTGACGAAGTAGTGGAATTAAAACTTTAATACATCACCCATTGATATAGGCTCGGAAAAGTATCCGACCAGAATAAAACATTAGCAAACAATGAAAATAGGTAAATTTTTATTTAATCTCAGGAGGGAAAAGAATATTTCCATTACTGTAGAAAATGGTCAGTTGAGTGTTTTAGGGGCTAGGCAGTTTTTAGATGAAGAACTGATAAATCAAATAAAATCTCGGAAGCAAGAGATCTTAAGCTACCTGGAATCTCAAAAGGAACACAATAACATTTCCATACCATCTTCTGATACGAAGGAAAAATATGTGCTCTCATCTGCTCAAAAACGTGTCTATTTTGAAAAAGCTTTAGATAAATATTCAATTGCCTATAATATACCAACGATAGTAAAGCTTAAAGGCAAGTTAGATATCAACAAATTTGAAAAAACTTTTCGGCAAATCATCCAGCGTCATGAAATCTTACGGACTTCATTTGAGGCTGAAAGAGGCCAACTGTATCAAAGAATACATCAGGAAGTAGACTTCAAAATTCACTTCTCCAAAACAACAGAAGATATCCATTCACTTATTGAGAACTTCGTTCAACCTTTCGATTTGGGTAAGACCCCTTTGATGCGCATAGGATTGTTCGAAATTGCTCAGGAAGAATATTTACTAATCTTAGATATTCATCATATAATCACAGATGGAACCTCAAATAATCTTTTGATCAGGGAGTTTGTGGACCTGTATAATGACATACAGTTAGACACACCAAAACTGCAGTACCGGGACTATGCAGAATGGCAGCATAGCCGGGCTCATGATAAGATCATTAGCCACCATGCTTTGTTTTGGAGTAATGAATATGCAGAGTTGCCTGAAGTGCTGGAATTACCATTGGACCATCCACGATCGGCTGTTAAGAAAGCTCGCGCGGGAGCTGTTAATATTGTCATTGACAAAGAGTTGACAGAAGGCATGAAGAAGATGGCCGAAGGTTTAGGAGCCACATTGTATTCAGTTTTAATGTCAACATATTATATTCTGCTTAGCAGAGTAAGTGGTCAGCAGGATATTGTAATTGGTACCGTTACAACTGGAAGATTTACAGAGGAACTAGAATCTGTGCCAGGCATGTTTGTAAATACCGTACCGCTAAGGAATTTCCCTAAAGGAGAGCTAACTTACAAGGAATTTCTGCAAAATGTGCAACACAACATTGTTTCATGTTTTGATAATCAGATGTATCAGTTTGAAAATCTGGTCAGCGATTTGAGTATCAAACGGGAGGCTGGTAGAAATCCGCTTTTCGATGTATTCTTTGCTTATCAGAATTATAATCAACATGTGTTGGAAATCCCTGGCCTATCAGTTGAACCGGTTGGGGAAGGTCTTATTAAGACAGTGTTTGATATGGAGTTAAGCGCAGTAGAAATGCAGGATGGAATACTTGTCAATTTCATTTATAATGCCAACCTTTTCAAAGAAGAAACCATAGCGCGATATGGGATTTATTTTCAAAACATTATTGCGGAAATAACGGCTGACCTTAATATACGCTTATCTGAAATTGATATCCTGCCTCATGAGGAAAAGCAACGATTAATCTATGAGTTTAATAATACCACAACAGATTATTCGAAAGAAAAAACAATCATTGATCTTTTTGAAGAGCAGGTGAGAAAAGCACCTGATAATATTGCCACCAGATATGTTGATAGTATCACTACTTATGAAGAACTAAGTAAAAAATCTAATCAAATAGCATCGTATTTGCAACAGGTAGAAGAAGTGAAAGTCGGGGACATGGTGGGATTGCTTTTGGAGCGTGAAGAAGAAATTATACCTTGTATTTTTGGTATCATTAAATCTGGAGGAGTTTATGTCCCGCTTTCTCCGAGCCACCCATCTGCTCGTGTCAACGGTATAATAGCAGATTCTAATATCAAAGTTTTAATCACACGCCAGCGCTATATAGATGCGCTGGATATTAATTTGAAACCCAGGATAATAGACCTCGATACATCTCTGGAGAGGATCAACGAACAACATGAGATACGAGTTAACTGTCCGGGTCCAAATGACCTGGCTTATGTAATTTATACGTCTGGCTCCACAGGTACTCCGAAGGGGGTAATGATTGAGCATCACTCCATAGTTAACCGATTGGAATGGATGCAAAAGAAATACCAATTAACAGCAAAAGATGTGCTACTTCAGAAAACACCATTGGTTTTTGACGTTTCTATCTGGGAGTTATTCTGGTGGTCCTTTACGGGTGCAAGCTTAGCTATATTACCGCCGGATGAGGAAAAGGACCCAAATAAAATTATACAGGCTATAAATGACTATAAAGTTAGCACAATACACTTTGTGCCATCAATGCTAAGCGCATTTTTGGTTGTTGCGGCAAAGGAGGATACAGGTCAGCTTCAGACTTTAAGACAGGTTTTTTCAAGTGGGGAAGCACTCACCGCAGACCAGGTAAACAGGTTTGGTAACATATTGAACGGCAAATACCAGTCTAAACTTATCAATTTGTATGGTCCCACCGAAGCTACTGTGGATGTCTCATATTTTAATTGCGACTTTTCCCAAGAAACAGGACATATCCCCATTGGCAAACCCATTGACAATACTCAATTATACGTATTGGATAGTTATGGCAGACTATCTCCAATGTGCGGTATAGGCGAGTTGTGTATTGGAGGTGTAGGTCTCGCCAGGGGATATTTGAATAACGAAGACCTTACAAATGAGAAGTTTGTATCCAATACTCTCACCGGAGTGGGCAAAATATATAAGACGGGAGATTTGGCCAGTTGGCAGCCCGATGGTAATATCCGTTTTTATGGTCGGAAAGATGATCAGGTAAAGATCCGCGGATATCGTATAGAACTTGGAGAAGTTGCAAACCAACTTTTGCAGCATGATCTTATACAAGAAGCAGTAGTGATGCTAAAAGAAGGCAGGTACCTGGCAGCCTACTATATGGCTGAGAAAGAAGTGGATAAGGAGCGGTTGAGAAATCATTTGCTAAGAACACTTCCTGATTATATGGTACCTCAATATTATATATTTATGGAGACTATGCCTCTTACAGACAATGGCAAGTTAAACCGTAAAGCTTTGTCTCAGCATGAGCTGGTGCTGCAGAATGAATACGTAGCACCCAGAGATGAATTTGAAGAACAAATGGCAAAAATATGGGCAGATGTGCTGGAAATCTCCAAGATAGGCATCATTGACAATTACTTCGGTCTTGGAGGTGATTCTATCAAAGCCATAAAATTAATTTATGAAATCAACGAGCAATTAGAGTGCAATCTTAAACTGGCTGATCTTTACACAAATAATACCATAGAAGCGCTGAGTAATTTGGTTCGTGATAACAACGATATAGATCAAGAAGCAAGTGATCTGGCAAAGAAGGAGATTGAGGCGTTTCGGGAGGCTTATAAAAGGCAGAATGAAATACCCGATATATATGAAGATATCTATCCGATGAGCGGTATTGAGAAAGGGATGCTATTTTACACTTTGTTAAAGGATGAGAATGAGCAGCGTTTTGATAATATTATTTATCACGAGCAAAATTACTATAGGATTCCTTACAGCGATTTTGACCAAGATATTTTTAGAAAAGCGCTCAATCTGATGATCCGGAAGCATGATGCTCTTAGGAAGGTGTATGATACAGGGAGCTTTGCTCACATTATTTTGAAAGAAATTGATCCCGAAGTGAATTTTATAGACATTTCACACTTGAACAAGAGCCAGCAGGAAGACTATTTTATTGAAAAAATCAATACCGAACGGCTGAAGGCGTCCGGAAAATCCAAAGAGTTGCTTTGGAGGATGAATGTATTGAAAATTGCTGATGATTTTCGTTATCTCATATTTGATATGCATCACTCGTTGTTGGATGGATGGAGTCTGCATGCATTTCTTACAGAGTTAAATAATACTTACTTCAAATTAAAGGAAAATATTAACTATGCGCCAGATAAGCTTGAGTGTACTTATCATGATCACATTTTTGGAGAGCTCATGGATAAGAACAATCGGGAGAGTATAGATTTTTGGCGTGAAGAACTTAAAGAGTATAAACGATTTCAATTATGGAAACGTGATGAGGAGCATCGTTTTATTACCAGATATTTTCCTATTAATACTGAAATAGACAATGGAATTCAGTCGCTTGCTTCTGATTTGAAAGTTGGTGTAAAAGAGCTCTTTTTTGGTGCATATGCGTACACTATGGGACTTTTTTCCGCGGACGACAATTTTGTGGTAGGATTGACAACACATAACCGCCCGCTCGTAAAAGATGGCGACAAACTGTTGGGATGCTTTTTGAATCACATTCCCGTTAATGTTCACCTGCCTGCTGAAGGTACCTGGAGGGACTATATTGTTGATATGGTGAATAGAAATAGAAAGGCCAAAGCTCACGAGCGAGTACCATTTTATAAAATACGTCAGTTAACGGATGAACCTTTGCGGGATGGTGTAAACCCAATATTCGATGTGGCATTTACCTATATCGATTTTTGGGTCACAGACAGTATGTTTGAGCCAACGGAGAATATATCAGACGAATCACCTAATTTTTGGCACGATAGCAATGATGTAAATCAAAACACGTTATTTGACATATTCGTAAAGAGAATTTTTGGTCAACATCATGTTATTGCAGAGTATTCCACCACGGTGATGGATGATGAGATGATCAATAAATTTTTCAAATATTTTACAAATGTGTTGAGCCGGTTTATTCATCATCTTGATGAGCCCATTAACCGAGATGAAATTCTGGAAGAGAATGAGAAACGATGTCTGTTAGAATATTTTAATGATAATTCGGTCGATTACCCAAAAGAACAAACAGTTATAGAGCTGTTTGAAGAGCAAGTAAAAAATAATCCCGACCATATCGCGATTATATCCGGCAATAAATGCATGACCTACGCAGAGTTTAATGCCAGGGTTGACGCTCTGGCTGCATATTTGGTCAATCATGGTGTGACGGAAAAAAGTGTCATTGGCATCATGTGCGATCGCTCTTTCGAACTGCTGACTGCCATGTTTGCAGTAATGAAAGCAGGGGGTACTTATCTCCCGATAGATCCAGCCTTTCCTTCAAAGCGTAAAGATTATATTTTAAGCGATAGTGGGGCCACGTTGTTAATTACGCAGACGGCACACTTAGCAACAGTAAGTGATATTGAGCTTATAGATATCTCCAGTTTGTCATTATTAGATAGTACACCATTCAAAAGTAGGGCTAAATCGCAAAATCTTGCCTATATGATCTACACCTCGGGCTCAACTGGTAAGCCGAAAGGAGTAATGATCTCCCATAGTGCTGTAAATAATTTCTGTAAGGGTATCAGTGATCTGATCTCCTTTAGCGGCAAAAGAATTATTTCAGTAACAACTGCTTCTTTTGATATTTTTGTGCTGGAAACCCTTCTTCCTTTACAACAAGGAGCTACTGTTGTACTGGCTGATGAGAATGAACAGCGAGATCCTGCTGCACTAAATAGAGCAATAGTCAGGCATAAAGTAAACATGATCCAGTCAACACCATCGCTTATGAAGGTAGTAGTTGAAAGTAGTGAGACAGATGAAGGATTAAAACAATTGACAGATATAATGGTAGGAGGAGAGGTGTTTTCTGATTCACTTCTCAAGTTATTATCCGAAAAAAGCAGCGCCAGAATATTTAATATGTACGGCCCTACCGAGACAACAGTTTGGTCTACAGTGAAGGAACTTACGAACCAACACCAAATCACCATAGGTAAACCCATAGCCAATACTCAGATATACATATTGAACAGGCAGAATAAACTGCTGCCTATCGGTGTGGTAGGAGAACTGTGTATCTCCGGAGATGGCTTGGCAATAGGCTACCACAACAGAGAAGATCTTACAACCGAACGATTCATAGAGCATCCTTACAAAACTGGAGAACGACTCTATAAGACGGGTGATTTGGCACGTTGGCTCCCAGATGGTAACATTGAGTATCTGGGTAGAATTGATCATCAGGTGAAGATTCGTGGCTTTAGAATAGAACTTGGAGAGATAGAAACCCAGTTTTCTTCCTGTCCTGATGTGAGGGAAGCAGTAGTATTGGTTAAAGGAGGGGAAACAGATAAAAAGCTTGTGGGATACTTTGTATCTGATAATAACATAGAAGTTGATACCTTTCATGATCATTTGTCTAAATACCTGCCAGATTATATGATCCCTTCTCTGTACGTCAGACTAGATCGATTGCCGCTAACGCAGGCAGGAAAAGTGGATCGTAGAGCTTTGCCTGAGCCTGATTTTATTGTAGGAGCGGATTATGTTGCTCCATCAGGAGATATAGAAGAGAAATTGACAAAAATTTGGAGCAAAGTATTGAATTTAAATCCGGAAAAAATCAGTTCAGACAAAAGTTTTTTTGAATTTGGAGGACACTCACTTAATATGGTTACATTGATAAACGAAATCTTTAAAACATTTAACGTCCAGATAACATTGAAGGAGATATTTGACAGACCTTCAATACAACACCAGGCAGAATTGATTGAAGTCATCAATCAGGTACAAAGTGAAAATATTGATGATCTGGATCTTACAGAAGTTTCAATTTGAAATTTTTATATGAGCGGGAATGAAAGGATCAAAATGAACTTTTGATAAAAATGAATGGATTTCCGGGAACAAAGTTGTAGATTTTCGAAATGGCAAAGGCAATAAACTAATATTTTTTCTAAAGAAAATCTTTACAGGGAAAAGGTTATTTCATACGTTTGGTAAAAATTGTTTAGAAAGCCCAGTTGTTGTCGATTTTTCGTGTTCCCTTAATATTCCGGAATAGACATTGTGAGTATCCGTATAAAGTCCGATAATAAGGATGTAATCTATTCAAGATATTCAGACGACTAAATTAGTACGCTAGTTTACTAAATTAAAGAAAACATGTACACGCAACAGAATCTTAAAGAAATACTTAAATCCTTTGATGATAAGACTGCCGTTGAAGAAAACGGACGTTCTATTTCTTATCCAGAGTTGCTTCATCGATCTGAAAGAGTTTCGACATTCCTATTAAATGAATTTACACCTCAGTCCAGAATAGGGATTTGTGCAAACGAAATTACAGATTTGGTGACCAGTGTTTTGGGTGTCGTATTGGCCAGATGCGTCTTCGTCCCCTTGGATACATCTTTACCTCAGCAAAGATTATCACATATTATTTCCGAATCAAATCTCGATGCAGTGATTACGTCTGGGATTGATATGTCTAAAGTTAACAAGGAACGGATTCGGACCTTTGAATTAACTGATCTATCAGAGAAAGACACTAATATAAAAAATGACCATGTTACTGAATATCAAGAAGAGGATGACTTATACATATTTTTTACATCAGGAAGTACCGGAGTACCAAAAGGCATAGTAGGAAAAAACGGAAGCCTGTGGCATTTTATTAAGTGGGAGATAAAAACCTTTAATATAAAGCCTGGTTGCCGGTTTAGCCAGTTGATCTCACCCTTTTTCGATGCATTTCTCAGAGATATTTTTGTACCTCTTATGAGTGGAGGTACAATTTGTGTACCTCCTGGGGACGAAGATTTTTTTTCATCACAGAAATTACGTCAATGGATAGATGATGAGAAAATAAACCTCGTTCATTGCGTGCCAAGTGTATTTCGTATATTCAATAATGATAAGATATCTACTGATAGTTTTAAGGAACTGAAGTATGTATTGCTTTCAGGAGAGAGAATCATTCCGTCTGAGCTAACACATTGGTATGAGATTTTTAAAGATCGAATTCAATTAGTAAATCTTTACGGAACTACTGAGGCTACCATGGTTAGCTCTTATTATTACATTCGGCCAGAGGATATATCAAAAGAAAAAATTCCCATAGGAAAACCGATAGATGATGCGGATTTAATAGTACTTGATGATAATGGTCGGCTATGCCAACCTAATAGTACGGGTAATCTTCATATCGCTTCTCAATATCTATCCAAGGGCTACCTTAACGATCCGGACCTGACGGAAAAAAGATTTATAACGTTAAATGGGGCTACATTCCTCAGAAGACGGGCTTTTTGTACAGGCGATAGAGCTAAATTATTACCCGATGGTAGTATTGATCTGCTAGGCAGGGAGGATAGAATGATCAAAGTCAGAGGAATTAGGGTTGATCTGGACGAAATAGAAAACCTTCTGGTAAAATACCCTGAAATAGAAAGAGTAGCAGTAGTTTATAATGAGAAAAGGAGCTCTATTATAGCGTTTATTACAAAAAGTAGTGATCATAGAAATGATCAAAATCTAGCGGGAAAAATAATGATATACCTTGACGGATACTTACCAGTCTATATGCTTCCGTCTAAAATAAACATTGAGGAGAAACTACCCTACCTGACTAATGGAAAAGTAAATTATCGAAAATTACTGGAAGACGATGATCCAGGGGAAATAGTGCCACCAGCTAATCAGATAGAGAAGGATTTGGTTGAAATATGGAGTGACATTTTGAACATTCAAAAGCACATGGTTGATGTTACAAAAAGCTTTTTTGAATTAGGAGGACACTCAATAAACGTGATTATTTTAGTAAATAGAATCTTTGAGAAATTTAATATAAAATTGTCTGTGAGAGAAATTTTTAATTACCCTTCTATAAGATTACAGAGTGATATTATTGAAACAATGGGTGAGATGAAAGAGGAGGACAGCAATTTGGATTTCACCGAAGTGTCAATCTGATTCAATATCGTACAAAATGATTGCCCGAAAGAGCAATAACCAAAGTTAATTTGAATTTATACTAATACTTTTTGCCAGCAAGGTTTTCCCTTTGTTTGATAGTCTAAACACCTTCAAAAAAATGAATATTGTCGAGTATATTAAGGAACTCAAGAGTCAAAACATCTTCATTCACATTCGTAATGGAGAACTGAAGATAAAAGCAAAAAAAGAGTTCTTGACAGAAGATATTATATCTGGAATAAGATCCAGGAAGGAAGAAATATTAGAGTTTTATAAGGCTTTTAATGGAGAGGCTACTTATAGTTCTATCGGCAGGAGTAAAAATAAACATCATTATTCTGTTTCTTCTGTTCAACGCAGGCTATACTTTGTTAATGAATTGCAGACTTCTTCTCTGGCTTACAACATGCCTCAGGTTATCAAACTTGATGGAAGGCTGGAAGAAAGTAAGTTGCAGAATGCATTTACAATGTTGGTTCAGCGACATGAAGTGCTGCGTACTTCATTTCAACTTGTGGATCATGAAGTGGTACAAGTTATTCATGATAAGGTAGAATTTGAAATAGAAGATTATAAAGCTGCAAACGAGGCTGAAATCACGTCCATTACTAGCAAGTTTGTTCGTCCATTTGATTTGAGTAAAGCTCCGTTGATTAGAGCAGGTTTAGTGACACTTTCAGACCAATCTTATTTTTTGATGCTGGACGTACATCATATTATAAATGATTGGCAATCCTACGGAATACTGATCAATGATATAGTCTCTTTATATAGTGGAGAGACACTTGCCCCTTTGACTTTACAATACAAAGATTATGCGGAATGGCAACAGAGTGAAGAGCAACAGGAACGTATTTCGGCTCAGCGCGACTTTTGGAAAAAAGAATTTGCCAGAGAAGCCAGTGTTTTGGATCTGCCCACCGATTATCCCAGACCATCTGTTAAGAATTTCGAAGGGAATAACAGGGCGTTTATCTTAAATAGAGAAGAGACAGAGCGATTATGGTCTTTAGCACAGGAAACTGAAACTACAATGTTTATGACCATCTTGTCTGTTTTTAATGTTTTATTAAGCAAACTTGGAAACCAGGAAGATATCATTGTAGGTACTCCGGTTACTGGTCGAAATCATGCAGATTTAGAAGAAGCTGTGGGCATGTTTGTGTACACCATTGCTATTCGGAATGACGTAAATGGAGCGTTGAGTTTCAAAGAATTTTTGTCGAACGTAAAGGAAAAAACGTTATCATGTCTGGATAATGAAATGTATCCATATGAAGAATTAATAGGCGAGTTACAAATTCCTCGAAATACTAGTCGCAATCCATTGTTTAGTATAATGTTTGTGCTGGAACCGATGGTAGAAAGTAAGGAAATTTCTATTCCGGACTTGAGATTTGAAAATTATAACAACGGACATAAAATATCAAAATTCGATCTTACTTTACGAGCACGAGTTTCGAAAGATGAAATAATATTGATCTATGAGTACTCTACAGAATTGTTTAGTGAGGAAACTATAGAAAGGTTCATCGTTTATTTTCAGCAAATTATTAAGGAAATCACCGATCATTCTGAAAGAAAAATTTCGGAAATTAATATTTTACCCCTTAATGAGCGTGAAAAATTATTAGGTAAATTCAACGACACATCAGCAGATTATCCGAGGGATCAGACACTCATAGCGCTTTTTGAAGAACAGGTACAAAAAATACCGGCTAACACTGCCCTGATATACGAAGATCAGGAGTTGAGCTATGAGGCCTTGGATGCCCGAAGCAATCAGTTGGCCCGCTCTCTTTTAGAAAGGGGCTGTTGCCCTGGCATGGTTGTGGGATTGATGGTGGATCGTTCCATTGAGATGATGGTAGGTATGCTGGC
>NZ_AMZN01000145.1 GCF_000331535.1 Fulvivirga imtechensis AK7 | reverse complement strand
ATTCAGGCATCAGGACATCCGGAGCTTAAGTGAGTTCATTCTTTCACAGGAGGAGTCAGTATACGTTCAAATTACACCTGCCCCGGAAAAAGCTCACTACACATTATCTTCAGCTCAACGGAGGATGTACTTTTTATATGAGTATGATAAGGATTCGGTGGTTTATAACATGCCTCAGGTAGTGAAGCTTGAAGGTGAGTTGGATAAAGAGAAGCTGAGATCAGCGTTTGAGTTATTGATTAGCCGTCATGAGAGCCTTCGAACGTCATTTATGATGTTAGAAGGAGAAGCAGTTCAGGTGATCCATGAGTCAGTAGATTTTGATCTGGAGTATAGAGAGGCTTCAGAGTCAGTGGCACAGGATATAATTCAAAGCTTCATCCGGCCATTCGATTTAAGTAACTCGTCTCAACTCCGGGCAGGTTTGATCAAACTTTCTGAAGGATCGCACCTTTTGATGGTAGACATGCATCACATCATCAGTGATGGAGTATCTGAAGGGATGCTGGTGAAGGACTTTATGTCTTTGTACAATGGAGAAGACCTGCCGGCATTGCATCTTCATTATAAAGATTATGCTGAGTGGCAGCAGAGTGAGGAACAGCAGTTGCGTTTAGAGCAGCAACGTGATTTCTGGAAGGCGGAGTTTGCAG
>NZ_AMZN01000144.1 GCF_000331535.1 Fulvivirga imtechensis AK7 | reverse complement strand
TGGAGCAGCGCCAGCCTCCTGTTGCCGGAGGCATCGGTTTCGTAGATCAGCTCACCGATGTACTCTGTTTTCTTAATGAGGTTACCGTTGGGGTCATACACTTCCCGCGCGTATTTTACTCCGGTGGCATCATACAGGTATTGGATAGAATGTCCATCGGCTTTGATTACTTTCGCAGGCAGGTTGAGGTGGTTGTATTCTATACTTTCTATTTCCTTATCCAGGTCTTTGGTCATGTTGCCATTGGCATCATACGTATAGTCCGGTCCTGTAGTGTTTTTATCAGCAAAGCCTTCCCACCCCGCGGCATCGGCTACGGCTGACAACTGGTTGCCGTTGGTGTAGGTGTATTGCAGTGCATCGATGGTGCGGAAGTCAGCGTTATGCGCCTGGCGTTTCAGTGACAGGATGTTTCCATTGAGGTGTCTGTCCCAATA
>NZ_AMZN01000143.1 GCF_000331535.1 Fulvivirga imtechensis AK7 | reverse complement strand
CTGATCTTGGTTTGCAGGTAGGTTTTGCCGCTTCCGGATCTTCCAAAGATGATGGCGTGCAGTGGTTCATCAAAGAACCTTGACAGGTACAGGAAGAAGAGCAATAAGCCGTTTTTCTGTTCTCCGATCAGGCCGCTCTGGCTGATCAAAGACAGGGTCTTTTTTACAAGCTCCGGTGACTTTAAAAACTTCATGGCCTGCTGCTCTTCCTTGTCGGTCATTTCATAAAGCTTTGGTTTCAGGGCTTTGACCTGGGCTTCCCGTTCCTTCATCCTGTACTCTTCCAGTTTCTCGGTCAACTCTGTTACGGTGTTACTTACTAATGTGGTGCTGAGTTCCAAGGCTTCTGTAAGGTTCTGAACCAGTTTTTTGGTGCTCTGGTGACTGTACAGGTTTACATCATCCCTGAAGGTCTTGTATTTGTTTTCCTTGCTTTTTATGTGCAGGCTGACCTTTAAACGGCTAAGGTTCTCTTTCTCGATTCCGCCCCAGACCGTGGCGGTCAACCACTCATTTTCAAAGGTGATTTGTTCGGGGTTTTCAGTATCAAGGATACATTTGCTTTCTGGTGCCGGTGGTTTTGGTGTTGTGGGTTTGGGCTTTTCTTCCTTTTCATTTGAAGTAAAAAAAGGTTTTCTATTATCTAGTAAGTGCGTGAAGATCTCCGCCTCGTGAGATTGGGCAAGGCTGTTTATATCTTCATTTTTGGGTACTTCTACTTCTGTAATTTTAGTGGTAGGCTTTAGTTGCTGCAGCTCTTTGCTGTATTTCTCTGTGGCTTTCCTTCCGGCTTCATCTCCATTTAAAAAGAAGATGATTTCCTCAAGCTCCTGCAGATCCCCAATAGCTTTGGCGTGCTCTTCTGTTAGTCCGTTAGTACCGCAAAGGGCTAGCAGTTCATAATCCTGTAATTCAAGCTGTTGCAAAGTGGCTGCATCAATAATGGATTCTGTCAGGATCAGTTTTTTAGTTTCTGGTTTGGGATGGTTGGGGTAAAGTCCTTGTCTGTCTTTCAGGTAAAAGTGCCTCGCTTTATGGTTGTCAATCGTGCTTCTAAAGTAAAGGCTTACTACTTGGTTTTGTGGGTTCCTGAGTGCAAACACGATGCAGTTTTTACCAAAAGGGCTGTAGGCTTTTTCTCCCGTTCTATTGTTTACATGGCCTCTGTCCAGTAAAAGGCCGTATTTCAGGCAGCTTTCGACCAGGTGTTTTTCTTTCCTGTTTCCATGGTGGAACTGGCCACTGTTGTAGCCGACCTGTAGTTTGTCTTTGTTTAGATTTCTGCTCTCGAGGTATTCTTTGGCTGGTTTGCTGTTGTGGACTCCGTTCCTGAAGTAGGTAAACATTCGGGTGAGTAGGTCAGCTCTGCTGAGCTCACGAACTCGTGCTGAACGACCGGAGGGAGCGTCAGCATTGGTTCCTGTTATCATGCTTTCTGTCCCTGACGAAGGCTGCGCCTTGTCAGGACGGAGCAAAAGCTCCGCTTTTTTGATGGCTTCGTGTTTGGTGCTCTTGTCCATGTGCCCCGATGCTGACGATCGGGATTCCATGAACATAATGAAGTCGATCACATCGAGGCTCTTGCCGTGGGTGCTGCAGTTGGCACTGAAGCAGTAGCAGCTTTGCGTTTTGTAATACACCTGCAGGCTCGGGGTTTTGTCATCGT
Source organism: Fulvivirga imtechensis AK7 (assembly GCF_000331535.1). Classification (GTDB taxonomy): domain Bacteria; phylum Bacteroidota; class Bacteroidia; order Cytophagales; family Cyclobacteriaceae; genus Fulvivirga; species Fulvivirga imtechensis. Next base: position 248 of record NZ_AMZN01000143.1, on the reverse strand, counting down.
GGAAGGGACAGTGCAACATGCCGTGTTTGTCCGGCTTCAGGTGGTAGTGATCCAGTACCTGTGCTAAACCTAGCTGCTGTTTGATATCTGCTATCTCCATTAGCTTTCAGTTTCAAGTTCTTTAAAAAGATCTCTCAACTGCCGAAGGTGGTAAAACTGCTCGGCAGGATCTGGCATGCTCTGCGGGTTGTCACTCACATAGACGATAAGCACGTAAAGCATTTCATCAAGCAGATCGCTGATGTAAA
>NZ_AMZN01000142.1 GCF_000331535.1 Fulvivirga imtechensis AK7 | reverse complement strand
GTATTGGGTCGTGAGTCTTGAGTGGAAGACGAGTTTGCATCGAAAACACGCGGACTGCTCTCTCCCGGCAGGAGATTCAATGCTCTTAAGTTACGGACTGGCTTCAATAACAAGGAGTTGTCATGCCGACTTTGGAGGCATCTTACTAAGCCGTTTCGTCTATGCTTCTTAGTAAGTTCCCTCTTTCATCGGGATGACGCCTTAACTTAAGAGCATTGGGAGGAGATACAGAGGTGGGTAGGTGGGGTTACCCCTCTGTCCTTCGGGCTCTCCCCTGGTCGGGGAGACTTTAGGGATGAGGTTCGGTGCTCTCCAGTTTCTCCACCTCCGGCCTTTGGCCACCTCCGCCAGCGGAAGACAGTATTAATAAGGTTCACGATAATTTGATTTAGTATTTTCCCCATTTGGAGAGGCCAGGGGGAGGGAGTCGGAAGTCCGAAGACCGAAGTCGGAAGGGAATATTAACATTAAAAAGCCCTGGATCTTGAGCAGATGCCAGGGCTTTTCAATAATTTCAATTCTATTCTTATTTGCTACCTTTGAATTTATCAAATTCAGAGGGGACATTCCTTTTAGGGAAAATGTTGTTATCCGCTTCCGTATCAGCCGTCTCTTCTTTAGGATCAAACACAATGTTGGCCACTTCTTTATCAAAAGCAAACACTTTTGTTACCTCTTTCTCATTCATTCTCCAAATCTCAGCGGGAATGTGCTCTGTTGTTTTGGTACCATCGCTAAATGTAAATTCAATGATCAGAGGTGTAACCAAACCACCCTGGTTGCTCAGCTTCAGTTGATAGAAATTCTTGTCAGACATTTTTTGCATGATAGCCTTGTCGTCCACCCTGTTCATAAACTCACCATAATATCTCGGATCAGTATCTACCAGTGAAAATTCTTCTGGTCCATTGCTAAAATCTGAAGTGTTACTATCAGTGGTTTTAGCTGTAAGATCGCCCTTCTTCACCTTTTTGCCCTTGTTTTCAATATCAGCAATCTCACTACGCATTCTAAACCACTTCACCTCTTCTATCGCAACATCCACATGGTCAACAGAATAGAACCACCCTCTCCAGAACCAGTCAAGGTCCACTGCCGAGACATCCTCCATAGTGCGAAAGAAGTCGGCAGGCTTAGGATGCTTAAATTTCCATCGGTTGGCATATTCCTTAAAGGCAGCATCAAATAGCTCAGGGCCCATTACCGTCTCGCGAAGCACTGTAAGCGCTGCTGACGGCTTGCCGTATGCATTGTATCCAAATTGCTTTACCTGCTCAGAATTGGTCATGATCGGTCTGATGTTCTTCTTGTCTCCTTTCATATAATTAACTACGCCTTTGGGTGTACCCCACATCAGGTCAAGGTCAGGATACCTCTCCCTTTTAGTTTCTTTCTCAAGGAATGTGTTTAATCCTTCATCCATCCATGTCCACTGTCTCTCATCGGAATTGACGATCATAGGGAAGTAGTTATGTCCCACTTCATGCACAATTACACTGATCGTGCCGTCTCTCAATCTATCTGATATCTCACCATTTCTTGGACGGCCGAAATTAAAACAGATCATAGGATACTCCATTCCCTGATTAGCAGCATTTACAGATATTGCCACCGGATATGGATAGTCAAATGTTCTTTCCGAATATACTTCCAGAGTATTCTTTACTGCTTTTGTAGACTCATCAGCCCAAAGGGGATTACCTTCTTTCGGATAAAAAGACATGGCCAATGGGGTATTGGTAGGTAATTTCACCGCCTGTGCATCCCAAATATACTTCCTGGAAGAAGCAAAAGCGAAGTCTCTTACGTTATCAGCCTTAAACTGCCATGTTTTGGTCTTGGTAGCTTTATTCTTTTCATTAGCAATGGCCTCCTCCTCTGTTATAATAAAAACCGGCTTGTCAAATGTTTTCTTTGCCTGCTCCAGTCTATCAAACTGGGTTTTTGACAATACCTGTTTTGCATTTTGCAACTCTCCTGTTGCCGCCACGATATGGTCTTCCGGTACCGTAATATTTACTTCGTAGTTACCAAAGGTAAGAGCAAACTCTCCCCTTCCAATGAATTGCTTGTTCTGCCACCCTTCATAATCATCGTAAACTGCCATGCGAGGAAACCATTGTGCGCAGGTATAGGCATAATTATCATCTTCAGGAAAGTATTCATACCCGCCACGACCACCTATCAACATCCTGTCATAGATGTTGTATGACCAGTCGATTGAAAACACAAATGTACTGCCTGGCTTCATAGGTTGAGGCAGGTCAATGCGCATCATAGTACGATTAATAATATGAGGAAGCGCTTTTCCGGCCGCATCTTTAACAGATTTTATCTTATAGCCACCTTCATAATCAGCGGCTGCCATATGAGATTGAAAAAGTTTCGCCGGGATAGAATCTCTTATAGCCCCGGTACTGGTCTGATCATTCAGGTTATCTTTGGCTCTTACATTCTGATCGAGTTGTACCCATAGGTATTTCAGTATATCAGGTGAGTTGTTATAATAAGTGATAGTTTCAGAGCCTGTCAGCACTTGAGTTTTATCATCAATGGAAACATTGATCTTGTAATCGGCTTGTTGTTGCCAATAGTTCACACCGGGGGCACCGGAGCCGGTTCTATAGGAGTTAGGGGTGGGCAGTTGCTGACCTAACTGTTCAAATTTTTGCTCCCAGTCATTCTGCGCAAATACAACGGTTGACAGCAGAAGAGCAAAAAGCACTAGGATTGAATATTTCTTCATAAAAAATTTATTTGAGTTTCAACACGCAAAGGTAATGAATTCCATAAAGCCTTAGTTCCCTATATTATATGCGGTGTAAATAAATATTTTAGAAGGTAAAAAAAGCATATAAACAAAAAAAGCCGTCCCAAAGTCTACTTAGTGTCTCCAAGAAAACACCAATGTCCGCGTTACGCTCGTTCCAAAAATGCTCTCTTACCTCAGTACGATCCGCTTTTTGGAACTTCGCAAGCCTTGACATTGGTGTTTTCTTAAAGCCACTTAGAGTTTCTTACAAACACTACTTAATGACGTCATCTTAATTTGATTCAGGATCCCCTGATTAGTTTCTACTCACCTATAGGGATTCAAAATCAAGGTTTGGAATAACTAACTGGCTTTCGAGACGGCCTCAATTTCAAATCAACGGCTTAGCTTATTTGCCCTTCTTATCTTTAAACTGATCAAATTCAGAAGGTACTTCCTGACGTGGGAAAATATTGTTCTCGACATCAGTATCTGCTGTCTCCAGCTTAGGGTCCAATACGATATTGGTTACCTCCTTATCAAATACAAATACTTTTGTAGCCTCCTCCTCATTATATCTCCAGATCTCTGCCGGTATTTTCTCGGTTGTTTTTGTACCATCCTTAAATGTGAATTCCACAATTACAGGCATCACCAGTCCGCCTTCATTTTTGAACCTTACCTGGTAAAGATTTTTACCCTCGAACTTTTGCATGATAGCTTTGTCGTCCACTCGATTCATAAACTCCCCGTAGTAGCGCGGATCTGTTTCTACTAGTGAAAATTCCTCTGGCCCCTGACTGAAATCCATGGCTTTTTTATCTCCATCCTTTGCAGAGAGATCGCCTTTTTTTACCCTCTTCCCTTTGCTTTCAACACTCGATTGTTCTGTTCTCAGCGTAAACCACTTCACCTCATCCACGGCGATATCTACGTGATCTGTGGTATAGAACCAACCTCTCCAAAACCAGTCCAGATCCACTGCTGATGCATCTTCCATAGTCCTGAAGAAATCGGCTGGGGCAGGGTGCTTGAATGCCCATCTTTGCGCATATTCTTTAAATGCTGCATCGAATAGTTCTGGTCCCATTACTGTTTCCCTTAGTATGTTTAGAGCAGTAGCAGGTTTTGCATAGGCATTATTCCCAAACTGCATGATCTGCTCTGAATTGGTCATGATAGGCCGGATATACTTTTTATCACCTTTCATATAATCTACAATATCCGCAGCCGGCCCTCTTCTTGAAGGAAAGTTATCATACTGCTCTTGCTCTGTTCTGTACTGCACAAAAGTATTCAAGCCTTCGTCCATCCATGTCCACTGTCTTTCATCAGAATTGATGATCATCGGGAAGAAATTGTGCCCTACCTCATGGATGATCACGCCTATCATGCGATACTTGGTGCGATCAGAGTAGGTGCCATCTTCATTTGGCCTGCCGAAGTTGAAACAGATCATGGGGTACTCCATACCTATAGAGGCCGCATGTACCGAAATGGCTACCGGGTATGGGTATTCAATAGTATATTTTGAGTAGGTCTCCAATGTATTTTTTACAGCTTTGGTAGACTCCTGCTCCCAGAGCGGATTACCCTCCTTTGGATAATAAGACATAGCCAATGGAGTTTTATTTCCAATTTTTACTGCCTGTGCATCCCAGATGAATTTTCGGGAACTAGCAAATGCAAAATCTCTGACATTTTCAGCGTGAAATACCCATGTCGATTTTTTGTCGGATTTCTTTTTCTCTCTTTCAATAGCCTCAGCCTGAGTAGCAATAATTACCGGTTTATCGAAGGATTTTTTTGCTCGCTCAAGTCTCTCCTGCTGCTCTTTGGTGAGTACGTCCTTAGGGTTTTGAAGCGTACCTGTTGATGCTACAATATGATCGGAGGGCACGGTGATCTTTACCTTAAAATCACCGAAAGTTAGGGCGAACTCCCCTCTTCCTAAAAACTGCTTGTTCTGCCATCCCTCATAATCATCATAAACTGCCATTCTCGGATGGAATTGGGCAATGGTATACAGATAATTATCATCTTTAGGGAAGTATTCCAGGCCACTTCTACCACCCAGGTCCATTCTGTCGTTGATATTGTATCTCCACTCTATGCCAAAAGAAGTAGATTCCCTCGATTTCAATGGCTGAGGCAGATCTATGCGCATCATAGTTTTATTGATCGTATAAGGCAGACTTTTACCATTGGCATCCGTTACAGATTTGATCTTAAAACCTCCGTCATAGTCTGTTATACCAAGTCCTTGGGCCGCGAACTTTGCGGGAAGGGAATCCTGAATGGCAAACTGCTGCACTTTTAATGTATTTGTTTCCTGCTCCCTCACATTCTGGTCAAGCTGCACCCATAAATACTTCAAGTTATCGGGGGAGTTGTTGTAGTAAGTAACTTTTTCCTTACCTGTGATACTTTGAGTCTTATCATCAAGCTCTACTTCTATGTCATAGTCCGCTTTTTGCTGCCAATACGCATGGCCCGGGGCTCCTGACCCACTCCGATATTCGTTTGGAGTGGGTAGTTCGGTATCTAACTGCTCAAACTTACCTCCCCACTGCTTTTCCTGCGCGTGTGACAGGTAGAAAACGAATAGAGTGAGTAAGCATAAAATTATTCTTCTCATCGTTATAAAATTTAATTACCAAAATTTTGTTTCAAACATTAACATTAAGGCGACACCCCCAACAGCCGAAGATATGATCAACCGCCAATCCCTTCGCTTAGCACCAAAGATATCGACCACTATAAAACTAATTAAAAGGAAAACTGCAACTATTATTATTTGGCCTATTTCTAATCCGATATTAAAGGCCAGGAGCTGTGACACAATGCTGCTATCTTTACCTAACATACTTCTCAGAAAATTAGAAAAGCCAAGACCATGTATGAGACCGAAAAATAATGCCAAAATATAGTTGGTCTGTATTTTGCTGGTTTCCACCGTACGCTCTTTTTTTAGAATATTAAAAACGGCCGTCAGAAAAATGGTTACCGGGATCAAAAATTCAATAACCTCACTGTTAAAATTAACGATACGGAGTGTGGCCAAAGCCAGTGTAATGGAATGACCAATAGTAAAAGCTGTTATCAGAATTAATACTTTCTTCCAGTCGCGAAGTATATAAACAGCACAAAGGGCAATAACGAACAAAATATGGTCATATCCATTGATATCCAAAATATGATCCATGCCCAGGTCAAAGTATATACCGAATTCTGACATTGTGATTTATTTATTAAAGGACCAAGTTTAAGCTATATTTGTCAAAATTGTTAAAAATATTATGTCAATGTCGAAGTATTTCATGTTAGTGGCAGTTTTGCTTTTTTCCTCATTCACATTACACCCGATTCACGTGAGCGTATGTGATATTGAGTATGACAAGGAGAACAGATCGCTCGAAATTGTACAAAAAATTTTTCTCGATGACCTTGAGAAGGCCATTCGGGTGCAGTTGAGTGAGCCCCACCTGGATATTACCAAACCTGGTAAAAACAGAACCACCGATGAGCTTGTAAAGAATTACTTGCCATCCCACTTGAAGATCACGGTGAACGGAAAATCGGAGCCGTACAATTATCTAGGCTATAAAATAGAGGTAGATGCTTTGCATGCATACCTTGAAATAGAGAAAGTTAAAAAGCTCAATTCACTGGAGGTCTTTAGTGATATTCTTACCACAGAGTATGACGATCAGGTGAACCTGGTGCATGTAAAGGTTGATGGGAAAGTCCGTAGCATGAAATTGACGGAAAATAATAAAAAGGACGTGTTGGTGTATTGAGTTCTGCAATTGGGGATAGCTATTTTCGCAGGTCAAAAGTCTTATAAATATCCCAGCTTTTGCCGTTATGCTTTAACAGCACAATGCTATCAACGGGAAAAAGCGCTTGGTAGCTTTTATTTTCAAACTCCTTCCAGGCCTGCAGGAACATCGATTTTTTCAGGTCACGAAAGGCTAGTGTGAGGTGCGGGTTGAAACCTCTGCCTTTGTATTCAGCATTAAAAATATTCAGTTCTGATTTCATATTTCGTTTCAGGCTGTCGTGTACGCCTTTCAAAGCCTGGTTTTCCTCTATATGAATAAAAATTACCCTGGGCTTAAAAGCGCCAAAGCCATGGAGTGCCAACTCAAACGGGTGGTGTCCATCCAGCGACTTTTTTACTGCTTCAAAAATTTTATCTTCCCTGTCTTCACGCCATTTGAAAGGCATATGCAGGGTTATATGCGGGGGTGACTTCAGCGCAGCTTTGGAGTGGTATATCTCAGCAAAATGTTGCTTCCATTTGACTACATCACCAAAAACAGGCTCCGCTGGAATAACGGCTATGAAATATAGAGCATTATTAGTCACTAGTCATTGGTATTGGGTTGAAACTTGATGTATACTTATCAACAGTAAATTGCCTATTGCTTTTGCCAACCACACGCCTATAATGCAGCCCCAATGCTATTGAATTAAAAAAAGCTCGTCTCAGAAGCACAGTCATCTCGCCTGTCTCGAGCTTGCCTCGGGGACCCCAAGGGAGAGTCTATACACATTTGAAACCGTTACTTATGCATAGATCCCTCTTATGGTACCAATGACAAGTTGTGCAATACATTGATAATCAATCAAC
>NZ_AMZN01000141.1 GCF_000331535.1 Fulvivirga imtechensis AK7 | reverse complement strand
TAACGTGAGTTCGATATAAAGATACTAATCAGAGGGGCAAAATGAGCTGTTTTGTATCTTGAAATTGGATTTTGAGAGAGGGTTTTTTCTCGGAAAAGTTATATGCGATTAATGCCGAGAAGATATTATTGAAGAAATTGGATGGGCTTCTATGTCTGGAGTGCTCTACTTGAAATATATTTTTCAGTTGGTCAATAATGGTTTCGCAGATGGCCCTTTTCCTTAAAAGTATGGCATCCATTACTGGTGTAATCGATTTTGATTTCATGTTGCGCTTTAGTTTGGTGACAAGGTGCACCCCCCTGAAGAATAATTGACTGAAGAGTTGCTTGCTGATATACCCCTTATCTCCGAATAACTTACCAAATAACTTTTTAATAAATCCTTCCATATGGAGTGGTTTTCGGTCATCCACATTGCCTTGGGTCAGCATAAAATCAACAATTTCACCTGTTTCAGAAGTGATTATATGCAATTTAAACCCATAAAACCATCCTATGGAACAATGGCCCCTGGTAGCCAGCCCCTCAAAAACTTTATGATTATGAATGCGCCTATTGTGACATACCCTCAAAGGCGTGCTGTCGATAAAACTAATCCCGGTACAATCACCAGTAGCCATACTCTTTAGGTAGATGGCCAGAGGCACCAGGCTCTCACTTTTCAATTCCACCATTCGGTTATAGCTAACAGTATTAGGAAAAAACGAGCGCAGGTGGTGTCGCACATAACCATTGTAAAAGGTCTTGAAATTCCTGTAACCGGAAAAATGGAATAATACCTGGATAGTCATGATCTCAGATAAATGCAATTTAGAGGGTTTGTTGCGTTTTTTAGTCCCCAAAAGTAGTTTTTGGTATTTAGGCACAAAATCGAGGCAGAAATCATCAATAGAACAAAAAATTTCGGTAATTTTAGA
>NZ_AMZN01000140.1 GCF_000331535.1 Fulvivirga imtechensis AK7 | reverse complement strand
ACTGTAATGGTAAAATCAGGACCTGCACAAGTGCCTATATAAGGGGTAATTGTATAAACAACATCCAAAGGACCATTGGTAGCATTTGTAAATATGTCGCCAGCGATCAAATTCACATTTGTTGTACCGCTAGCTATGCTTGCAGTGCCTCCCAAACCAGGGTCTACTACAGCGCTTACATCATAGCTACTGATGGCATCCCCATCATCGTCTGTAGATGGCAAAACAACGCCTATAGCATCGCCAGTACATACCGTGGCATCAAGGTTGCCAGTGAAAATTGGCGGCTCATCTATCGTTACTGTAATGGTAAAGTCAGGACCTGCACAAGTGCCTATGTACGGTGTAATTGTATAAACCACATCCAAAGGACCACTGGTCCCATT
>NZ_AMZN01000139.1 GCF_000331535.1 Fulvivirga imtechensis AK7 | reverse complement strand
ATGGGACAAAAAGAACAAAGCTTGGTATGGCTAAAGTATGCTTAACTCAGCACTAGTTATAGATGTCCTCCACACTTCTTGCAGTATGCCGCATCGCTATCATGGCCCTCAGCGCCACAATGCGGGCAGGCTTGTGTGCTAACAGGTGAATAGGGTTTTTGCCGGGTCATTTCTGCGGATACAATGCCTGTTGGCACGGCAATAATGCCATAACCCAGGATCATGATCAGGGTGGCTAAACCCTGGCCTAACACCGTTTGAGGAGCGATGTCACCATACCCAACAGTAGTGAGTGTAACCACCGCCCAATAAATACTTTTAGGAATACTGGTAAACCCATTTTCCCCGCCCTCGATGAGGTACATCAGCGTACCCAGGATCACAACCATGGTAAATACTGCGCCAATAAATACAATGATCTTTGGCCTGCTCGCTTTTAGGGCCGACATAAGCTGAGAAGCCTCTCCGAGAAATCGTGCAAGCTTAAATACGCGAAAAACTCTCAGCAGCCGGATGCTGCGAATTACCAATAGAGATTGGGCTCCTACAAATATCAGACTCAGGTAAGTCGGAATGACAGATAATAGATCAATTATACCCAAAAAGCTAATGGCATATTTAAATGGCCGGGTTACTATCAAAAGTCTTGTTACATACTCAATAGTAAATAAAATGGTAAAAACCCACTCAGCTATATATAACACATGACCATACTCCAACTTTATTTTAGCTACACTTTCAAGCATTACAGCTACTACGCTGAGAATAATGGCAATCAAAAGGATGACGTCAAAGACTTTTCCTCCGGGGGTGTCAGCTTCAAAGATTATCTCATGAAGAATATCCTTCCAATTTTTGCCTGCTTTGGAATAGTCCTTGGTCATAGCTACGAAAATGCGTTTTTAGGGCATTAAAGTCAATTATAGAGAGCAAAATAAAAAGAGGCTGTCTCAAAAGTCACTTGTTATTCCAAGCTTGATTTGGAATCCCCTGGAAATGGGTAGAAACCCACCAGGAGATCCTGATCCCGAAAGCTAATTGCTATCGTGACAGGATGACGTCAGAGGGAGACTTATGAGACAGCCTCTTTGATTTGAATGAATTATGTTACTCGAGACCGATCATGATAAATGAGCCCCAGTAGATTGGTTCAGGGTATTCGGTACGGATCTCTTTTTTCGCGTCTACAAATGATTGCCTCTTGCTACCGGTCTCGAGCCATTTATGATAAAATTTAACCATTAGCTTTTGTGTAGCAGTGTCATCCACTTTAAACATGCTCATGATCAGCGTTTTAGCACCAGCTACCAAAAAGGCACGCTGCAGCCCGTAAACACCTTCACCGACAGCCAGCTCACCTAATCCTGTTTCGCAAGCGCTAAGTACCACCAATTCTGTTTGATCCAGGTTAAGGTTCATTGCTTCATAGGCAGTGAGTATACCACTTTCAATGTTATAGTTAAAAGCTGTTTTGCCAAGCAGATCGCCAGCGCCCGTTAATAGTAATCCTGTCCTCATAAGCGGATTTTGTGCCATTCCAGCTTCACTTTGTGTGATCTCCTCTGCGGCCTGCAGCTCTTTAGCCGGTACAAAAAATCCGTGTGTGGCTATGTGGAATACCTTTGGATTATCCAACCTCTTGATCTGCTCCTCGTTTGCCTCACGCTCTGTATAAGAGCTGGTGGTCCAGCCTTGTGTTTTTAGCAGGTTTTTGAGCTCGGACACCTCTCGTTCAGTGCCTGGTAGCGGGTTTATATCGCCTGAATTGGCCGCCAGGTAGAATGCGGGGTTGCCAAACATAGACGCTCTCTTCTCCTCTTGTATAAGTTGGGTCTTGACTTGACGGAAATAGATATCCCTGGTGTTGCTCACCAAAATAATGTTAGAGTCATCTATAACATATTTACCATCATTTGTGGGGATAGCCTCCAGGTTGATCTGGTTATACACACCATCCGCAGACAAGTATATTGTAGGGTAGGCCCCGGCAATGTTTTTTAAGGGTAGCCAATAGTTGTCATAGGAATAGCGGTCCCTAACCTTGAATATGATGCTATTCCGGTAAAATTTAAAGTATTTGTTTTCCAGGTCTTTACCATTTTTTATAAGCACCGCCTCAGGAGCCCCCTGTTCCTTTTCATTCTTGATGTAAATAGCCGCATACACCACGGAATCTGTAAATATGTGATCAAAATAGCGGTATCGAACCATTTCTATGGCCACCTCATTTGGTTTCAGCGCCTTTTGTACATTTTGCCATACAATGGTCTTGTCTTCAAAACTTGAGCTAAATAATTCTGATTTCTGGCTCAGCTCTTTCTCCAGTTGTTCCACCTGATGCTGTAATGCTGCAGGGTCGATCTGGTTTTCCTGCAGTTGTTCTACGCTCATGGATAACACCGTGGCCAGATGTTCTTTCTTACTCAGCCATTCATTGTACTTGCTCTTGAGAGTTTCATCGCTGCTATTCTGAATGCGTTCCCGGATTTTTATGGAGGAGTTAAGCAAAATAGCTTTTGTGAGCAGGGCATTGTTATATACTTCACCCACTATTTTTTTGTCGGTACCCTTAATATTAAATGCTAGTGTATTATAGAATTCAAAATCCGGTTTTATGGTATTCCAGTATTTAGCTTTTTCCCGTTCGCTAAGAGCGGGGAAGAAATCTCTAATGAAATTACCATAGTTGGTCAGCGCCTCTTCTATAAATTTTTTCGATTTTTTTGCATCCCCTTCCATGTAGTAGACCTTACTCAGTTTTGATAAGATCTTTACATATTCAGGATGGTTATTATTAAAGAACTTCTCATAGAGTTTTTTTGCTTTCTCGTAATTACCTTCCGCCAGGTCATACTTGCGTTGCAGATAATATATATCGCCTGTCAGGGTATATATACCTGCAGCATTAATATTATTGCGTCTTCCCACCTTGGCTACCCATATATTTTCGGCTAGTCCCAGTGCATTGAATGCTTCATCATATCTTTTTTGCGAGATGTAGACCTTAGAAAGCTCAGTTAAAATATTGGCATATTGGGGGTTTCTGTTGCCCAGTTTACCAGCGATAATATTTTTGGCTTCATCCATCAATTTTTCCACGTCCTTGAGGTTGTCACCTTTATAAAACTTGATCAGGGCAAGTTGGGTGATCGAATTGCCTACATCTACGTGGTTTCTTCCAAACTGGCTCTCCTGTATTTTAACTGCACGCTGCGCATTTTCCTGTGCTTTTTCATAGTCTCCAATGCTGGTGTAGACCTCGGAAAGAAGTAGCAGTGGCGGAGCCACTTTAGATGAGTTGTTGCCAAATATACTTTCTGCAATAGTGAGCGACCTCCTGGCTATTTTTTCAGCTTCAGGATACTCACCCGAGATGAGCTTTAGCCGTCCGCTGTTAACCAGCGGGCCTACCAGCCTGCGAGAGCTTCGGCCATACCTTACTTCATAGGTGCTGATCAGCTTCTGAAGTAATTTTTCAGTTTCCGTATACCTGCCCAGGGTTATATATAAACTTGCCAATTCCTCGGCAGCTTCCAGTTCATTATAAGTTACGGTAGTTCCGGCCCGGGTCAATAATTTCTGCGAACGTCCGAGAATTATTTCCGCGTCATCAAAAAGTCCCTGAATAGCCCGCAATTTTGCCTGTGTTTCCATGGCATCTACATAATCCACTACCCGTTTTTCATTTCTCCGCTCGTTTTCCAGTATTGCTATTGATTTGGTTATGTTCTCAAGCGCCTGATCATAGTTCCCCAGTTTGATCTGGAGTGTCGCTATCTGGTTAAGTTCCACACCATAGTCAGGGTCTTGATCATCATATTTAGAACGGGCAGCCTGCAACGCCTGCTCAAGTGTTGCTGATGCTTTGGCATACTGGTCCGTGTTTTCATAAAACGAAGCAATATGGTTCAATATGTTAACATAATCTTTATGCCATGAATTAATCTGTTTGCTAACGATATCAAAGAAGCTTTCCTGGTAGATCTTTTCTGCGTCTTTAATTTTATCAGTATAATCGAGATAGTAGTTGGCCAGTTCTATCTTTGCCAAATGATATTCGGGAGAATCTTCTCCGTAAAGGGCCTTTTTAATTTCAATAATATCGGCTAAATGTTTTTCTGCTGATAGGAAATTCTGATTTTGAAGCTCCAGTCTATAAAGGAAATCCAGGATGGCGACAGTTTTTTTGTGGTTTCTTGGCAGTGCACGTGTTGAAGACAATATGGTCGAAGCCTTGGTTTCGAGGTTCCTGGTTCGGTCTTTAACCAATTTGGAATCAAATTCGATGGTTTCCAGGTTCAGGTAATGAAGGCTGGTCCTGCCAAAGTTCCTTTTGATGGCTTTTTCATACTCAATTTTCAGGTTGCGGTATTTCCCTTTATTATCGTTAATTAAGTATTGTTTAAGCAATACTTCATACAGGTCAAAAGCCAGGTAATGCGATTCTTCATGTTTTCTTTTCAGGTAGGAAAGTGATTTCTCAAACTTGATCCCATTAGGCATTCGATCTACATTAATCCCGTTTTCTACCAACAGTTGGCCATGGAGGAATTGGTTGTAAACATAATGAACACTTTCGTTGCCTAAATTGGAGCTTATCCACTCCTCGGCACGGGTAAAAGCACTATCAGCGCTATTGTAGTTACCCTTATTTCGAAAGGTATTTGCCTTGAGGGTGAGCATGGTAGCATAGTCTCCCAAGCGCTCGGTCACATCTTCTTCTGACAGTCTGCGGGTCTTTAATTTACCGGACTCATCAACATATGCTTCTTTTGTTACTGCACGGCTTTGAAAATAATCAAGATGTTTATTAATAAACGTAAGTGCTTCATTATAATAACCTTGTCCTGATAGTACGCTGGATCTGGTCATGTTAACCTTCGCTTGCAGATTGTCAGTCATGCTGTTGGCAGCGTTGAGTGTTTTTTCAGATGCCTCCACATATTCTTTGGCGCTCACATAGTTGCCATAGTGGGCGAGGATTCCCGCAACCTCCAATTGGTTCATAGCATGCTTGGCACTATTTTCCCCATTAACCGCAGCACTAACCGATAAAGCCTGTTGAAGACTATTTTCGAAACCGACCAAAATCCCTACAGCCAGATTAAAGCGGGCTTCGCGCAAATAGTATTGAGGCATATACTCATTCTGTGGGCCTAACTTTTTGCTTACCTTACTTTTAAATTTCGAAAGTGTTTTGGTGGCTTTGGCATAGTCGCCTTCTTCGTATTGGGCGTCTGCTTTATCAAGATATTTCTCCCACTTTTGTCCATAAATTATGGCAGGAGCCAGCAATAGCAGTATTACTACCAAAGCTGATGACCTTAGGTTATTGGGGCTCATGTTAGTGCAATTAAGTCTCGGTAAGTTATTTCTATAATAAATATAACTATTTTAAAACGGCATTTTCAATCTTCCATTAATTTATTCAATATGTTCTTAGCCGCTTCAGCAATCACGGTGCCTGGTCCAAACACACCACTAACACCTGCCGAATAGAGAAAGTCGTAGTCTTTTGGCGGGATGACTCCTCCTGCAATAACCATAATATCTTCTCTTCCCAACCGTTTTAGCGCCTGGATCAACTGAGGAATAAGCGTTTTATGACCTGCCGCCAGGCTCGAAGCTCCGATTACGTGTACATCGTTTTCAGCAGCCTGTTGTGCTACTTCTTCCGGGGTTTGGAATAAAGGACCGATGTCTACATCGAAACCAAGATCAGCAAAGCTGGTTGCTATCACTTTAGCGCCCCGGTCATGGCCATCCTGCCCCATTTTAGCGATCATTATTCTCGGTCTTCTTCCTTCCATCTCTGCGAAGCGGTCAGAGAGCGTTTTAGCTTCTTTAAAATTATTATCCATTTTTGCTTCACCTGAATAAACTCCTGAAATCGAACGTATAGTAGCCTTATGACGTCCAAATACTTTTTCCATGGCATCTGATATTTCACCTAATGAGGCTCTTTTCCTGGCTGCGTCCACGGCCAGTTCCAAAAGGTTGCCTTCTCCGGTTTCAGCAGCGTGTGTGATGGCGGCAAGCGCGGCTTCTACGGAAGGGTTGTCGCGCTCACTCCTGATTTTTTCCAGCCGGGCTATCTGCTGATCTCTCACTTTGGCATTATCAACTTCCAGAATGTCAAAGTCGGGCGCTTCATCAGTCCTGTATTTATTTACGCCTACTATAATGTCTTTTCCTGAGTCGATACGAGCCTGTTTTCTCGCAGCGGCTTCCTCTATCCTCATTTTAGGAAGTCCGCTTTCGATAGCTTTTGCCATCCCACCCAACTCTTCCACCTCTTCGATCAGTTTCCATGCTCTTTCTACGAGCTCTGCCGTCAAATTCTCCACATAATACGAGCCTCCCCAAGGGTCAACCACTTTTGTAATGCCCGTTTCGTTTTGAAGGTAGAGTTGCGTATTGCGGGCTATTCGGGCGGAAAAGTCTGTAGGCAGGGCAATGGCCTCATCCAAAGCATTGGTATGTAGTGATTGTGTATGGCCTAGTGCTGCTGCCAGCGCTTCTATGCAGGTGCGCGTCACATTATTATATGGGTCCTGTTCGGTAAGGCTCCACCCCGAGGTTTGGCAATGCGTGCGCAGCGCCATGGATTTAGAGTTTTTAGGGTTGAATTGCTTTACAAGCCTGGCCCAAAGCAACCTTCCGGCACGCATTTTGGCAATTTCCATGAAATGGTTCATACCTATAGCCCAGAAAAAGGACAGCCGTGGTGCGAAATCATCGATGTCCATACCTGCTTTGATCCCTGCTCTGAGGTATTCCAATCCGTCTGCCAGTGTATAGGCCAGTTCTATATCTGCTGTAGCACCAGCTTCCTGCATATGATAGCCGCTTATACTGATGGAGTTAAAACGCGGCATGTTTTTGGAAGTATATGCGAAAATGTCCGCGATGATCTTCATGGAAGGGATAGGTGGGTAGATATAAGTGTTGCGCACCATAAATTCCTTCAGGATATCATTCTGTATAGTACCGCTCAGTTGTTCCGGTTTTACGCCCTGCTCCTCTGCTGCCGCAATATAAAATGCCATGATAGGGATTACAGCGCCATTCATGGTCATGGAGACAGACATCTTGTCCAGTGGGATCTGGTCAAAAAGTACCTTCATATCTTCAATAGAATCTATAGCTACACCTGCTTTGCCAACATCACCAGCTACCCTGGGGTGATCAGAGTCATAACCCCGGTGTGTAGCCAGGTCAAAAGCCACCGACAGTCCCTTTTGGCCCGCTGCCAAATTCCTTCTATAAAAAGCGTTAGACTCCTCCGCAGTGGAAAAGCCGGCATACTGGCGAATGGTCCATGGCCTGCTCGCATACATGGTGGTGTACGGCCCTCTTAAAAAAGGAGCAATGCCGGCAGAAAATCCCGTATGTGGCAGTTGATCAAAATCTTCTTTATTATATAAATGCTTGATAGCGATTTTTTCAGCCGATGACCAGCTTCCCGGCTCTTTAGAGAGAATCTCCTCCGGCTGATACTTGTTGTATGATATGTTGTTAAAATCCGGTTTCATCATTTCTGTACCTCCTCTTTCCTGGCTACTTCTTTCTGGAACATCGTCCATGCATTTTTGGCTATCTCATCAGTGACTACTTCTATGAAGTAAGCTCCTGCAACGGGATCAGCCGTTTTATTTAAATAAGATTCTTCTTTCAATATATGACTCACGTTTCTTGCTATTCGTACCATTAAAGGATTGTTATAGTCTTCAGGGTCAACTGTAAGGCTGTTACACCCGCCAAGTACGGCAGCCATGGCAGCAGTTGTTGCTTTCAGCATATTGGCATGTGGTTGATACTTTTCATCCGTCCAGGCTGGGGATATGCAATGGATGTAGAGATCTTCAGGGTTGAAATCCTCAATACCATATGCCCTGGCCACCTGAAAGAAAAGCTGACGTATCGCTCTCACTTTGGCTATTTCGCCAAAGTAGTTGCCGGAAATGTTCGTAATGACCGCCAGGTTGGAAAGCGCCTGTTGAGGATCAATGCCTGTATCAACAATTGCATTGATGTGTGATACGGCTTTTGTTAGCAATTCTGCAACTTCTTCAGACGCTTTGTTTTTTTCTGATCGTATAGCAATGCTCTTTATGTTGGAATAATTGATAGTTTGGTCAAAAACTTCAAGGAATGAGCCCTGACCAGCATGGTTGAGCGCTATAAAACCTTTGAGGGCCAGTATGTCTATACCTTTATTCCTGACATAGTTATTATAATACTCCAGGTAGGCCGCATAATTGTTGTTGAAGATGAAGGATATGCTACAATAGTCGATCAGGATGCTTTCAAGCAGTTCTTCGAGCGGAACAATGGCCGCTGTTTTACTAAGGTCGAATATAACTCCATCAGCTCCATTATTTAATGCTTCTAAAGCGGTCTTATTGGCGATTCGGGCATCGCTGACCACTATTTTTTGAATATTTTCCCACTCACGCGGTTCGCCTGTGGTATTGTCTTTTATAAGCAAACGATTATGAAATGCTTTGGCAGAGTCCGTCAAGTCACCTCTATCGTAGTACGGCTGAAGCACAAGCCCTTCTTCCAAGGCCCAGTTATACTTTTCAAAAACGTCTTCATTCTTCAGGTCTTCCCTGGCTTTCTCCGCCCATTCTTTCTTTGAAACAGCCCTAAAATCGCTGAATAAATTTTCCTTTTGTCTACTCATCAATAAATAATGTAAGTTTGCTCTGTAAAGTTAAGCTTTTTGGACTATTTACTGAGAGGTATGGAAAGGGAAGTTCGGAGAGGCTAAATTATTGATTTATACATTTTGAAGAATTCATATTCTTTTAATTGTTTCCAAGTAAACTGAGGAAAAAATGTTGAAAAATACCCTTAGATGAGCCTTTTATGTTCGTGTTTTTTTTCACAAATTTGTTACCCTTTTCTCTTGGAGGGTTTATTTACAATACCAATCTTTTAAGATTATTTATACATGCACATCGATTGCGAAACGGTTTGGGGTGATTGTCTGAGGGTGATCAAAGAGAACGTAGCGGATCAGAGTTTTAATACCTGGTTTAAGCCTATTGTCCCTTTAAAGTGCTCAAATGATGTATTAACCATTCAGGTTCCCAGCCAGTTTTTCTACGAATGGCTCGAGGAGCATTATGTGCATGTGCTGAAAAAGGCTATAACAGCAGTAATGGGAACACAGGCCAGACTTGAGTATTCCGTTATTGTGGATAAGGGTAACAGCAAGTCTTCCCCCCTGTCAGTAAGTCTGCCCAATCGCACGCAGGCAAAAAATTTCGGATCAAACGGGGCTAAAGAAGAATATATTTCTCCTTTTCAGTTGAAGTCTGTTGATTCGCTGTATCAGGAGTCGCAATTAAACCCCAACAATACTTTTGATTCGTATATCGAAGGTGATTGCAACCGGCTGGCCAGGTCCGCTGGTTATGCTGTTGCTCAGAAGCCCGGAGTAACATCATTCAACCCATTGATGCTTTATGGTGGTGTAGGTTTAGGAAAGACACACCTTGTACAAGCCATAGGTAATGAGATAAAGAACAACCTGTCTGATAGATTTGTGCTTTATGTATCGTCAGAAAAATTTACGAACCAATTTATTGATGCGCTACGCAATAATAAAACTCAGGAATTTCAAAATTTCTATATGCAGGTGGATATCCTGATCATCGATGATGTACAGTTTTTAGCAGGAAAAGAAAGAACGCAGGAGATATTCTTCCACATATTCAACCACTTGCATCAGGCCGGAAAGCAGATCGTAATGACCAGCGACTGCCCACCCAGAGACCTTAAAGGACTACAGGAAAGATTGCTCTCCAGGTTTAAATGGGGGCTGACTGCTGATCTTCAGCAACCTGACTATGAAACGAGGGTGGCGATCATCCAGCGCAAGATGCAAACGGATGGCATCTACATACCTGACAATGTAATTGAATACCTGGCATATAGCGTAGACACTAATATCAGGGAGTTGGAAGGGGTGTTGATCTCGCTCATTGCGCATGCATCCCTGAATCGCGTGGATATAGACCTTGAACTGGCAAAGCAGACCCTTAAGAATATTGTTCACGATATAGAGACAGAAGTTGGTATAGATTATATTCAGAAAACTGTAGCGGAGTACTTCAAAGTAGAGGTAGCCTCACTAAAGGACAAGATCAGAAAGAAGGAGATTGTAATTGCCAGACAGGTCGCTATGTACTTTGCTAAAGAATATACCAATCATTCGCTGAAAGCCATAGGATATCATTTTGGTGGACGTGATCATAGTACTGTTATCCATGCTGTGCAGTCGGTAAATGATATGATGGATACCAATGCCTCCTTTAAATCGTCAGTAGAAGAGCTGAAGAAAAAGCTTAAAATGAAAGCAATTTAAGAAAGGTCACCAGAAACGATTACGATAAACCCCTCTTTTTTCATAAATAACATTACGGTTTAATAACATCAGCCATAATGTCCATAGCTTGGGTTATTTCCTTTTCATTTACGGATGCAAAGCCCAGGCGGAGAGCATTCAGTTCGCGTACATACACTTTGTCAATATTCATAAACAATCCTTTTTTGAGTAATTCGGGAAAATACGATCCTACCATTATCTTTTGATCAAACCTGGTCCAGATTGCCATTCCCCCTTCAGGCGTTTTGAAGGTGGAAATGTCTGAAAAATATTTTGTTAGCAAATGGCAGAACAGGTCTCTTCTGTTTTGATATACCTTTAAAGTTTTTTTTAGATGACGCTGCAACTCACCTGTTTCTATCGCCAGGCTCATAACATGCTCCAGCACCGGATCTCCCTGTCTGTCGATGATCCTCCTTATTTTACCTAGTTCATTGATGATCCTTGAAGAGGCTACCACATAGCCGATCCGCAGTGCGGGAGCGAAGATTTTGCTGAAGGACCCGATGTAAATAACATGCTCATGGTGATTAAGGCTGGCGAGGGGTAGCAACGGGCTGCTACTATAATGAAAATCGTAATCATAGTCGTCCTCAATGATCGCAAAATTGTATTTTAATGCCAGATCCAATAGCCGGAGACGTCTTTCGGTGGACAATGTAACAGTAGTAGGAAAGTGATGGTGCGGAGTAACATATATGGCTTTTATATCCGTTGTTTTTAAAACTACTTCCAGCTTTTCAATATTGAGACCATGTTCATCTACCTCTACACGGATAAGTTTTCCTCCATATTGTAGCACTGTCCAGTCAGCCGCATCATAGCTGGTGTCACCTACTACAACAGCATCACCTTTGTCCATTAAAATATTGAGAATGATGTATAGTCCCATTTGACTTCCCCGGGTGATAAGCACATTTTCCGTGCCAATGCTCATGCCACGGGTATCAGAAAGATACTTGCTTAAAACTTCCCGGAGGTTGCCATCCCCCAATACATGTGAATATCTTAAGTGACGTTTGCCATATCCGGTGCGCAGCAATGACCGGCATTCTTTATATATCCAATCAACGGGCGCCAGACGGTGGTCCGGGGCGCCATCATTTATTTCTATCTGATGTGGGGGGCGATTTTCATACTGAAGAATAAAGTTTGTTGACTTGATGCGCAATAGCTCCTCCGGCTCACTTACCCTGTCCTGATTTAGGGCCACCGGCTGAATAACGGGTAGCTTTGCAGACACAAAAGTCCCTTTTGAGGGAAATACTTCCAGCCATCCCTGGGCCATCAGCTCATCATAAGCCTGCACCACCGTTTTTCTATTGAGCGATAGCAGATCTGCCATTGCACGACTACCTGGTATTTTCCTGCCTTTTGGAAGCCTGCCGGATGTGATTTCCCGAACTATAACATTGACCATTTGCAGGTATAGTGGAGAAGATGATTGAGCTTCAAGCTGTATAACTGTTTTCCATGGAAACATACCGGACCCATTGTTTAGTTAAAATTGGCACCTAAAGATAATCCGGTTTGCTTATAAATTTATGCTGTAATTAAAAAAAATATCTCATGGAGCAATTTGAAGTTACTACACTGAACAAAGTTAAAAGGGCCCCTGAAAGAGGTCATTACGACAAGGAAACAGTCTATGGTATTCTGGATGCAGGTTTTTTATGTCACATCAGCTTTGTGGTTGATGGACGCCCGTTCATTATTCCAACACTATACGGTCGGGAGGAAAACAGATTGTATATTCATGGAGCGACCACGAGCAGGATGATTAAAAACCTGGAGGCGGGCGTTGTTATGAGCCTGGCAGTGAGCCACGTTGATGGACTGGTTTTGGCGCGATCGGCATTTCATCATTCCATGAACTATCGGTCGGTAGTTGTTTTTGGTAACGCCTATCCCGTGGCAGATGAAAATAAAGAACATGCACTATATGTGATTTCTGAACACTTGATTCGCGACAGGTGGAATGAGGTGAGGCCGCCTAGCGCCAAAGAATTAAAGGCAACTACCGTTTTGGCAATTGAGATAGATCATGCCTCCGCCAAGATAAGGACAGGCCCGCCAAAGGATGACAAGGAAGATTACGACCTGGATGTGTGGGCTGGTATTATTCCTGTTGGTATGGGCATTAGCGCTCCTATAGCTGATGATCTTTTGAAAAAAGGCACAAAAATTTCATCATCGGTCCGTAATTATGTAAAAAGTCATGATCAGGGGTTTAATCTTGTTGAGCATTTTAGAAATAGCACGGGTCACCATCTGGGTAATGCTTCCTGGGTTAAATGAAGGTAGGAGATGTGAGATGAGATGATGTGAGACGGCAATCGAGGTGCGATAGTCTCCTCTCGGTGTATTAGCCAGGGGATCATTCCCGGTCACTATGGATGGCATGAGCAAGTGGTAAGAGTTCTTAGTTCTTACCGTTTACCTGATATAGCGGAGAAAAGTCAATTTTTCCGGTTTCCCGATTGAAGAACCCGGAGCATACACCAAGGTTTCCTTTGGTCACTTCTTCTTTAATATATTCGTTTTGTTGTATAATGCTTGATACTGATAGTTTCAGATTCCATAATACAATGGAGTCTGCCAAAGCATTTATTTGCTCAGTCCGGAGCCTTTCCTCACTGAATTCTCCGGAAGCCAACGCAGGAGCAATTAAGGGTTGCAGGTAGGAGTCTTTGCCTGCAAGATGACATTCAAGGGCATCCTTAATAAAGGAATTCCCGGAGTTGCCCATTAGCAAAATAAGACGTGCGCCCTGCTTTCGGCAGGCTATTTCCGTACTATGGATCAAATGGGTCCCCATAAGGTTACCTGCAGCTTTTATGGGTATAAGATCGCCAATACCTGAATTCAACAGCATGTTTAAAGGTTCTCTCATATCAAGGCAATTCACCACTGTTGCCAGGGGAGCATCTCTAATAAAATCCATCAACTCCTTATTTCTTAATCTTCTCGACACGAGGTTACCCGCGACATAACCCTGGTTGCCTTGTTTCAGGTAATCCAAAATTTCTTCAGGGGTGGAAATCTCTTTTTTGACGTAGGGTTCTTTGATCAAATCAAGTTTAGCATCTGAGTGATAGCTTTCCCGCAGACCTGTAATAGTGATATTAATATCATTTTCTTTGGCAAAGGTATCTTTATAATCATGCAGTAGCTCGATTACATCAGGTTCAACATATGTGGAAAAAGTAGCGTCAATCACTACCTCGCCATTCTCAGGCAGGTTCCACAATGTTTTTTTTATGGCAGGTTTGTTAAGAAAAGATACTTCGTTAGAGAGTTCCAGACGGATCTTTTCCCCTTCTTTTGACTTGATCCTCTCAATTTGAAATGGATTGTAGTAATTTCCTCTTAGCAAAAAGAAAATGCTAATGGCCGTGCCAATCAATACTCCGAGCAGTACATCAGTGACCACTATGGCTATGGCGGTGACAATAAATGGAATAAACTGATTCCACCCCCTGGCATACATTGATTTAAAAATGGAAACAGAAGC
The DNA here is from genome assembly GCF_000331535.1 of Fulvivirga imtechensis AK7. Lineage (GTDB taxonomy): Bacteria > Bacteroidota > Bacteroidia > Cytophagales > Cyclobacteriaceae > Fulvivirga > Fulvivirga imtechensis. The sequence continues at coordinate 25,807 of NZ_AMZN01000139.1, read as the reverse complement.
AAGCTTATAACCAACCATTAGGAGTATGGCAGCGAGTGACGCCAGGGGGATCAGGTTGATCACCGAGCTGATCACCAGTACACTTGCCAGCAATAGTATGCCATGTATGATGGTTGATAATTTTGTTTCTGCCCCTGCTTCAATATTTACGGAGCTTCTGACGATTACGGATGTAATAGGAATACCCCCGATCAAGCCAGCCAGAGTATTTCCAATGCCTTGGGCTATGAGCTCTCTATTGGGTGGGCTTATTCTTTTATGTGGGTCGAGGTTATCTGCCGCCTCTATTGCCAATAACGTAGCAATGGAGGCTATTATGGCAATAGTAAACCCGTAAGTCCATACATTGATATTGCCTATGGCTCCGAAATCGGGAAAGGCAAAAAATGAAGATAACGCATCGATGCTGGGGATGTTTACCAGGTGAGTGCCTTCAAGGTAAAAAGAAGGAATAAAGAATTTGAAGAATATATTGATGAATACACCTAATATTACCACCACCAAAAACGGAGGAAGAAGCTTGATTTTCCTTAAAAACGTCTTATCCCAAAAGATCAGGATCAATAGTGAAATAATGGTTAAAACCAATGCCCCTGGAGCCAATGAGCCAAGGATCATTTCAATATCTGGTGGATAGAGAATAAAATTACGGGAATAATCCATTAGACGGCTGTTCTGCTCTATTCCAAGTGCATAAGGGATTTGCGAAAAGATGAGTATTATACCGATGGCAGCCAGGAGGCCTTTAATGATACTGGTGGGCATGTAGTCCGCAATTATTCCAGCTTTTAGTATGCCTAGTAAAAGCTGCAGCATGCCTCCTATTGTCAGAGAGAGTAAAAAAACTTCAAAGCTTCCAAGGCTTTGTATGGCCACCAACACTACTGCCGTAAGGCTGGCCGCTGGTCCGCTAACGCTGATATCTGATTGACTGATAGCGCCTATTACTATACCCCCGATAATCCCGGATATCAGGCCGGAAATCAAAGGCGCACCACAAGCTAATGCAATACCCAGACACAACGGAAGTGCGACCAGAAAAACTACAATGCCGGATGGGATATCTCTTCCCGGGCTGCTAAAAATAGATTTCTTAATGCTTTTTAAATCTACCGCATACTTATTTAACCGTTTACTCATTAAGTAATAATTTGATCTGGAATTTTTTACTGGATTGGTAGTTGTGCAAAGATACGTAAACCATGAAGTTAATAATTTAAGATATAATATCTGCTATTTTAAATTCATAAAAATATCACCGGATACTCCCGGGAATATCTTTCATTCCAGCTATGCAAATTTGCTGTATGATAACAATTTTGGCTCATTGGACATTTCTGTATTGATTGGTGTATTGTCCTTTTTTTACTTTAAACTATTACACTTCTTTCTTTTCTCTAAATAATTCCTCAAAATACCCGCTACACTTCAAGAGAAATTAAATGAAATATTTCAATCCTAATTTCATAAGTCTTAGATTTAGAGATTATGAGATTAGGGAAATGTTTCCCATCATGTCTTAGAAGATCCTGATAGGAGGATTATAACACGTATTTATGAAGATAAAATTTAATGGTAAAAAACAACCTGGTTTTTACGCTGAAGTAAAAAAAGAGGTTGATGAGTATTTTAAAAAAAACAACATTAGTAAGAATGCAAACGCAGCCATGGTTTTCAAGACTGTGTTCTTCCTTGGCTCATTAGTTGCGCTTTATTTATTAATACTTTTAGGAGGGTTCAGTTTGTCTGTGGCTTTACTCCTGGCTGTTTTGCTGGGGATGGTACAGGCTTTTATAGGATTTAATGTTTGTCATGATGCTATTCATGGTTCTTATTCTTCCAGTAGCAGGGTTAATAATTATTTAAGCTTAACCTTTAATTTGATAGGAGCAAATGCCTACGTTTGGAAGGTGACGCACAATCAGGTGCATCATACATTCACTAACATTCCCGGCCATGATGAGGATCTTGATGTGGCTCCCGGATTAGTACGTGTTTCTCCGCAAGACCGGCGGAAACCCATCATGAAGTATCAGCATCTCTATGCATTTTTCCTGTACGGATTCGCCTCTCTTTCGTGGGTGTTCAGGAAGGATTATGTGAAATTCTTTCAAAAGAAAATAGGCCATACCGATAACAGCAAGCACCCTAAAATAGAATATTTTAATCTGTTTTTCTTTAAGGCGCTTTATTACAGCCTCTTTATCGTTGTTCCTTTGCTTGTTATGGATATTACCTGGTGGCAATTCGTGATCGGATTCCTTGCAATGCATCTGGCCGAAGGGTTTGTACTTGGACTGGTATTCCAGTTGGCCCATGTAGTTGAGGGTACGGAGTTTCCGGAGCCGGATACCGATGGAAAGGTGGACGAATCATGGGCTGTACATCAGATGCAGACTACTGCCAATTTTTCAACCAAAAGCCCGATAGCTACATTTTTATGTGGAGGGCTAAACTTCCAGGTGGAGCATCACCTTTTTGCCAATATCTGTCATATTCACTATCCTGAGATCTCAAGGATAGTTGCTCGTACTGCCAGGAAATATGGTGTGCCGTACCACGAAAACCCTACTTTTCTGGGCGCTCTTGCTTCTCACTATAAAACTCTGAAGAAGTTTGGCCGGGAAGATATGGTGTTGGAGCCGGTGAGGGTTTAGGCGACTGAGGTTATATTCACTAAAACAGCGATCCTTTGAATAGAGGAGAAATGTTTAGTGTGAAATTTTGTATCCGAAAAATTAATCCGAAGTCAGTGGAGATCAGATTGGACTCCTCCTTGCATCCTTTAGCACCGCTTTACCGTTTGACCTTATAAAAGGCTAAAACACCTTTGCCTTATGATCATACCTAATCTCAGACAACTTTATTGCCCCGTTCAACCCACTGTAAAAAGGGCAGGAGAGAAAGTAGTGTATGCTGAATTTTTACCGGATCCAAGGCTGCAACCCTTCATCCATTGCTATTGGGAACTCAAAACCCTTCATCCGCTGGCAGCGCCCTTCTGTTATAAAGTTGTTGCAGATGGCTGTATTGATATTTTCTTCGAATTAGATAATTCGCAAAACAACTTCATAATGGGGTTTTGTAAAAAGCATATGGAATTCACGCTCGATAATACTTTCCATTATATTGGTATCCGCTTCCTGCCCTCAGTTTTTCCCCGACTATTTAAAATTAGCGCTGTCGAGTTGAGTAATCGTACTGAAAACCTCAGTGATGTTGTTCCTTCACTATCCCGGTATATTTCCAGTCGTTTTTCACCCCGGTGTGAGAAGCCAATTAAAAGTTTGCTTGATGATTACTTCTTACCGATTATAATGAAAGTAGATCTGTTGACAGATCACAGATTTGATAATGCCGTTAATATCATTCTCAATCAATCCGATGCTGTTGCTATTGAGTCAGATCTGGACACAGGGCTGAGCCCGAGACAACTACGGAGAGTGTTTCAGTTTTACATTGGCGATACTGCCAAGACTTTCAGTAAGGTGGTGCGTTTTCAGAAGGTGCTCAGCAGCATGTCTATCCAGCGCCTGAGTCATAGTAAGGCGTGCTACGAGGCTGGCTATTACGACCAGGCGCATTTTATTAAGGATTTTAAAACGCTTTATGGCGTTACCCCCACTCAGGCTGTTGATAGGTGATTATGTCCGATTTTTACAATACCGGTAGCTGACAAAACACAAATTTTACAGCAAGAAAACATCGAGACCATGAGATCACTATCAATTATTATCATGGTTTGCCTTTCGGCAAACCTTCTTGCACAAAATAGTCAAACTGCTAAAAATGTAAACAAAATGAAACTGAACGCGGGTATAATCACTAAAAATTTAGAAGAGAGTAAATCATTTTACACCAAAACACTTGGCTTTGGAGTAACGTTTGAAAATGAATTTTATGTCCTATTGCACACTCCTAATCACGAAGCTGAAATCAGCTTTTTGCTTCCGGAACATCCATCTCAACAACCATTATTTCATCCGGCCTTTCAGGGGAAAGGCATCTATCTTACCATAGAGGTGAATAATGTGGATGAATTATATGCGACATTAAAAAAGGAGGGCGTGCCGATTAAAATTGATCTTCGGGATGAGCCCTGGGGCGACCGTCATTTCGCTATAGAAGATCCGAACGGTGTAGCTATTGATATTGTGCAGTATTCACCGCCAGGAGAATAGTCTCTCCGGAATTCTCCGCAATCGGCAGTATTCTTCCGATTGCGGATCTTTTATATATTGACCAAAGCTATCTGGCGCTCCGAACGACCCTTCTTCCCTACTACCTCAACCCAATCCCCAATTCCTTCAACTGTTCTTCATTAATTGGGCTGGGTGAGTCAATCATAACATCTCTTCCGGCATTGTTTTTAGGGAATGCAATGAAGTCTCTGATAGAATCTGATCCTCCGAATAGCGAACAGAGCCTGTCGAAGCCGTAGGCAATCCCTCCGTGTGGAGGTGCGCCATACTCAAAAGCATCCATCAGGAAGCCAAATTGTGCTTTAGCCTCTTCCTCGGAAAAGCCGAGTTGTTTGAACATACGTTGCTGCAGCTCGCGGTCATGGATCCTGATCGAGCCACCGCCTACTTCAACACCATTGATAACCATATCGTAAGCATTGGCCTTTACAGCGCCAGGGTCAGTTTCCAGTTTATCTCTGTCTTCCGGTACCGGTGATGTGAACGGGTGGTGCATAGCATGGTAACGTTGTGTTTCCTCGTCCCACTCGAGTAGCGGGAAGTCCAATACCCAAAGCACCTTGTAATCATTTTTATTTCTCAGACCCAGCTCACTACCCATGTGCAGTCGCAGCTCGTTCAATGCTTTCCTGGTGTGTGCAGCTTCACCACTTAGTACCAGCAGCAGGTCTCCTGGCTGGGCGCCCATTTTATCCGTCCATTCTTGCAGGTCATCCGGTCCATAGAACTTATCCACCGATGACTTGAAGGAGCCATCAGTATTGCACTTTACGTATACCAGGCCTTTCGCTCCGATCTGAGGCCTTTTTACATAATCTGTAAGTGCATCCAACTGTTTCCTGGTGTACTCTGAGCAACCTTTGGCACAAATGCCTACTACAAGCTCAGCACTGTCAAATACATTGAACCCCTTTCCTTGTGCCAGGTCATTGAGCTCAACAAACTTCATATCAAAACGGGTGTCAGGTTTATCGGAGCCATAATATTTCATGGCATCGTCATAGGTCATTCGGTCTATTTCTCCTATTTCGGTGCCTTTAACACTTTTAAACAAGTGCCTGATCAGTCCCTCGAAGGTGGTGAGAATGTCCTCCCTTTCTACAAATGACATTTCACAGTCTATCTGCGTGAACTCCGGCTGGCGATCGGCCCGCAGATCTTCATCCCTGAAGCACTTTACGATCTGGAAATAGCGGTCAAAGCCGGAAACCATCAACAACTGCTTGAACGTTTGTGGTGACTGGGGCAACGCATAGAACTCTCCCTGGTTCATACGTGAAGGCACCACGAAATCGCGTGCTCCCTCCGGCGTTGATTTGATCAGGACGGGTGTTTCTACTTCGGTGAAATTCTTTCCGTCCAGGTACGCCCGGGTTTCCTGCATCATCCGGTGGCGTAGCAGCATATTTTCTCTTACCGGCCCCCTCCGCAGGTCCAGATAGCGGTATTTCATTCTCAGGTCATCACCACCATCGGTGTCATCCTCAATGGTAAATGGTGGAGTTTTTGACTTGTTCAGGATCTCCAGTTTGGATACCTTAATCTCGATGTCTCCGGTTGATATCTTGTCATTTTTAGATATGCGCTCAACCACTGTTCCTGTAGCTTTTACCACATACTCACGTCCCAACGTGTTAGCCGTTTTGATCACTTCATCTGCGGTGGTGGTTTCCTCAAAAATCAACTGGGTAATACCGTAGCGGTCGCGCAGGTCCACCCAAATAACACTCCCTTTATCTCTCACCCGCTGTACCCATCCGCAAAGTATTATCTCTTTATTGACATCATTTATTCTTAATTCTCCGCAAGTATGTGTTCGAAGCATGTTTTATTATTTTAATTTTGAAGCCGCAAAGTTATGGTATTAATTTTGAGTGAAAAAGATACGCTATAAATTTCATAAACAGCCATGTCAAAACTATTGATATTTTTATTGTTCATGCCCATAATCGTTCATGGTCAGGAAAAGCTGGTAAAAACAAAAATTTCGGATGAGATTACAGTTTCCTTACCCAAAAATTTCTATGCTATGTCTCAAAGTGATATGGCGCAGCGTTATCCATCGGTTAGGAAGCCTGTTGGGGCCTATACTAACGATGCCCGTATGGTGGATTTTAGTGTTAATATTTCAGCTACCCAGTGGAGAGAAAGTGATGTGGAAATTGCTAAGGAATTTTTCAAAGCCAGCCTTGTCAACCTGTACGACCGTGTCAATTTCATTCAGGAAGATATTAAAGTCATCAATAACAGGAAATTCATAGTATTTGAGTTTGAATCGCGTATTGAAGGTGACAGGCTTTCATTAGATAAAAAGGAACCCATCAGAAAATATACCTACATCCAATATCTTATTATGAATGGTAAAACTCTGGTATTTAGCTTTAACAGCCCTGTTCAGCTAAAGGGCCAGTGGCAACCTGTTGTGCCAGAGATAATGAACAGCGTGAAGGTTAAAAACGGCATCTGATGACATTATCTATCCATAGTGATGAACATTATATGCGGGAGGCGCTCAAGCAGGCGTTGTTAGCAAAAGAGGAGGGTGAAATACCAGTAGGGGCAGTCGTGGTGGCTAATAATAGGATCATAGCCCGGGCATACAATCAGGTAGAGAAGCTGAATGATCCTACTGCCCATGCAGAAATGCTGGCCCTGACCGCTGCAGCAAATTATTTAGGAACAAAATACCTTTCCGATTGTTCACTATACGTTACCCTTGAGCCTTGTGGCATGTGTGCCGGGGCACTTTACTGGGGGCAGTTAGGAAAGCTGGTATATGCGGCAGCCGATGATAAAAGAGGATACACTATTCTCAACCCAAAGCTTATCCACCCAAGAACAGAGGTGGTCAGGGGGCCATTTGCCGGAGAGGCAGGTGCTCTGGTGGTTGATTTTTTTAAAAACTTGCGGTAAACATGTCAATAGATAAATGCAATCAACTGATCAATAGAAGTTAACATACATAATTTTATTGTTTGCCCATGCTATGTATATTTGGATCAATTAAAAAAGCAAGGGCTGAAATTTCGGACTGTTGATAACATAACCCCACCGGCTCTTGTGAGAAATGAATTAACGAATTGTTAAACTTAAAAAACCAATAATTATGGCTTTCGAATTACCTGATTTACCGTACAAGCATGATGCTTTGGAACCGCACATAGATGCGAGAACCATGGAAATCCACCATGGAAAGCATCACGCGGCCTATACAAGCAAACTGAATGACGCGATTAAAGGAACTGAGATGGATGGTAAGACCATCGAAGAGATCCTGGCTAAACATAGTGACAATAAAGCAGTAAGAAATAATGGCGGAGGTTATTACAATCACAATCTTTTCTGGAAAGTAATGTCGCCTAATGGAGGGGGAGCTCCTTCCGGTGAATTGGCAGATGCAATCAACTCAGCTTTTGGCTCTTTCGATAACTTTAAGCAAAAGTTTTCTGATGCTGCGGCTACTCAATTTGGCTCCGGATGGGCATGGTTATGTGTGCATACAGGCGGTAAACTAGAGGTATGTTCCACTCCTAATCAAGATAACACCCTGATGCCTAATGTTGGCTGTGGTGGTATCCCTGTTTTGGGGCTTGATGTGTGGGAGCATGCTTACTATCTGAATTATCAGAACAGAAGACCCGACTACATTGGCGCCTTCTGGAATGTGATCAATTGGGATGAAGTGGCTAAGCGCTACGCTGAAAATAAATAAAAAAGAAAGGCTGCCTTCCTGTTCGGGGGCAGCCTTTGCATTCAACTGTAATCGAGAACTACTTAGTGCCTCTAAGAAAACGCCAATGTCTGCGTTATGCTCGTCCCAAAAATACTTATCCCTACAACTGTACGGGACCCCGCTTTTTAGTACTTCACAAGCCTTAACCTTAACGTTTTCTTAAAGACACTTAGAGTTTTCTTACAAACACTACTTATTGATCCTATAAAACGAAATGTTCTGAAAATCCATCAGAAAGTCACTTTTGTTGAGAAGAATGGAAAGCTCTTTCCCTTTGTTGTCATTGACCTTTGTTGTTGTTGTAAAAATGAGATTATCTTTTGAGTCATAGAATTTGTAAATGATTTCTTCTTCAACCGCTCTTCCCGGAGAGTAGTAACTTTCCAATAGTTTCAAATCCAATGCCGGATGTTCAAATTTGTGTGTATCTTTCCTGTTATCACCACCGTGTGGTTTCGTGTTGCCGCCCATTACATTTGCTGCCACAAGTAGCAACAAACATACTACCGAAATTGGAAATAAATTTTTCATAAGAGTTGTTGTTTATTTTGAGTTTCCCAGCCCGACCGGAGCCGGGCCAGGATTTTGACCTTAATCACTTATTTGCAACTGGAATGCCACATTTGTTAGCGCATTGATTTTCAGATAATTACGTTTTTATGACTCTAATATGTGTTACGAAAGTGAACACCAGGCGAACGATCCTGCACAATAGCAGGGCATTGGCCCGTAGAAAAGTTGGAGTTTTAGTATTAACCCACTTATAGCCCCTGCTGATGTTATTGAGTTAAGAAAGCGTTCCTAAAAAGCACAGTCATCAGCAACTAGTGCGGAAGTTACTTCCGTGTTTCACCCACTTTCCATTCTCAGGCTTACTTTGATTTTACCTGCTGACTTGCTGCATGGCTATGTCACGGAAGTAACTTCCGCGCCAGGAGGGGGTTTTATACCTGTTCAAACAGGACGGTGTGGGACCTGTCATGAGTTTATATCGAAATCTAATACTTCTTTCTTATTGACGAGGCTGTCTCAAAAGTCGGTCGTCATTCCAAACTTGATTTAGAATCCCTGGAAATGAACAGAAACTAATCAGTGGATCCTGATCCTGATACCGCTATCGGGACAGGATGACGTGGGAAGGCGACTTTTGAGACCACCCCATTTTGTCTCTGAAAGTGCCGCCCGATCCGGGAAATGCACCTCCGTGAGTAATAGCTTTGCGAAAGCCATATAATGTTATATTTTTGTGGCAAATTTTTAATCCACGATTCATGAGCGTTTTAGTAAATAAAGATTCAAAAGTTATAGTTCAGGGCTTCACAGGTTCTGAAGGCACTTTCCATGCCGAGCAAATGATAGAATATGGTACCAATGTAGTTGGCGGTGTTACACCTGGAAAAGGTGGCCAGAAGCATTTGGACAAGCCGGTTTTCAATACAGTGAAAGAAGCTGTAGAAAAAACAGGAGCTGATGTTTCCATTATTTTCGTGCCTCCTGCATTCGCAGCCGATGCTATTATGGAGGCAGCCGATGCTGGCATAAAGGTAATTATTGCCATTACAGAAGGAATCCCTACCAAAGACATGATGATGGCGAAAGAATACATCAAAGACAGAAATGTGACGCTTGTGGGCCCTAACTGCCCCGGGGTGATCACTCCGGGAGAGGCAAAGGTTGGAATTATGCCCGGTTTCGTGTTTAAGCAGGGGAGAGTTGGTATTGTGTCGAAATCCGGTACGCTCACCTACGAGGCGGCCGACCAGGTGGTAAAGGCAGGGTTAGGGATCTCAACAGCTATTGGAATCGGTGGTGATCCAATTATCGGAACCTCAACAAAGCAGGCTGTAGAACTGCTCATGAATGACCCTGAAACGGATGCAATAGTGATGATAGGGGAGATCGGTGGTAACTATGAGGCTGAGGCTGCGCGATGGATAAAGGCACAAGGTAACCCTAAACCTGTTGTTGGGTTTATAGCAGGACAAACTGCTCCTAAAGGTAAGCGAATGGGACATGCCGGGGCTATCATTGGTGGAGCTGATGACACTGCCGCTGCTAAAATGAAGATTATGGGTGAGTGTGGTATTCATGTAGTAGCGTCACCAGCAGATATAGGAGAAACAATGCGTAAGGCACTTGAGAAGAATCCTGCCTAAGGATATAAATAATTGTAGATAAAGAGGCTGTCTCAAAAGTCACTCGTCATCCCAAACTTGATTTGGAATCCCCTGGAAATGGGCAGAAACTAATCAGGAGATCCTGAATCAAGTTCAGGATGACGTCAGAAGACGACTTTTGAGATTGTCTCTTTTTATTTTTAATTAATATTCATATACGCCACACCGGCCCTCTTTAGCTCACAGGGGTCACACCCACCTTTAATATCGGCTTTAAACTCTTAAAAGGAATGAAAACCTCCGATGGACCACTGGAGTAAGGGGCGATTTCGTAACTGTTGTAAAAGAATTTTATACCATCTTTCAAAATGGCGAAGTTCTCGGGATTGTAGTATTTGCCTTCTTCGAATTGGTACCCTTCATCACTTAAATCTTTGTCAGGCGATATGTGATAGGTCTCCCTGAATTTCTTTTCGACTATTTTATTAAGCTGAGACTCATAATTGGCCTTAAAAAGACTACTCAGAGGGAGCTTATTGCCGGTGTTCGGTTCAAAGTTGAAGTATTGAAGGTTGACGTTTCCATGGGCTCCTCCGGTATACATGTCGGTGACCAGCTCCACTGTAATGGTGGCAGTGTCATTTCTCAATACATTTCCATTTATTTTGGCGTACCAACCAAATGCTTCACCAAAAGCAGCCTTGATTTCCTTATAATCATTGATGAAGCGAGCCGCAGCCATTTCCATGGTTTTATTATCAACAGTGTCAGGATAAAGCTGATTAAGCAGATGCTCCTCTATTGTTGCATTTATTTTTTCGACTGCTGCCTCATTTTCGCTGAACTTAAATTCGGGGTAGCTCAGGTTTATTCTTGTACAGTAGGCCGAGGTATCTGTTCCACACTCTCCATATTCTCTTGAGAAAGCAGTAAATTCATAATATGTGGAGTCCGCATACTCTTCGTCAGTAATATCTGCAGTATCAGTATTGCGCTCTGTATTTTGATCGCAACCAATGCATATTAATAGTAGCAATATTGCAAAAAGCAGGTTGGTTTTGGTGTTCATTTTCGAAAGTTATAAAAAATATTTCGAGACACTAAGCCATTTTAAGTCTTTACAACTTATTAATGTAACCTAAGGACCCACCGCGATGTTTTTCGCTTACTACAACAACTCATTCGCCAAATTGGCCAATTCAGATCTTTCTCCCTTCTCAAGCGTGATATGGGCATATAGCTCATGATTCTTCACCCTGTCAATAAGGTAAGATAATCCATTACTTTGGGAATCCAGGTATGGCGTGTCTATTTGATAAATATCTCCTGTAAAAATGATCTTAGTATTTTCTCCTGCCCTGGTAATGATGGTCTTCACCTCATGCGGAGTAAGGTTTTGTGCCTCATCAACTATGAAGCAGATATTGGATAAGCTTCGCCCACGAATATATGCCAGTGGAGTGATCACCAGCTTTTCGTGGTTAACCATTTCCGTAAGTTTTGAATACTCTTTGTCTGTTTCATGGTACTGATTCTGAATGAATTTCAGGTTATCCCAAAGAGGCTCCATGTATGGGTTAAGCTTTGACTTGATGTCTCCCGGCAAGTAGCCAATATCCTTATTGCTTAGCGGAACGATCGGCCTTGCCAGGTATATCTGCTTAAAATTTCGTTTTTGCTCGAGCGCTGCTGCCAGAGCAATAAGTGTTTTGCCTGTACCGGCAACACCCTGCATTGTTACCAGCTTAATATCGGGATTCAGAATGGCGTGAATAGCAAATGTCTGTTCAGCATTTCTCGGCTTTATACCATAAGCGGCTCTTTTTTCAACATGCTCTATTTTTTCAGTAGCAGGGTTGTAGTAGGCCAAAATGGATTTTTTGCCACTCTTTAAAATATAGTAGTTATTTTTCAGCGGCTTTTTTGATCCTAAAACTTCGGCTGCATCGCAGGAACCCTGCTCATAAAGCTCGTTTATCTTATCAGGAGAGGTTCTGTCATGAACAGTTTTACCTGTATATAGTGTGCTTACGTTCTTTACCTTACCAGTATTATAATCTTCGGCAGGAAGGCCCAGCGACTTTGCTTTAAGTCTTAGATTGATGTCCTTAGATACCAGGATCACCTTTTTACCTTTAGCTTCCTGCTGTAGTTGAAGCGCCGAGTTCAGTATACGGTGGTCAGCTTTTTCTTCATCGAATACTTCATTGGCATCTATTTTACTCTTGGCATGCATCAGTACTTTGAAATTGCCCTTTCCCTTTCCGTTTAGTGGGTTCCAGTTGTGAAGCATCTGATCCTTGGCAAGCTTGTCCAGTAGCCTGATGAATTCACGAGCTTCAAAGTTTTTCGTGTCATTTCCTTTTTTGAACTGGTCCAGTTCTTCGAGCACGGTTATAGGAATGCCAATATCATGCTCCGCAAAATTCATAATAGAATTATGCTCGAATATGATTACTGAAGTATCTAAAACAAAAATTTTTTTCTCTTTACTCTTCTCTTGAGCCATACACCTAAGAATTGATAAACCGGGGATCAATGCTATTAAGTTAAGAAAAGCGTTCCTAAGAAGCACAATCATCTCAATCCCAAGCGAGAGATCTATACACCTTTTAAGCAGTTACTTGTGCATAGATCACTGCAGAGTCGGGATGACGATTTTAACTTAAAGCATTGTAACTGATCAAAAATAAATAACTTTTATTAAGGGCAAAGTAGATTGTGAAAAAGTTTTTTAATACCGGTTTTTTCTGTTTCTGGTACGCCCCCGATCCACAATATTATTTGATCATATATTTGTCATTCTTATCGCTGGGTTCAATTTTTAGCACATTTGCCAGCACCAGCAGCACCAGTGTCCGGGAGGCCATGTAGGTGGTCAGACCGGCCAGTTCCTTAAATTGTGGCAGTGTTATGTACCTATGTTTATCCAGGTAGTCGATCAGTAGTCTTTCCTTTTCACCAAAGTTAAATTTTATATCCTTTTTACGATTACTTCTTTTTAATATTTCACGTACTTCTTTGCTGGCTTTGATACTCTTGTCTTCTACCCTCACAAATGCCTGCCCCCAGCGTGTGTCAAAGTTTTCAATTACATAGTGTGGCTTTTTACGACTCGGTTTAACATTGTAGACAAGTACGGAACGGTTATCGGAGATAGGGACAATTTCATGCTCCAAACGCAGGGGAGGCTTACAATACCGTACTATGGCCTGGTCTAAAGCATAAGCTTCATCTTCCGGAAATTTAAGTCCGGGAATAGAGCCATCATCATTAACACCTACGAGTAAAAAGCCTCCTTTGCTATTGGCGAAAGCCACTAGTTCTTTTACTATTTTATCCGGATGAGCTGCTTTTCTCTTAAACTCTATGGTGTCTGATTCTCCATGCGAAGCCAGCTTTTTGATATCACTAAAATCCATAAATCAGTAGTCATCATCTTCCATAGGATCATCCTCATCTCCCGGCCCCGGCATGGTAAACATACTGCTCAACAGGTCTTTAAATTGTAATCCCCGTACCAGTTGATGTTTGCTGAGCATACTATATTCTGCCAGTCCGTGAAGCGCAAACTCCATTAAAAATAATTTTGTACTATGGTCGGCCGCTTTATGGTAAGTATGGATCAACTCTTTCAATCCCGGCACCTTATGCATCGTCTTCTCATATGCCTGATTATCATAATCGTTGAGCAGATCGAGCGTATTATTTCCAAACCAGTCAATGATCTCTTTGTATGGATTTCCTTCTTTCTGCTTTCTTATTTTTTCAGGGTTGGGAAAGAAATTAACAAATTGTGTTCTAATTGCCTTGCCCACCAGGTTGTGCGCCACTATCCCCGGGCCTTCCTGCTCTCCCTCGTACACCAGTTCTACCTTACCGGTAATAGAAGGAACAACGCCATACAGGTCAGATACTCTCACATGGGTGCGTCCGCCATTGTACAAAGCCCTTCTTTCAGCAGCACTCATCAGGTTTTCATAAGCAGAGATGGTCAACCGGGCAGACACACCACTTTTAGCATCCACATATTCGCTGCTACGCGCCTCGAAGGCAATTTGCTCGATCAGGTCTTTGGCAATTTCACTTATGGTTATTGTGTCTTCCTGCTCCTTTTTTATATGTGCCTCCTGAGCGGTTATTTTCTTTGCCACCTGCAGGTCTTTGGGGTAGTGGGTAATGATCTGGCTATCTATTCTATCTTTCAATGGCGTAACAATACTACCACGGTTGGTGTAATCTTCAGGGTTGGCTGTGAACACAAATTGTATATCCAGCGGCATCCTGACTTTAAACCCACGTATCTGAATGTCACCTTCCTGTAAAATATTGAAGAGGGCAACCTGTATCCGTGCCTGTAGGTCAGGGAGCTCGTTGATCACAAAAATACCCCTGTGCGAGCGTGGGATCAGTCCAAAATGGATGACCCGTTCATCAGAATATGGCAACTTCAGGGTAGCGGCTTTTATGGGGTCGACATCGCCAATAAGGTCGGCAATGGAGACATCAGGAGTAGCCAGCTTTTCAGAATAACGCTCATGCCTATGCAGCCAGCTAATAGGCGTATCATCGCCCCTTTCGGCTACCAGATCGCGGCCGTACCTGGAAATAGGATGAAAGGGATCATCGTTTAGCTCTGATCCTTCAATAACCGGAATGTATTCATCTAGCAGGTGTGTCATCATCCTGGCCATGCGAGTCTTTGCCTGACCGCGCAGTCCGAGCAAATTGATATCATGCATAGAAAGTATGGCCCGCTCCATATCCGGGATCACTGTTTCTTCATACCCCCAGATGCCTTCGAACACATTTTCCTTAGCTCTTATTTTTTTGATCAGGTTATCCCGCAGTTCTTGTTTTACAGAACGGGTGGTATAACCTGCCGCTTTTAATGCTCCAAGTGTTTTGATCTCACTAAATGGTGTCATTGTATATGATAGGGCTTTAAAATTTCTTTCTTCTATTTCTTCTGTAGTCTTCAAATATCAGATGGCCGAGGCCTTTCAGACTACTATAATACGCATTGCCGTTGTTTACCTGTGTGAATTCTTTCACAAATTCTTTCAGGTAGGGGTCGGAGGCGATCATAAAGGTGGTGACAGGTATGTGCAACTTACGACATTGCTTAGCCAGATTTAATGTTTTATTGATGATTTTTGGATCCAACCCAAAGCTGTTTTTATAGTATTTGATGCCTTGCTTCAGGCAGGTAGGCTTTCCATCGGTGATCATAAATATCTGCTTGTTTGTATTTTTTCTCCTTCTAAGCAGGTCCATGGCTAACTCCAGGCCCGCCACGGTGTTGGTATGATACGGCCCTACCTGCAAATAAGGCAGGTCCTTGATCTCTATCTGCCAGGCATCGTTACCAAAAGCAATAATATCCAGCGTATCTTTCGGGTATTTCTTTGTGATCAACTCTGCCAGCGCCATGGCTACTTTCTTGGCAGGAGTTATTCGGTCTTCTCCATAAAGGATCATTGAATGCGAAACATCGATCATTAAAGCTGTTGATGTTTGTGTCTTGTACTCACTTTCTACTACTTCCAGGTCATCTTCAGTCATCATGAAATTGTCCAGACCATGGTTGATCTGGGCATTCCGTAATGAATCGGTAACGGATAACTGCTCCAGGGTATCGCCAAACTGGTATTCTCTTTTATCGGTACTTGCTTCATCACCCAGGCCACCAAAAGGTGTTCTATGGTCACCTTTACGTGATTTTTTTAGCTTACCAAAAATCTCCTCCAATGCACCGGACCTCATCCTCTGTTCGGATTTGCCGGTTATAGCAAAAACTCCCTGAGGCGTTTCATCTGTCAGGTATCCTTTTTCTTTTAACTCTTCTATGAAGTCGCCAATACCATAGCTATCATCCGTTAATTTATACTCACGGTCAAGATTGTTGAGCCATGCTAACGTCTCAGACACGTCTCCTCCGGTGATAACTATAAGCTGTAGAAAAACGTCAAGCAGTTTTTCGAAATCGGACTTCTCCTGGTCCGGATCGGGTATGTATTTTGTAAATCTGTGTCCTACCATGGTTACCGAAAATAAAGTATACGCATTAAGACTTAAACCCTAAAAAAATACGTTCTGTTCAATATTGGGATTTAATTCAGTGTAATTTTATGCTTTGATCCGACATGTAAGGATTTTCGCATGTTTAGCATGGTTTTTGATTTTAATTTTGCCAAACTTTAAGATAATCAATTTTGTTAACTCAATATAAACTTCAATGCTTATGAAAAAGTCTATAGTTGTAATACTCGCAGTTGGATTGTTAGCATCGGCTTGTTCAACATATACTTGTCCTACTTATGCCAAAGAACCCGTGAAGGAAAAGAAGGATGTAAGGGTTGAAGAAAAAATTTGACCACTGGGTTTATTCAAAAAAAGCTGTTAATAAAAAAAGCCCTGCTGAAGGGCTTTGATATTTACTGGCTTTGTTGCACTCACCTGCTCTTTTGTGTTCTGGGCATTGTCCTGAAAATATAATCCCACAGAGGCGAAGAAACTCCAAAAGCCCTTTCAGGATCCTTGTAATGATGGATGCCATGATGAACCCACAATGTTTTGAAGATATTTTTTGGAGGCTGATATGCATGCACAATGTAATGCACAAACAGGTAGCCGGCATATCCTATCAAAAAGCCTGGTAAAAAAGCGAATACAAAATCACCCATGATCAGGCGGAATAAAAGTAGCAATGTGGTAGCAATGGTAATACTTACCAAAGGTGGCATCGCCAGCCTGTCTTTGTCTTTTGGATAGTCATGATGCACCCCGTGAAAGTTATATTGTATTTTCCTTCTCAACTCGGTATAGGTACTCATGTGGAACAGGTAACGGTGCATGGCATATTCTACAAGTGTAAATGCCAACAGGCCAACGAAGAATAAGCCAATAGTGGTTAACGGAGCCAGGCTGGTATTCACTACGCTCCAGTAAAGTAGCCCCCCTGAATATAATATAAATAGCGTGATCGGTATAGCTATGTGTGTTCTCGATAATTTTTCAAGTATCGGGTTTTTAAACAAGGTGGTAGTGCCTTTGTTTGTTGGTTTATGTTGTTGTGCTGCTTGAGCCATTGTATGAATCTTTTATAACTTTCAACAAAATTAAATTATAGAACTATTTTTTAATAGGTAAACCTAGGCAAATATATCACATCTGAAACGTTAAATTGTTTCTAATTCTTTTTGAGAGGCAAGCACATTGCGGTAAACCTCTTCATATAAAGGCATAATATTGGTAATGTCAAATTCTTTTGCTCTTTCCAGGGCATTGCGTTTAAATACCGGCAGATTATTTTCATCCAGGATATAGAGTGCATTCCTGGTCATGTCTTCTATATCTCCTACCTTGCTCAGGAAGCCTGTTTTTCCGTTGATGTTGAGTTCAGGCAGTCCACCAGTGTTGGTGGATACCACCGGTACTTCACAGGCCATTGCTTCCAATGCTGCCAGACCAAAGCTTTCTTTTTCAGAAGGCATAATAAACAGATCGGCAACTGATAATACTTCCTCCACAGCTTCAAGTTTCCCCAGGAACCGGATATCATCGCAGGTGCCTAATTCGCGACAAAGCGCTTCGATGTTGGTCCTTTCAGGGCCATCACCCACCAACAGCAGCTTAGCCGGTATTTCCTTCCTGATGTTAAAGAATATCCTTACTACATCATCCACGCGTTTTACGGGCCGGAAATTGGAGGTGTGTACGATGAGCTTTTCATTGTTAGGGCATATGGCTCTCTTGAAATGCTCCTTTTTTTGTTTTTTGAACCGCTCAAGATCTATGAAGTTTGGGATTACATGAATATCTTTCGTGATCTTGAAGTGGAGGTACGTATCTTTTTTCAGGTCTTCAGACACTGCTGTTACGCCATCGGAGGCATTAATGCTAAACGTAACTACCGGAGCATAGGAAGCATCTTTTCCCACCAGTGTGATATCTGTACCATGAAGCGTAGTAACTACCGGTATGTTTATTCCTTCCGTTTTTAATATCTGCTTGGCCATATAGGCAGCAGAGGCATGCGGTATGGCATAGTGTACATGTAGCAGATCCAGCTTTTCGTACTTTACTACATCCACCATTTTACTCGCCAGCGCCAGCTCATATGGTGGATATTCAAACAGCGGGTACGATCTGAATTCTACTTCATGATAATATAAGTTTTCATTAAAAAAATCGAGCCTGGTGGGCTGCGAATAGGTAATAAAATGAATTTTATGGCCGACTTTGGCTAGTGCTTTCCCCAGTTCTGTTGCTACTACTCCGCTACCGCCAAAGGTGGGATAGCATACAATTCCTATATTCATCTGATTTTATATTAATACGAGTCATGGTGTTGCTTATAACTCCACATAGCCTCGTAGATCAAATCCTGTATCCTTGTACGGATATTGCTTTTAATTAGTTTAGTATTATTTGCATCAGGATATATCCTGTTTGACAAAAATACATATATCAGGTTAAATTCAGGGTCTGCCCATACCGCAGTGCCTGTAAATCCTGTGTGTCCAAAGGTCCTTCCCGAAGCAAACTCGGAGGTCGGGCCATTGGGTTCTCCCTTTTCAGGCTTATCCCAGCCTAATCCGCGTCTGTTGCCGTGGTATTGCTGTTCCGTAAATTTTTCAATGGTTCCGGGCTGAAAAAAGCGTATTCCTCCATAGATGCCGTCCTGAAGATGCATCTGCATCATCTTGGCCAGGTCTACAGCACTACTAAAGAGCCCGGCATGCCCCGCTACACCACCGCATAAAGCGGCTCCCTGGTCGTGGACCATACCATATACAAGGGTGTTTCGGAAATAGTTATCCCTCTCGGTAGGAGCCACCCTGGAAAGTGGAAAACGGCAAAGCGGCAGATAACTCATAGTGGTCAGCCCCATAGGATCATAGAAGTTTTGCTGTAGAAACTGGTCCATAGGCTGATTCAGTACATTTTCTATGAGCTTTTGCAAGAGATAATAGCCCATGTCACTGTATTTGTAATCGTATGGTTTTCTATACATCTTATCTCTTATCCTGGAATTTTTCACCCACCGCCACAGGGTATCCTGCATTACGTTGGAGGTAAATAATCCATCAGAGACCTGGTATTGAAAACCAGATTCAGGGTATATTTTGTATAGACTGCTTAGTAAAAAAGGATCCTCGATCGTTCGCTTCCAAAAGGGGAGGTATGGCCACAACCCTGCCTGGTGAGTAAGGATGTCTCTCAAGATCATATGTTCTTTGTTGGTACCGCGAAGGTCGGGCAGATAGGCGGATATCTTTTTATCCAGATCTATGTACCCGCGCTCTTCCAGGAACATAAATGCCTGCATAGTGGCGAGTACTTTCGTAACGGATGCAATATCGTATATGGTGTAGTCGTCAACAGGTCTGATGCTGTCGTAAGTATAGTAACCATAGGATTTTTCAAAAATGATCTTTCCATCTTTTGCTACTAATACCTGGAGGCCAGGGGTGGCCTGTTCTGAAATAGCTTCTCTGGCTATATCATCAATTTTATTCAATATCCGGCTATCCATACCTACACCTTCGGGCATAGAATAGCCGAGTCTGCCGATCGCTCTTGTTGTTATGCCCTGGCCGTACTTAATTTTATTTGAAACGGCCACCGGTATCCTTGCATCTGCTGGTACCGCACCAAAAAGAACCGAAGGCACCGATTGCTGTGTGTATTGGTTATCAACATAAGCAGTGACTAAAGTATTAAATCCGTCAAAGGCTTTAAGCATATACGGTGTATCAAAGTGAGCGATGATCAGGGAGGTTTCTTTGTCCAGCTTTTTGAGCATTTCCAAAAGAGCATCTGTGATGAGAGAAGAGCCTTTCTTATCATCAAAAATGCCGACTACCACTACATCGTAGTTTCTGAGCTGCTTATACAACAGCGATTCATCACGACCCGCCTTTTCATAATGGCTGAATTGTACATATTTATCAAGATATTTCTGAAATTCTCCAGATGCGCCAATACTCAGCGAAGCAAAATTCTTGTTGTCAAGTATGGTGATAGGAAGTATTTGCTCCTCATCTTTCACTACTGTAACAGATCTTTCGTACAGTTTGTGATTGAGAAGCGTGGTTTCCGGTCGATTCAATCTCAGTGATACATTATCTGTATTGAGTGTTTTCCAGCGATGAAGACCAGCCTTGTATTTTGCCCGCAATACTCTTTTTGTACTCGAATTTATCCGCTCCTGTGGTATTCTTCCCTTTTTCACAGCTTTCTTTATTGCCGCTATGGCCTCTGTTACATTTTCTGAAAACAGCAATATGTCATTACCGGCAATCAGAGCAGCTATTTCGGTTTCTCCGGGTTGATAGTGGTCGGCAACAGCGCGCATGTTAAGAGCGTCTGTAATTACCAATCCCTCATACTTCAACTCCTTACGCAATACATTTTGTACTACTTTTTCAGAAAGTGAGGCGGGGGTGTTCTTTCTTGGATCCAGGGCTGGTAGGTGTAGGTGTCCTGTCATTATGGCGGCCACACCTGCGTATGAAAGCTTCTGGAATGGATATATTTCTAAAGTATCCAGTCTCTTTTTTTGATGAGCGACTACAGGAAGCGTCAGATGGGAATCTTGTGAGGTATCACCATGCCCGGGAAAGTGTTTGATACAGGCTAATACCCCGTTTTCCTGCAGGCCTTTCATATAGGCAATTGCCTTTTCGGTCACCAGCTTTTTATTGCTACCAAACGACCTGGTGCCGATTACGGGATTATTAGGGTTGCTGTTGATGTCTACTACAGGAGCGAAATTCATATGAACGCCCAATATTTTCATCTGACGGGCTATTTCTGCACCCATGGCATATATGAGGCTATCATCTTTTATGGCTCCCAGGGTCATCTGTCGTGGAAAACTGATGGTGCTGTCGAGACGCATTCCCGGTCCCCATTCCATATCCATGCCTATGAGTAGGGGTACCTCGGCCAGGCGCTGAAATCTGTTGGTGAGTTTTATTTGATTGCCAGGGTTACCCTGCATGTATATCAGGCCTCCAATGTTATATTTTTTGATCAGATTCTCTACTACCTGGAAGTGCTGCTCGTTGCCACCGGAATAAACGGGAACCATAAAGAGCTGAGCAATTTTTTCTTCCAGATTTAGTCGTTGGAAAACACTATCTACCCATTTTTCCTGCTCCTGATTTTGGGAAAATGAGAGGGTTAGGGATGAAAAAATAAGTAAAATGGCGCTAAAAACTTTTTTGATCATGCAGCCGTTACCTTTATGATTAGAACGAATAAAAAATTAATTTTGTATCCTACTAAGATAGGAAAATAACCATAAACCTGTGCCCTTTTGCTGTTAGCGGATTATGGTTTTAAAACAGATAAAGCTTATGAAATTTCCTTCACTTTTTAAAACTCCCAGATATCAGAGGTTCAATATCACTCCCCGCTACTACGATCCTGTCAAAGAAGAAATAGAGCAGCGCACATCTCTTATAAAGCGAGAATTACAACTGCAAAAGGGTGACCACTCTTCTGCTGGTTCATTGCATGCCTCCAGGCTTTCAGGTTCATTTAAAAAAGCAAGAAATAGCAGGAAAAGTTCGATAGGACTCATGCAAATGGTAATAATCATGCTGTTATCTGCAGGTCTTGTCGGATATTTGTACTTTGGAAACGTGGCTTTATATATCTTTCTATTAGTTTCTTCCGTATTATTGTATCTTAAAGTCAAGCATATATTATAACAAAGCCTTTAGAGTTTCATGCCCGATATTATTCGTCTACTCCCCGATTCGTTAGCCAACCAAATAGCAGCCGGTGAAGTAGTGCAGCGTCCGGCATCAGCAATAAAAGAGCTTTTGGAAAATGCTGTTGATGCAGATGCCACACATATCAAAGTGATTGTTAAAGAGGCAGGTAAGACCCTCATGCAGGTGATAGACAACGGGAAGGGAATGTCTGAAACCGATGCGCGTATGAGCCTCGAAAGACATGCCACTTCCAAGATCATCAAGCCTGAAGACTTGTTTGCCATCCGCACTATGGGATTCCGGGGGGAAGCGCTGGCCTCAATGGCTGCGGTATCGCAAATGGAGATAAAAACGAGGCAACCTGAGTCGGAGCTTGGCACTATGATATGCGTGGAAGCCTCTGAGGTAAAAAGGCAGGAACCTGTGGCTTGCGAACCAGGGACCTCAATCTGTATTAAGAATCTTTTCTATAATGTTCCGGCAAGGAGAAATTTCCTGAAGTCCAATGGTGTGGAGATGAAGCATATTGTGGAGGAATTCCAACGGGTGGCGCTGGCCAATCCGGAAGTCGCGTTTTCTCTATATCAGAATGATCTGGAAACTTATAATTTGCCTGCCGGGAAGCTGAGCCAGCGGATAGTCAATTTATTCGGAAGGAATTATAAAGAGCAACTGGCAGCCTGTGCTGAACAAACCGGTGATATCTCCATACAAGGGTATATAGGAAAGCCGGAGTTTGCCAAGAGAACACGTGGTGAGCAGTATTTTTTCGTGAATAACAGATTTGTAAGAAGCAACTACCTCAATCACGCGGTGATGAATGCTTTTGAGGCGTTGCTGCCGGAGGGAAGCTACCCCTTTTATGTACTTTTTATTGATATCGATCCGGTGCATGTCGATGTGAACGTGCATCCTACAAAAACAGAGATCAAGTTTGACGATGAACGCACAGTATATGCTATAGTAAGTGCTGCCGTAAGACAAGCCCTGGCAACACATAACATTACTCCGGCCTTAGATTTTTCCGCAGATATCAATCTGGGGTCCAAGCTATCGATCAACAGGGAAACGATCAAAGAAAAGAATTATAGTCAGTTTAGAACTACTACTCCCTTGCAGCGGTCTAACCAGGATAACTGGGAAAAGTTGTTCAATGAACACCAAGGCAAATCCTTTGCGCCTGAGCGTTATGACGAGGAGCGGCAACAGCCTGAGGAACACCTGACATTGACATTTGAAAGCGAGTTGAATAAAACCCCTGGAAAGGAGGTACGTCCTGAGGATTACAGTCATTCGATCTTTCAGTTGCACAACCGCTACATCGTAACCCAGGTGAAATCCGGTATGATGATCATCGACCAGCAGGCGGCACACGAGCGTATATTATTTGAGAAATATATGGGGCACCTGAAGAATAGTAAGGGCGCTTCTCAACAATCTTTGTTCCCACAAACCGTTTCGCTAAACCCTGGCGACCACTCCCTCGTAATGGAAATGGAGGAGGAGATTAGAGCTTTGGGCTTTTTGGTAGAACCTTTTGGTAAAAATGATATTATTATAAAAGGATTGCCGGCTGATATTGGAGCTGCCAACGAAAAGGAGATATTTGAAGGACTGATAGAGCAATTTAAAAGGAATAAATCTGAGCTGTCTATTCCACGCAAAGAGAACCTGGCTCGTGCTTTGGCAAAGCGAACCTCCATAAAACGAGGTGCCAGGCTCAGTGAAGAGGAGATGTCGGGACTGATTGACCAACTATTTGCCTGCTCCACTCCGAATTATGCGCCTAATGGCCAAACAACTTTCTATATTTTAGATTTAAACAGAATAGAAACCTACTTTAATCATAAGTAATTTATGTTCAGACTTACGCCAGTTGTTAAAAATCTGCTGATCATCAATATCGTTGTATTTATACTTCAATACACGTTGAGTGGTATGGATTTTACCGGACTAATATCCTTATGGATCATTGAGTCAGACAACTTTAAACCCTATCAATACTTTACCTATATGTTTGCTCACGGAGGCTTTGGCCATATCCTGTTCAACATGTTAGGGCTTGTATTCCTGGGGCCTCTATTAGAGCAGTTTTGGGGATCAAAAAGATTTCTGATCTTTTACCTGGTGACAGGGATAGGAGCAGGAGTGCTATACAGTGGAATAGAATACTGGAGAACGTCAGAGCTGGAAAAGGATGTGACCAGCTACATACTGGAGCCTACACCTGATAACTTTTCAATGTTTGTGGATGAGCACAGCAGGTATTTTAGAAGCGCTGTGTATGATTTTGCCAATGAATTCTCTAAGAATCCTGATGATCCGTATTATATTAGTGAAAGTAAGGCAGTAGTGAAAAGCACTTATCAGAACCTGTTGAATGGCAGCAGTATGCTGGGTGCTTCCGGTGCGATTTATGGAATATTGATGGCCTTTGGTTTGTTGTTTCCCAACACACAACTGATGCTGCTGATACCACCAGTGCCAATTAAGGCAAAATATCTTGTGTTGATTTTAGGAGGTATAGCCTTATATTCGGGTTTGAATCAGGACAGCGGTGACAATGTAGCTCACTTTGCTCATTTGGGAGGTATGATATTCGCATTTATAATGATCAAAATCTGGCAAAAAGACCGGAATAAGTTTTATTAGTCTGTAATTATATGAATGGTGGTGGTTTTCTAAGCGATTTTAAAAATGCCTTTAACAGGCCAAACAGTGCACATACACAGTTGATTATTATCAACGTGGTGGTATTTCTGTTCCTGGCTGTACTAAATGTTTTTTCTTCCCTTTTTAATTTCAGGGAGGTTTTTGCGGTTATATATGACCAGTTTAGTATCCCACCGCTGTTTGGAGAGTTCCTGACTCGCCCATGGACACTTGTTACCTATGCTTTTGCGCATAGCCTGAGTGATATTTTCCATATCCTTTTCAATATGCTTGTCTTTTACTGGTTTGCCAAGCTGATCATCGAGTATCTTGGTAGTGATAAGGTGATAAGTCTATATGTACTAGGTGCTTTGGCGGGAGGTATTGCATACCTGATGGTTTATAACCTTATCCCATTTTATGCTGCCAGATCTGGTTTTGGTGGTATGGTCGGGGCATCTGCAGCCGTATATGCTGTTGTAGTTGCAGCAGCCACATTGATTCCAAATTATACATTCTTTTTATTGTTCCTTGGTCCGGTTCGCATTAAATATATAGCCGCATTTTATATTGTGTTATCTTTCCTGGGCTCTGTGGGAAACAATGCCGGGGGTAACATAGCGCACCTCGGAGGTGCATTGATAGGGTTTATTTACATTAAGCAACTCCAAGGGGGGAATGACTGGGGGGCCTGGGTGACAACTTTCAGGAGGTTTGTAAAAAGTTTCTTCGTCAAGCAGTCAAACATAAAAGTTAGCTATAAAAAAGGACGTCCGGCGAGCTCCAGGTCAACATCAGGTTCGTCAAGAACCTCGTCTTCATCAGCCAAGGCCAGCCAGGATGAAATAGATGCAATTTTGGACAAAATTTCCGAACGTGGCTACGAAAGCTTGACCAAAGAGGAAAAGCAGAAGCTCTTTAACGCCAGTAAGAAATAGTTGACAGTTGACAGTTTACCGTTCTCAGTTCTCAGTTCTCAGTTCTCAGTTTGTCAGTTCTCAGTTTGTCAGTTCTCAGTTCTCAGTTCTCAGTTTAACGTGAGTTCGGCATAGTAGAGCCTATTTAAAGGGATGTATATTCTGAAAACAGACTCAAAGAACCTCTTTTTTAATTAAGCTTTGGGCTTCAAGCTGTTAGCAAAATATTTCAAACATCAGTTTTTACCCACCTCTGTTTCTCCTCCCAGGAGGAGAGTAGTTTGCGTATATGAATTACCGACCTATTTAGCTACAAGTTTTAAGCTGTAAGCAAAATATCACGTCAAGCAAATCAAGCAACAATTAAACGAATTAACGAACAAAAATTAAACTATAAACTGGAAACAGGAAACTCTAAACTATAAACTGGAAACAGGAAACTCTAAACTATAAA
>NZ_AMZN01000138.1 GCF_000331535.1 Fulvivirga imtechensis AK7 | reverse complement strand
GTCAGAATGACTGTTAAATTAAATTTTTGACTTTTGAGACACCTTCCGGTTCTGCTGTGCTTATATTTCAGCCTGTTCAAGGGTGAGGTGCTCAAAAATTGTCGGGGATTTTTACTCTGCTGCGGGGCAAATATTACTCAATTAAGATCTGCTAAACAGCTAGCCTATAGTCATTTCAAAGGCTTTTTACATCTGTGAGGAAGATTGGTTCCAGCCATTTGCCAAAGTTAAATAAGCTGATAATCAACTCAATAATTCCCTTAGTGCAATGGATGGATCGCAACAAGTTTTGAATGAACAAAAAGCCTGTTCTATTGCCTTGTAATGGCACGCCAATTGGAAGTATACATATCCGGACCTTTGAAAAAACAAAAGGTCATTTTTCAAAGCTTAACTGTTTGTGTAATAATCCATAACCTCATAAAAAATGAAAATACTCAACGATACTAATAAAGTAGATGATGTTTATTTAAGTCCTTATGACAGGTGGCTTAATTATGCCGGGGCCAACCATTCGACAGAAGTAGTAGGTAACAAAAAAACACTAAAAAAAGACGGTGATGTAAAAACCTGATACAGTCACTGCTATTTCGGATTTGTCGGTAGTCAAGTGGTTTTAATAAGGAGTAGAAAGAATAAGTGTATGTTGTAAAATCATTTGAAAGCATGAAAATAGCTCAAATATCCCCGCTGTGTGAATCCGTACCCCCGAAAGCTTATGGCGGCACTGAAAGGGTAGTATCTTATCTCACAGAAGAACTGGTGCGACAGGGGCATGAAGTAACGCTTTTTGCCTCTAAAGACTCACAGACTAAAGCGCAACTGGTCAGCACGGTAGAGCAGTCGTTGAGGCTTAAAGAAGGCGTGTTAGACACAGTAGCGCACCACATAGTGCAAATGCAGGAAGTAATAGAAAGAATGCATGAATTCGATATTCTTCATTTTCACACCGATTATATTCATTTTCCTGTTACCAGCAATACATCTATCCCCCATGTAACTACCCTGCATGGAAGGCTGGATATCCCTGACCTCCAGTATATCTACAATAAATTTAAAAATCAGCCGGTAATATCCATTTCTGATGCACAAAGAAAGCCACTGCCTCATGCCGAATGGGCTGGCACTGTGTATCATGGCTTACCGCTAAACCTATATACCAAAGGTGATGGTGATGGAGACTATGTAGTGTTTCTCGGGCGGATATCACCTGAAAAAGCGCCAGATAAGGCCATCGAAATCGCTCAACGAGCAGGTATACCCATAAAAATTGCAGCCAAAATAGACAAAGCCGATTACGAATACTACAGCCAAAAAATAAAGCCGCTGTTTAAGCTACCTCATGTAGAATATCTGGGAGAGATCGGTGAAAACGAAAAGGAACAGCTTCTTCAAAAAGCTAAAGCCTTATTGTTTCCTATTAACTGGCCTGAGCCTTTCGGAATGGTACTCGCAGAAGCAATGGCTTGTGGCACACCTACTATTGCATTTCCGAACGGTTCTGTTCCCGAACTGGTGGAAGAAGGAAAAACCGGATTAATAGTGCATGATACAGCATCAGCCGCCAGTGCGCTGAAAAACATAGATGCCCTCGACCGGGACCTAATCCGAAATACTTTTGAAAAGCGGTTCAGCGTACAAGTAATGGCTGATAACTACCTCTATATATATGACAACATCATTAATAAAAAAGGAAAAAGCATAGAGTTACCAGTAAATGGCCAATTGTCCATTGGCGCAAAACGGACTATAGCGAGCGAGGGTTACTTACATATAAACGGTACGAGAGGTTGATTTTATAGACGAACACCTAAACAAAACTTCCGGTTTAATTCTTTATTTAAGGAATAGCCCGAAGGCAAGTTTATTGCAAAAAATAACGTGTAGCATCAAAAACAACCGAACCTATGGCAGTAAATGAAAAAGACTTTGTCAAAGTTGAAGATGACAAATATTACATTTCAGCAGACTCCACTTATGCTGATGACAGGGTGCAGGTACTTAATCATTGCGATACCTTTGGAATTTTTGACAGTTGGGGCGATATCCTGCCTATTGGAAAGCAGATCCATGGCTTATATCATCAGGATACACGCTACATCAGCCGGATACAGTTGAAGATCAACAACTATCGCCCTACCCTGCTGAGCTCAACCATCAAGGAGGAAAATGAGATGCTATCTGTGGATCTTACAAACCCGGAAATGAAATTGGATAACGGGCAGATTGTTCACCACGGTTCGATACATATCCGGAGAATGCATTTCATGCGCACCAATATGTTCCATGAAAAAACCCAATTCACCAATTTCAATGACTCGGCACTTACTATCATTCTCTCCCTGCGTTTTGAAGGTGACTTTAAAGATATATTTGAGGTAAGGGGATTAAAAAGAGCCAGACGCGGCAATGTATTAAATAATGAATTTTCAGATCAGAGAAACCTTACCCTTGGCTATGAAGGCCTCGACCAGGTAAAACGGACCGCACAGATACAGTTTTCTCAACCTTTCTTTGACAAAAGTGAGGACACCGGTACTATGTATTTTGAGTTGTTCCTTCAACCAAACGAAACTTCTGAACTCGATTACCACATTGTATTCAAGATAGGTGAGAATTCAGACACCTTGGATGACCATGAGAGAAAAGATGGTTTGGAGCTGGAACAGGCTAAGGCTTATTTTGCCAGTATCCACACCTCAAATGAACAATTCACCCACTGGATCAATCGTTCGTTAACGGACCTGGTATCGTTGATGTCAACCACGGTGTACGGCAAATATCCTTATGCCGGTGTGCCTTGGTACAATACTGCTTTTGGTAGAGACGGTATTCTTACCGCATTTGAAACACTTTGGCTGGCGCCTGAGTTGTCGAAAGACGTGTTAAGGTTTCTCGCAAAAAATCAGGCATCGGAACTCAACGAGGCTTCCGATGCGGAGCCTGGCAAAATACTCCATGAAACGCGTGGTGGTGAAATGGTGGCCCTCAACGAAGTGCCTTTTAAAAAGTATTACGGCACCATAGACGCTACCCCTCTGTTTGTAATGTTGGCCGGGGAATACTACGACCGCACTGCAGATCTCGATTTTATAAAAGAAATATGGCCTAATTTGGAAGCTGCTATTGGCTGGATCGATAACTATGGAGACCTGGATAACGATGGCTTCGTAGAATACAAACACAAAGCAGCCAACGGACTGGCCAATCAGGGTTGGAAAGATAGCCTCGACTCGGTATCACATGAAGATGGACAACTGGCGGACCCTCCTATTGCTCTCTGTGAAGTACAAGGGTATGTATATGCTGCAAAAATGCACGCTGCGAAACTGGCCCGCATCCTGGGAAGAAATGACGAAGCCGAAGAATGGGAAAAGCAGGCCGGTTATCTCAAAGAAAAGTTCAATAAAACATTCTGGGACAACGAGTTGCAATGCTATGTACTGGCGCTGGACGGCAACAAGCAACCTTGCCGGGTTGTATCATCTAATGCCGGCCACGTCCTTTTTACGGGTATTGCTGACCACGACAAAGCGGAAAAAGTAGCCAAAGCCATGATGGCCGAGGATATGTTCAGCGAATGGGGTATCCGCACACTGTCAACTACAGCCAAAAGATACAATCCTATGTCTTACCACAACGGATCGGTTTGGCCGCATGATGTCGCGCTCATCAGCTATGGCCTGGCGCTGTATGGTATGCAAAACGAATCTGCAAAAATATTGCAGGGATTATTTGATGCTTCGCTATTTATCGACTTACAACGGCTGCCGGAGCTGTTCTGTGGATTTCCCAAAAGAAATGGAGAGGGTCCTACAGCTTACCCAGTGGCATGTTCACCGCAAGCTTGGTCGGTGGCCGCAGTTTTTATGCTTTTACAGGCTATACTTCAAATCCGTATCTTACCAGAAAAAAAAGAGGTCGTATTTCTCCGTCCTGTACTTCCTGAGTTTCTACCAGGTATTACCATTAGCAATCTGCCTGTTGGTGATACCCGGGCCACAGTGGAACTGATACGCTATGAAGAAGATCAACTGGTCGGGGTAAACTGGCTTAATCAACCCCGCGACTGGAGGCTCGTTGTTATTAAATAATGCCTCTAAAACCCTTGTCTAATCGGAATGCACTCATTCAGTGGGCGGATTGCCGCAAAAATTAATTAATTTGCGTTCATGTCTTTATATCAGGTTGTCCTTGTACTGCTCAGTGGATTGGGTGTACTTCATGGTCTTTTGCTGGGTGTGTATTTATGGTTCTATCCCAAGGGATTACCCTACTCGAATAAGATCCTGAGTATACTTTTGCTGGTATTATCATTCCGAATCGGCAAATCGGTACTACTCGAGTTTGTAGACCAGGTATACATTCAACTTATTTTCATAGGCCTGGCTGCTTTGTTACTTATTGGACCTCTGTTCTATTTCTATACCTTGTCTGTCATTGAAAAAAGATCTGTATTCTCCAAAACCATAATTCCTCATTTCTTCCCAGCCATTATAGCCATCATCTTTGGTGTTTGGATAAACGAAGATATACTCAAAAAAATACCTATAGTTGCTTTCATAGCAATCTTCGGCATCTACTATGGCCATTATATCTTATATATTGTCAGGGGCTACAGGATGATCCGAAAAGCAAAAAGCCGAATGGAGCATCCCGCTACGATACAGTGGCTAACACTTCTCACAGTGGCGCTGGTGGCGCTATGGGTGGTATATGTGCTAAACTTATTGGAAGAAAACGTTCCTTATGTTTTAGGGCCTGTACTGTACTCTGTTGTTGTCTATGGAATTACTTTTATAGTCATTAAAAAAGACTATATCAATCAGCCGGGTAATGCTAAATATAAAACCACCCCACTCCCGGAAGGAGAAATAGATCAAATATTTGACCGTGCAGAAAAGCTACTCCTGAAAAATAACCTATATAGGAACTCAGATCTAACACTACGCCAGCTCGGAGGCATATTGAAAGTGAGTCCTCAAAAGCTGTCAATGGCTGTCAACACGCGGTTCAAATCAAATTTCAATGATTTCGTTAATCATTACAGGATCAAAGAAGCACAGCAACGGATGAGAAATGAAGAATTTAAGAACCACACCATCGCTTCTGTGGCTTATGAAGTGGGTTTTAATAGTCTTACCAGTTTTAATTCGGCTTTTAAAAAGGAAACCGGGCAAACACCTTCAGCATACCGTAAAGAGACCTCATAGTGGTAATATCAATGTCTCTGCATTAAAGCAAAGCGCATGAGTATAGAATATTCCGTCTCCATCTTTGCGAAGTCGTTCGTATTCCATAATTTTGAATCAAATGCTTTAGGGGTGCTGTAAAAAGCTGAGATCTTACCCTCAAAAACCTGATCCAGGTAATACTGGCGAAGGGAAAAGTTGAAGGACCATTATATCCTCTCTTCTATTTGCGTACTTCCTAAAGTGTAAATCTATAAACTTATGGAGGTACAGATCAATCAACAATTATCTACCGTTTCTGACAATTCACCTTTATTGCAGGTTTTGGAAGCCCAGGGCCTTGCGCATTCCAAAGGAATTGCCGTAGCTGTTAATAACACTGTCGTGCCCAAAGGTGACTGGAAAGATCACGTCCTCCGGCCTAATGATAAAATCATGATCATCCGAGCTACGCAGGGTGGTTAAAACTCACATTAAACATCAGAAGATATGAAAAAAGATAAAACCCCGGGCGCAGAAGTGATCAGCCGCGATCCATTCCCAAAGTCAAAAAAAGTATATATTCCGGGCCAGCTTCATGACATTAAAGTGGCCATGCGAGAAGTGGAATTAACCGATACTCAGGATCGTTTCAACAACAAAACTGAAAAGAATGACAGCATTACGCTGTACGATACCAGTGGGCCTTACACAGATCCTGACATTTCAATTGATGTCAATGAAGGGTTGCCACCATTAAGAAACTCTTGGATACTTGATCGCGAAGATGTGGAAGAGCTACCATCTATCAGCTCAGAATATGGTAATCTGAGACTTAACGACCACTCTCTGGATGAACTGCGTTTTAAACACCTGAAAAAACCATTAAAAGCAAAAGCCGGTAAAAACGTAACGCAACTGCATTATGCCCGGAAAGGCATCATCACTCCTGAAATGGAATACATCGCCATTCGTGAAAATCAGAGACTGGAGCAGCTTTACAAAGGTGAGGATACACTTTGGAAACAGCATCCTGGCAATAGTTTCGGAGCCAATACCCCTAAAAAATGGATAACGCCCGAGTTTGTCAGAGATGAAGTGGCCGCAGGAAGGGCTATAATTCCTGCCAATATCAACCACCCCGAAATAGAACCGATGGTCATAGGCCGCAATTTCCTTGTGAAAATAAATGCCAACATCGGCAACTCGGCCGTCACCTCGTCTATCGAAGAAGAGGTGGAGAAAATGGTATGGGCGATCCGCTGGGGAGCCGATACAGTCATGGACCTTTCAACAGGAAAAAACATTCATGAAACCCGGGAATGGGTGATAAGGAACTCCCCGGTGCCAATAGGCACAGTGCCCATCTACCAGGCGCTGGAGAAGGTAAACGGAAAAGCCGAAGACCTGACCTGGGAGATATTCCGCGACACCCTGATAGAACAGGCCGAACAAGGCGTGGACTATTTCACCATCCATGCGGGAGTGCGATTGCAGTATATCCCGCTAACAGCAAAAAGAGTGACCGGGATCGTGTCACGAGGTGGTTCTATTATGGCCAAATGGTGCCTGGCACACCATCAGGAAAGCTTTCTGTACACCCATTTCGAAGAGATTTGTGAGATCATGAAAGCTTACGATGTTTCATTCTCTTTGGGCGATGGGTTACGCCCGGGGTCTTTGGCTGATGCCAATGACGCTGCCCAGTTTGCAGAACTGGAAACACTCGGAGAGCTAACCAAAATTGCCTGGAAACACGATGTACAGGTAATGATCGAAGGCCCAGGTCACGTACCCATGCATATGATCAAGGAAAATATGGACAAGCAGCTAAAGGAATGTCATGAGGCGCCATTCTACACGCTTGGGCCTCTTACCACTGACATTGCCCCCGGTTACGACCATATCACCTCAGCTATAGGTGCGGCCATGATTGGGTGGTTCGGTACAGCTATGCTTTGTTATGTAACGCCAAAAGAACACCTGGGCCTTCCCAATAAAAAAGATGTCAAAGACGGAGTGATCACTTACAAGATCGCTGCACACGCTGCAGACCTTGCCAAGGGCCACCCAGGCGCTCAGTACAGAGACAATGCCCTTAGTAAGGCCAGGTTTGAATTTCGTTGGGAGGATCAGTTCAACCTTTCACTTGATCCTGATACCGCCAGAGAATTTCATGATGAAACCCTACCTGCCGAGGGCGCTAAGATTGCCCATTTCTGCTCCATGTGCGGGCCTCACTTTTGCAGTATGAAGATCACCCAGGATGTAAGAAAGTATGCAGAGGAGAAAGGCTTGGATAATGAAGAAGAGGCCGTACAAGAAGGCATGAAAGAGAAATCCGAAGAATTTAAACAGGCAGGTTCTGAAATTTATTTGTGATAATCATGAGCGCTGTAATAGCCATCACACAAAATAATGCTTTACTCAACGAAGCTGAACTCTGTATACAGCTTCTTGAGTTGGGCCTTTATAAGATGCATATCAGAAAACCTGAGTGGTCAACCAAACAGTTGATCGCACTCATTTCGGAGATCCCTGAGCAATACAGAAAGCGATTGGTGATCCATCGCGATCCGGATGCTGCAATAGCCACAGGTGCAGGAGGCCTGCACCTTCCTTACCGCGAATTGATTACGGGAAGACTTTCACTACCTTCTGAGCTGTCCTTATCGGCCTCTGTACATTCGTGGGAAGAAGCGCAAACAGCAATGAAGCTTTGCTCCTACTGCTTTGTAAGCCCAGTGTATGACAGTATATCGAAAAAAGGATATGTTGCCAACGAGCACCTGAGCCATGTACCCCCTGCCCTCAGGCAAAAGCAGATCTATGCATTAGGAGGTATCCATGCGGGTAACTGCCTCGAAGCGATCGCTAAGGGTTATGCTGGGGTCGCTGTCTTAGGATATATCTGGGATATACCCGGAGAAGAAATATCGCGCGCCAGTCAGTTAATCCGGGTAATGTCATCGGAAAAAATGAGCATATGAACACATTACATCCTATCGCTATGACTATAGCCGGCTTTGACCCAAGTGGTGGCGCCGGACTGCTCGCAGATATAAAAACCTTCGAACAATGCGGTGTCTACGGGTTCGGCTGCGCTACTGCTAACACCATCCAGGACGAGCGGCGTGTGGATAAGGTAATGTGGCACCCGCTTGATACCATCCTGGACCAGATCAATATTTTACTTAAAAAATATTCTGTAACACATTTTAAGATCGGGATCGTAGAAAGTTGCGAGGTCTTTTCAGCAATAAAGACACACCTGATCAGTCAAAACCCGCGGGCACAGATCATTTGGGATCCGGTGCTGAAGTCGTCTTCTGGATATACGTTTTTAAAAAACAATCTGCCTTTGGAAAATTTATTGAAAGATGTATCACTCATCACACCGAATCTTCCTGAATTCAACACGCTATTCGGAAGTGAGGAAAAGGCATTTCAACTCTCACATGTGTGCGATATCTACCTGAAAGGAGGCCACAACGAAAGTAAAGTGGGCGTGGATCACCTGTATAGTAAAGGAATTAAGATATCATTTTCTGCCGGTCTTCATAAGGTACACCAAAAGCATGGCTCGGGTTGTGTACTTTCTTCAGCCATCACAGCCGCTCTCGCTACCGGCCATGGCTTGCAGAAAGCCTGCAGGCTGGCCAAGAACTATACCGAATTGTTCCTATCGTCACACCCATCACTGTTGGGGTGGCATAAAAATGTAATGCTATGATTGAAAAGCTACAATTTATAACCCAACAAAATGAAAAGTTCACCCATTTAACTGCAATGGAAGCAGCTTTAAAGGCCGGAGTGAAATGGGTACAGCTAAGAGTTAAGGACCAGTCTGCAGATGTGGTCACAGACCATGCATTTAAAGCCATGCAGCTATGTGATGAGTACGGTGCCAAACTTATTATAAATGATTACCCTCTTATCGCCAAAGAAACAGGAGCGGCCGGTGTGCATCTCGGAAAGGATGATGTGACTGTAGATCAGGCAAGAAAGATACTGGGGCCGGATAAAATTATAGGGGGAACTGCCAATACAGTTCAGGATATCATTGGTCATGAACGTAATGGCGCTGATTATATAGGATTGGGACCATTCAGGTTCACCACCACTAAAAAAAAATTAAGCCCTGTGCTGGGTCTGGAGGGCTACAGGCAGATACTAAAGGAATGTACTAAAAGAGGTATTCGGGTACCAATAATTGCTATTGGAGGCATTGAGATCATTGACATCCCCTCGCTGTTGGGCGCAGGGGTATACGGTATAGCCGCATCGTCATTGATCATCAGAAATGACATATCGAATACGATCAAAACGATTAATGAAATTCTAAAAGTGGAGAAACATTATGCTTAAGATAGGTGATAAAATATTCAGTTCGCGGCTGTTTACCGGAACAGGCAAGTTCAGTAATGGTGCGATCATGAAGGAAGCGCTTTTGAAAAGTGGAAGCGAGTTGGTGACCGTGGCTTTGAAAAGAGTAGATCCCGGGAGTACAGAAGATAACATCCTTAGCTACCTGAATGACGCTCAGTTTAACCTTCTTCCTAATACCTCCGGTGTCAGAAATGCAAAGGAAGCCATATTTGCTGCTGAACTGGCAAGAGAAGCCCTGGAAACCAACTGGCTTAAGCTGGAAATTCATCCTGATCCGAAATACCTGCTACCGGATCCTGTGGAAACATTGAAAGCTGCCGAAGAGTTGGCTAAAAAAGGATTTGTAATACTCCCCTATATTCATGCAGACCCGGTGTTATGCAAAAGGCTTGAGGAGGCCGGGGTGGCTGCCGTTATGCCGTTGGGATCGCCCATAGGAAGCAACAAAGGACTGAAAACCTTAGATTTTTTAGAGATCATCATAGAACAGAGCCAGGTGCCGGTGATAGTAGATGCGGGTATAGGAGCGCCATCAGACGCTGCCAAAGCTATGGAAATTGGCGCTGATGCCGTATTGGTGAATACTGCCATTGCCGTTTCTGAAAATCCAGTGGCTATGGCAGAAGCATTCCGTATGGCTGTGAAAGCAGGAAGAATGGCCTTCGAGGCCAAACTCGCCAAACCGTTTGACCATGCCACCGCCAGTAGCCCCCTCACTTCATTCATTGACGAGTTATGAGCTTTTTAGAAGTTTTTAAGACTTATCGGTGGGACCAGGTTAAAAATGACATCCACAGGAAAACCTTTGAGGATGTAGAAAGAGCCCTGTACAAAAGCCATCGTAACCTGCAGGATTTTATGGCGCTGATATCACCTGCTGCGGCTCCCTATCTGGAACAAATGGCGCAACAAAGTCATCAGTTGACGCAAAAAAGATTTGGAAAGACAATACAAATGTATATCCCCATGTATCTGTCTAATGAATGCCAGAATATCTGTACCTATTGTGGTTTCAGTTTGGATAATAAGATCCCAAGAAGGACCCTGTCAGAAAAAGAGATCCTCTCAGAGATTGGCCACATTAAAGGCATGGGATATGACCACATTCTGCTGGTAACGGGTGAAGCCAATAAAACAGTGGGTGTCGACTATTTCAAAAAAGCATTAAAGCTAATCACTCCCGAATTTTCTCACGTTGCACTCGAGGTACAGCCTTTAGATCAACATGAATACGAAGCGCTGATTGACCATGGTCTGAATACTGTTCTGGTTTACCAGGAAACATATCACGAAGAAGATTATAAAAAACACCATCCTAAAGGCAAAAAGTCTAACTTCAACTACAGGATCGAAACCCCGGATCGCCTGGGGAAAGCCGGTATTCACAAAATAGGGCTGGGAGTACTTTTTGGACTGGAAGACTGGCGAACAGACTCATTCTTCACAGCCCTTCACCTGCAATACCTGGAAAAGAAGTACTGGCAAACCAAATATTCCATTTCCTTTCCCCGACTACGGCCACATACCGGTGGACTAACTCCAAAAGTAGAAATGACGGATCGTGAACTGGTACAATTGATATGCGCCTACCGAATTTTCAATGAAGAGGTAGAATTGTCATTATCTACGAGGGAATCACATAAATTTCGTGACAATGTTATCAAACTGGGCATTACGTCCATGAGCGCTGGCTCAAAAACAAATCCGGGGGGCTACGCCAATGCGCCTGATTCTTTAGAGCAGTTTGAAATTGACGACCAGCGATCTCCTGCAGAAATTACCGCCATGCTTAGGAGACAGGGTTATGAACCGGTTTGGAAAGATTGGGATAAGGTGTTTACAGTGCTTAGTTTTTAGTTTGCAGTTCTCAGTTCACAGTTCACGGTTCACAGTTTTCTGGTTGCCTGTTTGGGGTTTGATGTTTGATGTTTGATGTTTTACTTACAGCTTAAAGCTCAAAGCTTGCGGCTATCCGTGCTTCAGTCTTCTGACTTCCGGCTTCTTTTGCCTACTAATATGTGTTTGATGTTTGTTTTGATGTTTCACAGTTTGCAGTTTTTAGCTCACAGTTTTTAGTTTTTTTTTACAAACTGTGGACAGGGAACTGTAAACTGAAAAAGTAGCATGAAACAAACCTCTAATTCCTGTCTTGCTGATGTCGTGGCGACAGGATTCGAACCTGCGACCCCCACGTCCCGAACGTGGTACGCTACCGGACTGCGCTACGCCCCGAATAATGACTCCCGGTAAAAGGAGCCTCTTACAGGACTTGAACCCTGCACCCTCCCGAAGTAAATTAAGTAAATTCGGGATGCTCTACCAACTGAGCTAAAGAGGCCTCAAAAACTAACATAAAGTTAAATCCGCGATCATATTCTTCAAAATAAAGGCCCCGGACTTAAATTTGGTTTAGTACTTCCAATGCAATTCCTTTTTCAACCGTTCGAACACATTAAATACAATAGGACAAACCGAATAGTTACCGACTACTCCCCATAATCTCGAAGTAAAACCAGGTTTATGTAAGTGAGGGAATGACCTGCAATTGTCCGGTCTGGCCTCATAAATACTGCATTTTTTTTCTTTCAAAAAAGAACACGGAACATGTTTAAAAACCAGATCATTAAATTCATCTGTTTCTGTATAGTCTTCTTTTATCTGTTCGACCTTTGCACCTGCTCTTCCGGCTATCCGCTCCAGGTCATGATGTGTAACGCATATCTGCAGTGTTGCACAACAGTTCCCACATTTGGTACAATCAATCCGGGATGAGACCTCTTCATTTAATCGATGAACTATCTCATCTATACGTTCGGGGTTCTTTTGCTTTAAAAACGTCCTGAATTCATAATTTTCATCTTCTCTGATCTCCCCAAGAGCCTCAATCTTTTTCAGGTCAAGTTCGATATGTTGCTCTCTGTTCATTGTCTTTATCAGATATTGATAAAGATATAAAAAATAGAGAAAACGAGTTGTGTAAACTAGTGTTGAGTTAAGTGTACTGTGCCGTATAAGTTGCAGTTATTTTTGTTCCAGGCAACGCAAAAATATGAGCATCCCGAAAGCTTTAAGTGTTATTCGGGACAGGCTTCTCATCCTGCCGGTGCCAGAACTTAGTGAGTATAAAACAGAAAAGCCTGAAGCTTT
>NZ_AMZN01000137.1 GCF_000331535.1 Fulvivirga imtechensis AK7 | reverse complement strand
GGACCTGGCCTATGTTATCTATACTTCTGGTTCCACGGGTTGGCCTAAGGGGGTGGGTCTGACCCATGGTAATGCAGTGGCTTTTATCAGTTGGGCGCAGGAGGAATTTTTAGTCTCACCGTTTGATATTGTTTATGCAGGTACCTCTTACTGTTTTGACTTGTCTGTTTATGAAATATTCTATACGCTATCAATAGGTAAAACACTGCGAGTGATTGCCTCAGGTATGGAAATACCGCGCTATCTTGACAGGGATGACAAAGTATTGATCAACACGGTGCCTTCTGTGGTTGGTGAATTATTGAAAAATGAGATTGATCTTTCGCCTGTTACGGTTCTAAATATGGCTGGAGAGCCTGTGCCTTCCCGGGTTCTTTCCATGCTTGATTGTGAGCGGATGGAGGTGCGGAATCTGTATGGTCCGTCAGAGGATACGACCTACAGCAGTTGTTACAGGATCAGGTCAGGGGATAAACAGATCCCGATAGGCCGTCCGGTTTCCAACACCAGGTTTTATATAGTGGATGAGGCGATGAATTTGGTACCGGCAGGTAATCCCGGGGAGATTTGTATATCTGGGGCAGGGCTTGCCCGTGGGTATCTCAATAATGAAGCGCTGACCTTGGAGCGATTTATTGCCAACCCTTTTGAAGCAGGCACGCGCCTGTACAAAACGGGAGACATGGGGCGCTGGCTTCCGGACGGTATGGTGGAGTTTCTGGGCAGAAAGGATAATCAGGTGAAGGTACGGGGCTACCGAATTGAGCTCGGAGAGATTTCCAGTCATTTGTCAGCCCACGACCATGTGGATGAAGTAGTGGCCGTAGTACGTCAGGACAAAGACGACCACTCCTACATAGTGGCTTATTATACGGGTTCGGAAGAAGTCACCTCCGGGGAGTTGAAGCAGTTTCTTAGTTCATTGATGCCAATGTATATGGTGCCGGGTTATTATGTACATCTCAATAAGTTCCCACTTACATCTACCGGTAAGGTTGATAGTAAGGCGCTTCCCTCACCGAAAGTCACAGACAGGGACATGGCGTATACACCACCGGCTACGGAACTGGAGGTAAGTATGGTTCGCATATGGCAGGAACTGCTAAATGTAGAGCGGATCGGTATCGATGATGATTTCTTTGCCTTGGGAGGACATTCTTTAAA
>NZ_AMZN01000136.1 GCF_000331535.1 Fulvivirga imtechensis AK7 | reverse complement strand
CCCAAAAGGTCAAACGGCAAGTTTTTGTTTCCCACAGCAGCATTTGGCTAAGATACATACTCGCATTCCCATCTACGACTGAAACCAAAGTTGCTGTTCCGTCTCCTCCCATGCCCATGTCCATCACAATTGCATATGGCTTCTCGTCAGTCGTTGTTGTCAGTCCGATTTGTTCAGGAGTGGCTGCAAAAATCTGCCCTCTTAGTCCCATGTATGGATTGTCCTTTGACTCAATAGTTCCCTGAGTTGCATCATTCTCAGATGTTTCTGAATTTTTTCTTGTCGTCAAGAAGTAAATAAGTCCACCAACAATTACTAGTCCAACGATTAAATATGTCATTTTCATTTTGTCTTTTGAATCTTTGTCGATTAGCTCCAAACTGTCCAAAATAATTGGCCACAACGATTACTGTGAAAATAGTAGCTTTGGTTTGCTAAAAAGCTTTGCGTGGCTATTATTTTTTACAGAATGTTGTAGCTCGTTGTTTATTTAGAAATAGGTTTTTACTGCGAACTCAAACTGATTAATAAATATCTCTTTAAAATTTGAGATGTTATTCTGTTCATAAAAGAGCAACATCGCTTTTTTATAATCTATTGAGTCTACCGTCCTAAATGATAATGGACAATAATTATAATTCATAAGTATTGCGTTACTTATTATTCTTGCAGTTCTTTTATTCCCGTCCATAAAGGGTTGAATGTAAGAAATCAATACTAGCGCCAATAAGGCTTTTTCAAAGATGCTTTCTTTATTGTTTATGACATTACAAGTGCTTTTTAATGCTTCTAATATCTGAAATTCATTGTCTAAAGGTTTGTAATTTGTTCCTGAGATACCGACACGTCTCTTTCTCAAATTACGTTCTACAGCAAGTTCCTTTATTAATATACTATGAATGTCTTCAATTTTAGAAACGCTTAAAGGATTGAGGTAGCCAGGGTTATCGATAATGAAATCAAGTGCATCTTTGTGATTAAGCAACATTGTAGCTTCTTCTTTTGTCTTTCCTGCTGCTGTTTCTTTTTCCTTTAAGAGTCTTTCTGTTTCGAGTAGTGAGTATGTATTTCCCTCTATTTGAGAAGATTTCCAACTTAAATCAATAGCTAATCGCTCAAATTCTTTTTTGTATTCATTTTCAGTTAACTGTGAGATGTTTCTTTGAAAACTATCCTGTAGTTCATTTAGTTTTAATAGTTCGTTTTCTGTAAAAACACTGTGCTTTGCTAAAACCTCTGTTATGATTGAAAAATTGAAGCCCTCCTTTATTTCTCTTTCGTCAATTTCTTTTTCATAATATTGGTCAATATTAATTGGTTGAATGACCTCAAAAGTTGGAGAAATAATATATTTTGTACCTTTACCTTGTCCTTTTGTTGCTATGTAATTATTAGAAATTAAGTCAGTTAACATTCTTTTAAGTGTAGCGTAACTAACAGAAAGAGCCACATTATCGAAAACCTCCTTAGAGGAGCATTCTCTATTTTTCTTTAGAAAATCTAATATTTGCTGATGTCGATTGTCAATCATCCGAATGTTTTAAGCTCACAAAGATATTCATTTTAGCTCAAATTTAATATTAATTTGAGCTATATCTTTACTTTGAATGAGCTAGAACGGTCAGTGGAAAAATAGTAGTTTTGGCCATGCATTGGCCTTTGCGCGACTATTATTTTTTCCACATTGTTGGGCTTTCGTGCTATTTTATTCAAGTCGGATCGAAATGTCAAGATGCCCGCCAAGTCCCTCGGTGATAATTCTCTGTAATGTCGAAAAGCGGATGTCCTTTAGATTTCTTTCCAGTTTTGAGATGTACGACTTGTTTGTTCCAGCCAATTCCGCTAACTGCTCCTGTGTCAGTCCTTTTTGTTCTCTGGCCTGTTGAATCAAAACACCAAGCTTAAAGGTCTCATATTCACTCTCAAAATGCTCTCGCTTATCTGTTCCTTTTTTCCCAATCTTTTCATCAATGAATTGATCGAGACTTTTTAGGTTTTTATTCTTTGCTGTCATAATACTCTCCTTTTATCTGTTCTGCTCGTTCTATTTCTTGTTTAGGAGTTTTCTGGCTTTTCTTTTGAAAACCATGTCCGATTACTACAAGGTTGTCCATATCGAAAAAGCAGAAAATCCTAAATATGTTGCTCCCAACTTGAACTCTTATTCATAAAGTCCTGAAGTGTTCTTTAAATGTTTTAAATATATTTCAGGAATCCGGTCAATTTCTTCAACGATTTTCAGTGTCCAAAGAATTTTCTTTTGAACCTTTTCACTTTGATCGTCATAGAATTTTTCAAAGTAGTCTTTAAAGAAATAGAGTTCGCGTTTTTTACTCATGAAGCAAAGATATAAAAAGTAGTCCAATTGGGCAACATAGGTAGGTGTAGTAGTTTGAACGGCATGAAACCCAACGCTTAGCTAAAATCCGTAGGCTTGACCTTTGTTAATTTCCTTAAAAGTATCCAGCATCCGCCATTATGGATTTCTGGCCAACAGGGGAAAGGTCACC
>NZ_AMZN01000135.1 GCF_000331535.1 Fulvivirga imtechensis AK7 | reverse complement strand
ATGGACTATGCCATCAAACTGAGCAGTACCAATACCATAGTAGTACAGGAAAACGGCAACTGGAAAGGCGGCTTTGGCAGTGTTACCAATGGCGATGTACTGAGAATAGAAAGGACCGGCAGCACCATCACCTACAAAAAGAATGGCACTACCTTCTACACCTCTTCTACACCATCCACCACATCACTGTTGGTAGATGTTTGCTTCTATCATTCAGGCGGAGAGATCAATGCAGCTCAGCTTTCCTTTGGAGATCCCGAAGGTACAGCGCCAATAGCCCCTTCAAACCTGCAGGGTACGATAGTTTCCGAAAGCGTTCAGTTGTCATGGACAGATGCTTCCGATGATGAAGACGGTTTCAGGATAGAGCGTCAGGCAGATTCGGGAGTCTTTGAGTTGCTGGCAGACCTTGCTTCTAACAGCACAACATATGCTGATAACACTGTAGCCGCAGCAACCACCTATACCTATCGGGTATACGCCTACAATACGTTCGGAGCTTCCGAATTCAGTAATACTACCGAATTGACCATGCCACCCGTGGACCAGGGTAGTTCAGATAACATCACCTGGACAGACCTGGTGGGGGTAGAGGTGCTGGCAGATAATACCTTGCGCAAGACAGCGCCCTACGGTGGCAATAATGGAGGCGCCCTCTCGATGGAAGTGCTGCAACCCTACACTGACGGCTGGGCAGAGTTTACCGCCTATGCCACCAATAACGAACGCTACTTCGGACTTACGGAAACCGATGCCGGACCTATAAGGCAGATGGATTATGCCATAAAGCTGACCAGCACCAACAAAATAGTAGTGGAGGAAAGCGGCACGTGGAAAGGAGGCTTCGAATACGTTGCTGACGGAGATGTGCTGAGGGTAGAGCGGTCAGGAACCACTATCACCTATAAAAGAAATGGAACAGTTTTCTATACATCTTCACTACCCTCCACCACTTCGCTGATGGTAGACGTATGTTTCTACCATGCGAATGGAGAGATCAACAATGGCCAGGCATCATTTGACATACCTTCTGCTGATATGCCTGCTGCGCCTTCCGACCTGGTAGCCGAAGGCATATCTTCCTCCGAGATAAACCTCGGTTGGGCCGACAATGCAGATAATGAAACCGGTTATGAAATAGAGCGTTCGCTCACCTCAGGGTCGGGTTATAGCCTCGTTCATACCACAACTGCCGATGTCACCTCCTATACCGATAGCGGGCTGAGCCCTTATACCACCTATTTTTACCGGATACGGGCTGTTTCAGGAACAACGGCCTCCGGCTATACCCCTGATGCGTCAGCTACCACCTACCCGGAAGGGCATGTAACCCCCGGTAGCCCGCAGGCGATCTCACTCTCCTCAACCAGCGCGCTGGTTACCTGGGAGACCGTTCCGGGAGTAACCGGTTATGAAATAGTGCGGTCACAAACCGTGGACAGCGGCTATGGTGTAGTGGGTACGGCAGGGTCCCTGGAAAGCTCCTTTAAAAACAGTGTGGAAACCAATGTTGCCTACTACTACAAGATCAGAAGTGTTTATAGTGACGGGCATTCTGACTATACCACCCCCGTGAGCGTGACTGCCCAGCCTCACCATGGCACGGTGGATGATGATGTGGAGTACGCGG
This sequence comes from Fulvivirga imtechensis AK7, assembly GCF_000331535.1. Classification (GTDB taxonomy): domain Bacteria; phylum Bacteroidota; class Bacteroidia; order Cytophagales; family Cyclobacteriaceae; genus Fulvivirga; species Fulvivirga imtechensis. The sequence continues at coordinate 1,936 of NZ_AMZN01000135.1, read as the reverse complement.
CATTAAAAGACCTGTATGAGAGTACAGGTGGCGAATCATGGGCCAGACTTACCTGGCCGGAATTCGAGACGTGGCCCGAACATGTCAGTAGTGCAGAATTCAGGAACTGGGCTGGAGTAGAAGTATTTGAAGGTGATGTCATACAATTAGGCCTGGAGTACAACCACCTGTCAGGAACGCTGCCGGCCAGCCTGGGCAACTTAAGGCGCTTAAAGAGTTTGTGGCTTAACTACAATGAAATAACCGGTGAAGTGCCCCAATCTATTGCTTCCTTACCTGAACTGGAGGCTTTGTGGCTGGACCATAATTTTTTTAGCGATCTCCCTACAGGGTTGGCAGATATTCCCACGCTGGGCTATGTAGAAGTAAGCTACAACGACCTGGGTTTTGAAGACCTGGAGCAGTTTTTTTATGCACCGGGCAGCCCCAGGCTGGAAATCTATTATGAAGGTGCCATATCATATCCTTCAAACACCATGATATTGCCTGGCGGAGATGCCCTTCATATTGCTGTACCTGACAATGCAGAGCACAATCAATACCAGTGGTTCAGATATATTGGAGGCTCATGGGTGGATATTACAGATGAAAATGAAAACCCTGCCGGTAATCCGTTTGTGAATACTACAACCAACATGGAATCGGGTGGGCAATATGCTTGTACGGTTTCCAACGACTGGATCACCGGCTATGCTGTCGATGCCTACACCACTGTGACAATGAGCGTGCCTACCCCTGAATTGCATGCGGTAGCTACTGACTTTGACAAAATACACCTGAGCTGGAAAGCATTGGAAGGTGTATCTTACCAAATAGAACGATCGCTGACCGCGGGCAGTGGCTATGGGCATGTAATGACCACACCACCCGGAGCTGCGGAGTATACAGACCACTCATTAAACGCCAGTACAGCCTATTACTATCGCGTCAAGGCCACATACGGCAGCAAAGCCTCAGGCTACAGTGAAGAAGCATCTGCCCTGACAAAAACTCCGGTACCTACTGATAATTCTCTCACCTACCAGGCCCGGTATAATGGCAATATAGCCGCCATCAAGTGGAAAAGCCATGGCGATACAGAAGAAAAGCTATACACCTACCACTACGATCCCATGAACAGGATCACAAAAGCCCAGTACAGCCAGGGCAGCAGTACACTGAACAACTGGACCACCACCCCGGCCAAAGGAGGCTTTAGCGTAAATAACATTGATTACGACCTGAACGGCAATATCCAAACCCTTAACAGGCAATCTATAGGCACCGACTTCCGCACCATCGATGCCCTGACCTACACCTACACCAATGGCAACCAACTGTCAGCAGTAGCCGATGCCGTAGGTTGAGAAGGCTTTGCCGATAAGAACCCTACAGGCCCGGACTATGAATATGATGCCAATGGCAACATGACAAAAGACAGAAACAAAGAGATAGCAAGTATAGAATACAATCACCTTAATCTTCCTGCAAAAGTCATCAAGACCGATGGACAGCATATCAGATACATCTACGATGCGGCAGGCATCAAGCTGGCCCAGGAGGTGTACGGTGCCAATAACAACCAGATCAAAAAGACAGAATACATCGGAGAGTTCATCTACGAAACAGATGCAGAAGGCAACACAGAACTACAACTGATCCATCATGAAGAGGGCAGGATAGTAGAAGACAAAACCACAGGAGACTTTGAATACCAGTACCACCTGAAAGATCATCTGGGCAATACAAGGCTTACCTTCACCACCAAGCCGAAGACCCTGACCTTCCCCGCCACCTTTGAATCGGAAAAGGCAGCAGATGAAGAAGCACTGTACACCAGCATAGCGGAAACAAGAGTCACCTTCAACAACGCTGACGCTACAGCCTCAGACATCCACCTTACAGGAGACAACGAAGTAGTAAGAGTAAACGGCACCCAGCCGATGGGAGCAGGCAT
>NZ_AMZN01000134.1 GCF_000331535.1 Fulvivirga imtechensis AK7 | reverse complement strand
AGAGCGGCTTTTTTTAGTAGACGAATCTTTAAGAAGCTATTCCAAGTGTTTCTTTGGCTTTATATCCGAGGATGAAATAATCGATGACTTGGAAGAGCTGTTTTCTGTTTTCTTCGGGGAGCTTTGCAATCTCTTCGATCTTCTTCAGTGTATCAGCATCAATTTCCATATCGGTATTGCCCAAAAGGTAGTCTGCGGATACACCTAAGGCTTGGGCTAATTTTACACCCATCTCAACAAATGGTCGAGCTTCACCACGTTCATATCTTCCTAACACGTTGGCATGGATGCCTACTCTTTTAGCCAACTCCTGCTGGCTCATTTTCTTTTCCTTGCGAATGTTAGAAAGTCTTTCTCCAAACTCCATAGTAGTGAAAACAACGTGTTTTTAAATTATTATTCAAATATACAACACTACTTAGGTTAATAAAAATCCAGTTAGCTTGATAAATACAAACGCACTTGTTAGTATTGCAACAAGTTAGTTGTATTAATTTTTTTTTTATGCATAACCACTACCACCACAACTTCAAAGAACTGGATACCTACCTGCACGATACCGGAGCGGTTTATATCAGCGACCTGCTGGACGAAATGCTTTACGTGCTTATCGTTTATGCAAGTGACAACCCACACAATGCATCAGATCCAGCGGAGCAGTTTTACCACCTCCGGCAGTTAAGAAACTTATTTAAAGAACTTGAACCTGGAAGCTAATGGAGATACCCGCCCTAAAAAACCAACTGGACATCTACCAGGTAGCTGAGCGCCTGGGCATCCGGATCAACAAACACCACAAAGCACTGTGCCCGTTCCATGACGACAAGCGTCCGAGCCTGCAGTTCAGCAAAGAGAAACAGATAGCGACCTGTTTTAGCGGCCACTGCACAGCCGGCACCATGGATGTGATCAGCCTTGTAGCGAAGAAACTCAACCTAAGTACCCACGAAGCCATCAAGTGGCTGGAAACAGAATTTAACCCGCATGGAAGTTCTCCCCCTGCCGGGAGAGAAACCAGCAAGGCAGAGGCCCCCAACTTCCCTCAACTTTTCAGGGTTTTTGAAGGGAACCTAAAGAAGAGCAGCAAGGGCAAAGCTTATCTGGAAAAGAGAGGACTAAGCCAAAGCCTTGAGGTGGGCTACAATGGTAAAGAAGGTTGGGAGAAGATGCGCAACTGCCTGATCTTTCCACTGAAGGACGAAAAAGGACAGATCGTAAGCTTTTACGGGAGGCGAGCCGCCTCGGGCACTAATGGGACACATTACTATAATACGAACAGGCAGGGGCTTTACCCTGGCTACCCCAAAGCATCAACAGAAACACTGATCCTGACAGAATCAGTGATAGACGCTGCCACCCTTCAGCAACACATCCCTTACCCGGTACTTGCCTTTTACGGAGTGAACGGCATTACTAAAGAACTGGCGGAAAGCATCAAAAAACTGGAAGGCACCCTTAAAGAACTGATCTTCTTTTTTGACGGAGACGAAGCAGGAAGATCAGCAGTAGAAAAACACGCAGCCTTTTTTGAGGAGATCATGGAAGTGAAAGTCAGCTATGTAGAGACTCCGGAAGGCGAGGACATCAACAGTCTGGCCGTGAACCATCCGAGCCTGTCCCGGACTTGTTCCGGGAGAGAAGAAAAGGAGCTCTTTACCCACCTGATCAACAATAGAAAGCCCTTCCATTATTCACCTGATCCGTCCCCGGTTCAGTCATCCCAGGCCAATCCATCCCAACTTATTACTGATAACCCCGAACTGCTCTACTACCAAAACTGCGTCCTAAACTTCACAGTCCTGGGAGGTATCAAGATCACCGGGCTGGACAGGTTGCGCGTGACCCTGAAAATAGAGCATACAGACAAAAACCACCTTTTACCGATCCGCCATAACCTGGACCTGTACAACAACGGGCAGGTGGAGCAACTGGGCCAGAAGATAGCCGAACAAATGGAGGTGACCACCCATGAGGCCGTGACTGCCATGGCCCACCTGATCAATGAGCTGGAAGAGTACAGGGAAAAGCGATTGGAAGCCCTGAAGCCAAAAAAAGAGACAAAACCAGTCCTGAACCAGATAGAGAAAACACAGGCGTTGGAAGTTCTCAAAAGCCCAGACCTGATGAAAGAAACCATGAATCTGATCACCCAAAGCGGCATAGTTGGCGAAGAACGGAATGCCTTTATCGCCTACCTGACCTACACAAGCCGGAAACGGGCATCCCCTTTGCACCTGATGTGTTTAGGCGCATCAGGAACAGGAAAAACCTATTTACAAGAAAAGGTCGGAGAGCTGATGCCCGAAGAAGACAAACTGGAGATCACCACCTTATCAGAAAACGCCTTTTACTACTTCGGACGGGAAGAGTTAAAACACAAGCTGATATTGATCGAAGACCTGGACGGCCTGTCCCGATCGGAAGCATCGGGAAGCGGAGCGGCCTATGCCCTCAGAGAGTTACAAAGCAAAAGGCGGATATCCAAAACGGTCACCCTGAAAGACAACAAAGGGAACCTGAAAACCGTGACCCTGAAAGTAGAAGGCCCGGTATGTGTTAGCGGCTGCACGACCAGAGAAAAGATCTATGAAGACAATGCCAACCGCTGCATACTGGTTTACATCGACACCAGCACAGCACAGGACAAAAAGATCATGGCCTACCAGCAGGCCGTATCCTCCGGCAGCATAGACAAAACAAAGGAAAATCAAAACAAGCAATGCTTGAAGAACATGCAGCGCTTATTAAAGCCCCTGCAGATCCGTAACCCATACGCCTCCATGATCCAGCTTCCGGAGAGCGTTTTTAAGCCAAGGCGCACCATGATGTTACTTTTATCTTTCATTGAGACCATCACCTACTACCACCAGTACCAGCGTTCGGTAAGCACCGACAGGCATACCGGGGAACAATACATACAAACAGAAGTGGAAGACATAGCATGGGCATTTAGATTACTGAAAGAAGCCCTTTTTGCCAAGAGTGACGAGCTAAGCGGAGCCTGCCGGAGCTTCTTTGAGCAGTTGAAAAGCATAAAAGGAGAAGAAAGCTTCAGGAGCCAGGAGATCAGGAAAGCCCTCAGACTGGCCCCCAGCACCTTAAAACGCTACCTGCTGGAACTTACCCGCTATGGCTATGTGAAAGTGGCAGGCGGCAGCAAATACAGAGGCTTTGAATACCAGGTGAGCGACCACAAGGAATATGAAGCACTCAGAAGCAGCATCGATGAACAATTAGAAGCGATATTGACCAGGATCCGATCCGTTGGGAAGTAGCTCAGTGGCTCACCAGTGGCTCACTGAGGTTAGTGAGCCAGTTAACCATCATAAAATCAACAACTTATGTCAGTGGCTCACCGAAATCAGAAAAGTGTTGTGTTAGGAACTTTAGCAGACAGCTACCGCAAGTGGCTTGAAACGCTGAACTACTCCGCCTCAGCCATTTACCATAATCCACGGTATGTAGCAGCCTTTATCGCCTGGGCAAAGATCACTTCTATAAGCCAGATCAATAGTGAACTGATAGCAGACTGGTTTGAGCACCTGTCTACCCGGAAGAACAAACGCAGAACAGGCGGGTTGAGCCACAACTATATGAAAAACCACCGGAGCGCCTTAAGCCAGTTCAACCGTTTTTTAAGAGAAACAGACCAGGGCGGCTTTGAGCTGAACATCAGCTTTAAAGCCCGGGAATCGCTCACCAGGCCGGTATTGAGCAGAAAAGAAATAGCCCGCCTTTATGAGGCCACAGATCACTACCCCGACCCCGGTATCAAAGATAAAGGTTTATTGGCCGCCCGGGAACGTGCGATACTGGGGCTGTACTATGGCTGCGGCCTTCGCAGAAATGAAGGGATACATGTAGCGCTCAAAGACCTGGACCTTAGTAAAAACCTGCTTCATGTGCGCAAAGGCAAGAACTACAGAGAAAGGTATGTGCCCATAGCGGTGAAGATAAAGAAAGACTTTGTCCATTACCTGGACTATGTGCGGCCACAACTGCTAAGAAAGCAAACCCATGATCGTTTTTTAGTAAGCTGGACCGGCCATCCCCTGGGCGGGTTAGGCACAATCAACAGGCTCCATATCCTTGCGCAGATAGCCCGGATCGAAAAGCCTGTAGGCCTTCACACACTGCGTCACAGCATTGCCACGCATCTGTTACAAAGCGGTATGAAGCTGGAACAGATAGCCCGGTTCCTGGGACATAGTTCACTTGAAAGTACTCAGATATACACCCACGTGTCTGCCGAAATGAAATGAGAAAGTATAAGTTCACCCATCCTGAAATCATAAAGCAACTCAACAAACTGACTTCTTATTTTCAGGAGAAAAAGTGTTTTGCCCCGGATACGGCCAGGACCTATTGCAATTATGCAGGGTACTTTTTAGAGTGGCTCCAAACCGAAAGACTGACTCCTGAAGGCACTACTTACAACGACCTGCTACAGTTCGTTAACCATTGTAAAAAAGCAGGCAGATCGACCTCCAACATCAACCTGATACTTATATCCCTTCGACATTACTTTGATATGCTGCAGTTACGTGTTAATCCGGCCACCGGCCTGCACTTAAGAGGTGAAACCAGGGCCATCCCCCACGACCTGTTGAGTGCAAATGAGTTGCACCGGCTTTACGAAAGCTACCCGGTCTATAACGCGCGTACCCAAAGAAATAAAGTGATCACCGGGCTTTACGTTTACCAGGGCATTACCACCCGGGAGCTCAAAAAGCTTGAGCCCGGGCACATCCATCTGAAGGAAGGGAAGATCTATCTTCCGGGCACAAGCCATACCCGCCACAAGAGCGGCCTGCAGCCCAGGAGTCTGAAACTCAGAGCCAACCAGATACTTGAACTGCAGGAATACCTGCTGGTGACCAGACCAAAGATACTGTATGACTTAAAGACAGGGCACCGGCAAACCCAATCAACACGAAAGCCCGACAAGGTCAACTGGGCAGTGATCGAACACCAGCTTTTTATCAGCCTGAACGGCTCGGAAAAGATCAAATCAACGGTCAGCTTTTTAATGGAAGATCTCCGCAAGATCAACACCCGGGTGAAGGACGGGCTGTACATCCGCAAAAGTGTGATCGTGAACTGGCTGAAAGAGAAAGACATCCGTCAGGTTCAGTACATGGCTGGTCACAGTAAGATCAGCAGCACAGAAAAGTATAGAGCTGTCAACCTGGAAGAATTAGAGGAAGCCTTGAAGATCCACCATCCTTTGGGTTGAAAAGGCGCTGGAACAATATCATTGATTAAAATGAACCTAAAAATGGTAAATAATCGTTATTTTGTGGAAAAGTTATCAGTGATGAGCGACCTACAGATACAAAAGTTGGAATTACTTGAATGGATGGCTTCTTTACAAGACAAGTCCCTTATCGAGAAGTTGGTAAAATGGAAAGAAAAGCATCAACGGATCAGCTTAGAGCAATATAATGCTGAAATAGAAGCAGCAGATGCCCAGATAGATGCAGGGGATTATTTAACTCATGAAGAAGCAGCAAAAGAGATCCGTTCATGGAGAGAAAAATAGTCTGGAATAAACGGCCGTCCAGCTTTTTGAAAAATGCATTAAAAAGAATAAATGAGGAATCTTATTTACAGGCAGAACGAGTAGAAGAAGGTATATTGTCCGCTTTAGAAAAGGCCAAAGAAAACCCTGAACGATACCCTAAAGACAAGTTCAAGCGTAACAATCAAGGAGACTTCAGAGCTATAGAGACCTTTAGTTATCGAGTAGCTTACCGGTATACTGAGAAAGAACTCAGGGTTTTGCGTATCAGGCATGTAAAGCAAGAGCCAAAGAAATACTGACGTGCCCCACAGCACAACCTGTTCCATAAGGCCATCACACAACTCCGCCCCAAAGCCCACAGCCAGCGCAGGAGCCACCACACACCCACCGCTTGGTACATCGGTGTGTCTGCGGTGCGTTAGCCAGGCTGCCATCCGGCAAAAACAAGGTCGTTCCAGTTTTTTCTTAGGTGTTTATTTTTTCAATTGAAAGAAAAAACGGGGCTCCACCTTGTTTTTGCCTCCTGTTGCTGTCTATCCGCTTCTCGCCACGGCTGTTCCTATCCCGAATCCCCAGACCCCAAATAGGTGTGCTTCGCACGATGTGTTTTTCTGGGGTTCGGGACCCACAGCCCGTGTTATTGCTCGCCTTCGCCCTCAGTCAGACACATCCAAGCCGCTACGCTCCCTCTTGGCTGGCTTCCTTCGAACTCGCGGCTTCACTCAGGATGTTGCCTCCGTACCTCCGGCACCACCTTCGTTACGCCTTTACGGCTCGCGGGCCCTGTCCCGATTGCCAACATCGGGGGCAGTAGTCCTTAGCAGCGCCATGATCAGGAAGGGCCAGAAGAAAGTGAGTAGTTGGCTTGCAGCATCACGATGAAAAGCAAATGACCATTAAGGAGCTGCTAACCGACAAAGAGGGATCAGGCCATTTGCTTTTCTCCGTGATGTTTACCTTTGCATGACTTAGAAATAATCACGTTATTAATCACGTTATTAATCACGTGATTATTTTTAAACTGTTTATCATGGCCAGAAGATCATTGGAAGAAAGAGAAATCCGCAGCTTAACCAAAGCTTCCGGAGGAAGAAGTTATACCGTTACTATTCCACTGGAACATATAAAGAAGCTTGGCTGGCGGGCAAAACAAAAATTAGTGGTTACCCTGTATCGTGACAGGATTATCATAAAGGACTGGAAAAAGTAGCCGTTTTTGTAGATGATGTAAAAAATGCCTCTAAAAGGCAGACACCAATTTTTTGCAGCATCTACAAAAATGATCCAAGCGCACTGCTTATGTGATCAGGCTTTGAAGGATCAGCGCGCGGTAAGAAATGCAGGCCTTTACTCTGGTTGATTGAAAACGGGAATCAGGTCGTTTATCTGCGAGCCGCCTTGCGAGTGCGAACGAGGCCGTACAGGAAGAGTCCCGGAGGGCGACTGTGCGTGTCCGAGAGAGCCCGCAGGCGAGCACAAACACGGGCAGCGGGTGAATGCTGTTAAGCCGCTTTTATTCTTCAACGGAATCTTTAACAGCAGGCACAGGAGCTGCCGCAGTGAGGAACACAGTGAAGCCAGCGAAAGAAAAAACAAGGCCGAGAGAGGTACGAACGAGCTTGTATAGCCTTGTTTTTTTCTGTAGTGCAGCCTGAACGAGTACCGCAGATGCACCTTATTACCTGCGAATGGAGTGGCTTACACTGCACTACCTTAGCGACCCTAGGAGCGTTGAAAATCCCGGACTTGCTACGGGGATGAAAACCAACCTTCTTTTTTCAAGTGAAAGAATAAAACTTTATCTTGGACAGCAGAAAAAATGGGTTGTCCAAGATTACCATATCCGGAAGAAAATCGAAGTTCACTTTTTGTGAGTGCCAGCAACTTTGATGGTGAGCGAAAAAGCAGTGGAAGGCATTATGAGACCTTTTTCAGGCAGTATGACCCAGCACTAGGCAGGTTCAATTCCGTAGATCC
>NZ_AMZN01000133.1 GCF_000331535.1 Fulvivirga imtechensis AK7 | reverse complement strand
GCCCAGAATGCAGGGTTGATACCTGCAGATTTCAAGAAGAATAATTTTGGAGAAATGCTTCTATATAATTTAAGGGAAGTCTACAGTGATTATAAAAGCGATGGAAGTGCTAATAGAAAAAGGTATGAATTACGTGATGTTTTTAAAATCAATTCCCTCAGAAAAGATATAGGAAGTGCTGATCATGCAACTTTTAAAATAGCAGGAAGTGATGTAAGTATCATTGTTGTTTTAAAGGAAGATATCAATGGTAATTATCTTACTTCAGGAGAGAACCAATTTACAGGCACTAAACCAGATTTTAGTCATATAAAATATCCTAATAGGTACGTATTTTCTATGAAGGTTGAAGGAATTACCTTTTCAATAACAACTCCGATAAATCAGGGGGCTGTAAATGCGGCACAAACCCATTTAAATAATATGGCAAGATTTATTTATAGTATGCCAACACCAGGTTTTAACCTTTCACTTGCAAATCCATATGGCAATTAGATTAAGTATAATTTTTAGTTTAGTGTTTTTGTTTAATTGTTCTAAAAAAGAAGAATCTAAAGTAGCATTAACTTATAAAGATGCTGTTTGTGCTGAACAATCAGCGGTTGATTATTTTATCCATGAATTGATTAACAAGGATAGTTTATTCTATGTAGTGGGTGATGATGGGTTATATTTTGAAGTAGCACCACAAACATTCCTTGAGGATAGTCTTTTTGTTGATGGATTATTTTTTTGGAAAAAGATATATGCTACAAATAAAGTGAAAGGACTTACCCGTCCTTTCCATACTTCAAAAGAGTTGAAAATCTTCGGTTCCAAACCGGATGAAATACAAAAAGCAAAGGAATTTGAAAAAGACCTTGAAGACAAAAAAAAGACAGAACTACCTTTGATTAAAGTTGAATTTCCTCCGACAATTTCAATAATTGAATCAAGCAAAATTAAGGGGATACACTTAGTTAACTCTTTGTTCCTTGAAACTAAACATCATTTAGAATCAAGTGATCAATATTTAGTGGAGATTAGTGTATATAATTTAGAGTATGATGAATATAAATCCATCTTATTTTACATGGATAAAAACTGCAAAGTTTTGGATTGGAAAATGTAGTTTATCTAGTGCGAAAGTTACTTCCGTGAAATAATGAAATATTAAGAAGCCTTGCAGGGATGCAGGGCTTTTTAATGTGCTAATTTTTGCACTTGTCTTTTAGTCAGGAAAGCATCGATAAAGGTTTTAATGAGGTGCTTATCTTCTGCATTCAATTGCTCTACTGCTTTGAATTGTTTTAGGAGCTCTTTGTCTGTTAGCTGGGTGGCTATTACCTCATCATTGCTACCATTCATTAAATAATCACCGGTCGTATCAAGGGCATTGGCCAACTTCTGCAACACATCGGAAGAAGGGTTAGACTTTTGTGTCTCATACCTGCCTATTTGGATATAAGTCAAGCCTACCATTTTGGCCAGCTCTGATTGAGTGAGCTTTTTTTGTACTCTAAGTTCCTTTATTCTCTCTCCAAATCCCATGTTTTATAATATCCAAGTTGCTAAATAATACATCTATCTATCAAAAATAAGCATTTAAAGCCATTTTTAAAACATTTACGGTTAAATGTAAAACATAAACATTTTATATATTAAAACAAATTTGTATTATTGCCATACAATCATGTATCACTAAATTTTTTTAAAAATTGTTATGGCCGATCTGCACCACCACGACTTTAAGAAACTGGATACCTACCTGCACGATACCGGAGCGGTTTACATCAGCGACCTGCTGGACGAAATGCTTTACATCCTTATCGTGTATGTGAGCGATAACCCGCACACCATGAAAGACCCAGCCGAGCAGTTTTACCACCTTCGGCAGTTGAGAGATCTTTTTAAAGAACTTGAAATCGAAAGCTAATGGAGATAGCAGAAATCAAACAGCAATTAGGTTTAGCGCAGGTACTGGATTATTACCACCTGAAGCCAGACAAACACTTGCGGTTACACTGTCCCTTCCACGATGACAAAACCCCGAGCCTGCAAGTGTATTACAAAACGCAAACCTGTTATTGCTTCAGTGCCAACTGCAGCACCCACGGGAAGAGCCTCGATGTGATCGACTTTATTATGCACATGGACAAGAGCACCAAACACGAAGCCATTAAAAAAGCAGAAAGCATGATAACAGGAACCAATGCTGACGTTCCCTCCGGTCGGTCAGCACGAGTTCGTGAGCTCAGCAGAGCTGACCTACTCACCCGAATGTTCACCTACTTCAGGAACGGAGTACACAACAGCAAGCCAGCTAAAGAATACCTCGAGAGCAGAAATCTAAACAAAGACAAACTACAGGTCGGCTACAACAGTGGCCAGTTCCACCATGGAAACAGGAAAGAAAAACACCTGGTCGAAAGCTGCCTGAAATATGGCCTGTTGCTGGACAGAGGCCATATAAATAACAGGACAGGAGAAAAAGCCTACAGCCCTTTTGGTAAAAACTGCATCGTGTTTGCACTCAGGAACCCACAAAACCAAGTGGTAAGCCTGTACTTTAGAAGTACGATTAACAACCAGAAATCAAGACACTTTTACCTGAAAGACAGACAAGGGCTTTACCCAAACCATCCCAAACCAGAAACTAGAAAACTGATCCTGACAGAATCCATCATTGATGCAGCCACTTTGCAGCAGCTGGAACTACAGGATTATGAACTGCTAGCCCTTTACGGCACTAACGGACTAACAGAAGAGCACGCCAAAGCTATTGAGGATCTGCAGGAGTTGGAAGAAATCATCTTCTTTTTAAATGGAGATGAAGCCGGAAGGAAAGCCACAGAGAAATATAGTAAAGAGCTGCAGCAACTAAAACCATCAGCAAAAATCACACAAGTAGAAGTTCCCAAAAACGAAGACATAAACAGCTTAGCCCAATCTCACGAACCTGAAATATTTACCCACCTGTTGCAGGGAAGAAAACCAATAGGCTTACTTCCTTCAACTGAAAAGAAAGACCCAAAGCCTGCAGTAGCATCCAAGCCAACCATAGAAACCAAATGCATCCTGAACACGGAGAACCCCGAGCAGATCACCTTTGAAAACGAATGGCTGACGGCCACCGTCTGGGGCGGGATCGAGAAAGAGAACCTTAGCCGCTTAAAGATCAGCCTGCACATTAAAAGCAAAGAGAATAAATACAAGACCTTCCGTGATGATGTGAATCTGTACAGCCACCAGAGCACCAAAAAACTGATCCAGAACCTTACAGAAGCTTTAGAACTCAGCACCACGCAGATAAGCAACACCGTAACAGAACTGACCGAGCAACTGGAAGAGTATAGAATGAAAGAAAGAGAAGCGCAGGTAAAAGCCCTGAAACCCAAGCTTTATGAAATGACCGACAAGGAGGAGCAGCAGGCCATGAAGTTTTTGAAATCTCCTGAACTGGTAAAAAAGACCTTAACATTAGTCAGCCAAAGCGGCCTGATCGGAGAGCAAAAGAACGGTTTACTACTCTTCTTCCTGTACTTATCGAGGTTCTTTGATGAACCCTTGCACGCCATCATCTTTGGAAGATCCGGAAGCGGTAAAACCTACCTGCAAACCAAGATCAGCGAATGCCTTCCGGAGGAATCAGTACGCACCATTACCAGCTTAACAGAAAACACCCTTTACTACTCTACCAGAGACTT
>NZ_AMZN01000132.1 GCF_000331535.1 Fulvivirga imtechensis AK7 | reverse complement strand
ATAGTTGATTGATTATCAATGTATTGCACAACTTGTCATTGGTAACGTAGCGCAGTGAAGATCCGGGATCTCCTCGCTATTGGCAGTGTCCCAGCTTCTGCCATGGATCAAGAGCATCCTGAATATTTTCTCCGTTGCTCTGCGAAAATTCCAGGATGACGTGGTGGTTTATGATTTCTGTTACTCCTCTGCTTTCTCTGTGGTTAATGATAGCGTAATGTCATTATCCACAAAATCAACGGAAGTTGTTGTTATCCTTGGGGATAAGCATTTTTTTGGGGCGAACGCAGACATTGGCGTTTTCTAAGAGACACTAATTAGTTATTTATCCTGCCAATTTACTAATTTGTAATTCGTTGTGCCCTCCACCATCTTAGGTGTTCGGTTCAACAGCACCTAAGAAAACATGGGGCGGACAGTGTCCGAAACCTTCATTCTCAGAAGCGATTTTTCGTTTCTGTGGACAGGTATTCGCTCCGAAGGACCACGTTTCTTAGCTGCGGACCATTGTAAGCAAGCAAAAAAACATCCTGCATGCCATGAACATAACGATTGAAAATATGATAAAAGATAATTGGTATGATGTTGCCAATATTTATAAACAGGGGATACTAACAAAAAATGCGACATTTGAAAAAGATTGTCCTGATTGGAACACTTGGGATAAGAATCATCGCCTTGATTGCAGATTTGTAGCAAAACAAAATGAAAAAATTGTTGGATGGGCTGCTCTTTCAAATGTTTCAGGTAGATGTGTATATGCAGGCGTTTCAGAGGTAAGTATTTATGTTGACACGAATTTTCAGGGACACGGAATTGGTCAAAAATTGATGGAGGAACTTATTAATGAATCTGAAAAAGTAAATATATGGACATTACAGGCAGGGATTTTCCCTGAGAATAAATCTAGTATTCGTTTACATGAGAAGAATGGATTTAGGGTGGTAGGGATAAGAGAAAAGATTGGGAAAATGGATAATAAATGGCGTGATGTTGTTTTATTAGAGCGGCGTAGTAAAAAGATAGGCAATGATTGTGATGAGTTCCAAATGCCTGTCGTTAAAAAATGACATGGTAATACATGAAGAATAGTGGATATATGTTATGGCGGCAAGAGTGCTCGACTCACCCTCCATGCCATCCCACACACAGATGCCCGCTGCACTATAGTACAGATACACATCACTTAATGGGTTAAAGTCGAGCCCCAATCCGGTGGGGTAAAAAGTATCGCTCCGGGGTAATCTGCCCCAGAGAAACAGCTCTTATAATTTTCGATTTTTTGTGCAAATAGCTGAACATCATTGGTTTGAATCTCAGGCATGCATCTTGTAATAGCCGATTTTTAAATCGTAGAGATGGATATTTGCAGCACGTGTATTTTCTTAAATAATTGCGCCTTAAGGCAAAGGGACTCTTATCCGATATGGGACTGTTCTGAATTTGCTATTGATACCTCAGAAACTTTCTCAATGCCTGCCTCAGATAACCACCTGCCCATCGAGATTACGTCCCGCCGCCAGGAGAGCAAAGGGCTTTGTCAAAACTGCGACCTGTTGGAAACCTGCTCCTGGTACCGCAGGGATGCGGTGATCTTTCATTGCGAACATTATCAATAAAAACTTATGACACATCATGATAGCCCGGGAGGTGAGTAGTTTGGAGCCTATCCAGAAGCAGGAGTACAAGATTAGTGTTTAAATAAATAAGCCCGGGAGAGAGGATATATTTCCTCTTTTCTTTTTACAGTATGAAGAAGGAAAAAAGCAACATAACAATAGATCTTGGAAATAACAATACCATTCTTACTCAGGGATTATCAAATATGCTGACAGCGCCATCAGTAATTGCCCTCGAATCAAAAACGCAGAGCTGTAGAGGCGTAGGCCGTGCTGCTCTTGATATGGAAGGTAAAGTAAATGGCAAACTGAAGATCGTAAGGCCTTTGAAAACTGGTGTGATTGCAGACCTGGATGCAGCAAGCAAGATGTTAAAGGAACTGATCAAAACCCTTTATCCGGAAAAATCCTTTTTAACCAGTTACAATGAAATCATTGCGGCTGTGCCTTATGGAACTACCGAGGTGGAGAGAAGGGCTTTACGGGTGGCAATCGGACAATTTAAAGCACGTAGAAACTGGCTTATCTATGAACCTCTTGCTGCGGCAATCGGAATGCAACTTGATGTCTCCGAACCGGAAGGAAAATTTATAATTGATATCGGAGGCGGCCTCACTGAAATAGCTTTGATCTCCTTGTCAGGAATAGTTTCATATACCGCCCTAAGAGTAGGGGGAGATTCATTTAATGCTGATATAAAACAATATATGGAAAGGCATCACTTAATAACCATCAGTGACAAAACAGCGGAAGATTTGAAATTAAACATGGGAACGGTGTCACTCTCTGTTGCTCCACCGCATGAAAGTTATATCATAGTAGGGAAAGATCATTTAACCGGCATTCCAAAACGTGTTGAAATTCATTACAGGGAGTTGGTTGCCGCTTTTAGCCAATCGGCTTCTAAGATTGTTGAGGCGGTAATCAGGACGCTGGAAATTTGCCCACCCGAATTATCAGGGGATATCTATTATCAGGGAGTATATCTTACGGGTGGCGGAGCCCTGCTCAGGGGTCTCAGGGAAATCCTGGAAAACAATATAAAGCTCGAAGTTCATTTGGATGAGGATCCTCTGTCTACTGTTTCAAGGGGTATGCGAATAGCTCTGGCATCGTCAAAAGCTTATAAAGGCATGTTTTTTAAGTAGTGTTTGTAAGAAAACTCTTACCGTCCATCGCGGGGAATCGAAGCGATCCCCTCTTAATGCACGTCAAAGAAGAGGGGATTGCCACACTTCGTTACTGCAATGACGATAAGTTGTGAGTTTTCTTACAAACACTAAGTAATAGGGAAAGTCTTAACGCCTGAACCTGTTTATAATATGAGGAGTAAATTGCCCTGCTGCAATCCGGAGGTTTTACACTTTTATCACTGCTCCTGGCGATTACCTATTTACCACCCTTTCACCGGGAAAAATAAACTAAATGTAGTGCCTTTGCCTAACTCCGAACGGACTTTGATATGTCCCCCTGTGATCTTGCATGATCTGTTTCGAAAGACTGAGCCCGATACCTGACCCTTGAACGCCACCGCTCCCAGAACTCACCCTGCAGGCTGACCCCTTCTTTAAATAACGAGCATGCTTACTTCAAATATATCTCTATATAAAGATAAATATTTATTGTTTATCAATAAATATTTATTACATTGCGACATGTTTTTTAAATTCTAACAATTATGTCAAAACGAAGCAACTTCATATTTAAAGGCTTACACATTGTTGCCTGGGTCATTTTAGTTGGCTTGTGTATTGAAGCCGGAGGGCTGATAGTTAATTTTATTTTCAGCATCTACAACCCTGATTTCGTGCAAAACTTGTATCAAAAACTTGATTTGAGTGAAATGTACAATCGTAGCAAAGGGGCCTTTTTTGGTATGTATAGCTTTATACTGATCATCGCCATGTTGAAAGCACACCTGTTCTACATAGTCATCAGGCTCATGCATAAAATTGATTTATCAAAGCCCTTCAATAATTATGTTTCACAACAGATAACAAAAATTAGCTACTATACTTTTTTCATAGGAATATTAAGTCATATAGCCCGGCAAACAGCTAAAAATCTGTTGCATCGTGGTTATGTAATTGATGATCTAGACCAGTTTTGGGCGGACAGTCAGGCCTTTATATTGATGGCGGCAGTAATCTATGTTATCGCAACTATTTTTGCTAAGGGAGTTGAGATCCAAAATGAAAATGATTTAACTGTATAAAGTATGCCAATCATTGTCAACTTAGATGTAATGATGGCAAAGCGTAAGATGTCGCTTAACGAGCTGTCAGAAAAAGTAGAACTAACGCTTTCGAACCTTTCCATATTAAAAACGGGAAAAGCGAAAGCCGTCCGGTTTAGCACTTTAGTAGCAATTTGTAAAGCCTTAGACTGTCAACCAGGAGATATTTTGGAATATGTTGAAGATAAAAAAATAACGAATCGCTAGCGTTGGCTACAGATAATGTTTGAGACTATTATTACTTGTCGGACTCAATCCCCGGATTGTCTCAATCGCACCTGCATTAGAGCGAATTTAATTAGTGTCTCTAAGAAAACGTCAATGTCTGCGTTACGCTTGTCCCAAAAATGCTCTCGTACCTCAGTACGCTCCGCTTTTGGAACTTCACAAGCCTTGACCTTAACTTTTTCTTAAAGCCACTTAGAGTTTTCTTACAGACACTAATTAGTAAAATTTGTAACTGATTAAAATAAATGAACTTATTAAGGCAACATACGAATTCCTTTTGTAGGAATAGGTAAACCAGAACCACTAAAATTTGATTTAGCAGGATATTGGTCTAGAAGAATTGACCTGGAACATCGACTAATTTATCAAGTAGTTGATAACGAGTTGAGAATTATTGCTTGTCGATATCATTACGAAAAATAAAAACGAAGCATAAGAATAGCTTTCCATGGTGAAGGATTTTTATGCTTTTGCTCACTACCTACTTATCGTCTTTCATCTGAAAAAATAAGCTAAAAGTAGTACCACCTCCCAGCTCCGAGCTTGCCTTAATATTTCCCCGGTGAAGGTGCATGATCTGTTTTGAAAGGCTGAGGCCGATGCCCGAGCCTTGCTTCTTAGTCGAGAAAAATGGCACGAATATTTGGTTTAATTCTTTCTGGGAAATGCCACAGCCATTATCTGAAACTTTGATCACGTACTTTTCAGCATACTTAATTGCTTTCAGAGACACTTCAGGCTTTGTCACCCCTTCCAGCGCATGAATACTGTTGGTGATCAGGTTGATCAACACCTGTTCGATGAGGTGGCTATCCATAGGGATCGTACTTACCCCATCTGTATCAGTGGTAAAACGAATATTGGCTTTTTCGAACTCCGTACTCATCAGTTGCTGGATGGCTTCGAAAAGTTCATTCACTGCGACCGGTGCGATTTTCGGCTTGGAGATCTTAGTGAGCTGGCGGTAGTCTTCAATAAACGCCAGCATACCGTCACTACGTCTATGTATAGTTTTGAGCGAAAACAACAGGTCCCCGATGACCTCATCATTCAATTCCCCGGCAGGCCTTTGTACACCATTTCTTTCAAGCATCGTCTGCATCGTTTCTGTCAGGGAAGAAATAGGAGTAGCGCTGTTCATGATCTCGTGGGTAAGTATTCGGATCAGCTTATGCCAGGCTTCAATCTCCGTTTGTTCGATCTCGCCTTTGATATCCTGAAAGGTGATCAGTTTCAGGTTTTTGTCAAACATGAGCATAGAATTGACATCCACGGAGAGTGTGCGAGTTTCTCCATTCACCTCGATATTGATCAGCTTCCGGCCGCTATTTCCTATAGATTCAATTTCCTTGACAAAAAAAGGCTGCTTTTGCAGGAGTATCTTCCAGTTTTTAACCCCTTCAGCATTTAGCAGATGCTCGGCAGGTTTGTTGATGAGTACTATGTTCTGCTCATTCTCAACCGAAAGTATGCCAATGTTAATGTTGCTAACCACCATTTTCAGGTGATGAAACTGCCTTTCATTTTCAATTTTAGCGTCTTTGTAGATCTTAATAATATCTGTAAAAGCATCGTTCAGCTCTTCGAAAGACTGTCCTATTTTTGATTTGCCAAAGTTGATGGAGAAGTCCTGGTGTCTGATAGCCAGCAAAAATTTGGTGAGCTCACGATTGGTGTGGTTGACGAACCTTAAAAGCTCGACTATTTGTAAGATCATCACTATTGTGAGTATGATCTGGTTAAAGAATAGCCGTTCATCACCAAAGATCAAAGCTAATGCAATCATCACTCCCAGGATCAGAAGTATGCGCACAGCTACTTTGAAGGTGAATTTTTTGTAAAACTTCATTGGAAAGTGAAGATACTTTAAATTTTTCAATCAACATGATCAGGCTTATTTGACTTCTTATTATTGTTTAATGATTCGTCCTGCCACTGGAGCCTCTCAGCCATGGTTTATGGCCAGAAAGCTTTACTAGTCCTTACAGGCTTAGTAAAGCAGGCTTCCA
>NZ_AMZN01000131.1 GCF_000331535.1 Fulvivirga imtechensis AK7 | reverse complement strand
TACCGGTATTTCATCTTTAAACTTGTCAGTCCAGTATTTCCTGTGCTTCTCAATCTCAGGGCTGTCGAGCAAACTGTTCTGCCAATGTGAATAATCCCTGTATTGGATCGTCAGTGGGGGAAGCGGGTTATCATTGCCCGTAGTATAAGCCTGGTATAACTCCAGCACTTCCTGAACAAGTACTTTCATCGACCAGCCATCAGATACTATGTGATGCATCGTTAGCAAAAACAAATATTCCCCCTCTTCCAAATGCAGCAATGTAGCCCTGAACAATGGGCCGGACGAAAGGTCAAACTTCCATTGTGACTCAACAACCAGATGTGTCTCAGCAGCACTCTCTCTTTCTGATGCTCTCCTCAAATCCCTATATTCCATCTCAAAGCCAATACCTTCAAGACTGTGCACCTTCTGACGCGGCTCGCCCGATACTAGTACGATGGTGGTCCGCAGGCTCTCATGACGCTCCACTAGGGTAGAAAACGCTCGCCCCAAAGCTTCTACATCCAATCTGCCTTTCAGCCTGTGGGCGCTGGCTATATTATAAGCCCCAGATGAATCTCCCAACTGGTCCAGTATCCAAAGCCTGCGCTGGGCAGCAGACAACGCATAATCCGGCTGATCCTCAATGGCCTCTATCGCAGGATACTCCTGCCTTGTCTGGCTTCTCAGCTCATCAGCCAACCCTGCTATCGTGGGTTGCCTGAATATTACCCCTATGTCAAGCTGTAACTGAACACGCTGATAAATGGCAGATACCAACCTGGTGGCTTTCAGTGAATGACCGCCAAGATCAAAAAAGTTATCATGGATGCCGATCTTCTTCCTATCAAGAACCTCTTCCCAAAGATCCGCCAGCAAATATTCCATCTCATCTCGCGGTTCAATATAACTCGAGCGAGACTCCCACTGCTCTGCAATCCGTTCCAGAAGTTTGTGACGGTCGATCTTACCACTACTGTTCAGTGGAAACTCCTCCAGTGCTGTAAGCGTAGCCGGTATCATATACGATGGAAGATGTGCCTTCAGATAGCCCCCAAGCATCTCCCCTTCCAGTGGCTCCTCACTGATATAAAAAGCGTGCAGGCTCTTATCTTCCGTAACTTCTTCCTTCACCAATACTACAGCTTCCTTCACCGATCTGTACTGCTCTATCGCACGGGCTATCTCTCCGAGCTCTATCCGGTAACCGCGAAGCTTGATCTGATCATCAATCCGGCCTGTGAACTCCACCGACCCATCCGCCAGATAATACCCCAGATCTCCTGTCCTGTAAAGCCTGGTGTAATATATCCCGTTATCTTTCTGAAGGGTCTTCTCGCCCGTAAAACTCCATATCAGGTATTCCTGTATACCATCACGGCTAGCCACCACAAAGGGAAGCTGACGGACTTTAATGTTGCGCCCGCCCAATTCATACAACTTTTGGATCAACACCAGCTTGTCTTCCCCGACATCTTCTCCACGGCTGATACGCAATCCTTCAGGAGTGTACACTATCTTCTCACTTACTTCACCGTCATCTACAGGTACTACCGGAAGTAGTGTCTGCAGAGCAAAAAGGCCTCCCTCGCAAAGTACTCCAAGTAGGTTCTCCAGCAGATAATAAGGATTCTCAACCCGGTCAAGCAGCAGCGTGGAGATCGAAAAGTCTTGTGTCTCCTTATCGATACCATACTTCTCACAGAACATATCATGAGGAAGATCTACCTCTCCCATGTATACATTATACCCTTCGCTGCGGGCCTTATGCACAAACCACGGACTCAACTCCAGACCACATACCTCCATCCCCAGCGATGACAGTTCCTTCAGCACCTCACTATTACCAAAACCCAACTCGATACCTCGTTTGCCTTTGTAGTCATCAAAGGGAAGCAGCTCCTTTAGTACTGTTGTACTCATACCCGCTGAACAATAGCTGCTGTAGTAGCCTTCATAAAAGTACCGGATGAACCCCTGGCTTTTATGTACATCATTCTCATGACGCAATAAATATGTCCGGGTCTCTGTCTGTATGTCTGCATCCAGGTCCGAACACAGACGCAGCAGGGTCTCCTGGTCATCTGCCCGGTAATCCTGCTCCCCCTTCGAGAGGGTGGACAGCGGAAATCCACCTTCCCTGAACGCACTGATCTGAGCCTCACTCTCCTGATGGTTCAAGAAACCAAGATCTTCATAATGTTCCGATAAAAAGAAATGATTGGGTACAAATCTCTCCTGGGT
>NZ_AMZN01000130.1 GCF_000331535.1 Fulvivirga imtechensis AK7 | reverse complement strand
GAAAAGAGTGACTACCAGGAGATACAGCCGGTTCCGGAGCAGGAATACTATGATGTATCCCACGGGCAGAAACGTATTTGGTTACTATACCAGATGGAAGAGGAACAGATAGCCTATAATATGCCTCATGCATTCTCACTGAGTGGTCCGGTTAATGGTCAGGTGCTTCACAGTAGCCTGAATATACTGGTCGACCGGCATGAGAGCCTTCGCACCACCTTTAAACTTGTGGATGGTGAGGTTAAGCAATATATCCATGGTAGCGTAGAATTTGATTTGGAAGAGTATGACTGGCGTGGAGAAGAAGATCGGGATACTCGTGTTCGTGCGCTTATAGAGTCTGAGGCCACACGGGTTTTTGATCTGGAGCATGGGCCATTGATCATCGGTAGGCTGGTACAATTGGAAGACGATCATTATGTATTTACGCTGACCCTTCATCACATCATATCTGACGGCTGGTCTAATGAGTTGCTGATCAATGAACTGATCACGATTTACAGTGCAGTTGGTCAGGGGGATCCTGTTCCCCTGCAGCCGTTAAGGATCCATTACAAGGACTATGCTTTGTGGCAGCATGAGCAACTTCATGGAGAGAACTATGAAAAGCATGAACAGTACTGGCATGATCAGTTCAGCGGAGAGATTCCGGTTCTTGAGCTTCCTGCAGACCGTGTACGGCCTCCGGTCCAAACGCATCGGGGAGCCAGTTGTGGTACTTTCCTTGACAGTGAGATTACGAGAGGCTTACGTCAAATGAGTGAAAAGACGGGCAGCAGTATGTTCATGTGCCTGTTGGCGAGTGTGAAGGCTTTTCTGTACCGCTATACAGGTCAGAGGGATATGATAATAGGTACACCTGTGGCAGGTCGTGTTCACCCAAGCCTTGATGCTCAGGTTGGATTTTACGTTAATACGTTAGCGATCCGGACCCAGTTCGAAGGAAGTATCGGCTTTGAAGACCTGCTTTACAAGGTAAAGGAGAATGTATTGTCGGCCTTTGAGCATCAGGTTTACCCGTTTGATAAGCTGGTGGATAGCCTGTCACTGAACCGTGATATGAGCCGTTCGCCCTTGTTTGATGTGATGGTCATTTTGCAGAATGCGCACAGCGGTCAGCAGTCCCGTACAATGGAAGATGTGGTTGTAGAGGAGCTGATTCCGGAATCGGAGAGTAGTAAGTTTGATATTACATTCAACTATAATGAGATAAAAGATGGCGAGGAGCTGTACCTTTCGTTGGTATATAATCCGGATCTTTTTAATGCTTCACGCATTGAAAGGATGCTGGAACACTACAAAGCCATGCTTACTGTCCTGAGTAGTGAGAGCCAGGTGGGATTAGAGAAGCTGACATTTATCAGTGAAGAGGAGCGACATCAGTTGCTGGAAGTTTTCAACGATACTACGGCTGCCTATCCTGAAGAAAAGACCATTCACCAGCTAATAGAGGAGCAGGTAGTGAAAAGTTCTTCTAAGGCTGCGGTGATATTTGATGACAGGAATCTGAGCTATGAAGAACTCAACAGAAGATCCAATATGCTGGCCCATTTACTGTGCGACCGTTACGGGATAGCGTCCGATGATTTGATAGGACTTATGGTACCTCGCAACGAAGAGATGGTGGTG
>NZ_AMZN01000129.1 GCF_000331535.1 Fulvivirga imtechensis AK7 | reverse complement strand
GTATTGTTGCAACCCAGGAAGGGATCAATATTAATCTCTGTCTCCACATAAAACGTGGTGTTTACGGAATTGTCAATATTCAATACACCTTCGTTTCTGTTGGGTTCTACATAACCGATCTTATATTTGCCAGGCGAGGCATATGTGTGCTCTATAATAAATTGCGCGGTAGATACATCCGGACCGAGCCCTTCTGTTGATATTGGCTGAGTAATTAAGGTGCCGTCATTATTCAATATACCCCTGGTACCGTTATCAATCTGTGGCAATTGAAAAGGACTACTGCCATCGCCAAAGTCAATTACCCCCTCACCGAACTTAACATCAGATCCTGTATCGGTATAAACGATGATCTTTATGCGGAAAGTCATCCCCTGGCAATTTACCCGCTCAACAATTATTTCTCCCGCCCTGAGGTGAGTAGCCATAGCCTGTTGAAATAGCGCAGTGATCAACAGCAAGGTAAATGCTGTTAATATTCTGGCACCGCGGGTAATACTGTTATAAATCAACTTTGGTAAAATAAAAATGTTATAACTCGATAATAATGAACACTAAATGTAATCAATTAGTTTTGTAGAATCTACTTAGCATCATCAAAAATCATACATATGCTAATGAAGATAAACGAATAAACGTAATTTATATTATTAAAGATTCGCTACTCATGAGAGTAATTGGAGAAATACCTCACCCCACGTGTAAAGTTACGTTATTTCAATGGAACGGAAAGTACATTGTTAAAATTGAACAAGGCCACTTGGAGCAGTCATATAAAATTGATGAGACAGATATCATCGATGAGGGTGACATCAACAAGATACTGAATGACGGTTTTATGAGATCTGTGCTTAGAAGGTTCCATGAAATGCATACTGACCTTGTTCAGTCATTGGAGAGGATATAAGGAGATGCATATAGAGGGGGAGCCTGTTATAGCCTTTTGTTACATCGGAAGATCCGGTGATGAGAATAATGTGTGCTTTCTCACCAGAGAAAATCTATTTGTCAGGTACAAAAAAAGACTCACCAGCTTCAATAACAATAGCATTAAAGAAATAACATTCGAACATAAGTTGCTACTTTTTCCGATGGTCACTGGTGGCATTATGGCGCCACTGAGCATTCATGCGCTGCTCAATTCATTTATGAACCCCTGGCTAATGCTCTCCACCATGATTGCCGGACTTTTCCTGATGTATATTGGCTGGGAGGGCACCTCCACAATGACCGTCAGTACGAACGTAAAGGATTATTATTTCTTCATAAAGAATATTACGCCTAATTTGATATCCTTTGCTGACTATGCCAATGTTTTCATTGCCGACAATGAGCATGGTAAAAAGTTTTATTTTTTAATGAAAAGGTCTGAATGGGAGCAAACAAAGGCTTCAGGCATTTTTAAACAGCCCCAGCCATTACTTTTATATAACTGGAGTGATATGGCTGGAAAAAGTCATCCTGCAGATCAGATACTACTGGCAATTGATCCTGTTGAGGCTGATATCAATATTTCTTTTATCACCCATCCCAACAAAGATAAGCTTCGCCCTGTTATCAGTCACAATATCCCTGTCGAGCATATCATGGAAGTAAAAGATCAGATTTAGTACTTTCTGGCTATATTTGAAATTCACAAAATGGACATAATGAAGCCAAAAGGCAATTCAAAACATAAATCTTATAAACCGATACTTCCAGGCACCAAAGACTGGCCCGTTGTTCAGCTTAGTAAAAACAGAAAAAATTTTATCAAGCGGGTAGTTGAAGAGACACTTGTGGGCATCAAGGAGGCCAACCCCGGACGTCAGGAATTAAGAGAGGAGCTGGAAACAACACTTTATCGCGAAAGACTGCGTATAAAGGAAAATCCGTGGCGTGTAGACCCTTCCGATGATTATCGCTTTTGGGAAAAGGTAAAAAATCAACTCGTAGAATTGACCGTTGAGCAAGATGCCCGGGAGAAAGAGGAAGACATTCTGAGACGAGTTGTTACAAGATATGCACATGAAATAGCGGGTAATTTTAAAAGGACGAGATACCGGCTTGCCCGGGAGATTGTCAAGTTTGGTTTTGCCAGATTGCTCAATGCCACCCGTGTAAAGCGGTTTGGGGCATTTTTCAGAAACAAATACACCCTACGGGATAAGATACAGATCAGGGGCAAGGTAAAACAACTGCGCAAGCTGGCGAAGCAGGGAACGGTTGTAATGGTACCCACCCATTTCAGCAACCTGGATTCCATCCTCATTGGCTGGATCATTCATTCGCTAGGCTTGCCCGCCTTCATATACGGTGCCGGCCTTAACCTGTTTAATATCAAGATCTTTGCTTATTTCATGAATAGTCTGGGAGCTTATAAAGTAGATCGCAGAAAAAAGAATGCCATTTATATAGACACACTGAAGGTCTACTCAAAGCTTGCCATCGAGGAGGGGGCTCATAGTCTGTTTTTCCCTGGCGGCACGCGCTCAAGGTCTGGCAAGATAGAGTCAACCCTGAAGCTTGGACTCCTGGGTACAGCCATGGAAGCACAACGATCCATTTACATGAAATATCCTGACGGAGAAGCCAGAAAGATATTTATAGTGCCCGTAACGATCAATTACAACTTTGTATTGGAAGCCCCGGCTTTGATCCATGAACACCTGAAATCGCAGGGAGGTGAGAAGTATTATATAGAGAGTGATGAATACTCCACGTCATACAATATGATCAAGTTTCTCATCAAATTCTTTACCAAGGGCTCCGATATCTCTGTATCTATAGGATCGGGAATGGACCTCCTGGGCAACTATGTAGACGATGATGGCAATAGCATTGATAACCACGGCCGCTTTATTGATACGCGTGATTACTTTGTTTCTAACGGTGAAGTTTCAATAGACCGGCAGCGAGAGGAAGAGTATACCAGGCGCCTAAGCAGGATCATTGTCAGAGAGTTTCATCGTATCAACCGTGTATTTGCCAGTCATCTGGTGGCGTTTGTAGCTTTCAGGATCTGGCGCAAAAAGCATGATAAACTTGATCTTTATGATTTTCTGAGGCTACCAGAGGAAGAGCTCTCTATTTCCTATGACGAATTCAAAGAAGTATTTAGCAGAGCGCGGCAAGCTGTATTAAAAATGAAAACCCAGAATAAAGTTAATGTAGCTGCACACCTCAAAGGTCAGCTTGATGAGGTAATAACATTGGGGCTGGATAATGTAGGAATGTACCACTCCAAGCGGCCATTGCTCAGAAACAAAGCAGGTGATATTATTACCCGGGATTTAAATACATTGTATTACTACCACAACAGAATGGATGGCTATGACCTCGAAAAGTATGTCTAAAAAACCTATAGGAGTAATAGGTGCCGGCAGCTTCGGTTCTGCGATAGCAAATATTCTTGCTGAAAAAAATGAGGTGCTTCTGTATGCCCGAAACAGCGAAACCATAAAAAATATTGCGCAAAAGAAAGAAAATAGAGGGCATAAGCTACACACCAATGTTATTCCCACTTCCGATCTGGCTTATCTTGCCCATAGCTGCGACATCATTTTTCCTATTGTCCCTTCGTCTGCTTTCAGGCAAATGATGCAACAGCTCTCGCCATACCTCCACCCCTACCACATTTTGATCCATGGCACAAAAGGTCTGGACATCCATTTACCTGAGGGAGAATCTATAGATACTATAAAAAAGCTGGGCAGAGAGCACATCAGAACAATGAGTGAGGTAATAATGGATGAGAGCGTAGTTATAAGAGTTGGTTGTCTGGCAGGGCCAAATCTGGCTAAAGAAATGGCTGCAAACCATCCTGCCGCCACCGTGGTGGCAAGTCACTATAAAGAAGTGATCCGTGAAGGAGAAAAGTTACTCAGAAACGACCGGTTCCAGGTATACGGCAATCATGATTTAATCGGTATAGAACTGGCCGGGGTGCTCAAAAATATTATAGCCATCGCTTCCGGGGCTTTAAGTGGCTTAGGATTGGGTGAAAATGCAAAGGGGCTGCTAATTAGTCGTGGCATGGTGGAAATGATACATGTGGGAAAGGCAATGGGTGGTGATGTACACGCTTTTGTTGGGTTGGCCGGTGTGGGTGATCTTGTAGCCACCTGCAACAGTACACTGAGCCGTAACTACACGGTGGGTTATCGCCTGGCAAAAGGAGAAACCCTGGATGATATACTTGCTGATATGGAAGAAGTAGCAGAAGGGGTAAATACCGTTCGGATAGTAAAAAGGTTTATCGGCAATCAAAAACTAAGGGCTCCAATTACTGAAGCCCTTTATGAAGTTTTATTTGAAGGCCTGACCGTAGACAAAGCCCTTCAATTACTCATGAGATATCCTTATAACGTAGACATCGATTTCCTATAGTATTGGCAGCACCAAACACCCTGGCCGGTTAACGGTAAACTGTGAACGGAGAACAGTAAACTGTTACATACACTCCCTTATTTTCTCGGCCATACTTCGTAGTTCCTCTTCAGAGGAATGTAGCTTTGGTCTGGTGAAATTGATATCGTCCATACTGTTTAGAGGCACAAGGTGTATGTGTGTATGCGGCACTTCTATACCTATAACAGCAACCCCGATCCTTCTGCAAGGGATTACCCTTTCAATAGCTCTGGCCACCTTCTTGGCAAACACATGTAGTCCACCCAGTGTCTCATCGTCCAGGTCGTACATATAATCCACCTCCTTTTTGGGCACTACCAGCACATGGCCATGCACCAACGGACTGATATCTAAAAAGGCTATATAATTGTCATCTTCAGCTACTATATGACCCGGTATTTCCCGGTTAATGATCTTTGTGAAAATACTTGCCATCAAAGTCCTATTTCCATAATTTCAAATTCGATTTCACCTCCCGGTGTTTGTATTTTAGCAGAATCGCCCGCCTTTTTACCTAACAATCCTTTTCCAATAGGTGACTGCACCGATATCTTGCTGGCTTTAAGGTCTGCTTCCTCTTCGGAAACCAATGAATAGGTAAATACCGCCCCATTCTTCTTGTTCTTGATCTTAACCTTTGAGAGGATCGACACTTTAGAGGTATCAATTGAGCTTTCGTCAATAACACGAGCATTGCCCACAACCTCTTCAAGCTGTGCTATTTTGGCTTCCAGGTGTCCCTGAGCATCTTTAGCGGCATCATATTCAGCGTTTTCGCTCAAATCTCCCTTATCTCTTGCCTCTGCAATTTGCCTGGCTATATCTGCTCTTCCTTTGGTTTTAAGCTCGTTAAGCTCTGCTTTTAATTTATCTAATCCTTCTTGAGTATAATATGCCACCTTTCCCATTTTCTTATATTTTATGATCTCTTATAAAAACAAATAACGGTCTCTGGTTTGAAACCGTTTAGTATTTTTTTCTGTAATAGTGATTACAAAGGTATACGTTTCCAGTTCTTGTTCAAAACATTCCCTTGCTCTACTTGCCTACCAGTTCAGGAATATTTGTCTTTATTTGACTCAGTATTTCATCATCAAATTGAGCCAGATACAACGTTTTTGCCTTTGTCAGTTGCTCTATGGTCAGCCCTTTGGCCCCACGCAGGTCCGCCTTGTACAAACTGGCGTTTTCAAAATTAGCACCTGTAAGATAGCAATTTGTGAGATTTGCTTCCATCAAAAATGCGTTTTTAAAATTTGATTTGATCAAAAAAGCATTTTCAAGATGTGCTTTTATTAAATAAGCGTCCTTAAAATTCGCACCACTGGCATATGCCCCCTTCAGGTTCGCCTGGTTAAGGTTTGAATTTTCTAAGTTAGTCTGGTTCAACCGGGTGTTTTCCAAATTAGTTTCAATTAAGAACGCATTTGAAATATTTGCAGAATTCAAATTAGACCCGGCAAGGTTCACATAGTTAAGGTTAGTACGTGCTAAATGGCAATTAACAAGATTTATCTCGTGAATACCATGCCTGTTCAACCTCTTGATATTACCAACTGTTCTAAAAGCAGCCTCCTCAGATTCCCATAGGCGGAAGTCATCGATCTCATCTTTATAAGTACGTATTCGCTGGCGGATCTCACCGTTTTTATTGAGCCAGAACAATAGCATACCTATTACTGCAATATCAAAGAGCATACCATGAGCTTCTGCAAGCACCTGGCTGAAAAAATCATCAAAATCAGCTAAATAATAACGAAGGCTCAGCCCAAGCACAATGATGGCCAAAATCACCAACACTATAGCCGATGTAAGTATGGGCTTTTCTATGATGGAGTTTACATACTCCTTAAATTTTTTGACCTGGCTTTTTAGCAGCATTGATTTTGACTACAAAAAAATAACTCGATTTGACTATATTACTAAAAACGCGGCTAAAATTAAAAGTTGTAATGTAATAAAATTAGCCCACAATATGTAATAAATTTCATTCAATTCCGTTGAATTCATTTATTATTTTATCAACAAGCACTCTATTTATCTTCTCATAGGATTCAAAAGACCAGCCAGCCACATGAGGAGTAAGTATGGTTTTATCCGAATTTACTAAAAATTCAAAATATTTTTGTTGTTCGACAGTTAAAGAATTTAGTTTTTCGTTTTCAAGTACATCCAACGCTGCACCTAGAATCTTTCCTGACGCGATAGCCTCACAAATATCCTTCAGCGGCAAAATTTCACCGCGTGCCGTATTGATCAGAAACACATTCTTTTTAAACCTTTTCATATAGGCTCCACCCACCATGCTACGTGTTTCTGCCGTTAGGGGCACGTGTATACTAAAAATATCAGCAGACTCATAAATCTCCTCCATCGAAGCCTCCTGTGCATGCCCATCTGTATAATCACGTTTGTATTTATCATAGGCCAACACCTTACAGGCAAAGGATCCCAACTTTTGTGCAAACGCTTGCCCCATATGCCCATACCCCAACAGGCCCACCGTTTTACCTTGCAGTTCATAACCTCTGTTGCCCTCTCTGTCCCATACTCCCCGGCGCACCTCTTTGTCTGCTTTGGCAACATTGTTAAGCAAAGCCAGGAGCATTGCCACACAATGCTCACCCACAGCGTTTCTATTTCCCTCGGGTGCATTTATTATTTTAATACCACGCTGATTTAGGGCATCCACATCAAGATTATCTATCCCCGCCCCGGCCCGTGCAACAAAACGTAGTCGGCCGGCTTGTCGTAGCAACTCTGCATCCACCTTTGTTTTACTCCTTATTATCAGTCCCTCATATCTGGCGATCAGGTGTTTTATCTCCTCCCTGGAAATATCCGGACGGTAATCAGCCTCAAAACCGGCATCAGACAAAAGTAATTCAATATCATTATGCATATAATCTGCAATAAGACACTTCATAATCTAAAGCATAAGGTGAACGGTGTAAAAATAAATAGCAAGACCTAACAGGTCATTGGTAGTAGTAATAAACGGGCCTGATGCCAGCGCTGGATTGAATCCGAATTTATCAAGCACTAATGGTGTAATGGTGCCCATAAAGGAAGCAATCAGCACCACACTAAAAAGGGCTATTGAAACCACAAAAGACAGGTCCTGGCTCCCACCGGTGATCATATTTACCCCATAAACCAATAGCGAAAGCATGATGCCATTCAGTGCCGCCACCAAAAACACTTTGACCAGCCTTTTTACCATACTATCGTTAAAAACTGATGGGTTGGCAAGACTTTGTACTACAATAGATGAAGATTGTATCCCTACATTTCCTCCTGTCGCCTGTATTAGTGGAATAAAAAACGCAATTGCCGTAATGCGAAGCAGATCATCCTCAAAAACTCCTATTAGCCGGGCATTGATCAACCCTCCAATAATACCGATAATCAGCCACGGCAGCCTCGCCCGGCTCAACATCCACACGCTATCTGCCTCCTCTACGTCACCAGAAATACCGGACATGATCTGTCTTTCTTCATCGGCAAGCTCGGTGATCACATCCACCACATCATCTATCGTGATCCTGCCCAGCAGCTTACCTTGCATATTCACTACAGGCACTGCTTCGAGGTCATATTTCCGCATTACCTGGGCCACTTCTTCTTCTGACATATATGTTTCTACAGACACCAGTCCGGGCTCATAGATATCTGCTATTTTCTTTTTATCGTCTGCCAGAATAATCCTTTTTAAGGAAACGCGCCCCAGAAGCCTGTCATTATCATCCACCACGTACACTGAGTACACCTTCTGTACGTTCTCCGCCTGCCTCCTAATCTCTTCAATGCACTGCACAACTGTCCAGTTGACGTTAGCTTTGATCAGCTCTTTCGCCATTAAGCCGCCCGCCACATCTTCATCATACCTGAGTAGGTCTAGTATATTTGCCTCCTTTTCTTCATTATCGAGGTTAGCTATCACCTCTTCTCTTTCCTTGATAGGAAGCTCATTTAAAATATCCACGGCATCATCCGAGTCCAGATGGTTGACGATCTCAGTCAACTCATTTGGCTCGAATACCTTCAGGAATTTTTCGCGTATATCTTCGTCCAAATCATTAATGATCTCTGCGCGTGTTTCAAGTGGCAAAAGATCTATGACATATTTTGAATCCTCAGTATCGAACTCATGCAGCAGCGTAGAAATGTCAGCGGGGTTTACTCCTTGCAGACTTTCTTTGATAAAAGACTCATCTTTCTCATCGACTGCTCGTTGAAAGCGCTCGCGAAACTCGTTGGACAGTTCAAATTGTACTATTTCCTCCACCTGCTGCTAGTTCATTAGTGAGTTCTACAAATTCTTGCACAGTAAGCATCTCCGCCCGTTTGTCGAGTATGGGCATAGCTTTTATTTGATCGGATAAATTTAGCGGTTTTAAAGCGTTACGCAATGTTTTCCTTCTGTTTTGAAATCCCTGCTTCACCACCTTTTTGAATAGAACCTCATCGCAACTCAAATGTTTAACATTATTTCGCTTAAGTCTGATGACTCCCGACTTCACTTTCGGGGGTGGCTGAAACACAGAAGCTTCAACGGTAAAGAGATACTGCATATCATAATAAGCCTGCAGCAACACACTGAGAATGCCATATTCCTTACTCCCCGGGGGCGACACCAGCCTTCTGGCCACCTCTCTTTGCAGCATACATACCACCTCTACTACATGATCCTTTTCCTCGAGTATTTTAAAAAAGATCTGTGATGATATATTATAAGGAAAATTACCTATGATGGAATACTTCTCCCCCATTCTTGCTGACAGGTCTTTAGTCAAAAAGTCGCCTTCTATTATACGGTCTTTCAATTGTGGGAAATGCTCTTTGAGGTACACTATCGACTCACTATCTATATCGATAAGCACCAAAGAAGAACCGTATAATTCGATAAGATACTGTGTGAGCACACCCGTACCCGGGCCAATCTCCAATATTGGCCGCCCCTGGTTGTCACTACTCAGCGCATCAACAATTTTCCTGGCAATCTTCTGATCCTTTAAAAAATGTTGACCTAGATGCTTCTTGGGTTTTACCATGCTTTTTATAATAATAGGAAAATCGTTTAACTTGCATACAGAAATAAAACGCACCGATAGCTTTCGGGCGGATAAAGTTATTAAAAATAATGAGCAGTAATCCCAAACAAGAAGAGAAACCCAAAATCGGAATTACAATAGGAGATGTAAATGGTATAGGGCCTGAGGTGATTATTAAGGCACTAAGGGATAACCGTATTCTCAACTTTATCACCCCGGTTATTTACGGGTCTACAAAAACGCTATCATATTACAGGAAGGCGCTTCATCTTGAAGACTTCAACTACAGCCAGGCAAAAGATGCGGGTCAATTTCATTCAAAAAAAATAAATGTAGTCAACTGCTGGGATGAAATGGTAGAGATCAATGCAGGCGCTATAACTCCTGAGGCGGGGCGAGCTTCTTTTAATGCCCTTGAAAAAGCAACTGAGGATTTAAAAGCCGGGCTAATAGATGCTATTGTTACAGCGCCCATCAATAAACATAATATTCAAAGTGACAAATTCAAATTTGCCGGACACACAGAGTACTTTACCCAAAAGTTCGATGCTAAAGATAGTCTGATGTTCCTGACCAGTGAAAATCTTAGAATTGGTGTGGCTACCGGGCATATTCCGGTGAAAGACATTAGCGGCAATATTACAAAAGAGCTGTTAACCCGCAAGCTGGATATTATGGAGCAGTCTCTGGTTCGGGATTTTGGCATTAAAAAACCCAAAATAGCTGTACTTGGTCTTAATCCACATGCGGGCGAAGAGGGCCTGCTAGGTAAGGAAGATAAAGAAATCATACTGCCTGTAGTAAAAGAGTTTAAACATAGAGGTTCGTTGATCTTCGGCCCGTTCCCTGCTGATGGCTTTTTCGGGAAAGGCGATTTTAGAAAATTTGACGGCATACTGGCCATGTATCATGACCAGGGCTTAATACCGTTTAAAACACTGGCTTTTGAAAGCGGAGTAAATTTTACGGCAGGGTTGCCGGCAATCAGAACGTCACCCGATCACGGTACGGCTTATGATATTGCCGGAAAAGATGAAGCTTCGGCCACTTCCATGCGCGAAGCCATTTACCTCGCAAGGGATATTTACAAAAACAGACACGAACAGTTAGTAGAAGAATAGTTCCATTCATGTCATTTAAGAAACAATTGATCAACAACCTCTTTATAACTATTTATTGTCGACCTATGTTTATTCATTGAAATCATTTAACTTTCAGAGAATTAGAGAAGTTCGATGGACATCGTCACCAGAAAGCAACTAAATATATTGATCCAACTGGCAGAAGCGGATAAGCATTTTTCCACGCTTGAAAGAGAACGTATTTTTGAGATTGCCAAAAAACGTAATTTTCCTCTGGAAGCAGTTAAAGACCTGATTAAAACCCCGGAACCCATCGGTTCTTTCGGAGCCCTCTCCAACGATCAAAAATTCGAGTATCTGTATAGCTGTATAGACCTGATGCTGATAGATGAAAAGATCTTTGACAGTGAAATTATCTTTTGCATTGACATTGCCATCAAACTCGGCTTCAAAAAAAACGTGGTTATCTTTTTAAAAGACGAAATACATAATTATCCCATGGCGGACCTCAAGCGGATGGTATTTGAGCGATACACCTAGCTTAAGCTACAAAAAAACGTTATCACTTCTTTTTTAATAATTAGAATTATCTTCTTAACTTTGCGTCCTTAAATTTTGTGGGAATGGCAATGAACGTGTTAGAAAAGTTTAATATAGACATATACAAGCTTCAAAACGGAGTACATCTATATCAGTTTGATATAGATGATCAATTCTTTGAGGCTTTTGAAAATAGCATTATTGATAAAGGAAAGGGCTCAGTAAAATTAGAATTAGAAAAGACCGAGACCTTTATCAGGTTGCATTTTGATATCAGCACGAGTGTTCAGTTGGAGTGTGATCGAAGTTTGGATCTGTTTGATTATCCGATCCATTCTGAAAATTCGCTGATATTGAAATTCGGGGATCATGAGGAAGAGATAAATGAGGAAATCAGTATTATCCCTCGTGACAGACAACGGATCAACCTTGCACAGTATATTTACGAATTCATAGGCTTATCAATACCTATGAAAAAGCTGCACCCAAGGTATAAAGACGAAAACGAAGATGATGAGTTGATATACTCATCAGACAAGTCATCTGAAGATCAGGACAATGAGGGTAAATCTGACGAAGATATTGATCCAAGATGGCAGAAGCTTAAAAACTTAAACAAGAACTAATTTAAATATTTTATAAAATGGCTCATCCTAAAAGAAAGATTTCAAAAACGAGAAGAGACAAGAGAAGGACGCATTATAAAGCAGAAGCAAAGCATCTTGCCGTATGCCCTACTACCGGAGAGTTCCACTTACCCCACAGAGCCTTCTGGCATGAAGGTAAACTTTACTACAAAGGTAAAGTTGTAATGGAGAAAGAAGTATTGGCTTAACCCCTTTTGCTCGTGAAAATTGCATTAGATGCAATGGGTGGCGATTTTGCTCCCGACTGTACTGTCAAGGGAGCAGAGTTGGCCTCAAGAGAACTACCGGACGATATTAAAATTGTACTGGTAGGTAAAGAAGATATCATTCAATCCAAGCTTAAGGAGTATAATATCACCTCACCCAGCATTGAGATTTTCAATGCGGATGATGTGATAGATATGGGTGAGCACCCTACAAAAGCTCTTTCGCAGAAACCAACTGCTAGTATTCCTGTAGGCTATGGGTTGTTAAAATCTGGCGCTGTTAAAGCATTTTGCAGTGCCGGAAATACCGGCGCTATGCACGTAGGCGCCATGTTTACCATAAAGGCTATTGAAGGCATTATAAGACCCGGTATAGCCGGATTTATCCCCAAAGAATCGGGCGATTTCGGTGTCATCATTGATGTTGGAGCCAATGCCGATTGCAAACCGGATGTTCTCTATCAGTTTGGAGAAATGGGCGCACTATACGCAAAACACGTCTTTAACATCGAAAATCCTAAAGTAGGATTAATGAACCTCGGTGAAGAAGAACAAAAAGGCACCCTTCTCACTCAGGCTGCTTATCAGCTTTTCAAGATCAGTAACAAGTTTAATTTTGTTGGAAACATTGAAGGCCGTGATCTGTTCAATGACAAGGCTGATGTAGTAGTTTGTGATGGTTTCACCGGAAATGTCATTTTAAAAATGGCCGAATCCTTCTTTGATCTTCTTCAAAAGCGTAATATTATCGATCCGTATTTCGACAGGTTTAATTATGAAGCCATAGGCGGCAGCCCAATACTTGGTATCAACGGAAATGTAGTGATAGGGCATGGGGTGTCGAGTGCGGAAGCAATTAAAAACATGATCTTGCTATCAGTAAAGATGGCAGAATCAAACATTCATTTGAAGATAAAACAGCACTTAGGCGAATAAAAGAGATAATTATGGCCAAAATCCGAGCCGCTATAACAGGAGTTCATGGTTATGTACCTGACTATGTACTAACTAACCAGGAACTTGAAACGCTGGTTGATACCAGTGATGAGTGGATTACTACCAGAACAGGCATAAAAGAGAGACGGATCTTGAAAGGTGAAGGCAAAGGAACCTCTGTATTAGGTACAGCCGCGGCAAAAGGGCTACTTGAAAAAACAGGCGCTAATCCGGAAGATATAGACCTGATACTTTGTGCCACGGTTACTCCTGACATGGTATTTCCCTCCACAGCAAACATTATTTCTGCTGAGATTGGAGCTGTAAACGCCTTCAGTTATGATATTTCCGCTGCATGTTCAGGGTTTCTTTACGCGCTGACCACCGCCAGCCAGTTTATTGAAACCGGCAGGTATAAGAAAGTGATCGTTATTGGCGCGGATAAAATGTCGTCTATTATAGATTACGGAGATCGAACTACGTGCATTATTTTCGGTGACGGAGGTGGAGCAGTATTGCTTGAACCCACCACGGAAGATGTTGGGATCATCGACTCGATCCACAAAGTAGATGGCCGGGGAGCTGAATACCTTAATATGAAAGCTGGCGGTAGCCGCTATCCAGCAACTGTTGAGACAGTCATTGCCAAAGAGCATTATGCCAGACAGGATGGAGCCACAGTGTTTAAGTTTGCCGTTACCAATATGGCCGACTATGCTGCCAAGATAATGGAGAGGAATAACCTGACGGCTGATAGTGTGGATTGGCTTGTGGCGCATCAGGCAAATAAGCGTATTATTGACGCTACCGCCCAGCGAATGGGTATAACTGATGACAAGGTAATGATGAATATAGAAAAATACGGGAATACAACCGCGGGCACTATTCCGTTGTTGTTGTGGGACTATGAGTCTCAGCTAAAAAAAGGTGATAATCTTGTTTTGGCTGCTTTTGGGGGTGGATTTACCTGGGGGGCAATTTACCTGAAGTGGGCCTATGATACTAAGTAGTGGTATTAATGCTGCGCTTTTTGGAACTTCATCCTGCCCTTTGGCGGGAACGTTTTCTTAAAGCCACTTAGAGTTTTCTTAGAAGCACTAAGTAATGCCTTGATATTGATAAGTTGATTCGTAAATTAGATTAAAATAATTCTGATATGGCAACAACTGCCGATTTTAAAAACGGTTTATGTCTGGAGTATAATAACGGTCTCTATACTATTGTAGAGTTTCAGCATGTAAAACCAGGCAAAGGCCCTGCATTTGTAAGGACAAAACTTAAAAGTCTGACAACCGGTAAAGTTGTAGAAAACACATTTTCTGCAGGGCATAAGATCACTACCGCAAGAATCGAAAGAAGACCACACCAGTTTCTATACAAAGATGATCTAGGTTATCATTTTATGGACAGTAATACTTTTGAACAAGCTGTGGTAGATGAAGATCTGATCGAGAATCCGGGACTTATTAAAGATGGTCAGGAAATTGACATCCTTGTGCATGCCGAACAGGAAAAAATAATAGGCGCAGAACTGCCCGCTTTCGTTGAGCTGACGGTGACTTACGCTGAGCCTGGAATTAAAGGCGACACTGCCACCAATGCAACAAAACCAGCTACCCTTGAAACAGGAGCTGAAATACAGGTACCTCTCTTTATCAATGAAGGAGATAAAATAAAGATCGATACACGTACCAACTCATATTCAGAGCGGGTAAAAGAATAAATTGTTGAATTAAAAAGTGACCCTATATGAATTAGTCTAAGTAGCTATACCTGAAAACGTTTCCAGGACCAGTATAAATTCTGTTAACATCAATCAGGCGCCTTGACTATTCATGTGAAACTTTAAACCAATTAATACATGAAAACCAAAGAAATTCGAGACCTTATTGATTTCATCTCCCAAACCGGACTAAATGAGGTTAACATAGAAACTGAGGAACTTAAGCTTTCTGTAAAGCGTGACCCGGATGTTCAGACGCGTTATGTAGAAGCAAGCGCTCCCGCGATTTCAACACCGGCACCGGTACAAGCATCAGCACCGGCTCCCACACAAACCCCTGCCCAGGCTACATCAGCTCCGGCAAAATCTACCGAGGATACCGGCAAGTATTTAGAGGTAAAGTCGCCAATGATCGGAACATTCTACCGCTCGCCAAATCCTGATTCACCTCCCTTCGTTGCCGTTGGTGATAAAATAGAAAAAGGACAGCCGGTATGTATAATAGAAGCCATGAAACTCTTTAATGAGATTGAATCAGAGGTATCAGGAACTATAGTAAAGGTAGTGGTAGAAAATGCCTCTCCCGTAGAGTATGACCAGGTGCTGTTTTTAGTAGACCCATCCTAATTGGTTACGATTCTCACATCTAAAAAACTAGTTTTTTATTGTTCAAATCGTAAATCAAAATTAGATAGTCGTGTTTAAAAAAATATTAATAGCCAATAGAGGAGAGATAGCCCTGAGAATAATCAGGACCTGTCGTGAGATGAACATCAAAACAGTAGCTGTTTACTCTCTGGCAGATAAAGATAGTCTCCATGTTCGCTTTGCCGATGAAGCAGTGTGTATCGGTAAGGCCCCTAGTAGTGAATCATACCTGAACATCCCTAACATAATAGCTGCAGCCGAGATCACCAATGCCGATGCGATACATCCGGGCTATGGTTTTCTTGCAGAAAATGCAGAGTTCAGTGCAGTATGTGAAGAATATAATATCAAATTCATCGGAGCATCACCTGATATGATCAATCAAATGGGTGATAAAGCTACTGCAAAAGCTACGATGAAAAAGGCAGGCGTTCCTACAATTCCAGGTTCGGAAGGATTATTGAAGGATGTAGAAGAGGGACTGAAGATTGCCAAGAAGATTAAATATCCGGTAATTCTAAAAGCAACAGCAGGTGGCGGTGGTCGTGGTATGCGTATTGTGAAAGATGAATCAGGCTTCAAAAAAGCCTGGGACGATGCCCGTCAGGAAGCTGGGGCAGCGTTTGGCAATGCAGGCTTATATCTTGAAAAATTTGTAGAAGAGCCTCGCCACATCGAAATACAGGTAGTAGGCGATAAGAACGGACGTGTGTGCCATCTTTCCGAAAGGGACTGCTCCATACAAAGAAGACACCAAAAACTTGTAGAAGAAACACCCTCACCGATTGTAAGCCAGGAACTCAGGGAAAAAATGGGCGCTGCGGCCATCAAAGGTGCAGAGGCGATCAAGTATGAAGGTGCAGGTACTGTTGAGTTTCTTGTAGACAAGCATGGTGATTTCTATTTCATGGAGATGAACACCCGGATACAGGTAGAGCACCCGATTACCGAAGAGGTAACCGATTTTGACCTGATCAAGGAACAGATCAAAGTGGCTGCCGGAGTGGAGATATCAGGCAGAAACTATTTCCCCAACCTGTATGCAATGGAATGTCGTATTAATGCGGAAGATCCGTCTAATGGCTTCCGTCCGTCACCTGGAAAGATCACTAACCTCCACATGCCCGGAGGCCATGGAGTAAGGGTTGACAGCCATGTTTATGCAGGCTATACTATTCCTCCAAACTACGACTCCATGATCGCTAAACTGATCGTAAGTGGGCAGTCCAGGGAAGAGGTGATCACCAGAATGAAGCGGGCATTATCAGAGTTTGTAATTGAAGGTATAAAAACAACCATACCTTTCCACATCAAGCTGATGGACGATAAGCAATTCCAGGAAGGGAATTTCACTACGAAATTTCTCGAAACTTTTGACTTTTCTGACCTGTAGCTATAAGCTAACTGAAATAATACCAGAGCCCGGACAACCAAGTCCGGGCTTTTTATTTTATTTTGCTTTTCCCTTAATATAAAGAATTGATCGAATCAGCCTGGTTTCTTAGGATCAGGCGGACAAGCTGGGGACCTGAGAAGTCAAAAGTTGGGTCTGCTTTACACCTCACCCATAACAGGCTGTAATACTTGCTCAGCAGAATCGGCCATAGGTGTATACAATTTCAACCGCAGGTAACGTACAATAGCTGGATGAAGGGCCGAATTGACAAAAATCATAACCCAGTCTATAAAAAATCGTATATTTTATAATTGCCCATTTCATAAATGACTTTGGACAATTCCTTAATGAAACAGCAACAATTTATTGATCAGGTAGTTGAAAGAATCAAAGACGACAAAAATGTAATTGGACTAGCGGTGGCCGGTTCATTCATAACAAACGAGATTGACGAATTTTCTGATGTTGACCTAATCCTGGTAACAGTCACCAGAGTAGCAGATGACCCTTCAAAAATGGAGAATTATGCTAGGTCGTTTGGCGACTATCTAAATGGTTTTACCGGAGAACATGTGGGAGAAAGACGAGTTTTGATTTGTTTATATGACAATCCTCTACTTCATGTGGACATTAAATTTCTGACTCTTGACGAGTTTCAAGATCGCATTGAAAATCCAGTTATCTTTTTCGACCGGGATAACACATTGAAGGAAACAATCAGTTTAACTAAAGCTGAATGGCCAAAACTTGACTTTCAATGGATTGAAGACCGATTTTGGACGTGGGTACACTATACGACCTTAAAACTGGGACGAGGAGAAAACTTTGAGGCTTTAGACTTTCTATCCTTCGTAAGGACTTTTGTCATTTCACCCATGCTTCAAATAAAAAATGGCAAACTTCCGCGCGGTCTAAGGAAAGTTGAAATAAATTTCCCTAAATCTGACCTCGATAAATTAGTAACTACAGTGCCTGCCTATAAGATGGAATCGATATTTGATTCACTTGAAAACACAGTTAGTCTTTATATCGAACTGCGACAGATAATTTTTCCTTCGACAATAAAGCTGAGAACTCAAACGGAGCTGAGAACTTTGGAATATTTGAAAGAGATTAGACAATTAAGATTGGGATAACACCACTCCGGATATGGCTATGTAGAGTTGTAAGCCTCAATAGCGATCTGGTGGGTGAATTTTAGAGAAACCCTTGCCCATGATTTTAACAGCAGGGGGAAATCATCGAAGAGTAAGAATATTTAATATGAAAAAACAACAGTAAGAAAATGAACAATAAAATGAATTGGTTCAATCTTTTATTTCTACTTGCATTGAGTTGTTTGTTTTCCACGAGGCTATTTGCTCAATCTGAAGTAAAACATGGATTTGATGTTGAAATTGATCCCATCGCTTTTGCCTTGAATGGCTTTTCCTTGCATGGAGGATATCTGACAGGCCCTTGGCGCTTTGATTTGGGTATATTTGGTCTGGACATCCCTGAATGGGCTCATGGAAATGAAGGCTTTAAGGTATCTGCCCGTGGAACAGGATGGAAGGCTGATCGTTTTTTACGGGGATTATCGGATGGCTTTTTTATTGGAGTAGAAGGAAATGTGACAAAAACATCGATTACCCATTCGCTCTCAGATGACAACCGAAGCGCAACGGAATTCTCTCTGGGCATTCGCGGGGGTTATCGCTGGAATACCGGGCTGGGAAATTTATATGTAACCCCATGGCTGGGGTTAGGGTATATTCTTAATGCAAAAGATGTTACAATTAATGGAGAGGTGTTCAAAACAAGCCCCTTCCAGCCATTCCCAACCGTACATATCGGATGGACGTTTTAATTAATGTCTACTAAAAAACGTAGATGTCTGTGTTACGCTTGTCCCAAAATGTTCATCCCGACAATAAATAAAATCTCGTTGAAAAAACCGCAGAAAAGTATAGACAGTGATCCCGCTGGCACACTTTTAACAATAGTGCAACACCTTTTCTCATCCCACCCTCCGGCTCAAATAACTCTTTGAAAGGAATTTTAAATCAATTAGATCAGGTCGGAACCCCATTTTCATCAATGTCGCATTAAATCCTAAACTTGTCATATTTACACAGCTCCAAATCATCAAATGTTTTCCATTTTTGTATTGGCAATTGCAATGGAGGCGATGACTAATAACATAAGGATACAAAACTATGACAAAACGTAATTTCCCTATAATGCACAATGTAGGCATCGTTGTAGAATCTCTCGATGATGCCATCTCTTTTTTCAGCGAGCTGGGTCTGACGCTGGAAGGGCGGGGCATGGTCGAAGGAGAATGGGCCGGCCGCGTTACCGGGCTTGTCTCTCAGCGCGTAGAGATCGCTATGATGGTGACCCCAGATGGCCATAGTCGGCTCGAGCTCTCACGGTTTCTAACCCCATCAACTATCTCAGACCACCGGACTGCACCGGTGAATGCGCTTGGCTACCTTCGCGTCATGTTCACTGTAGACGATATTGACGAGACAGTATCCCGACTCCTTAAACATGGCGCTGAACTTGTTGGCGAAGTCGTTCAGTACGAGAATGCGTACCGACTCTGCTATATACGTGGAGTTGAAGGGATTTTAATCGGTTTGGCGGAAGAACTTGGTGATAAATAAGGATTTAGCTCAGTCCAAGAAAACATGCTAACAATTAGGCTCTAATGAACCGTGCCCTTACCACGCATCCATTAGAGCCTAATTGGTTATGGACAGTGTTTAGGAGGTGTAAAAACTTCCTCTTGCCCACATTTCACAAACAGTTATGTCAATAGAGGGAGACAAAATTTAGCTATTTTGTAGCCTTTCATAGGACGAGCATAACGAACAAGCCGGACAGCACTAATTTAATTTCGAAAATAATCAGTATCTTAGAATATAGTCAAAGACAAACATAGAGATAAATTAATTGAGAAGATCAGGTCAATTGACGACAGCAATGTAATTCTATGAAATAAATGATGATCAAAAGACTCGAATAGCTAATGGAATTTAGCAATTGAGAACTGAGAAAGCATAAAATCAGAAGACGTTTTCAAAAAAAGTGTAAATGGCTAAACAAGTAATTTGATCATCAACAAGCCGAACAAAAATTTGCTGATGACAAAAAAGCGTTTAATTAAGAGATTAAAATGGTATTACCCCACTGAAAAATTTCATACTTATTTAACCTTTCCCGCTCTTCTAATCTACCTTTTATACTCAAACTCAATCAAGGATAGCATTTTTATCGCGTACGGATTAGTAGTATGCATCATCATCTTATATCAGGGCCAGCTATATTGGAAATTGAAACTGTACAGTTTAATTGGGAAGCTTATCAACCAGGAAAAGTATCTTGAGTTTTTCAGAAAATCCAAAAAAATCAACCTTGTGCTCATGGGGTTAATCCCTTTGTTCTTAATCATTCAGCTAATGCTTCAAAACTGGACTTTTACAAACAATAAAATGCTTTTCTGGGGAGTGTTGGCTAATGTTTTTACAATCTTAGAGTATATCAATTACTACCATACCCAACTGATGATGGATAATAAATATGATATAGAATATTTAATAAGAAATAAAAAATTGAAGAGAGCAAGTTTGGCCAAGGACTTAATGGAGAATAAGATATAAGTAGGGCCATGAAACCCTATTCCTGTTTTCGACACTGGGACACCCAATCCTAAACGAGCTCAA
>NZ_AMZN01000128.1 GCF_000331535.1 Fulvivirga imtechensis AK7 | reverse complement strand
CTATGTCATTATCCTCAAAATCAACTGAAAGTTGTTGGAAGCCTCGGGATGACGCCTTAACTTAAGAGCATTGTTCTCCTCCCAGGGAGGGGTGTAGTTTGCGTATATGAAACCATTCACGTTTACCGACCTATTTAGCCGCAAGCTTTACGCTTCAAGCTGCAAGCAAACCAGGACTCAACCTGAAACCAAATAAACAAGAAACCAGACGAAACCAGTAACCAGTCACAAGAAGCAACCAGAGATCAGCAACCAGCAACTAGCTAAACTTCACTTTTTCCTTGGTAAGATTTCGTTCATAAAGGTGTTGCATAATGCCATCTTTGAGACCAACATCGGGTACGATTATGCCTTTTGCTCCGGCCCACTCCATTACTGCAATGTAGATCTCAGAAGCAGGAATGATAACATCCGCCCGGTCAGGATTCAGTTGTAGATCATTGATACGCTCTTCCATAGTAAGTCCGCGTACAAATTTTTGAACCTCTTTTACCTTTGATAGCGTCAATTTATCACCAGGGGCTTTTTCGGCCAGCTCAAAGATCTTGTTGATGTTACCCCCCGTGCCTACTGCTATTACCTTATCTATCTTGCCGGCTATATTTTCAGAGACCCACTTCTTCATATTTTTCCAGATCAGAGGCGAATCATGATGCTCCAATCTGCGAACAGACCCTATTTTGAAAGACCGGGCGGTAAGTTTTTTGCCTCCTTTAATAATTGTTAACTCCGTGCTGCCACCACCAACATCGATGTGCAGATAATTCTTTTTGTTATCCAGAAAAGAACTAATAGCATTATTGATCAGCAAAGCTTCTTTTTTTCCATCGATAACTCTGATCTTTAGCTTCACATCTTCTTCTATCTCCTGCACTATGTCCGGTCCATTTTTAGCTTCTCGCATGGCAGAGGTAGCGCAGGCCATATAATCATCCACCTCATATAGGTCGATCAAGAGCTTAAAGGCACGCATGAGCTTTTTAAATTTTGTCTTTTTCGAAGGGCTGATGCTTCCGGTGTTAAAGACGTCCTGTCCAAGCCGGAGGGGAAAGCGCACGTACTCAAGCTTTTTGAAGTTAAGCTGCCCTTTGGTCCTGATCGTATTCGTAACCTGTAATCGTATGGCGTTGGAGCCTATGTCTATTGCTGCTAGTCT
Organism: Fulvivirga imtechensis AK7; assembly: GCF_000331535.1. Classification (GTDB taxonomy): domain Bacteria; phylum Bacteroidota; class Bacteroidia; order Cytophagales; family Cyclobacteriaceae; genus Fulvivirga; species Fulvivirga imtechensis. Next base: position 46,519 of record NZ_AMZN01000128.1, on the reverse strand, counting down.
CAAATTGGAAAAGTTTTCACCATAAAATTAATAATCTATTGATTATAATAGAATTTTGCAGGATTATTTACAATTTTATATTTCAAAACAAAAACAAGGGGCTATGGATATTAAGGAGTTACTCACGAGAAGGATACTACTGCTCGATGGAGCTATGGGTACTATGATCCAGCGATATAAGTTGACAGAAGAAGACTTCAGGGGCGAAAGATTCAAAGATCACCAGTATTCGCTTAAGGGTAATAATGATCTTCTTTCCGTTACAAGACCCGATATTATTAAAGATATTCACCGGGCATACTTCGAAGCAGGAGCGGACATTGCTGAGACTAATACTTTTAGCAGTACTACTATTGCTCAGGCCGATTATCATCTTGAGGATGCGGTTTATGACATCAACTATCAGTCGGCGCGTTTGGCCAGAGAGGTAGCGGATGAGTTTACTGCTCAGCAACCTGATAAGCCAAGATTTGTGGCAGGTTCAATCGGCCCCACCAACAGAACAGCTTCATTATCACCGGATGTTAATAATCCTGGCTACAGAGCCATTAGCTTTGATCAATTGGCTCAGGCCTATAAAGAACAGGCGAGGGCATTGATCGATGGTGGAGTGGACATATTGCTAGTAGAAACGGTATTTGACACATTAAATGCTAAAGCAGCCCTCTTTGGAATATCTGAACTGTTTGAAGAAATAGGCCGGGAATTGCCGGTTATGGTGTCCGGAACTATTACCGATGCCAGTGGGCGAACCTTGTCAGGACAAACTACTCAGGCCTTTCTTATCTCCCTGGAGCACATGCCCCTGCTGAGCATAGGTCTGAATTGCGCATTGGGCGCCAAAGAATTGCGACCATATTTACAGGTGCTCGCAAAAGAATCAGAATTCTTCGTTAGCGCTCACCCAAATGCAGGGTTGCCCAACGAATTTGGAGAATACGATGAGACTCCTGAGGCCATGGCCGCACAGATAGAAGTATTTTTGAAAGAAGGATTGATCAATATCATTGGTGGTTGTTGTGGAACAACGCCAGAGCATATCAAAGCCATCGCAGAGGTAGCCGCTAAATATCCTCCGCGCCCGCTTCCCGTCATGGAAGTTCATTGAGAAATGCCATCGGTGTAGCCGGTGTTGCAGTTTGATGACATGATTAAAAGTGACACTAAATTGGAGCTTATCGCAAACCAATGATGAGTGCCATTGTTAGAATGGTGCAATTTCGTTGATGCTCTTTTTTACATTTTAACGATCATTTGGTATATTCATGTTATGGCAAGAACAATAATCGTATCTAACAGGCTTCCGGTTAAAGTACAAAAGGATAGCAAAGGAAACCTTCATTATAAACCCAGTGAAGGCGGGCTTGCTACAGGACTGGGATCAGTCTATAAACAGGGAGACAATGTATGGGTGGGCTGGCCTGGGCTGTATTTCACAGATGAATCCAATAAGAATGAAGCCTCCCAGCGGCTGAAAGAGGAAAACATGAGCCCCGTGTTCTTAACGGAAGAAGAGATACGGTTGTTTTATGAAGGGTTTAGCAATGAAACACTGTGGCCTACATTTCATTACTTTAATCAGTATGCATTATACAAGAAGTCTTATTGGGTAGAGTATAAAAAGGTAAATCAGAAGTTTTGCGACCAGGTGGTGGCGATAGCCAATCCAGATGATACCATCTGGGTGCATGATTATCAACTGATGCTCCTGCCTGACATGATCCGTCAGAAGCTGGCTGACGCTAGTATCGGCTTTTTCCTGCACATCCCATTCCCTTCATTTGAGGTCTTTCGCCTGCTTCCATGGAGGAAGGAATTGCTGGATGGCGTCATGGGTTCTGACCTGATTGGATTCCATACTTATGATGATATGCGTCACTTTCTCAGTGCAGTGAGCCGCATCAGTTTTTTGGGCAACCACCACGGGCAGATCATGAGAGACAGAAGGACAATTGTGGTCGATTCGTTTCCCATCGGTATCGACTACGATAAATATGCAGCTTCTGCGGCCTCACCAACTACACTGAGTAGAGAGGTAAAGTTCAGGACTTCTTTGGGTGACCAAAAGCTGATGTTGTCCATCGACAGGCTGGACTATTCCAAAGGTATCCCGGCCAGGCTACAGATCTTCGATATATTTTTATCCAAGCACCCTGAATATCAAGGCAAAGTTTCGCTGCTGATGGTAGTGGTGCCGTCAAGAGACAATGTGGAGAACTATAAGTCATTAAAGGAGGAGGTAGATCTGCTTGTAGGCCGGATTAACGGTAAGTACGGCTCTATGAACTGGACACCCATTCATTATTTCTACAGGTCTTTCCCTCTGGAGGATCTGTCTGCATTTTACCGCATGGCTGATGTGGCGCTCGTTACCCCTATGCGTGACGGTATGAATCTGGTTTGTAAGGAGTTTGTTGCCAGCAAACTAGACAAACGAGGGGTGCTCATTCTCAGTGAGATGGCTGGTGCTTCCAAGGAGTTATCAGAGGCGATCATAGTAAACCCTAACGATAAGCATCAGGTGGTGGATGCCATTTACGAAGCGCTGACTATGCCTGAGGACGAGCAGGAAGAACATATGGAATATATGCAGGATACGCTAAAGAAATTCAATATTCACCACTGGGTGAAGCTTTTCCTGGGTCGCCTCGATCAGGTGAAGGAAAAGCAGCGTAAGATGGCCACAAAAGTGATGGATATTCAGATGAAGGAGGATATGATCGATGCCTTTGCCAAGAGTAGAAGCAGGTTGCTATTCCTGGATTATGACGGCACACTGGTGCCATTTAACAATGATCCGCAGCAAGCCAAACCGGATAAGCAGTTGCGCGAGATATTGAAGGGCTTGTCAGAGTTAGAAAATACTCATGTGGTAGTAATTAGCGGCAGAGACCGGATGACTCTTGAGAAATGGCTCGGAGACCTGAACCTGGAGTTTGTCGGAGAACATGGTGTATGGGTGCGCATGAATGGTGAAGAATGGAAAACAATTGAAACACTGGATGCATCATGGAAGCAGGAGATAGGCCCTATTCTTGAAATGTATGCCGACAAAACACCCAGGTCTTTCATTGAAGAGAAGGATTACTCATTGGTGTGGCATTATAGAAAGGTAGAGACAGGTTTAGGTGAGCTTCGCGCACGCGAGATCATCAGTCACCTGAAGTATCTTTCAGTAAATATGAATTTACAGGTACTCGAAGGCAACAAAGTAGTTGAGATTAAAAACCTGGAAGTAAATAAGGGTAAAGCCAGCTCAAGATGGGTGGAGCGGCATAAAGATACCGACTTCATAATGGCCATTGGTGACGACTGGACTGATGAAGATACTTTCAAAGCCATGCCGGAGCATGCCTATACCATAAAGGTAGGAGACCTGCGCTCAGGGGCAAAGTATAGCGTTCGTGATTACGAAGCTGTGAGAAGCCTGCTGGAAAATATGCAGGGCGCTCTAAAAAAAGTTGGGTCTGTCTAGCTTTCTACTGATCCTATAGGCTGCGTTTACCAGGCCAACATGGCTATATGCCTGGGGGAAGTTGCCCCATTGACTGCCGGTTTTAGCATCTACATCTTCGCTAAGCAATCCCAGATGATTGCTATAGGTCAGCAGGTTTTCAAAGGCTTTAATGGCCTCGTCAACTCTTCCCGCACACGTAAGTGCTTCCACATGCCAAAAAGCACAGATCAGGAAGGTGGTTTCCGGTTCACCAAAATCATCCGAATGCTTGTAGCGGTAGAAAAGGCCCTCTTTGGAACGTAGTTCTTTTTCCAGTTCGATCAGGTGTTTTTTGGCTGCTTCCGAATCATTTTCCAGGTAGCCCATCATTATAAGCTGTAAATTGCTGGCATCAAGATTTTTGGAACCTATCGCCTGAGTATATACGCCACGCGTGGCATCAAAACATGCTTCTATCTTTTCTGATGAATCTTTTATGAGTTTCTCTGCCAACAGCATGATCTCCTTATTATCAAAGGCCTTTCCTATCTTATGAGCAGCTTTAGCGCCTGCCCAATGGAAAAGATAAGTATAGCAATGGTATTGGCTCAACGTTCGGAATTCCCATAAACCGGCATCGGGTTCGTCCATGAGTTGATCTATCTGCTTAAGAATGTCATGTATCAGGTTAAGGGAGTCTGATCTCTCCAGGTTGATGAATCTTCTGTCTACATACAAAGGAAGCAAGGCAGCCAGTAGTTGGCCATAAACGTCATTTTGTACGTGAGTATATGCTTGATTGCCAATACGCACCGGCTGGTTGCCCAAATAACCTTTAAGATCAAGGATCTGCTCAACAAGCTGCTCTTCACCGGTAATGCCGTATAGCGGCTGAAATCTTTCGCTGGACTTGACCGAAATATTGACAATATAATTGAAATACCGCTCTAACTCCTCAAAGTGGCCTATATTATTAAACGCAGTAAGCGTATAATATGCATCACGCATCCAGCAATACCTGTAGTCCCAGTTTCTGCCGCTGCCCGGGGATTCCGGCAGGCTGGTAGTGCCGGCAGCTATAATAGCCCCGGTGTCCTCGTATTGGTGGATCTTTAATACCAAGGCAGAGCGGTTGATCTGCGCCTGATGGAAGTTGCTGACGCTAAGGTTTTTTACCCATCCCCTCCAATATCGCTTCGTCATGTCCAGGAAGCTTTCGCAGGTGCTGGCCAGAGGGGCTTCAAGTGGGGCGCCATAGGTGAGCACGAGGTATTTTGTCTCATTAAGAACAATATCCCTGTTTTGTACGATATAAGAAAGGGAAAAATTGGAGGTAAGTCTAACCTCTTTTTCAAGACCAAGATATTCAATATGGTTGCTTGCCTCATATTGTGAAGGGGTGAGGTTGCCATAATCCGCTACCGGGTGGCAAATCACCTTTACCCGTGGCCGTCCCTGCAGAGGCTCGATCTTTCTTACAAGCATCAGCGGCTTAAAATACCGGTCGTACTGATGAAAGCGGGGAGCAAAATCGGTCACCCTGTAGGTGCCTTCAGCAGATGTGATCTCTGTGCAGAGGATATTAGTATTTTCCAGATAGTACTGACGGCTTTCCTTTATACCTTCCGAGGGTTGAATGGAGAATTCACCGCCTTTTTCGGAATCTAACATTTTACCGAATATAAAACTGCTGTCAAAGCGAGGCCAGCACATCCATTCTATATTGGTATTTTTGTGAATATGAGCCTGATAAGAGCAATTGCCGATCAGGCCATATTCATAAGTATGTTTCGTCATATACTAACGGATGATTTTTTATTTAAATAGTCGACTACCAAACTGCTTGCCCCAAGTATGGGGGCGCTTTGGTTTTGAAGACCCGAAGGTAAGACTTTTACTTTATTTTTGTAAATAGGCATAAGGTTAGCTTCCAGGTACTTTTTAGTAGGGGTGAATATCAAATCACCAGCGAGAGATAATCCTCCGAATATGAAAATGGCTTCCGGGTTTGTGTGTGCTACACTATCAGCAAGCTTGGACCCCAGAATTTTGCCGGTGTATTCAAATGCGGCCTTAGCCACCAGATCGCCTCGTAATGCTGCTTCGGTGATCATTTTAGTCGAAAGGTCGTGGAAGCTGATCCCCCTTAGCTCACTCTCTTCTATATAGTCAGCCAGTAGCTTATAAACAGTGCGCTTAATACCTGTGGCCGATACATATGTTTCGAGACATCCAACCTTACCACATCCACAGTGCCTTCCATTCGGGTTGACAGTAACATGGCCCAGCTCAGCAGCAAATCCCTCGAAACCGTAAATGAGTTCACCATTTGATACTATACCCGACCCTAAGCCGGTACCAAGCGTGATCATGATAAAGTCGCGCATGCCTTTGGCGTTGCCGTATATCATTTCACCCATAGCAGCGGCATTTGCATCATTGGTGATGATCACAGGTACATTAAAGTCTTTCTGTATGATCTCTACAATAGGTATAATGCCTTTCCATACCAGGTTGGGGGCATGCTCGATGGTGCCCCTGAAATAGTTGGCATTAGGAGCGCCAACTCCTATCCCCTGAATATTATAATTTTCTTTGGTTTGTGCCAGTCCCTGCCTGATGGCAGTGCCCAATTCTTTGATATAATCCTTGAAATCTGCGTGTCGTTGGGTGGGTAGTTTGCTCTGGTATATGACCTGGCCCTCGCTGTCTACAATGCCAAACTTGGTGTTGGTGCCACCAATGTCGATGCCTACGGTAACGTCCTTCATGATTGTTGGTAGTGTTTTTTTATGTGATATTGTACCAGGTCATCAATAGGCTCCTTAATGATTTTACCAACCATAATTCCCTTTTCTTCTGCAACTGGTTTTAAAATATCTTGAAAAATATGAGAAATAGCTCCTGTAAAGTGAGTTTTTACAGACTGATACTTAGTAAAGGTAGTAACATAAAGATCCATGAACTGGTTCATGCCCTCCTGGAGCATTTCCTGGAAGTACTCTTCATCTTTATACTTTTCGATAAACTTCATAAATGACGCCAGATATACATTGCCATAGGGCTTCATATATACATTTTCGAGAATATCGTCTTTTGAGAGATTATATCTTTCAGTAAAAGCCACGTGGATATGTGCCGGAAGCTTTTTGTACAGATACGCATTTAAAAGCTTCTTGCCATAATATGAACCCCCTCCTTCATCACCTAAAATATAGTCCAAAGCCGGGGTTTCCTGTCTTACTATATCACCATCAAAATAGCATGAATTAGCGCCTGTGCCTAGTATGCAGGAAATGCTGGGAGTGCCTTCGTAGGTGGCCAGGGCGGAAGCTACTATATCATGATTTACATAGTGATGCGCCCTGGGGATCACTTTTGAAACCGCCCTTTTTACTATCATCTGAAGGCTTTTACTGCCGCAGCCTGCACTGTAAACAAATGCTGCTTCAAGGGTGTCAGCATGATTGGTTATGTCAATAGCAGATCGGATGGTATCGGCAATCTTTTCTTCGCTGTGAAAGAAAGGATTAATTCCATCGGTGCTTACCTGCTTAATGATATTAGCATCGTCAACAAGCCGCCAGTCACACTTTGTAGAACCACTGATACCAATTAGAATCATATAGACAAGATTTTTGCTATTCTCAATAACTCAGGATCGATCTCTCGCTCCTTATTCATTGTTGTTTCAAAATCATTGTAAACGATCTGGTGATTTCTAACGCCCACCATCACGTCAGTTTTCCCCTGTATCAGGCCTTCCACAGCCGCTATCCCCATCTTACTGGCCAGCACCCTGTCAAAGTAGGTAGGGGAGCCGCCTCGCTGTAAATGACCCAATATAGTCACTTTTGTATCATAATAACTAAATCTCTCATTTACTTGTTTAGCGATTTCCATGGCGCTTCCACTTTTTCCACCCTCTGCTACTACTACCAGACTGGATCGTTTGTCGCTTTTGTCAAGCATTTCAATGAGCTCATCAGTGGTCATTTTCTCTTCAGGAATAATAGCTGCAATAGCTCCTCCGGCAATACCGCTATTGATAGCAATGTACCCGGAATCACGACCCATCACTTCTATAAAGAATAACCTGTTGTGAGACAGTGCCGTATCACGTATTTTGTCAATAGCCTCGACAGCAGTGTTGGTGGCTGTATCATATCCTATGGTGTAGTCAGTGCCTGGTAGATCATTATCTATGGTGCCCGGGATACAGATCACCGGTATGTTAAATTCCTGGTAAAATTTGTGAAGACCTGTAAAGGTACCGTCACCGCCTATAGCCACCAGGGCATCTATATTCCTTTCTTTTAAATTTTCATAAGCTTTCTGACGGCCTTCAGGGGTCCTGAACTCTTTGCTTCTTGCTGACTTTAAAATGGTACCCCCACGCTGTATAATATTACCTACCGACCGTGCATCAAGAGGCACAATGTCGTTATCTATCATTCCTTCGTAACCTCTGTATACAGCAAAGACCTCCTTGTCGTAATAAATGCTGGCCCTTACCACAGCCCTGATCGCTGCGTTCATTCCGGGTGCGTCACCACCGGAAGTAAAGACTGCGATTCTTTTTATTTCGGTGCTCATTAATTATTTTTTATATTTGACAAATCAAAGTTAGTGTAAAAGATACACTTAGGCAATAAAAAAATTGAATCAGATAATTTCAAATAATCTCAATCCCCATGTTTCAGTTGACTGCGTCATCTTTGGTTTTGACGGAGAACAACTCAAACTATTGATAATAGAACGTAAGCCGAAAGATGCTGTTTCGGCTTTGCCCGGTGATCTAATTAAAGATAACGAAAATCTTGATGAGGCGGCATGTCGCGTGTTGTATGAATTGACAGGTTTGAAAGATATTTACCTGAAACAGTTACAGGCATTCGGTGATCCTGACCGTATCAAAGACCTTGCTGATGTCAGGTGGCTTCGTGATGTCCGGGAGGAGCCTCTTACGCGAGTTATTACCATAGCATACTATTCGCTGGTGAATCTGGCAGAATTGGCGCCCCGGCCTGCATCATTTGCCAAGGAGGTTAGATGGGAATTGGTAAAAAAAGTAGGGAAACTGGGTTTCGATCACAATTACATAGTTGATAAAGCGCTGGAGCAATTGCGGCTGAATCTTAAATATGATCCTCTGATCGGTTTTGAGCTTTTACCTGAGAAATTTACCCTGCGACAGCTTCAAAAGTTATACGAAGCAGTACTGGATCAGCCTATTGATAAAAGGAATTTCCGAAAAAAGTTTTTGACTGCCAAAATAGTGGTTTCGCTAGATGAAAAGGAGCAGAATGTTCCTCACAAACCGGCACAATATTACCGGTTCGATCGCAAGCGCTACATGCGGATCAAAGACCGGTTTTGGTTTTGATGTTTTTTGACCGCAGAGAATGTAGTAATCAGTTCACAGTTTTCAGTTCACAGTTCACAGTTTTCAGTTCACAGTTTTCAGTTCCGTGTGAAATGTGTGTGTAGTGACCAGTAACATGGGACGAGCGACCAGAAGCCCTATCCAATAGGAGACGAGCCATTGATCATCAGCTCAGCAGTGGCCGGGTTGGTGGCCATAGGAATATTGTGTACGTCACATATTCTCATTAGCATCTGCACATCCGGTTCGTGGGGGTGCTTTCCTAAAGGGTCACGGAAGAATATTACCATATCCAGCTCATTTGTGGCTGCCATAGCGGCAATCTGCGCATCACCGCCTATGGGGCCTGAGAGTAGCTTTGTCACCTTCAGGCCTGCATTAGCTACATGACCACCTGTTGTACCTGTTGCGAATAGCTCTACATCTTTTAGCTTATCCTTATTCTTAAGCAGGAAAGCTACCATCTCAGGTTTTTTTCCGTCATGTGCGATAATGGCAATGCGCATATTGCTTATTTTTTCCGTGATATAGCTTTTAATGCAGCGTCTACAATGTTTTGAGGACCTAAACCATATTTCTCCAGTAGCTCCTCTGGGGTGCCGCTTTCTCCAAAACTGTCCTGAACCGCTACAAATTCCAAAGGAGCAGGATTATTTCGGATCAAGGTTTGGCTAATGCTATCACCCAGGCCACCATTGATCTGGTGCTCTTCCGCACTTACAGCACATCCGGTTTTCTTTACTGACTCCACGATAGCTTCCTCATCCAAAGGTTTTATAGTATGGATATTGATCACCTCTGCATTGACTCCTTTTTCAGCCAATATTTCCTCAGCCAGTATGGCCTGCCATACCATATGTCCGGTAGCAAAGATGGTAACATCGGTACCTTCTATCATTTTTATGGCTTTGCCGATTTCGAATTTTTGATCAGCAGGAGTAAAAACAGGCCATTTTGGTCTGCCGAACCGCAGGTATACCGGCCCGTCATGGTCAGCGATAGCTATGGTTGCCGCTTTGGTCTGGTTATAGTCGCAAGGGTTGATCACAGCCATGTGTGGCAGCATTTTCATCATGCCGAGGTCTTCCAGTATCTGATGTGTTGCGCCATCTTCTCCCAAAGTAAGGCCTGCATGAGAAGCACATATCTTGACATTTTTTCCGGAATATGCCACAGATTGCCTGATCTGATCGTAAACCCTTCCGGTGGAGAAATTGGCGAAAGTTCCCGTGAATGGTATTTTGCCGCCAATGGTCATACCTGCAGCCAGGCCAATCATATTGGCTTCAGCAATACCCACCTGAAAGAACCTCTCGGGAAACTCTTTTTGAAAAGCATCCATCTTAAGCGAACCGGTAAGGTCGGCACAAAGTCCTACTACCTGATCATTTTTTCTGCCTAACTCTAACAGGCCGTCACCAAAACCTGAACGGGTATCTTTTTTCTCTGAAAATGTGTATTTAGCCACTGCTGGGTATGATTTAAATAGTGTTAATTTTTAAAGCCCCAAATTTAGGAGTTTTAGTTTTAAAATCTACTGTCTGGTGGCTGGTTTCTTGTTTCTTGTTTCAGTTCACTGAACACTGAAACTGAGAACACTGAAACTGAGAACAGTAAACTGAGAACAGTAAACTGAGAACAGTAAACTGCTTAGTCGAAAAGCTTCACAACCACAGATCTGCCTTCCTCTATGGTTACTGTTTTAATGGCGGTATATTTACTTCCCGGAGCCCTATCTACACGGAATACTATTTTGTAGTTTCCCGGTTGGATGGCCAGTGTTACTCTCGACTGGTCATGAGGGAGGTTATAGACCCATTCCTGCTCTCCGGAGGGTTTGATCTCATAGATACTACCATAGCCTGCTGCACTGTTGTTGATGTTCAAAATTCCCGGGTCCGGCAGACTGATGGAGGTGGTTTTATCCTGCTCTACTGATATGTTTTTGAAATGCCGCCTGGGAATCGTTAGTACTTCGATATCATATTCTCCTACCAGGTACTGCTGATTCGTGTTGATATCGTGGGCATGGACCAGATGAGCACTATTTTTTTGTCTGATGAGCGCTTTTACGCCACTACCATAGGCTGTGGCGCCTCTTTGCTTAATAGAGAGGCCCCCTTGCGGAGATTTAATTGTGATTACATTGTGTTTTCCCGGAGTGAGATTGACATTTCTTTTTATCACAGGAGGTAAAGTATTTACCACTACGTCATAGGTAAGCACCGGGTCCAAAACAACAGAATCAGGCCTTCCCTGGGTGTCACGATAATGGACGAAGTCAAAAGCCGGTTCTTTAGTGAAGTTATTGACGAATGATACGTTCACATTAGTTTCTTTTGGTGCGTTGTTGATATCCAGCAGTTCTACACTTGCGGTGGTTTTATCCAGGGTGGTACTTACCGCTTTTGACAGCGCTTTTTGGAAAGATTGTATGTCTTTGGCATCGTAGTATTCGCCAATACATTTAAACTGATCCTTATATTCCTTCCCCATGCCGATCCCGATAATAAAAGGTTTGAGGAAAATACCCTTTTTCTGCAACGCCAGGGACACCGCGCAGGGATCACCATCGCAGGATTCGATGCCATCGGTAATGATAATAATAATGTTTCTGTATCCCGGGGCAGAGGGAAAATCATTGGCGCTTTGTTCCAGTGAGTAAGCAATCGGTGTAGTGCCTTTCGGATCTATCATCTTCAGCTTGTTGATGATCTGGTCATGGTTATTTTTACCGAAACCTACTTCAAGTCGCGTGTCTCTACAATTCTGGCTATGCCTTCGGTACAAATGGCCATAGGCTCTGAGCGCCAGTTCCAGTTGGTCATTTGATTTTAATGAATCCACCAGTTCCGTAAGTAATTCTTTCGCAGCGGTAATCCTGTTAGTGTTTCCCCAGCCTGCCAGCATGCTTCCCGACCCATCGAGCAGGAACAGGATCCTGGTTTTGGAGGGGAGTGTTTGCTGCACGCGTTGTGCCTGTGCTGTAGTGACACATAGGAGGGTGAAGAGGATAATAATTTTATACACCAATATATAACGCATTTAAGGCAGGGTTTAGTTTAATAGCCGGTCATTGAATATAATCAATTCCTCCACTACGACCTATATTATCAAAAACACCTTCTCATCAGTTTTTCATCCACCTCTTCTTCCTTCATGCCTAAACCGAGCGCTTTCGACAGGTCATCACAAGCCTTATTTTTTTTTCGTAATTGCATGTAGGTCAAAGCTCTGAAGTAGTAGCCCAAATAATATTTAGGTAAATGTTTCAGGCCATAGTTCAGGTCTTGCAATGCTTTTTCAGGTTCATTGGATAGGTAATAACTGTAGCCACGGTTAATATAAGTGAAGGGTTCATTTGGTGCGATGTCTAAGGCTTTGTTAAAAGCAGTAATGGCAGAGTCGTAGGCCTCGATCCTAAAAAAACTAAGACCCTTGTTGCGCCAGGCTTCTGCATTTTCGGGATTTAATGCCAATACATGATCCCAGTCTTCAAGTGCAGCATCCCATCGGTTTATTTCGCTGTTTAGTACGGCTCTTCGAAAGTAAAGCTCTTCGTTGGTGGAGTCAATGTCGATAAAAGCCGAGTATTGATCCAGTGCTTCATAGTATTGTTTCTTTTCGGTAAGGATCATTCCCGAATATAGGTATGGCCATTTTAAATTGGGAGCTTTCTTCTGAGTAATGGTATAGTAGTAAAGTGCACTATCAGTATTCTGGATCTTGTAGTGGACGTTACCAAGGTTAAAATAAGGTTTGTAGCTTACGGAATCAATGAATTTCGCCTGATGTAGCAAGACTAGTGCATCCTGGAGAAGACCAATCTCAAGATAGGTGAGGGCAAGATCGGTCAGTACCTCGCTATTCTGCTTTATCTCCAGGGCATTTTTAAACTCTTCAATGGCATCATCCCGTCTTAATTGCTTCAGCCTGACCCGTCCTTTCAGGTGATATATGCCGATCTTGTCAGTTTCATACCTTTGTATCTTTTGTTTTTCTTCTGCTATTTCTTCGGGGGTTGGAGTACTGTCAGCTTGAAGTTTCTCCATACTTTTGCCGATGAAGTTTTCAGTAATGTCAATCGCTATATTACAGTATTGAATAGCCGTGTTGTAATCCTCTATGTGGTAGTGAACCTCTGCCAGACGCATAGTAGCGGCAAAGCTTTGAGGGTATCGGGTCAGTGTTTGTCGAAATTGTGCAATGGCTGCCGTAGTGTCCCCATGTGCGAGTATTGCCTCTGCATTTAGCAGCATCTCAGTTTTAGATTGTGCCCATAAAGCCGGGGAAAATAATAGAATAAGGTAAATAATAGCTAATTTCTTCATGCTTTATTGTGAAGCCTCGTGTTGTTGGTGATATCTGCAACTATTTCCTTTAAACAAGACTGATAAAAAAAATATTAATCAAAAAGGGAATAATTGCCGAATTGATCGGCCGGGGCCATAGGCCTTACCAGTGAAGGGCCTTCATTATTCAGGTCGCTGATCCTTGGGGATACCGTGTATAACCCCATTTTATCGGGCGGGTAGGTCTTTAAACTTTCGATCAATTCCTCTTCAGGAGTATGTATATCTAACCAGGCTTTTTCGGCTTCCCTGGTAAGGACAGCGGGCATTCTGTCGTTGATGGATGCCATCAGGCGATTGGAAGGGGTGGTGATAATCCTGAAAGTATGCACAATATTTTCCTCATCATCTTCAAATTCTTCCCATATTCCTGCAAAGGACATGACAGCGTTATTTCCAAAAATGAATCGATGTGGTACCTTGCCTTTTTTGCTGATCTTTTTCCAGTCGTAGTAACCATCGGCAGGTATAAGGCAACGGTTTTTTAATAGGGCTTCCCGAAATGATAGCTTTTCAGTGAGTGTCTCCTTTTCGATGAACAGTAACTTAGGGCTTATAGCTCTATTCTTCGAGCGTCCCGGAATTTGCCCCCAATAGAAGAAAGAGAGCCCCTTACTACCCTGAGTGATGACCGGTAGTACCTGTGTGGGAGCAGCATTATACCGCGGTTCGTACCTGCCTGGCACCTCTGCATTAAACCTTTCCTTCAGGGCCTCCGCCTCAACGGTAATCGTATATCTGTCTCCCATAACACGAATGTACTAAAATTATAAATTAGAGTCAGTTTATAAAAGGTAAAATTAAACGGAAGCAACCACTCATTAGTGCTGTAAGAAAACTCAAGATGGCTTCAAGAGAACATTCCCGCTAAAGAGTGGCATAAAGTCCCTAAAAGCGGAGTCGCGTACAGTTGTTGCAGTTGTAGGAAAGAGTATTTTTGGGACAAGCGTAACGCAGACATGGTGTTTTCTTAGAGACATTAATTCGATTTTTTAGCCAGGCAGCTTACCTTCTGCGAAACTTAAGGCTCTTTTTTCAGACCAGTACAGCCCCTCCTTATTGAACTCGGTAAACCCCACATGCCCTCCCCTCTCAGGAGCTTCAAAGGTAATACACGGATGGCCTTTCAGCATTTCATGGGGATAGCATTGTTGAGAAAGGAAGGGATCATTTTTGGCGTTTACGATTAGGGTAGGTATACTTATATTTTTGAGAAAATTGATCGAGCTGCAGGCATTGTAGTAGTCGAGCGCATTTTTAAAACCGTGCAAAGGTGCGGTATAATGATCATCAAAGTCTTGGATGGTTTTGATCTTACTCAACGCCCCCGTACCCAGCTTGCCCGGCATGGTCTGTGCTTTTAAAAGTACTTTAGCCTTTAAATTATTGAGGAACCTCCTGGAATATATAAAATTTGAGCTTTCGGAAATTTTAATACAACTAGAGTACAGATCGAGTGGTACGGAAAAAGCAACCGCTTTGCTGATAGTATTTTTGATCTCAGGACCTTGCTCACCGACATATTTTAGTGTGAGATTGCCGCCCAGGCTAAAACCAATCAGACAAATATCTTTATAACCCTTTTGCGAAGCATGGTCTACCACCAGGTTCAGGTCATCAGTGGCGCCACTGTGATAAAACCTTAACTGTTTATTGATCTCATCGCTACAGCCTCTGAAGTTCCACGCCAGCACATCATATCCATATCTGAAAAATGCCCTGGCCATTCCTTTGATGTATGGCCTGGTTGAGTTGCCCTCCAGTCCGTGTGAGATGATCACCAGCTTTTTCGAATCTTTTCGCAGCCAGTCCAGGTCCAGAAAATCATCGTCCGGGGTATCGATTCTTTCGCGTTGGTATTTAATATCTTTAACCTTGCGGAACAGGGCCGGAAAAATAGTTTCAATATGTGATGAGAAGTAGGCCAGTGGTGGTTCGTAATTCATATAATCCGGATCAGTGTTCTCAAAAATAAAAAAATTATTATTTTCACCGGGGAATCAGAGGGCCTGGTGATCTTTCATTTTTGTTGCGATCATAAAAATTCTTTTTATAAAGGACGATTTTGGTTGGAAGAGGGAGTGGTTACGCTTACCTTTAAAATCATCCATTTATCATTTTTTTTGCCAATACTGGAAACTATTTAAAAAACAAGACGTCTGTAGACAGGTAACATTTAACAACTTCAAAACCTTAAAAAAATTGTCAGTCAAGAAATCAAAAAAATTATTGTTGTCGGGCGTGCTGATATTGCTATTTGGCCACGTCTCTATGGCTCAGGGGAAATACACCCTTAACGGCTATGTGAAAGATGCCGAAAACGGAGAGGAGCTGATTGGCGTCACCGTATATATAAAAGAGCTAAAGACAGGTACTGCTACCAATGTATATGGATTCTACGCGTTGTCGCTTCCTGCCGGGGATTATAACATCATTTATAGCTCTATTGGTTATCAAAGCATTGAAAAAACCGTAAGTCTCTCAGGCAATGTATCGATGAATGTTGAATTGCCCGTAGAAGTTACAACCATTGATGAGGTGGTTATAACTGACAAGCCCATCGATGCCAATGTTACAGATGTTAAAATGAGTAGGAATGAAATTAGTATTCAACAGGTAAAAAAGCTTCCGGCCCTGTTTGGAGAACCCGATATCATAAAGACTATCCAGATGATGCCCGGAGTGATCACGGCAGGGGAGGGTACCTCCAGTTTTTTCGTGAGGGGTGGTAGCGCTGATCAGAACCTCATCCTTATTGATGAGGCGCCCGTATATGACCCATCGCATTTATTCGGTCTGTTTTCTGTATTCAATGCCGATGTTATTAAAGACTCAGAGTTGTACAAGGGTGGCATACCTGCACGCTTCGGAGGGCGCCTGTCTTCAATACTTGATGTACGGACCAAGGATGGAAACAATAAAAGACTGGGAGGATCAGCCGGTATTGGTCTATTAGCCAGTCGATTTATGCTCGAAGGCCCAATCAAAAAAGAAAAAAGCTCTTTCATCATTTCCGGAAGGAGATCCTATGTCGACCTGTTCCTGAAAGCTGCCGGAAAGGAAAACCTTGTGCATTTTTATGACGTCAATGCAAAGGCCAACTGGAAACACAATAATAATAATCGTTTTTTTGTTGCCCTTTACCTGGGGCGTGATGTGTTTAGCTTTGATGATGCTTTTGGCTTTGATTGGGGCAATGCCACGGCTACCTTTAGATGGAACCACCTGTTTAATGATCGTTTATTTTCCAATACATCCATTATAGCCAGTAATTTTGACTACGCTCTTGAATTTGACGATCCTGTTCAGGGTTTTAAATGGACATCAAATCTTCAGGAACTATCCATCAAAGAGGATCTGAATTATTTTATTACTCCAAAAAATGAGCTTGATTTTGGATATCATCTCACCTACAGACGGTTTTCACCGGGAGAAATATCTCCTACAACAGAAGCTTCGATATTTGAGCCATTGAAGATACAGAATGACTACGCATTGGATCACGCTCTATATGTTAATAATGAGCAACAACTAAGTAATAAACTCACCTTGTCTTACGGGGCGCGACTTTCTATATTTCAAAATATAGGAAAATCGGAAGTTTATGTATATGAAGATCCAAGGGAGAATATTAATATCAATAAAATAGATACGCTTTACTTCGACAATTTTGAAACGATTAAAACATATATCAACATTGAGCCACGGTTTGCTGCGCGTTATATGCTTAACCCTGTAAGTTCAATAAAACTGTCGTACAATCGCATGGTGCAGAATACACACTTGATCTCAAGCGGTACTGTACCTATTCCATTTAACACCTGGAGCCCCAGTAATTACTATTTGAAACCTCAGTTAGCGGACCAGGTGGCGGTAGGGTATTTTAGAAATTTCAAAGACAATACCTTTGAGTTTTCAGTGGAGTCATATTATAAAGACATCGACAATGTGACTGATTTTGCGGATAATGCGGAAATTTTCTTCAATGAAGACCTGGCCACTGAGTATCGTCAGGGAGATTCGTGGTCTTACGGGCTGGAGCTAATGCTACAGAAGAAAGAAGGGAGGCTTACCGGTTTCGCCAGCTATACATGGTCGAAAACTCAAAGAAAGGTACCTGGAGTAAATCTTGATAAACCTTTCCTGGCAAATTATGACAGGAGGCATGTACTTAATCTGGCTGCCACCTACGATATGAATGAAAAATGGTCTTTTGGCGCCAATTTTACCTATAGCACCGGCCGTCCAATTACTGTACCTGCTGGTCGCTACGAATATAATGATGTATATCAGGTAGATCTTATTAGTGAGAGAAACGGCTATTTGCTGCCAGACTTCCACCGTATGGATCTTTCGGCTACCCTTACGCCAAGGAAAAATAAAGAAAGGAAATGGAAAACCAACTGGGTATTCTCTCTTTATAATGTCTACAGCAGAAAAAATGCATTTACGATATATACCAGGCTGAAGCAGGACGAAGATGGAAATGTAATCGGGGATGGGAAAGAGAAAGAAGCCCGGTTAATTTCACTGTTCCCTCTCCTGCCATCAGTTACTTACAACATTCAATTTTAATTTAAAATGAAAGGAATAATATACATATTAACAGGTCTTGTTGTGCTTGGCCTACTCGCCTGTGAGGAAACAGTAACGCTGGATACAAAACAGATAGATCCGCAGATAGTCATTGAGGGATTGGTGACAGATGAAACGAAAAGTCATTATGTGAGAGTCACGCGGTCTGTTGGCTTTTATGATTTTGGCCGGGCACGTGGAGTGGCCGATGCTGTAGTGACAGTGAGTGATAATGAAGGAAATGTATTTAATTATGTGCATAATCCTGGAGATATGCCGGAATCGGATGGTTACTACTATGCTGAAACGCCATTTGCCGGGGAAGTAGGTAACACCTATACGCTGACAGTAATTGTTGGAGGAGAAACCTATACCGGCAGTGACGTGCTACAGCCTGTTACAGCCATTGACTCCCTGTCAGTACGTATTGATGAGGATGAATTTGAAGACCCTGAAGATGTAGGCTATTATCATGAGGTGCTTTTTTATGCTAAAGAGCCCAAAGACCGCAAAGATTACTATCTCTTTAAGTTCTACAGAAATGATTCCATTATTTTAGATCAGGAAAATGATATATATTTTGCTAATGATGAAGTACTTGGAGAGAATATAGATGGTATACCTATTGCAGGATTTTACAAGAATGGTGATGTCGCTCGCGTAGAAATGTATAGCATAACCCGTCAGGGATACGTTTACTACAATGATTTGTTTAATATTCTAAACAATGACGGAGGTATGTTCAGTCCCCCGCCAGCCAACCCCAGAACAAATCTTTCAAATGATGCTTTAGGATTCTTTCAGGTAAGTGCAATGGTAAGCAAGTCGATAGTGATAGAATAATACTACAGAGGCCTATTATCAGGAAAATACAGGTGAAGTTATCATAGCTTCACCTGTTTTTGTTAATTTCGGGTTAAACCAAAACCCGTTATTATGTTTAAATTTTTATTGAAACTTTGCTTGATGGTTTTTATCGCAGGCATTTTTGCTGCCTGTGAGCAAACCAAACAAGCACGTGAAGCCGGTACAACGCCCGCTCCCCAGGATAATTCCGTTTATAATGCATTGCACAATAAATACACTACCGTAAAACTTACTGCGGATCTCACTTCGCTGTCTGACAGGCAGAAGCAAATGATTCCTTTGCTTATAGAGGTAGGAAAGATAATGGACGAGCTCTTTTGGTATGAAGCCTATGGCAAAAGAGATTCATTACTTGGCGCCCTGACAAATGATGGCGCTAAAAGGTTTGTCATGATCAATTATGGTCCATGGGACAGGCTAGCCAATAATAAGCCTTTTATTGAGGGAGTAGGGGATAAGCCTGCGGGCGCTAATTTTTACCCAGAAGATATGACCAGGGAAGAATTTGAATCTGCCGAAGTGGAGGGTAAAACTTCACTGTATACTTTCATAAGAAGAGATGATACCGGCAGTCTTATAGCTATTCCTTATCATGAGATGTTTAAAGATCAGGTCTCCAGGGCCGCGGAACTGTTGAGGGAAGCTGCGCGATTAGCTGAGAATGCCGAACTAAAGAAGTACCTCGAATTGCGAGCAGAGGCGTTGCTTACAGATGAATACTATGAAAGCGATATGGCATGGATGGATATGAAAACCAATCAACTGGACATCATTACTGGCCCTATTGAAACCTATGAAGATCAGTTATATGGGTATAAGGCTGCGCATGAAACATATGTGCTGGTAAAGGACATGAAATGGAGTGAAAGACTTGAGAAATATGCTACACTACTACCCGGACTGCAAAGAGGGCTGCCTGTGCCGGAAGTCTATAAACGCGAAGAACCCGGTACAGATTCACAACTGGCTGCATTTGATGTGATATACTATGCCGGTGATTGTAATTCCGGTAGCAAGACCATTGCAGTCAACCTGCCAAATGATGAAGAAGTTCAGCTTAAAAAAGGAACGAGAAGATCGCAGTTGAAAAATGCAATGAGGGCCAAGTTTGATAAAATATTGGTGCCCATAGCCGGGGAGTTAATTGCCGAAGAGCAGCGCAGGCACATTACCTTCGATGCTTTTTTTGCCAATACTATGTTTCATGAGGTTGCACATGGTCTGGGTATCAAAAACACTATAAATAAAAAAGGTACGGTGAGAGAGGCCTTAAAAGATAATGCCTCGGCACTTGAAGAAGGCAAGGCAGATGTGCTTGGGTTATACATGATCACCAGGCTCCATGAACAGGGTGAGATACAGGGAGAGTTGATGGATTACTACACCACTTTTATGGCCAGCATCTTCAGGTCGGTGAGGTTCGGAGCTTCCAGTGCACATGGAAAAGCCAATATGATCAGGTTCAACTTCTTTAAAGAGCAAGGTGCGTTTGCCAGAGATGCTGAAACTGGCACCTATACTATCGACTTTGAAAAAATGCAGGCAGCGATGAATGCCTTGTCTGAGAAAATTCTGATACTACAAGGTGAGGGTGATTATGAAGGGGTATCCACATTAGTCGCTGAAAAAGCTATGATCCAACCGGAGCTCCAAAATGACCTGGATCGCCTGGCTGACAAAGGTATACCTGTAGATATTGTATTTGAGCAGGGAGTGGGCGTCCTGGGGCTTCAACAATAATAAAATTTAATAAAAGAGGCCGTCTCAAAAGTCCTCTTCTGGCGTCATCCTGAGGCAACCAACAACTTTCAGTTGATTTTGTGGATAATGAAATGACAGTTACCTGAACGGCCTTGAGGAAATGGTGTTAAGAATTTCAATGCCACATGTACACTTTATAAATCACACTGTTTGAGCCCCGTTGTCTCAAACGGGGCGAGTTTGTGATTTGTTATCGCAGGCATTGAAATTTAGCCATTTGCTCACAGCCTTGACTTTTTTTGTTATCCCGAAAGCGTTATAGCTTTTCGGGAACAAAAAAGTAAAACATATGCTATGAAGAGTCAAAATAGAGACAAAAGTTACAAACTGAACAATAAGATGTTATCATCTGACTATCAGTATGTAATGAAAACTTGTCATTGGTAACTTGATTCGGATTTCAAATCAAGTTTTGAATGACGAGCTGACTTTTGAGACGGCCTCTTTTATTGGGTTATTTTGTCACAGCCACTCTGTTATCGCCTGATTATTAATGTTATACCTCGATGGCCAGTCCGAGTAGTTGGCTGGATACTTTCAGTCCCGAACGCTCGATTTCATCTCTGTTGATCTCAAATCGCAGCTTGCCGTCCACATTTATAAAATTGATCCCGCTCCCCTTTTTTGCCAAACCGGCTTTTTCAGTTACAACGAGTATATTCTTTAGTCCAAGTGACTTCACTTCGTTGAGATTACCGCTATTCTGAGCAGGAATAAAAAGAATGTCACAGCTTGCAGCTTCGCTTAGTGAGGTAAATGACTTGACTACGATTCTTTTGGTTGCTGCTTTTTTGGCTGCCATGTCCATAAAGGCGCTGAACGCCTCAGGGTCATTGCCGTATATCCCGATCGTAAACTCTTCTCCTTGCTTTGGCCATTCAATGTATCTGATGAAATTGTAAATAAAAACTGTTTTAACCTGATGCTCAGCGTTCTGTGCTTTCACGTGAGTATTAAAGGCCACCATCATCAACATGAGTAATAGGGTTCCAACTACTGTCTTACCTTTTTTCATAATTTATTTCATTTTTGTAAAATGCACCGCAAAGGTCGTGGTTGTGGCATCGTGAACTTTAAGAGGGTGTACGTAATATGAAAAATACGTGATTTGCGTACCCATACGAAATGATTTCTGGAGGGAATTTGTTAGATTTAATATTCAATTGCCGGCAACCTATGCCATATATGAGAAAACTGCTTCTTACATGCCTTTTAATAATTGTGGCGCTGGCTTCTGTAAGCGCCCAACGGACTTTACGCGTAGGGGTATATGATAATTATCCACTGGCTTTTATGGACTCCCGAGGTGAGGCCAGGGGTATTTTTATTGACATCCTCAAATACGTAGCCGAAAAGGAAGGCTGGCGGCTGATTTATAAGCCGGGAACCCCGGAAAAGTGCTTTCAATTGTTGGAGCAAGGAGAAATAGATGTTTTAGCAGAGTCGGGGGATTATAAAGGTAGAAGCTCGGAGTTCAAGATAGCCAAAGTGGGAATACTTTCAACCTGGGCTCGTGTGTATGCCAAAAGAGAATCCGATTACACTTCTCTACTTGATCTTGGAGGGAAAAAGGTAGCAGTATTGGAGGATAGTTATTTTATTACCGGGCCATATAAGGGCTTCTATGCCTCTATAAAGGAACTAGACCTGAGGTGTACCATCGTAAAGGCCAAAAACTATAAAGAAATATTTGAACTGATCGATAAAAAGAAAGTAGATGCCGGTATCGTAAGTCGTATTTATGGCGATGTGCATGACTACAAATATGATATTGTTCAAACCCCCGTGGTATTTTCTCCATTCAGGCTTACATTTTTATATCGTGATGCTACACCGTTGGCAGCTAAAGTCATGCCTATTGTAGAAAATCACCTGATAGCGTTAAAGGCCGACAAATCATCGATTTATTATAGCTCAATAGAGAACTATTTTACCAATAACAAACCTTTTGAAGTTCCCGTTTGGGGGTATGCGTTGTTGGCGGTTATTCTTTTTGTTGTGATCCAACTGGTGCTATATGTGAATGTGCTCCGCAGAATGGTCAGGGCCAGGACAGCGGACCTGAAACGGGCATATGCCAACATTAAATCAAGGCAGCAAACACTCTCACTTATTTATAATAATGCTTCGGAGCTGATCGCCTTATTTCAGGTAAGGAAAATTGGGTCATATTCAGTGGCCAAATTACCGGACTGGTATCTTCAGGAGCTTTACAGATCAAATAGTGATTATCCGGCATATAAGATTTTGGGTATGGGCCTGAAAGATTTATACCGCAAGCTACTAAAGCTGGATGACACGGAAATCAACTTCCGGTTTCAAAAAATAGCAGAAGCCATCAAGGCTAAGCATTCTATCAAATATGAAGAAGGTTTTAAGACCCCGGACGGAAATCGCGGAGTTGCTGAATCAAACCTGATACCCATCCTTGATAAGAATAGAAAATGTACGCACATACTTTATGTGTCGAGAAATATCACAGAGGAGCGTAAAATGCTTGAAGCCCTTTCTGAGAGTAAAAAACGTCTGCAGATGGCTATTGAAGGAGCGCGTGAAGGCATGTGGGACTGGAATATAAAAAGTGGCGCTTTGCATTTAAATGACTATCAGTTTACCATGTTGGGTTATGAGGTGAGCGAAATTTTACCGCGTGTTGAAGATTTTATAGAGATGGTCCATCCCGATGACCGCCAAAAGACAAATGATAGAGTTTCCCGCCACCTAAAAGGCGAAACAGACTACTATGAAAATGAATACCGGCTAAAGACCAAATCCGGGGAATGGAAATGGCTGCTGGTACATGGCCGGGTGGTAGACCGTGATGAGTATGGCAGAGCAGTACGGGCTATAGGTACCCATGTGGATATTCATGAGTTTAAGATGACAGAGCAGGCATTGATAGAAAGCCAGCAAACACTTTCTAACCTGATGGCCAATATTCCCGGAATGGTATACAGGAGTAAGACTGATAAGGATTTTACCCCATTGTTTGTAAGCGAGGGAAGTAAGGCGCTTTTCGGTATAGCGCCGGATGAATTTTTAAGTGGTAATCTGAGGATCAGTGATATGATCCCTGACGAATACAACGCAGAAAATATAAAGATCATTAACGAAGCTATTACCGCCAATAAGCCTTTTCAGATAGTTTATCCTGTCAATGTAAACGGGGAAAGGAAATGGTTATGGGAGCAGGGAAGAGCTATGTCACCTGCAGGAGATATTATTGAAGGCTTCGTAATGGATATTACAGACAGAAGACTAGCCCAGGAGAAGATCATCAGTACAATAATTGAAACAGAGGATAATGAAAGGGCCAGAATAGCCAAGGAGCTGCACGACACACTTGGGCAAAAACTGACTACTGTGTCTTTAAATTTCAATTCACTGAAAAAAGATATAGAGCCTAATAATGGCATACTCAAAAAACTTAACACAGGGCTTAACTACCTGAAAGAGGCGATTAGAGATAGCCGTGAAATTGCTCATAACCTGATGCCTCAAAGCATCGATGATTTTGGATATGTGTTGTCAGTGCAAAGTTTACTGGCTGATATTGAAACGGTTTCATCGGTGAAGTTTGATTTTTACGATAATCTGAAGGAAGAAAGATTGCCTAAAAATACCGAGCTGCATTTATACCGGATAACCCAGGAAGCTGTAAATAATATTATCAAATATTCGAAAGCACAAACCGCTTCCATACAATTGATGAAGTATGATGAAGAGGTGATCCTTACTATTGAAGATGACGGTGTGGGCTTCGATGCAGGCAATAAGATAAATGAGGGCAACAGCTTTGGATTGAAAAGTATGCTTAATCGGGTCAATTCGCTTTCAGGTACCCTGCAGATAGAAAGTGGCAAAGGAAAAGGAACGGTAATAATTGTAGAGATACCTTACCGGCAGAAGGTGACTATTGCATGAAATGATCATAAGGCTAAGGTATGTCCGGATAGGGATATAGCGATCGGGGCAGGCCGGATAATTAGTCGGCAGTAGGCAAAAGGAGTGTGAGTAATAGAGGAGAGTCTTCAGTGGTACGCTTCGGACTTCCGACTTCGGTCTTCGAGCTATCTCAATACTAAATATATACAAAAATAAGATCTATGAAATCAAAGATATTAATAGTAGACGATCATAAAGTGGTACGGGATGGAGTGGCATTATACCTTGAAAATGATCCTGATTATGAGGTTGTAAATCAGGTTTCAAGTGGTATGGAGGCTTTGAAAATATTGGAAAACGAGCGGGTAGACCTGGTAATAATAGATATTAATATGGATGGTCTTGATGGAATAGAGACCACCCGCAGAATTATGAAGATATCGAAAGATATCAGGGTGCTGGCGCTGACAATGCACAACGATTATCAGCATATAAAAGCGATGATGGATGCGGGGGCTAGTGGTTATATTTTGAAAAGCTGCGATGAAAATGAGATGAAAGAAGCTATAGCGGCCATACTGGGTGATGAGATCTATTATAGTAAAGAGGTGGCGCAGACTGTGATGAACAACCTGGCGAAGAAAAAGCCAAAATCAGGTAGCGATGGCCTTCCCACCCCTTTAACCCCAAGGGAGAAGGAGATTTACAGATTGATATTGGAAGAAGATTCCAATCAGGAAATTGCTGAAAAACTATTTATCAGTGTACGCACTGTAGAGGTTCACAAAAGAAACCTTTTGGAGAAAACAGGAGCTAAAAACTCAACAGGGTTGGTGCTTTACGCTATAAAAAATAACCTTTTCGAAGACATTTAAAGGTATGAATACGCGTTTCCCTTATATGTCAAATTACGCATAATTCCTTATAATCAGGCAGCCCTACTTTGGTAGATTTGTTTCGTGCCATTCGAATTTTTAAACGAGTCAAAGGGGATACGCGTTGCCTTCTTTAGTAATTCCAGTGAGGTTTTTGAAAGTATTCCAAAGCAGATCCTGAAGATCTGTGACTTCTTTTTTATGTCTCCGGATGAAGCCTCTCCTCAGCTCCAAAGAGTAAAAAAACCTGCACTTATTATAGTTGATACCTATTCACTGGGGATGAATTATTTGCAGGTGATACTGAAGATGAAAAAGGAAATGAATTGCCCTGTTCTGGTTTTGGATCATTATACCGAGCAACTCTTTATTAATGATATTCTTTCCAAAGGAGCAAATGGATATCTGCTGGTGCATTCCTTCGAAGAAGAATTAGGTGTTGCCATTGGTTATTTGCTGCATGGTGAGAACTACGTTTCAAAGCTACTGGAGGCGTATAAGGGAAACACGTATTTATTAAAATAAGTGATAACGCCTATAATATAAAAATTTCGAGCTTGTATGTTTGTAATATAATACGATTTTGATGGCGGGTGCTGACGACATCAAATGATTATTAAAACTAGGTTTAGGTTGATTAATGGTTTACGATTAATCATGGTAGCAGCCGGGAGGGGTCCTGGCTGCTTTTTTTATGTCATGCCGGAGTGTGGGTTGCGGATCACTCAATATTTCTGCGGAGGCACTGTAAATATTAACGGCAACACGAGTTTTTTTAAAATTTATTGCTGGTATGGAGTGCTCGGCAAGTAATCTCTCAATATTTTGACGTGAGTTCGATATAGAAGAATCGGTTATAGGTATGCATATCAGAAAACGGACGAAAAACATCCCTTTTTTTTGGTCATCCTGGAATGAAGAATCTTACGAAGTTTAAGGGTACTGTTCACAACTTAGGAAGCTCCTTCCTCCGGTACCAATGACAAGTTTTCACAGTGCAACAGAGAAAATATACAGGATCCTCCTGAACAGAGGCAGTCAGACCTCGTGCGATGTCACACATCAAAGGAGATTGCTTGTCTCCGTTGTGCTGCAATCTGGAATGACGAAAAAGAAAGGCTGTTTTAAGGATGACAACAAATGAGAAAGGCTGTTTCAGAACCAAAGTTCAACAAAAGATACTTTTAGGTTTATACTGATACTTCACCGGTTTCTCCGCTTGAATTGAGAAAATCTCCATTATTCAGGAAAAAATACCGCATAAATTACAGGGTAAGGGAAACGCTTAAATTGAAAAATACGGGGATACCCTGATGTTTTAAGGGGATAAAGACCTCTATATTTGTATCATCCTATTGGCAGACGGCCAAAAGGTTTCATAATAAATTTTTTAGGTTTAGGTTGATTAATGGTTTACGCCATAAAAGCAGTCAGAGGGGTCTGGCTGCTTTTTTTATCCCTTAACTTGCCTTGTAAGAAAACTTTAAGCGGCTTTAAGAAACCGTCAAGGCCAAACCCACCTTCGTGTGGCTGCTTGGGCACAGCAACCTCACCCATCAAAATGCTGTGGTTTTACTGCTGTCTGTACATCCCTCTCCTCAAGGAGAGGGCAATTTTGTAGTGCTTGTATTTCAGGCTGTTAAGGGGTGAGGTGTAAAGCAGATCAATCTTTTGACTCTCCAAACCCCAACTTTTCCGCTTAACTCCTGGAAGTGATCAGGCATACAGGCGTGAAGTTCCGTGCAAATGTTACAACTGTCGGGATGAGCATTTTGAGACAAGTATAATGCAACTATTGGCTTTTTATTAGAGACGCTAACTCATTGGTCGAACCCTACCGTAAGTAATCCCCGTATTCTGCCTTTTACGGTTTAGCCCTTATGAAAGCTGGTTTGAGCATTATTAATTTTACTGCTCGATCAATAACAAATAAATGAATAGAAGGTTACGTTTAAATGTCTATAAGTTGCTGTTCATTATTGTCATTGTTGCTTTTAACTTCCTGGTAAGGATGCTGTCTCTGGTGTGATCATTTATGCCTTCAAATAAAAAGAGGCTGTCTCAAAAATCTTCTTCTGGCGTCATCCTGAACTTGATTCAGGATCCCACATTAGTTCTTACGTACTTTTAGGGGATTCCAAATCAGGTTTGGAATGACGAATTGACTTTTGAGACAGCCTCTTTTAAAACCTGATTATTTAAAACCTTACATAACGGTTATTTCGTTGCCATTTTTGTCAACAAGTACCGGATTACCCATACCATCCACTTTTAGTCTTTCAAACTGAGTAGCCTTGTCTCCAACTATTACATAGACCATGTTCTTCAGATCCATATATTTGTTAACGAGAGCCTTTACATCTTCGGTAGTCATGTTCTTAAGTATTTCCTGTTGATGATCGATGTAGTTCAACGGAAGATCATAAGTACTTATGGTTTGCAATATGCCAACCAGAGAATACAATGTTTCGAAGTTTCTGGTATTGGTCTTTATCAGTGCGCTTTTAGTCTTCTCAAGATCTTCCTCGGTGTAGGTATCAGCATAGTTGCCTATCACTTCCTTAAAAGTCTCCAAAGCCTCGAGTGTAACATTTGATTTGACACTTGAAGCCGCAATAAATGGTCCTTTAATCTTTTTGCGCCCTACATAAGAATATGCCCCATAGGTATAGCCCTTGTCTTCCCTCAGTACCTGGAATAATCTACCACCAGAACCGGAACCCAACCTGTAGTTGGCTACTGTAAGTGGATAGAAGTCTTTATTATTGCCATCAACCGTTACCCTTCCGATCTGTATCACTGATTGTTTTGCATTAGGTACGTCTACAAAATAAACCTGGGGTTGTTCAGCGCTTGCAGGGATCTCCATCTCTGGCAAGGTCACTTCCTTTGCTGTCCATTTATTTCCTATTGATGCTATTGATGCTTTCACATCGTCTTTAGGCACATTTCCCGCAATGTGGAAGTTGGCAATTGATGGTGAAAAGTACTTATCATAATAGGCCTTCAGATCATCCATAGTGATAGACTCCACACTTTCAATGGTGCCCGAAATTGGAGCACCCAGAATATTGTCTTTACCATATAACTTCTTATCCATGACAATCGCTGCCAGGGAGTTTGGATTTACATCCCGCTGCTGGATCTTGTTAATGGCAGCTTTTTTGATTCTGTCAAACTCCTTTGCATCCCAGCGAGGGTCGAGCAGGATCTCTTCCACCAGGTTCAGGGTGGCTTCATAGTTTCGCGATAAGCAGTTTGCAGAAATAGTAATAGATTCGTCCGAAGTATAGACATTGATGTTTGCGCCTAACTGCCCGATTGCATCCTCCAGCTCCTCAGGAGTCTTCGATCTGGTGCCTTCCATCAGCAAATCAGTGAGAATATTGGTAAGTCCCGCTTTAGAAAGGTCTTCAGCCATATGCCCTCCTGCTATCCGGATGCTGAAATTAACAAGGGGAAGTTCATTATATTCTATACCGTACACTCCCATACCATTGGATAACTCACTGGTCCAGATGGCAGGAGGGTTCAACAGTGGCGCTTCTCCAAAAGGTGGCTCCTGAGTACGATCAAATGAACTCTCCGTTCTCGGATAGTCATCAGAAGGTTCCTGGTCCACTATGGCTGTTTCGGTACCGGGCACAATGGCCTCTTCTTTTAGCTCAGCGGCCTTCCCGCCGGTCACAGCCAGATCAAGTTTTCCTTTGGGTACAAAGCTGGTTTGTACATAGTGCTTATCTTTGATATATTTTTTGTATACCTTCATCACATCTTCCTGCGTTACGGCTTTAATATTGCCTATGTCAGTCTTTACAAAATCCGGACTTCCGGCGTATTCATTGTATGTGGCTAATTGGAAGGCCTTACCTAGCACGCTTGATATCCCATTGTAGAAATTGGTTTCAAGTCCGGCTTTTATCCTGTCCAGGTCTTTTATATTTACACCTTCATTCTCGAATTTTACCAGAGCATTGAACACTTCTGTTTTTACGGAATCCAGATCCACACCCTCATTAGCGCGTATTCTGATGGTAAATGTACCGGCCAGTTCGCTTGATCTGTTATTGGCTGAAACCTCAGGCGCTAATTCCCGGTCTTCTACGATTACCTTATAAAGAGGAGCTCGTTTGCCATCTGAGAGGATATTTCCCAATACATCCAATGCCCACTGATCCTGATGGTACTGCTCTACAGTAGGCCATACCATCCTTATCTCAGGTAGACTGGCAAAGTTATCCTCGTGATATAGCGCTATGGTAGAGTCAAGGGTTACGGGCTGAGGGTCGAGTGGCTTGTCAACACCTCTGGAGGGGATCTCACCAAAGTATTTTTCGATCATCTTTTTTGCTTCTTCCTTATCAAAATCACCGGTAAGTACCAGCGTAGCGTTGTTAGGACCATAATACTGATCGTAAAATTCCTTGACATCATCTAAAGTGGCATTTTGCAGGTCCTCTAACTCACCTATAGTAAGCCAGTTATAAGGGTGGTTGGGTGGATATAGCGCTTTATTAATAACTGCACTTGTGTTGCCATAAGCAACATTGTCGTAACGCTGTCTTTTCTCATTTTTTACTACGGGTTTCTCTCCTTCAAGGCTGGCTTTGGTTACTGAGTTAATAAAGAAGCCCATTCGATCCGACTCCATCCAAAGCACTTTTTCAAGAGCATCTTTGGGTACTACTTCATAGTAAACTGTTCCGTCAGTCCAGGTACCACCATTAAAGGTACCGCCCCATTCATTGATATTTTTGAAAAAGGCTCCTTCAGGTACATTCTCCGATCTTTGAAAAAGCATATGTTCAAAAAAATGAGCAAAGCCCGTTCTTCCCGGCTTTTCGCGGTTAGAACCAGCATGGATCAGAATAGCTACGGCTACTATGGGATCGGATTTATCCTGATGAAGAATTACATCCAGTCCGTTAGGGAGTGTAATTTTGTCATATTCAATAGACAGGTTTTCTGCACCTTCTACTGATTTTTCAGCTACTTGTGTACATGACTGTACCAATAGTAGGATAATCATCAGCATACTTAAATAACAATTTCTCATTTGCATGTCTTTTCAAGTTTAGTGTTTGATTAATGAGATAAAAAATGAAGATAGGTGATAATATTCGAAATATCATTGAAGATATGTTTAAATGGACTTTTGCTTTATTGAATGGTGCATTTGATATTTAAATACTATTTTAGACCTCTTGTGAAAATCTTGCTATGATCAGATATATATTTATAGGCATATTATTAGGCGTTTCCTGCCTGGCCGCAGCTCAGGATCAGGTCCTTGAAAATAACCCGACATCACTGAAATGGAGACAGGTCAACACACCGGGGTTTCGGGTCATCTATCCGGTAGGGCTCGATAGAGAGGCCCAAAAGATGGCTAATACACTGCAGCATCTTCATGAGGCTGAGGCTGAAACCATGGGGAATAAGCCGCCCAAAAAAATCAACATAATACTGCAAAACCAAAATGCTGTATCTAACGGATTTGTGACACTCGGCCCCAGGAGGTCTGAATTTTATACCATGCCACCACAAGATTATAATTTCATCGGAACCAACCGCTGGCTCGATCTGCTAGCCGTGCATGAGTTCCGGCATATCGTACAATTTCAGCAGAGTAAGAAAGGGTGGAATAAGCTTTTTTATTATTTGTTTGGAGAGAATACTCAGGCAGGCATGGCTTTTTCCGCAGCGCCACCCTGGTTTTGGGAAGGTGATGCTACTGCCATCGAAACCAGCTTTACCCATAGCGGCCGAGGCCGTATACCTTCTTTTAATCGTGTGTTTAGGACGAACTTGCTGGAGGGGAAGCGCTTCAACTACCACAAACAACACCTGCGGTCGTACAAAGACTTTATTCCTAACCATTATGTACTTGGGTACCATTACGCCACGCATCTAAGAAGAAGGACAAAGGATCCTGATGTTTTGGAAAAAGTGACGCACAGCGCATTTAGCTGGCCTTTTATTCCGTTTACGTTTTCCAATTCGCTGAAGAAGCATACGGGACACTTCATAGTGGATAATTATGAGATGATGATGGATGAGCTGGATGATGTGTGGAGCGATCAGTTACAAGGACTAGACATCTCTTTATTTGAACAGGTTACAAACCGTAAAAGTGGAGCTTTTACAGACTACGCATTTCCGCAGGTGCTGGAAGATGGTACCGTTATAGCACTAAAGTCGGGGATTGGTGATATAGACCAATTTGTCAGGCTGGCCGGTGGACAGGAAAAAAGAGAATTTGTGCCGGGTATCATCAATAACAGCGGTATGCTTTCCTCTACGCAATATAAAGTGGTATGGAATGAATACCATTATGATCCCAGGTGGCGTGTAAAAACATATTCTGTGATCAAATCCTATGACTTTGCTACCAATGAGTTACGTACCATTACAAAAAAGTCGAGATATGCCAGTGCAGCCATTTCTCCCGATGGGTACAAAATAGCTACAGTGCTCACCACAGAGGAAAATAATAATTACCTGGTGGTAGTGGATTATTATTCCGGTAAAGAGGTGAAAAGGTTTGAAAACCCTGGCAACGCTTTTTATTCGATGCCTCGTTGGTCTGATGATGGTGGAAAGATTGTAGTATTAAAAACAACGGATAAAGGTAAAGGTGTAGTGGTGATAGACTACGCAACCGGAGAAGAGCGAGTGTTGATCACTGCAGGATATGAAAATATCGGACATCCTGTGCTCTATAAAAATCACCTGTTTTTCAACTCACCCTATAGTGGTATCGACAATATTTATGCCCTGGATCTCAATACCCGGCAGCGTTATCAGGTCACAAGTAGTAAGTATGGAGCCTATAACCCTGAAATAACACACGATGGCAGTTACATTTACTATAACGACCACACCGTCAATGGGCTGGATGTGGTTAGGACCCCTTTTGCACCATCCGGCTGGAAGGCCATGAGCCAGGTGGAGGATCGTTCTGTCAAATATTACGAGCCAGTGGTGGAGCAGGAGGGCCATGAAAATATTTTGAATGAGGTGCCAGGCAGAGAGTACCCGGTGAGGAGGTACAGCAAGCTCGGGCATATACTTAATATCCACAGTTGGGGACCTTTTGCCTCTACAGATCTGAATCAGGCCCAGTTTGGTATTTTTTCCAGGGATGTATTGAGTACCACCACGATGTCAGTAGGCTATAACTATGATGTTGAAGAAGAGACCGGGTTTGCTTCTGCAAAATTGAGCTACCAGGGACTGTACCCCATTATTGATTTTGAGGTGCAAAAAGGAGACCGGGTATCTGACAGGGGTACTATCAGAGGGGAGGAGGTGAAGTTTAAGTGGGACGAACTAAGCTTTGAGACAGGTGTCCGCCTTCCGTTGCTGCTCACCAGGTCTAAATATCATACGCAACTGGCGCTGGGAAATGCCGTCAAGGTAACAAAAGTGAGCAGCTTCAGTAACTCTGTCTTTGGAGAAAGTCGCCTGGCCCCGATCAATGATTCACTAGCTTTTTTCTTTAGAGATGAGTTGGAAAATGGCGACCTTGTCTCTAACAGAGCCAGCCTCAGCTTTTTCAGATTAATGAAGCAAAGCACACGGGACCTCAATAGTAAGTGGGGGCAATCATTCACCTTTGAACATTTCAGTACACCTTATGGTGGGGATTTTAACGGACGACTCTTTGCCATACGGTCTAACCTTTATTTCCCGGGAATTTTCAAGCACCATTCATTTTACATCAGAACCGGGTACCAGTCCAGGGAGGCAGACCTAAGCGGAGACCTTTATTATTTTAGGAACAGGATATTCAAGCCCAGAGGATTTAGCTACCCGGATCATGAACGGTTTTCATCGTTTCAGATGAACTATACATTTCCGATCTGGTATCCTGATATTGCTTTAGGACCTGTGCTTAACATCAAGCGATTCAGATCCAATTTATTTTATGATGTGGGACGTGGCAAAGGTAAAAACTACTTCATTGAATATAATGGTTCGCAATCCAGGGTCTTTTTTTCAACCCTTGATGAAAGTTATTATTCTACAGGAGTGGAGCTGCATATGGACTTCAATATAATGCGCTTTACTCCCGAAATTTCGGTGGGTGTAAGGTATAGCTATCTGCTTACTACCAACGAAACCAACATCGAATTATTATTGGCAACGATTGCGTTTTAAAAACTGTTAAAATAAAAATCAATTATTTGAATAAAGGGATATTAACACCTATTTTTGACCCACAAAATTTTTTAAAATATACCTATGGCTGAAGTTATACGCATGCCCAAGATGAGCGATACCATGGAAGAAGGGGTAATCGCATCATGGCTCGTTAAAGAAGGCGACAAAGTTAAATCAGGCGATATACTGGCAGAAGTAGAGACAGACAAAGCAACCATGGAGTTGGAGTCTTACGAGGATGGAACACTGCTTCATATAGGCGCTAAAGAGAAGGAAGCGGTGCCTGTAGATGGTGTTATTGCTATCATAGGAGACGAAGGAGAAGATATCAGCGAGTTGCTAAATGACATAAAGAACAGTAGTGCAGGAAATGGTTCTGCAAGCAAAGAAGATGAGAAGGAAGAAGAAGAGGATGATAGTGCTACTGAGGAAGATACCGAAAGTGTTGATGCTTCTGACGTGAATGCCTCTCTTATCCTGATGCCCAAGATGAGCGACACCATGACAGAAGGTACTATTGCATCATGGCTGAAAAAGAAAGGAGATAAAGTACAATCAGGGGATATTCTGGCTGAAGTGGAAACAGATAAAGCCACTATGGAACTTGAGGCTTATGAGGATGGTACACTACTCTATGTAGGTGTTGAAGAAGGAGCATCCGTACCTGTAGATGGTGTTATCGCCATTATAGGTGAAAAGGGGGCCGACTATGAGAAACTGCTGAAGGCACACCAGGGCAAGAAAAAGGCTGCTACCGGGGAAGATAAAAAGAAAGAAGACAAAACCACTGCTCCTCAAAAGGCTGAAAAGCAGGAAGAACAACCGGCAGCGAGTCAAACTGCACCCTCAGTAACAGACGGAGGAAGAGTTAAGGCCTCTCCCTTGGCTAAGAAGATGGCCGAGGACAAAGGCTATGACATATCAAAAATAAGAGGCACCGGTGATAACGGGCGTATCATAAAAAGAGATATTGAAGAATATACCCCTGCTGCGGAAAGTGTAGAGAAAGCAGCCGAGGAAAAAGGAACCACCTTCCATGTACCTCAGGTAGTAGGAGAAGAGTCTTACGAAGAGGTGAGTGTTTCTCAGATGAGAAAGACGATCGGTAAGAGGCTTTCAGAAAGTAAGTTTACCTCTCCGCATTTCTATATAACAATGGAGATCAATATGGATAAGGCTATCGAGGCCAGAAAGTCCATGAACGAATTCTCTCCCGTAAAGATCAGCTTTAACGATATTGTGATCAAAGCAGTAGCCGCAGCATTGCGTCAACACCCCAAAATTAATGCCTCATGGCTTGGTGATAAGATCCGCTACAATAAACACATCCATATAGGTGTAGCTGTAGCCGTTGATGAGGGGCTTCTGGTACCGGTAGTTAGATTTGCGGATAATAAATCCCTTTCACATATCTCTGCTGAGGTGAAACAATTGGCGGAGAAAGCCCATAGTAAAAAGCTGCAGCCGAGCGATTGGGAAGGGAATACCTTCACTATCTCTAACCTGGGCATGTTTGGTGTGGAAGAGTTTACAGCCATTATTAATCCACCGGATGCTTGTATTTTGGCTGTGGGAGGTATCAAGGAAACAGCAGTGGTGAAAGATGGTCAGTTGGTGCCCGGTAATGTAATGAAGGTGACCCTATCCTCAGATCACAGGGTAGTGGATGGCGCATTAGGAGCGGCCTTCCTGCAGACTTTGAAAGGGTTGCTTGAAAACCCGGTGAGGATACTCGTTTAAGAAAAAAAATAAACAAAATGCCCTGACAGTTGATTAATTGTCAGGGTTATTTATTTAGGGCATGTAAGGAAACTCTAAGTGGCTTTAAAGAGACACTTTTAAAAGATATTGTAATGACAAAAGTAAGATCAACTACGGTATTGGCCGTGAAACATAATGGGGAAGTGGCGATAGGAGCAGACGGACAGGCAACCATGGGTAACTATGTAGCGAAAAGTAACGTGCGAAAGATACGAAAGCTGCAAGACGGAAAGATAATTACCGGTTTTGCCGGCTCCACAGCGGATGCATTTACACTCCTCGAAAGGTTCGATGAAAAACTTAACAGCTATGGGGGGAATATGAAGAGAGCAGCTATAGAGTTGGCTAAAGATTGGAGGACCGATCGTTACTTACGAAGGCTGGAAGCCATGCTCATTACCGCTGATAAGGATGAAATGCTGGTCATTTCGGGTACCGGAGATGTACTGGAGCCTGATCATGAAATAGCAGCTATTGGATCAGGGGCAATGTATGCGCAGTCGGCAGCTTTGGCTCTTAAAAAACACGCCACCGGTTTGTCAGCAGAGGACATTGTGAGAGAAAGCCTTAATATAGCCGCTGATATTTGCATTTATACTAATCACAACCTCATAGTCGAAACCATAAAAGGATAAACTTATTCATTAATTCTATATTCATTCATTCACTCATTATCTATGCTAACGATATATCATAACCCAAGGTGCAGTAAAAGCCGTCAGGCACTCCAGATAATCGAGGATTCCGGAGCTATGGTAGAGGTGGTGGAATATCTGAAAACCCCTCCTTCAAATGAAAGCCTTCGAAAGGTTATCGGGCAGTTGGGCATTAAGCCGGAGGAGTTGGTCAGGAAAGGTGAAGCCATCTATAAAGAAAGATATAAAGGTAAGAAGCTCAGCGATGACGAGTGGATAGAGGCGATGGTTGAAAACCCTGTGCTGATCGAAAGACCAATTGTGATCAAAGAAGGTAAAGCTGTTTTGGGCAGACCACCAGAGAATGTAAAGGAACTGCTTTTATGAATGATGGAATGATGGAAAGAATTAATTAAGTGAGGTTCTTTATGGCTTGCAGTATGATTTCGCAGGCCTTTTTTATTTCTTCTTCGCTGATATTGAGGGGAGGAGCTATGCGGAAACTGTTGGGGCAAGAGAGGAACCAGAAGCATATAACTCCATTATTAAGGCACTCCTGAACCACTTTTGATACTTCATCAGCGGTTTCAAACTCAAAGGCGAACATCAAGCCTTTTCTGCGTACTTCTCTGATTTTCGGATGTTGAAGTAGTTTTTCAAAAAGCTGTCCTTTTTCTTCAACGCTGTCCAATAGGTTTTCATTTTCAATTACCTCCAGTGTGGCCAGAGCAGAGGCGCAACATACCGGGTTTCCCCCAAATGTAGTAATGTGGCCCAACATAGGTTCATGAGTGAGTGACTGCATGATATCATAAGAGGAAATAAATGTACCAATAGGTAAGCCACCTCCCAGGGCTTTGGCAGAGGTTAGGATATCGGGGACAATTCCATAGTGCTCAAAAGCAAACATTTTTCCTGTACGTCCAATCCCCGTCTGTATTTCATCAAATATCAAAAGAGTACCCGTTGCCGAGCATTTCTGACGCAATGCATTCATATATGCTTGTGAGGGGATCCTGACTCCTGCATCTCCCTGAATGGTCTCAATGATCACACAGGCTGTTTTTTCGGTGATCAGTTCCAGGTCCTCAATTTTATTGAAATGAATAAAGCTTACATCGGGAAGGAGCGGTCTGAAAGCAAATTTTTTCATTTCATTGCCCGAAACACTCAACGAGCCATGGGTGCTGCCATGGTACGCACCCCGGCAGGAAATGATCCCCGTCCTACCAGTATACCTTTTAGCCAGCTTCAAGGCTCCTTCATTAGCTTCTGTACCACTATTGGTGAAGTAGCAGCAATTAAGTGTTTCAGGAAGTAAGCTTACCAGCTTTTTAGCCAACAGGTTCGGAGCGGATTGCACAAACTCCCCATAGACCATTACATGAAAATGCTTGTCCACTTGTTCTTTAACAACGCTCACTACATGGGGATGTCTATGGCCAATATTGCTGACACCAATACCGGAGATCAGGTCCATGTAACGCTTCCCACCCGGACTATATAAGTATAATCCTTCGGCCTGTTCTACATCTATTAAAAATGGGGTATTCGTAGTTTGAGCTATGTGCTTTAGAAAGATCTGATGATCAAAATTCATAAGGCAAAACTAAGTGGAAAATTTAGCAATGTGGCATTTAAGCTAATGAAAAAGAAGCGTGACCCTGCTTGTGAACTGATTTTAGAAAACTTTAAAATCAACTCTTCTGTTCATTTGCCGACCCTCTTCGGTAGAATTGTCATGAATGGCTACCTCCTCACCATAGCCAACCACAGAGATGTGGTCATCAGGTACGCCCATATCATGCATGAGCTGCCGGATCTTTTCCACTCGCTGGATAGATAGTTTTACATTATAGTTATCAGCGCCGTGGCTGTCTGTGTGTCCTTCTATTAATATCATCCTGCCTTGTAAGGCGTATTCCACTGCAATAAGAAAAGGCTCCATATCTACTACTGCAAATTCAGCATCATCATATACAAAATAGAGCGGCTCCAGTTCGATAGGATCACTGCCTTTATGGGTTTTAAGCTTCTGCTCCACCAGGTTCCTTATTCTTTCATGCTCTGCGGAGGTGGGTTTTGGTAAATTGTTTTTTGCGAGTACTTCATCCTCGATCTGGTGATGCTCTTCGAGAGTCTGATCTTCAAATTTTTTGTTATGAAAATCTTCTTTTTGCGTGTTTGTGGCCACAGGCTGGGGCTTGGGTGTAGGCTTTGGCCTGGTTACAGGAGGTTTGTCGTTTGGGTCTACCTCTGCCATGGGTTTGCTACTTGGCTTGGGTTTACCAAAAACTGATGACAGAAAGGAGCCACTGCTTTTCTTAGGGCTCTTGTATTTCTTTTTGAAAAGCAAAAAGCATTGTTTGTCTGCTTTTGGAGCAGGACGGTAATGAGACCGATAAAAGGCTTTGGTGTGTCTGCTTTTTCTTTGTCCCTCTGCACCGGGGATGATCAATAAAAAAAGAAGAATACCTACTACGAACGTTCTAAAAATTACCAACACAACACAACGCATTTTGACTTACTTCTTATTATAATACAATTTGCAACATTTTTTTTAAGATGTCAATTTATTCATATATAAACCTAATATTACAAATGTAACCTTTCCGCCCTGGAGAAGTTTTGATTTTTTGGATCTTCAGGAAGCCCTAAAAATGATGTTTTACAGGTCTGTTCGAGAATTTTACCATGTAATTTATTGATAACTCTTACATGATAAGCTACTTCGTGTTTGTAAGAAAACTCTAAGTGGCTTTAAGAAAACGTTCCCGCCAAAGGGCGGGACGAAGTCCCAGAAAGCTGAGCGTACTGAGGTACGAGAGCATTTTTGGGACAAGCGTAACGCAGGCATTGGCGTTTTCTAAGAGGCACTACTTCTCTGACTCGTATCCTTCTACCAGCTTGATGAATTCTTGTATTGCATCATTAGGCACAGTTACCGACAGATGATATTGTTTGATTTTCCAGCCGGATCTGTCCTTAAGGAGTATTCCAGAACCCCGGCATACACCCATCCACGTCTCCAATAGTTCTGAGAACCAGGCGATAGTGCCGTCCTCTGAAGTAAAGACCTGGCGATCATATGGTTTGAAGTCCCAGGCTTTACCCCTGTCGAAATAAGGCTTTGAAAACTCCCAAAATGATTCCTTATCCCATCTTTCAGTAGCATCGGTGCCAATATAAATACCATCGCCAGCAATGCTTCCGAAGAAAATCTCAGCATTAGCTACGGCTGCGGCCTGATGCCATGTGTCAAGGAAGTTATTTATTTCTGTTTTATCCTGAGCGCCGGCACCAACTGCTACCAGCAAAAAGAGTATGATAATAATATTTTTCATGTATATGTATATTTTAGTATTGAGTTAACTCGAAGACCGAAGTCGGAAGTCCGAATTACACCATTGAAGACTTTCCTCTATTACTCACCCCTTTTGCCAACTGCCGACTAATTAGTGTTTGTAAGAAAACTCTAAGTGGCTTTAAGAAACGTTCCCGCCAAAGGGCGGGACGAAGTCCCAAAAAGCGGAGCGTACCGAGGTACGTGAGCATTTCGGGGGCGAGCGTAACGCAGGCATTGGCGTTTTCTTAGAGACACTAATTATCCTGGATCTTCCCCGATCGCTGTCATGACTATGGTTTTCCTATGATCATTTTATTTTTTGTTTTTTTCTTCCTGGTATAGTAAAATAAGCAATGAATACACTGATTCCCGAAAGTATGGAAGCGATCAGCGCTGATTGTTTAAATGTATCAATAAATGCAAATTTTATAGCTTTTTCAACTACTTTTTGTTGCTCCTTTGTGGCTGCCTCCGGGGGCTGGGCCTCAGCCAGCCTTACTACTTCTTTTTTTAACTGCATTAGGGCCGTGCTATTTAACTCCAGGTGAGCGATTCTCCAGGTGAGCGATTCTTCAAATCTAAAGAGCCCCAGGGCTCCCATAATAGCGATAGCTAATACACCTGCGGTACGGGCTACGGTATTGTTCACTCCGGAAGCTGTTCCCGTTCTTTCATAGGGCACTGCATTCATAACAGCCGTAGTTAGTGGGGCAACAGTAATTCCCATCCCTATGCCCAGGAGTAGCATAGGGGGTAAAAAAGTGTTCCAGAAGGAGGAGGGGCCAGCGGTGATTCCCGGTAATGAAAAAATGAAAAAGCCTGAAGCAGTGAACATCGGGCCTATGATCAGAGGAATGCGTGTCCCGATTTTGTCCGCTAACGCCCCAGACCATCGAGAAAGAAAGGCGATGAGCAATCCAAAAGGCAATAGCGTAAGTCCTGCCAATTCAGCAGGATAACCCTGAACCTGAATGAGGTTAAGAGGAAAGAAAAAGAGAAATCCACCTAATGCGCCATATACAAACAGCGTAATAAGATTGGCACCGGTAAACACCTTTGACTGAAATAGTGGCAGGGGCATCATGGGTTGTTTTGCCTGATGTTCGTGCGCCAGGAAGGCCAGGAACAGAATGCCTCCGCCCATTAATGCAATGAGTATAGTCGGGTGGCTAAAACCGGAATTCGGGGCTTCGATAAACCCATAAGTAATGCCTCCAAGAGCTAAAATAGCTAGTAATGCTCCTGCCAGGTCGAGCTTCTTTTGTGTGAGTCTCTCCGTTTCGGGCACATCTCTGATCAGGAAAAAAGCTGAAATGATGGCAAGTGGTATATTAATAAAAAAGACCATCCTCCACAGGCCTTGCCCGGCAAGCCAGCCGCCAATCACCGGACCAAATACAGTGGTCATAGCGCTGAACATAGACCATGTGCCGATGGCCCATCCTCTTTTTTCTTTACCAAAAAGCGCTGAGATGATGGCAAGACTCCCTGGTACCATTAATGCCCCTCCAATACCCTGTATACACCTTGAGATAATCAGCATCAGGGGAGATGTCGATAAACCACATAGTGCGGAGGAAATCGTGAATACAGTAATTCCGGTTAGAAAGACCCTTTTTCTTCCGTACTGGTCGCCTAACGACCCTCCAATTAGGAGCAAGGCAGAAAGGAACAGCGCATAGCCATTAACTACCCACAATAGCGATGACCCTGACATATTCAGATCCTCCTGAAGAGCCGGAAGCGCTACATTTAGCGCTGTAGAATCAATAAAGGCCATGCTGGATGCCAATATGGTTGATATCAGCACCGCTTTTTGTTGTTTTGGTGTGAGCATGAGCGATATTAAGAAAAAAGAGCGCTTTTGACGCTCTTTTTATGTGACTTTTATTGCTGTGATAGCAACCTTTTTTCTTTTGTCCTCAGGTCATAAATATAGGTGTGATCATCCAATGATTGATCGGCCTTCATAATTCCCGGGATCAAGACAATCTTCAGCTCATGATCAGAGTGAAAACTTACCGAACCATTATCCAGGCCATCTTCGAGCACCAGCTTATTGGTTGTCAGGTCATGCACCAGATATCTAATGTTATTCTGAGGATGTTTAGGAGTGCCCTTTTTCTCATTCAGTGCCAGCACATAGGTGGAATCAGCGCTAAAGCTGTATTCCACCGGTGCTGGTAATTTTGCCTCGGAGATGGACTGGTAGTCATAGCGGGTAGCCTGTTTTTTCCCGTTGATGCAGGAGGCCAGTATAAGAAAAAAAATGACCGGTAAATAAGTTGTCCTCACCATTTTATTGTAGCTTTTGTATGTTCAACTTCACAGTCTCTGACTTGCCTGTCAGCTCTAGTATATACTGTCCGGGCTGCAGGTGCGCCAGGTTGATGATCTCATTTTGGAATATACCGTTTCTTGAAAGCACTACCTGTCCTGACAAGCTATATATCCTGAGGCTGCTAAATTTTCCGCTTTGGTTGACGTGGATCAGGCCGGATGTCGGATTGGGATAGACCTTTAGTTCACCTGTTTTTAGCATATCTTCCACACTAAGGATAGTGGCTACAAATGCTTCGGAAACTGTGGTGCAACCATTTTGGGTAACCTGAACAGTATACTTACCAAAAGATCTTGCTTGTATTATACTGGAGAATTGGTTGAGTCGTTCTCCATCCAAAAACCATTCAATACTGCCTATGTTTTCCGAACATATCAAAGTCGAGCCGTCTGCTGTAATAACAGGGTCCGGGTTAGGCTTGGCATATACCTTAAAAGGTTCAAAAGGAATAGTACACGAAGCAGATTTGGCTATGATCTGTACATCAACGGTGTCAGTAATAGTATAAGAGATGATCTCGAGGTCATCACCGGTTCCTTCAAAATCGTCACTGATCGTTTCGGCATTGGTGATATCATATAAAGTATATGTTACCCCTACCTCAGAGCCGGTGACTGTCAGCGATACCTCATTATCTGCACATACTTCATCACTGGCCACCTCAAATAATTTGTAGGTGGGCAGAACGGTGATCTTAGGCTGTTCGGTAAGTATGATTGAACAAGGCGAATTCATATCCTTTACCTCTACATAATATGATGTTGTTATAGAAAGCGCACCTGTTTCAAACTCAAGTGTGCCTGAGTTTCCTTCTACCTTGCCACTTACAGGTATGTTTGTGTGAGCATTAAAAAGCTGGTAGGTGAAGCCTGCTTCCGTGTTTTCTACTGAAATTGTTACATTTTCATTTACACAAACATCATTTGAGATCACAGAAACGGCTTTATCCTGTATGTTATTGTCCAGGATCTCAATAAAATCGGATTTCATAACTACCTGGGTACTATTCACCTCTCCTCCAACGCTCAGAGAAACGCTCTTAAATCCTGCAGTAGAGTACGATACTGAGTGAGGCCCTCTTCCCTCGGCTGTTGCAGGTGTTGCGCCATCTCCAAAATCCCACTGATAGGAAGTGATGGAGCCCGTGGATTGATCGTGAAAAGTAACCACACTGCCCTTACAGGCCGTACCTGTAACAGGGGTAGCTTTAAATTCCGGGACAGCAGCTACCTTTACCCCTGAAATCTGAAAATCATCCAATGCCATTCCTGCATCAACCTCGGCGGGATCGCTTCTGAAAACGAACCTGAAACCAACCCGGCCTTCTCCGCTTAAAGAAGAAATGTCTGCGGTTTTTGTTTCAAAACCTTCACCGGAAGTGCTACCAGTGAAAATAGGAACGGAAACTCCAAAAATGGAATTCTCGTGTGATAGCACATCATACCAGTCATTCGCAACTTCATTTCTCAACTTAGACCAGGTTTTTCCGCTGTCTAATGTATACTGCACGATAAAACCATCCCAGGTGTCCTCAAAGGAATACTTTGCTTTAAACGAAAGTTCATAGCTGCCAGCCTCTGACAGATCGAAATGTGGTGTGTACAGTAGGGCGGTTGAATAGTTGGCATATTTTTCGTCAGTAATACCTGTCACCCAGGCATTGACGCCACTTGCCGTCCCATCTTTTCCTTTTATTTCCGAGCTGCCAAGTTCAAAAGAGGTTCCTGCCAGGTTTAGGGGTATAAAATCATCAGTGAACGAGTCAAAATCACCACCCTCAGCAGTGGAATAATCACCATCACGATCAGGCAGTACGGATATTACCTGTTGTTTGCTTTCCCTGCCGTCATTTGTGCTCAATGTTATTGTATAGCTTCCGGGGGTTTCATAGGTATGTATTGGGTCCTCCTCCGTACTTGTTGTTCCATCACCAAAGTTCCATAAATAATTTTCAACTTTTCCTATGGTCTGATTCTCAAACTGTACAGGAACTCCCATATAAGTAATGTCAGCATCTTTTGAGAAGTCAGGGAATGTACCATCAACAAATACATTAGTAGTAAAAAGGCCACGCCCAAAGGTAGCAACCACCACCTGGCGATCTGACTCTCTGTATTGAAGCATCATACATTTCACATTGGCCAACCCTTCAACTGTAGGCTCCCACTCGGGCGTTTCCACAGAGATATCATCGGTTGACCATACACCAAATTCAGTAGCCAAAAGTACCTCATTTCTATTCTCAGGATTGTACAGACCCCATCTGATAGGCATGTTCGGCAGATTCCCTTCTTTGTTTGTCCAGGTATCGCCACCATCCTTAGTCTCCCATACCGACACTATATCATAGTTAGAAAGTGTCACTAAAAGGTGGTCATCACCGGAGCCGATCTCTATGGAGGAAACATAGCCATTAGGAGGGAATTGGTCGTTATCAATTCTGGTTAACTGTGGGTTTGTATTAGCATTGTCAACCAGGTAAACCTGGCTAAGGCCATTCCCTATGAAAATCCTGTTTTCAGTATAGGGAGAAACTTTTACATGACTGATCCGCTGATTATTGATAGAAATGGACTTGGTGGCTTTATCAACGGTTGCTTCTGAAAGGCCGCTATATACAGCGAGCTGATTAGGTGCATATGCTGCATAGAGGATATTGGTCTCATCGTCATAATCTGCCGGATTGATGAACCTGCCGTTACTCTCATTGTCATCAGCAAAGGACTGAAAGCTTGCCCCTCCGTTAAGCGATCTGTAGTAATTGTTATATACATAGCTGGTGATCATTATGTCGGGATTATCCTGGTCTATAAAACAGAAGGCACCATCCCCCCCGGTTACT
Organism: Fulvivirga imtechensis AK7; assembly: GCF_000331535.1. Classification (GTDB taxonomy): domain Bacteria; phylum Bacteroidota; class Bacteroidia; order Cytophagales; family Cyclobacteriaceae; genus Fulvivirga; species Fulvivirga imtechensis. Next base: position 2,291 of record NZ_AMZN01000128.1, on the reverse strand, counting down.
TCCGGTGTTGAGTTAATTCCCGGCTCGGTAAATAAACGGGAACCATTATCCTGAGCCCCTGCCAGGTACGTGTTGGAAGCCCCTACATTGGTAGCAGCACAGGCATAAAAAAGAGCAGTATTATACCCGTTGATCCGCTCTTCAAACTCCGGTACATTTTCATCCAGGTTTTCCGAATAAAATACTCCTCCATCATTTCCGAAGAGGGCTGTTGTTGAGCTTCCATCCTTAAAAAGAATGGCATGTTGGTCTGCATGAACATAATCGGCACAGTTGCCTGTCCAATAGGATAGAAGTTGCCAGTTGTCGCCCCCATCGGTTGACCTGTGCAGGTCGATACCGCCAACGATAACAGAATTGGGATCATTTGGGTAAACTGCCAGTATCAAATCAAAAAACGATTGCCCACGAGTGAAATCGCTACTGGACACTGAGCAGTTTTGGTTTTGATATTTGGGAATAGTAATGTCTTCCCAGTTTTCACCACCATCAACAGTCTTTTTAAAATAACCTACATCCGATCGGTTATTAGCTTCAGAAACAGCATATACTACTAATGGGTTAGAAGGAGCAGAGGCAAGCTCGACCCGGAAACCGCTGCCAGACAGAATGTTTTCCCATGTTTCGGCATCATCAGTCGATTTAAAGATGTCTCCGGAATAGTTGCTGATGTAAAAAGTGCCATCAGACGCGAGATCAATATCTGTAACGGTCTGTTCGAAGGTATTCTCCCAGGAAGTTCCACCGTTTGTCGATACCTGAATCCCCGATGAAGTTGCAACAACTATCTTTGAATCAGGGGTGATTACTATTTTTTGTACATAGAGAAAATCCTCGTTGTTGTCTGTAAGTGTACTGCTTAAGTGATTCCACGTAGCTCCGGCATCCTCTGATTTCCAGATCCCACCGCCTCTTACATCTTGAGTGAATATGAGGCCGGTGCCGGCATAATAGGTGTTAGTGTTTTGTGGGTCGTAGGTTATTGTGCTGATGGCAATATTAGCCATAAAGTCATCCACATTTTGCCATTGAGAGTTGGCATCAGTGATATCGTTGTTATACCAAATTCCCCCTGCTACCGCTCCGGCCCACACCTTTTTGCCTGTCTCGTCATTAGGATCGAACATAAGTGCCCGGGTGCGCCCCCCAACATTGTTCGGGCCTCTTTCAGTCCATTCTACATTCGCAATGGCTTTTGCATTTGCCTTTTTCTGCAACAGCCTTTGTGTCTCTCTAAAAGCTTCAATTTTTTTGTGGGTAGGTGGGTAACCTAGCACAGGTGATTTTGTCATCTCGATCTCCTGGGCTGCTGCCAGGTCGGGTCTGTCCTTTTCTTTAGCTTCTTTGTTCCACTTTAACTTTGATGTTTTAGAAGTTACACCTGTGTTTTGTGCTGAATTCAGGTGGTTAAGGTAAAAAACAATGGAAACAATGAAAGTAAGTAAAAGGAATGGGTAAAGGTATTTTTTCATAGGTTTACGATTAGTGAAAAGTGCAAACTTAAAAAAATATTCGCTTTATCCCTTCTTTTAAGAAATATTATTACATGTGGGGCAAAATTGGCATTAAACGGGGTAATATAATATCACTCTACATCATGCAGCTTTAAGAATTCTTTCACTTCTTTTCTCACTTCGGTTGAAGATTTGCCATCATATGGTGCCGTTGCAATGGCTTTGAAAAGTTCGCCAACTACCGATGCTCTGAAGCCAAGCTTTTGGGCGTAAATAGATGCCACTTCCAACTCTATATCTTCCACAATATTATCGAGGTAGATCATACGCACAAGATGATAGATGGCTTCCATTTTAGTAATTTTATCTTCCGGGGAAGTAAATTCCAGGCGATCAAAATTACCTTCTATGTGATGGAGATCCTCATTTGAAAGATTAAGCTGAGCGCTCCACTTAAGCAGGCAGGCTACATATTTACTTTCTACCTGTTTTTCAGTGAGAAACAATGCAAGTATATTCAGATAACTTCTCTTTACAGATTCCAACTCGTTTTGATTTAATCTATCCATCTTTTAATTATAGCATGAAATGAGCATAAACTTAGGCATCCTTAAATTGCACATCACGTGGATGCGTAAAATTTGTAGCGAATTCCAGTGACCATTGAAAAAATAAATTGCGTACACATGGAAATAAGCAAGTAGCAATCTAAAAAAAAGAAATGTAATGACAAAGCAGTTTTGTTGATACGATGCTAACGAAAGAAGGTGTCTCAAAAGTCAAGGTCATCCAGAGGCACCTAACAACTTTGAGTTGATTTTGAGGGTAATGACAATA
>NZ_AMZN01000127.1 GCF_000331535.1 Fulvivirga imtechensis AK7 | reverse complement strand
TTTATCAAAATTAGTTCGTCTTTTTGTAATTCTTTACACTAGCTGCTTCGATTTTTATCAATTCATTTACATTATTGAAGCTCTTAACTAATGCGCTAAGTGAATCTTTACTGTTCTGTTCACCAAGAGCCCAAGCCGCACCAGCACGAATTTCAGGCCCATATTTTTCATCTTGCAGTACAGTAGCTAAAATTTGGCACGCCTTATCAGATTTAATTTCAGCTAAAACTATGACTGATTCCAGAACATTTTGAGCATAATCATTTTTCAGTAAACATTCTTCTATAAAGGTATAGCCATCATTTTTCCCAAAACGAGCTAAACTAGCTGCTGCCTCTAATTTTACGTAGATATGTTCATTAGCATCAGCTATTCTTTCCAATAATGCCTTTTCTGAATTTTTTGATTTAAAGAAAGATAAAGCCTTTGATGCGGCATATCTATCACTAAGATCAGTGCTATTAAGATTTAAGATAAAGTGAGACTCATCTACAGGGATAGAAGTAAAATCCTGTTGAACAGGAACAGAGGATGCGATTATCTGATTTTGTTTAATTTTTTCACCAGCAAGAACTAAAGGTGTAATTTCTATTCCTTTCTTTTTAAGACTTAAGCTGATTGTTCTATTATCACTGGCTCTTGAAAATTGAATTCTATCATCTTTTATTTGTATGACTGTCCCATCTGACGATGCAACTGCGGATGGCCATGTGATTCTCGCTTCAAAACCTTCTTCTGCTCCCTTAGGCTTTACATAATCCACCGATCCATTTTGAGCTGCTTCTCTGAGGGCTTTTACACTTACATATTGCACTACTTCATCTGCCTTCCAATCAATCGGCTCTTCCCCCTCTTTTGAACAAACAACTAAAGCCACAAGGTCAGAGTCTTTAAGACCATAATCCCATCCTCTTGTCGGGTCGGATTCAGAATGTGACATCGATATTTCAAGCTTTGTTTTAGCTCTTGATTCAATACGAACCCCACAATCAACCAATAAAATATCGGGAACTCTTATTCTCTTTATCTTAATTTTCTTCCATATTTTGTAACTCATTGATCCACGTTCTAATTCGATTGGTTGATGCCCTAGATCAATAAGATTTTTATATACTTGTTTTGTCCCAATTGCCCCAATGGAAATTTTCTCTAAAAAACTGTCGTCAGACTTAAATGATGCCATAGAATATTTTCAAATTGTAAATTTACTTTATTGTCCTGCTGTTAGCAAAAAAACAGGCTCTTTTGCTTGCGAAGTGTCAGGCTGTGTATTGGGGCAAGCAAATGTGTCTGTTTGCGTGTTGGCCTTTTTCGCATGAAGCACAACGGTCCAGCATATGGCGTGTGGCGGTTTACGGAGATCATTCCCTTCCTTCCAAAACGAGTTTGATTAAAAGTCCAAAACCTTGGTCTTAAGGCTGAACCCGCCATAAGCTATATGCAATGTTATCGGCTGTTATTTTTCTTCCAATATTTTCAGCAAGTGATTGTTAAGGTATAATTTTTCCTTGCCAACCTTTACTGATTGTAAAAATCCATTTTTCTCCAAAGTTTGCAAGTAATTCCCAACTGTTTTCGGATTACCTAGTTTTTCGTCAATCAAATGTTGACGTTTGGTGTATGGTAAACGAAATAAAATCTCTATTAAATCTTTGGAATAAATTTTTGGTAGTTTCTTTTTGATTTCGTTTCCAATTTCATCCATTGTTGTTGTGATTTTATTCAGCCGTTCCAAGCCTTTCCTTGCTGTCTCTTCAATCATATCCAACATATATAAAAGGTAGGCTTCCCATTCGCCATTTTCGGTGACGTCCTGCAATCTTCGGTAGTATTCCGTTTTATTATGGATGATGTATTCACTCAGGAATATGGCAGGTGTATCTAATAAACCTGATAATTTGAGATACAGCAATAATAAAATTCGTCCTGCTCTTCCATTACCATCGGAAAAAGGATGTATAGCTTCAAATTGATAATGCATTAAAGCCATTTTTATCAAAGGATCAAGGGTGTTATCCTCGTTGATAAATTTTTCCAAATTCGCTAACTTATCACGGATAACGGTTTCACCACTTGGTGGAGTATAAATCACTTCACCTTGCGTATTGCTCAAAGTTGTTCCTGGTGTAACACGTATTGATGCGTTATTTTCTTTGATGCACTGGACTACTTTAATACAAAGGTTTGTCGTAATGAACGGCTTTTTTTTGAGATGTTCCAGACCCAACCAAAGTGCTTCTTTGTAACTCAGTACTTCTTTTGTTGCAGAGTTTCCCACTTTTCTGTCCGCTACCATCGATTTATAAAGTTCGTCATTGGTGGTAATAATGTTCTCCACCTCAGAACTTGCCTTTGCTTCCTGTAAATATATTGTATCTAAAAACAGAGTAGGGTTGGGCAAATTCAGCAATGTTCCGTTTAGCATTGCTAATGCTCTGCCTGCCGAAATAGTCTTTCGAAGTATTGTTTTGGTTTCAATGTCTGCTTTTGGCGGTAGCAGTGGCAGGTCATTGTATGGTATTTTTCTGTCAAATTCGCCCATTTTATCAAGGGTAAGTTTTACTCTCATCCATCCAATAAGGGTAAAAATACACAAATTTTACACTTGTTTTACCGATAAGGGTAAAAACTGCTCTCGTTAGTTCTTTGTCCTGCCATTGTTGTAATGATCTTGGTTTTCTGTCAAATAGCCGATAACGTTTGAATATATGCAACGTTGCACATATATCCACTATAGCGCAGTTTATCTGTTTATAAATACTTACAAACATTTAAAACCGGCTAAAGCAGCACCAATATAACTTTATTTAGTGTTGCCTACCAGTTTAATTTTACCAATATATAAAATTATTTTCCAAAGAACAGCATGAAGATATAACGAATTAAATGCAGGACTACTGAGCCTGAGAATCTCCGCTGCGCTGCGTTCAGGATGAAGCGGAAAACTCCTCATCCCTTAAGTTATGCTAGACCCCCGCCACATCATCCAGGGCAGTATTTCTTTTTTCTTTTAATACACTCGCTATCATTATCCCAAAGCCGACAGCAAAAGCAATGGAGCCAATTCCTCCGATACCACTAACGTACATCATTATAGTAACGTAGTCTGTATCGGTATTGAATAAAAATTGGGGAGCAAAGGTGGTAAAAACCGAGACAGCAAAAATAATTACCGAACCGATTGTCATCAGTATGCCGTCAATACTTTGTCTTTTAGACCAATAATAGAGGCAGAAGCCTATAATCACCATTTGTGGTAATTTAAATAACAATGGAAATAGAAAAGCGGTAAGGTCAATCATGAGTAAGTTTAATTTTTCCTAAAAGTATGGCTGTGTTAGAGATTTTGCAAATGGTTAAAACATACCTTGTGGGCGAAAAAACGTATGTAACGAACTTTCATCAACAACAGGTTTAGTACATGACGGTTATCAAGCGTCCTTAATCTTCTCATTAAAATCCACCGCAAGGGACACCCAATAATCGAAATCGGCCGGTGTTTTCAGACTATCTGCATGAATATAAACATATCCTCTATACTCCCGCCCTTTCATTACTACCGTAGTGCAGCCTTCTCTTTGTAGCGCCTCTTCATGTAAGGCCGGATCGATGCGGCACATCATACGGTTGGCATTGGCTGTCATGCACATTTTATTATTCACCATAAAAGCTAAACCGCCAAACATCTTTTTCTCTTCTACATCCGGTAAATGAGCAAGCGCCTGCCGGATGTGGGTTGCTATATCCTCACTGTAAGCCATGAGTGTAAATTACTTGGAGTATTTTATCAAATGTAAGTGTATCAAAGAATATGGTCAATGAATTCAGTGTATTCTTTTTGCTCAGTCATGTTGTAAAACTTTTGATCTGTTGTGAGGCACTTCTCGGCTTGAGCACGTTGCAACACGTTCGTCTCCAATGCGGCATGCCCGCACACCCACGCTCGAAATCATCACTCTTGCCGGAGTGTGTCTGCCGGGTTGGCTATTGCAACCCTTATGGTATTGAAACTAACGGTACACAGAGCTATCAAAAGAACTAAAAAACCACCTATAAGAAACGGAACAGGCGCAATATCAATTTTATACTCAAATTGATGGAGCCAGTTATTGACGAAATACCAGCAGAGGGGAGCGCTTACAGTAAAAGCCATGGCTACAAGCCACAGAAACTGCTTTAGGAAAGTAAATATGAGCTGGCTTATGGAAGCTCCAAAAGCTTTTCTAATGCCTAACTCAGCCTTTCTTTGTTCGGCAATAAAGGCCGACAACCCAAAGAGTCCTAAACATGACACCACAATAGCAATGGCAGAAAATATGCCGCTGAGTTCACCGACCTTCCTGACCGCAACATATTTTTCAGCAAACTCTTCATTTACAAAGCTATAGTCAAAAGGATAGCTGTGCTCGTATTTATCATAGACTGCTTTTATGCCGGCAATTGTTTCTTCCAAGTTGCCTCCATCTTCCAAAGCAATGTATGATCCCCAGATCCTGTGGTCGGTGATGATGATAACTACAGGACTGATCTTTTCAAAAAAACTTTTATTGTGAAAGTCCTCTACTATGCCCACTACCTGTCCCTGGGCGCTGAAGGTTGTAATCGCAGCGCCAACAGGATCATTCAATCCCATCACTTTTGCTGCTTCCTCATTCAATAAAAACTGTACATTTATACTGTCTGATTTCAGCGGAGCATCCAGCTTCGTTTTAAAACGCAACCCAAAGGTCTCAACAAAATCTTCATCTGCCTGGATTATATCAAAGGTTATATTTTCATTGTCAGGGTTTCCGGGCCAGCTCACTTCTATGGTAGAGCTAACGATCGAAAATGGGCTGCTTGATGAAACTGTCATATTTTTCACCCCCGGAAGCGCCATCACATCATTTTTATATGCGCTCGGGTCGCCCATGATGCCGTTGAGATGATGAAAAATGATATTGTCCTTGTTCGCTCCCAGGTCCTTATTCATCACATATTCAAATTGTTTGTAAATGAATATGCTGCCGACAATAAATATGAGTGACAGTGTAAACTGTACCACAACCAACAATTTTCTAAAACCCCCAAAAGCCTTACCGCCTTTGTAAATACCCTTTAGTACTTTGCTTGGGCTAAAGGCTGAAAGATATAATGCAGGATAAATGCCGGCCAACAAGCCGGTAGCCACGCATGTCAGGCAAACTATACCCATAAAATAGGGATTATCCAGAGGCATTTCTATTGCCTTGCCGGTAAGTGCGTTGAAAAATGGAAGTAGCGCCTGGGTAGTCGTGACAGCGATAGTTCCACTAACTAAAGCCAAAAGCACCGACTCCCCAAGAAACTGAATTATAAGACTGTTCTTATGTGCACCTATGGTTTTTCTGATCCCAACTTCTTTGGCCCTTTGTGCTGCCTTAGCGGTAGAAAGGTTCATAAAATTGATGCATGCAATAAGGATGATCAGGAGGCCGATGACCGCGAACATTCTTACATAGATAATTCTACCCTCCGCTGCAATACCCTTGGTAAAATTCGAATGGAGGTATAACTCCTGATAAGGATAAAGATAACTTGTCGTTTTCAGGCCTTCGTAATGCTGATAAATGATCTTCGATATCGCATCTTCTACCTCAGCCTCAACAGCTTCTTCTTCGAGTAAAACAAACAAGGGTTCATTATAAAGGCTCCATTTGTTGTACCAGGGCCTGTGGTCCAGATATGTTTCATAAGGCATGATATACTCAAGCTGTAAGCTTGACTGCTGGGGTATATCTTTAATGATACCCGTCACGGTGTAGTCATTGCGGTAGCCCCAGTCATCAACAGTTATTGATTTACCCATGGCATCTTCCCCCTGGAATATCCTCTCGGCAAGTCCTTCTGTGATTAATAATGAAAACTTATTATTAAGAGCGGTCTTTCGATCGCCCTTCACCAATTCAAAATCAAATACCTCCAGAATATTTGTATCCGCATATATCCCTGCTTCTTCTATTTTCCTGTCCACATACTTAAAAAGACTGAAATGAGGTTTAGACATTTTAATGGTCTGCGCTATACCTGGTACCTCCGTGGACAATACTTCAGCAAATGGTATTGGTGAATTGGTGGTGACTTCAGGCTTTCCGTTAAACTCGATCTCATTGATCACTTTATAAATTCGATCGCCCTTTTTATGTTGCTTGTCAAACGAATATTCATCATTTATCCACAATCCGATAAATAATGCACTGGCAAGCCCGATGGCTAATCCAAAGATGTTGATGGTTGAAAATATCTTGTTTCTTACCAGGTTCCTGATCGTAGCTTTGAGATAATTTTTGAGCATTTCCAAATTAGTTAGTAAACTATTGCAATACATTTACATGCTAAAACTAACAACATGCCAGAAATACAACTTATTAATAAACAATTACTTGTATAAAAAATATATCATATTCAACTGAAAACCGCTTCATAATGACACAGTAAACGTGTATCAATATGATACGATGTCCGTTCAAGCTCCTGAAGCACGTTTTGCTACATATTTGCATTCTCTCAAGTTTAACTAACGTGGGTTCGATATAAAATGCTTAAAAAAGGGTAGTCATCCTCAGGAGAACTACAACTTTGAGTTGATTTTGTGGATAATTACATTATGCCATTATGCCATCATTAACCACAGAAGTAAGCAAAGAAGGAACAGAAATCATCATGTCATCCTGGAATTTTTGTAGAGCAACGGGAGAAAATATTCAGGATCCCCCTGATCCATGACGGTAGTGGGGAATTGAATAATTCTCTGACTATCAGCATGTAATGAAAACTTTTCAGTGGTACGTGAGGAAGGATCTTTCCTAAGTTGCTGGCAGTATCCTTGAACTTAGTAATTCTTCGTGCCTCCCCGAAGCAAGTTCCATAGCTGTTAACTTAACAGTAAATATAGTCCCAGAGGACATACGCGGTAACTTAAAGAAACTATGACTTTTAGAAAATACATATTTCACACCTCACCCATCAAGAGCCTGTGCTTTTACTGCAGTCTGTACATCCCTCTCCTTGAGGAGACTTGAGGAGAGGGCGGTTCTTCTGTGCTTATATTTCAGCCTGTTCAAGGGTGAGGTGATAACTCAATGCCAGGAATAAAAATGATTGGATTTAGAGTTTTTCCATCATTTTACGAGGTCTATAGGCTTTGAGTTCCTAGCGGAGTGCTTAAGTTAACGGCTATGGAGGCAAGTTCGGGACAGGCAGAATGATCTTAAAGAGGTTTTTTAGGTCTGTTTAACTCCGTAAGTCAAAAAAATAAACACAATTCAGGTTTCCCAAAGCTTATGCTGAGGAATGTACCTGATTAGGAACCCTCAAAAATGTGTAAGGTAGAGACTAATCAGGGAATCCTGAAATTCAGGATGACTCCTGAAGGGGATTATTAAGATGGACTCAAAGGGGTAGTTTGATGCAAGAACACCAAAAAAAGGGAGGAACTGGGATCAGTGAATGCTAATGACCTACTGAAGGCGCAGCGATGATGTAACCGCGAGGTCGCAGAGGGGGCTCAGAGGGCACAGCGTAATTCTATGCCCGTTCAGTGCCTCCCCGGCGTTCTCTGTGGTTAAATTAAAGATGTAGATTTTCAGGTTTGTTTGAAGAAGGTGTCAGAAAAAGGCACCTTTTTTTGCAACCCAACGAGACAAATTCCACAGAACTCAGAGAATGATCAAATCTGCAGCTACATCTATGTCGGGTTTACAGGAGATTAATTTTAAATGCCATATTCTGGCAAGATTTCATCTTTTATGCTTTCGAAAAGGTTTTATTAATACTTTTCATTCAGGCACTTTTTTGTCTCTCCGCTAGTTTGCTCGCAAATATTGCTGCCAGTTCACCGAGGTCATTCGCTTGATGAAATTCGTATGCCGGTATGGCTAAGGATAATTCCTCCTGTATTCTTGCTATTAATTCAGCACGTCCAATGGAATCCATCCCAAGGGGAGATAACATTGAAGATCGCGTAATCGGCCCATGCTCTACGCCTGAAGAGATATCAGCCACGTGAGCAACAATCAAATCGTAAATGTGGTTTTCAGTCATATCATTTCTGTTTAAGTTGAAACTAATTTTGATCTAACCCGGCTGGCCGGGCTGGATCTGTAAAAGTCTATTTCATGCATTTTATATTCTGACCATTCGTCAGTCGCCAATGCTCCACTATAGCCGTTGGCAAACTCCAACTCTGTAACAAGCCACTGCTCATCCTCATATTGTACGGAATTATTCTTCACCTCAAGTTCGTCCAGTGAAATGGCAAATCCTCTACCATCTGCCTTGATGACACTCTCTTTGATGGTCCAATATCTGTAAAATTCCTTCAATGGATTGTTTGCCCTATTTATTTCGTCCCACTGACCAGGGGTCATCAGACTATGGAAATTTTTGAAGTTTACTTTTCTGTTTTCTTCAATATCGATGCCCAGCCTGATATTCTTACCAATAGCACAGACTACAAAATCACCGGAGTGCGATACATTAAAGTCATAGCCAGGCAATGTTAAATATGGCCGTTGGTATGAATTATACCTTATATAATCCCAGATGTTCCTCTCAACTCCATACATCCGTAGTGCTTCTATAAGAAGCAATTTCCCAAGCAGATGTTCATGTCTGTTCTGCCAGCGCAGAAAGCGAGAGTTTCTTTCTCGTAACTCTGGCGATAGCAACGACAGATATTCCGACATAAGGTCCTGCTCCAGTGGCTCTTTAAATGACGTAAAAAATATATTTATCATCGGCATCACCTAACCTTTTCAAATTCGGCAATAGAGGCCGTGTCGAATAATTTTAAGAATATGGCATTGAATATTTCATCAATCGAGTTAACATCCAGAAACTGAGGCGCTCTGTTTCCGATGAAAATAAGCGGGACGGGATTTTTGGAATGGCCTCCAAAAGACAGATCTTCGATATTTCCATGATCGCTTGAAATTAAAATATGGACATTTTCAGCCTTATCGGTAATCACTCCTTTGAGAAATTCATCGAACATTTCCAGGAACATAATGGATTTATCCATATCCTTTTTATGACCTATCAGATCAGGCAAAAAGCATTCGAATAAGACAAGGTCATAGTCATCGGTTATATTTTTAAGGTTTTGTCCTGCCTTAAACGGAGATACTAAAGGCACCCTGTTGTTGGGTATATCCTGCAGAGTACTGTTGGTAATGTCCCAATGTACCGCTCTGTTTTCTATAAGATCATCAAGGGTATTAAAATTTGTTCTGGCAGCTAAAACACACCGTGTTGTAACGCTATAGTTGGGTGAGGTCTTATCAAAAGATTTGAAAAAGCCATCGGTATAGGAGTTAGCAAAAATACTCTTGATGTGCTTTTCCCTGGCATATTTTAAGATCGACCTTTTGTTGATCAACGATATCAACTGGTTGTTGGGATACGCCATCAAATGATGCCCCAGAAATGCCTGGGCATTAAAACCGGTAAATAGAGACGTCTGCCCTGTTGCGCTTTGAGGTATTCCGTCCACGCCCAGGCAGGCATCTATACCTTTTACCAGTATATCCGACTCTACTACATTGGTATGGCGGGTTAGCGGCTCGCCAACCAGGCTGTGCATTGTGGGCATGGATGCTTTTGTCAAAGGGTTAGTATCCACATGCTCGCCCAAGCCGATGCCATCCAGGAAGATAAATATTAGTTTGTTTTTCATCTGCTACATTTTAACTGAATAAAACTCCTGCTTGTGTCTTCTGCAGGTTCATTACACTACAGGTTTTACTTCCCTTAGATCGAAGTAGCCATTGTAGCCTTTCATGTACACTGCTGCCCGGTGGCCAAACAATAGCATCGCCTCTGTCCTGGTTTCCAATTCCGTGTCGTAGAAATCAGAAATCACCTTAGTTCCAACGGGATGAGCTTTATTCCATTGCTCTACAAGTGTTGTAGCGTCCGGTTGATGTTTTTGTACGGCAGTGTTTTCCTTCTTCCTTGCATTGTCCTCTTTTACAGGCTTGGCGGCTGGTTTTGCGCCACCTGATACAGTTTCAGGTGCTTTTTTACCGTTCGACCCGGCTTTTGATGTGGACTGGACATTAGCAGCTTTTGCCTCTCGATCATAATCTCTTTTGATGTATCCAATCAGCTTGGTCAGTACATCCCCCACACCAAGCTCTTCAAATTCCACCTCACCCTGGTCCAAAATGTAAGTCATGCTTTCAGACCACCTCACACTATTAGATAACTGGTCGATCAGGTTATCGGCAACATTTTTAAATTCGTATGGTTTGCCCGTTACATTGGCTATTACTTCTATTTTCGGCTTTAAGAATTTAGTCTTCTTCACCAACTTACCGAATTCCTTCGCAGCATCTTCCATATAGCGCGAATGAAAAGCTCCGCTTGTATTTAAGGGAACAAACATTGTGTTTGCTTTCTCAAAATAGGGCTGTGCCTTGTTAATATCTTCCTTCAGACCGGAAACCACGATCTGCGAAGGAGCGTTTAGGTTCGCAATATCGATTGTGGTCAGGTTCGCTTCTTTAAGGATCGCCTGAATTTGTTCTTCCGAAGAATTTAAAATTGCAGCCATCCCTCCGTTTTTGGCCTGGCTCATCAGTTCTCCTCTCCTTTTTACCAGCTTGAGACCATTTTCAAAACTAAAAACCCCTGCCGCCTGCAGCGCGTTATATTCTCCCAAACTATGGCCTGCCAAAAAATCCGGCTTCTCTCCTGCTTTTATTTTCTTTTTATAAGACAGCGCATTCACCACATACAGTGCGGGTTGGGTATACTGCGTCTGATTCAATTGCTTATCCGGATCATTAAGACAAAGATCTTTTATCGAATAACCCAGTATCTTATCTGCTTTTTTTGTCAGTTCCGGAAACTCATCAAAAAGGTCCCCGCCCATTCCTTTTCGCTGGGAGCCTTGTCCCGGAAATACATATGCTTTCTTCATTTTCTGCTTTAATTTTAAGTGTTTTAAATAAAAGGTGAGGTCATCAACCACAATACGAAGGCCTTTTAACTGCTCACTGCTGTTGCTTCCGATTGCGAGGCAATACTTTCACGTTCCTTATCGTAGATTTCTGTCAAGAATTCCACGGCAAGCTTATTGAACTGCTCGGCACAATCGAAGTTGGAGACATGTCCTGCATTGTCAAGGATCTCGAGTCGCGAGTTTTTCAGAATACGGTTCATTTCCTCTCCATGGCGAAGAGAGATCGCTTTGTCATACTTTCCCCAAACAATCAGGATTGGTACATCTACTGTTGCCAGACGATGTATTTCATCACTTAACTTGTCAAAAAAGTTTTTCCTGAGTACGGTTAAAAGTACTTCTGTTGTATGACGTATTTTATGAAAGCATGTCACATGCTCAAAATAGTGTTGTGTAACAAGCTCGGTTTTATGCACAAAGGCTTCTTTTAGGCTATTTTTTCTAATAGCTTCGGTTTTTAAACCAAATATAAATTCTCCGACTCCCCGGATACAGGCTATTTTGCTGTCTAACGGAGGTTTATTAGGCAAACCTGCTGAGTTCACCAATATCAGTTTATTTACCCTTTCCCTATGCAACAAGCAAAACAGAATAGCCGTACCGCCTCCCATGGACTGTCCGGCAAGAGAGGCCGTTGGTATAGATAGATGATCCATAAACTGTAAGACCTGGTCAGCGTAAAGCTGATACCCGTAATCAAGCGGCTCGCGTGTGCTATACCCAAACCCCCAAAGGTCCAGCGCATATACTTTATGATTTTTTGCCAGTGCATCTATATTCTCAGCCCAGAGGTATGAGTCATAGAAAAAACCATGCAGCAGGATCACAGGGTCTCCCTTCCCCTTTTCTATATAATGTGTTCTGCGCCCACTTAGGTCTATGAACTTTCCCCGCGCATATTTTTCTGACCAGGAATCAAGTGACTGACTATTCCATTTAATATTTTTTAGCATATCTCTTTAATATGAATTCTTCTGTTAGTAAACATTCAGTTATTTATGTTCCAGGACGACAGAGGTGTTTATTCCGCCAAAGCCAAAAGAGTTGCTCATCGCAACGTTAACCTGGTGGTTAACCGCCTCAGCTCCGCAAAATTTCAGATCTTTAAGTACCGGATCTTCAAGATTTTTATTCGGATGGAGAAACCCCTCCCTCATCTGTAATACTGTGGCTACCACTTCCACAACACCTGCTGAATACAGGCAGTGACCCGTCAGGCCTTTTGTTGCATTAAGCCATACATCCGGTGAATGGCTTCCAAAAACATTTTTAATAGCTTCGGCCTCAGTTTTATCCCCCAGAGATGACGAGCTGCCATGGGTATTGATGTAGTCAACATCCGAAATGGACAGGCCGGCCTGTTCCAGAGCGGATAGCATAGCTTTTGACTCTCCGTTTACATTCGGATTAGCTGAACTGTTGCTGTCAAGATTTAAAGAGCCTCCTTTGATCTCTGACAAAAAGGGTACTCCCCTCCTGGTTGCACTTGATTCTGACTCAAGGATTACACATGCGCTGGCCTGTCCGTAAATAAAGCCTTCATGCTGTGTATCAAAAGGACGGCAAGCCTTCTCCGGTTGATCAATATATTTTTTACCGCCCATGGCTCCTATATTAATAAAACCTTGTATATCCATGGGTGACAAGTCAGCGATAGTACCTACCACCAGACAAACATCAGTAAAACCGGAAAGCACTTGTTGATACCCTTTGATAATGCCTACGTTGCCGGTGGCAGAGGCGCCTCCCACTACAAAGCCTTCACCCTGTATACCAAATAGTTCACTCAAAACTCCCACCTGGTTGGTCTCCAGAAACTCAAGTGCATACCGGGGCGACAGGTATTCAGGGTTTTTGCGAAATTTTGGCATCAGATCATATTGATAGTTCTGAGTGCTGTTCTGACCGGCCACAATCAGCCCCACCCACTCGGGCAAAGGCTTGTTGTCAAATAATCTGGCATTATGCCATGCTTCTATGGCAGATATAATGGAAGTCTGAATAACGAAAGGAGCTCTCTGGCCCAAGCGCCTGGCATGACGGCTTTTCTCGTCCGGCACATCTTCAAAACGATCCAGAAGTGCCTGAAAGGAAAAATCCTGTATTTCCGCTGCAATATCAACAGCTACTTTTGGTTCCTTTTTACGAGAGGTTTGTCTGATACCGGAAATGCCACTCTTCAAAGAATTACAAAATGAGGAAACATCACCACCTATAGAAGAGACTATCCCCATCCCTGTAATTCCAACTTTATTTTTATTCAACATTATTTATCTCACATTACATAACAAAAAAAGTAAACAGGTCAGGTCGATGTCGACCTGGCGTAATTGCGGATAAATCACATCGTATTGCCTTCGCTGACGGCAGCATAGTTCTCTGCCAGTACATCGACCAACCCTTCAATATTGCTGACATTCGCGAAACTCATCAAAGGTATTTTGAGGCCTAGCTCTTCCATTGACATGGTAACAACTTCCATCCTGTCTATGGAGTTAGCTCCCAAATCCCTTAAACTCTTATCCATTGTGATCTGCTCTGCTTCCACATCCGGAAGTATTTCCATAACGACATTCTTTACTGTTTCAAATACATGTTCTTTTGACATAGTTTCTCTTATTTAGATTGTTATATACTTGGTTTATTTATTTTTTAGTATTGAGCATGAGAAGACCCAAGTCAGAAGGCCTACTCACACCTTTTGCCTACTGTTTTTGCCTGCTGCCGTCCGTTCATCCCCCCTGCCCGATCCCCCAATGTTATTAAGTTAAGAAAAACCTCTTCTTAGAAGTACAGTCATCTCACCTGTCCTGAGCTTGCTCTCGGGGACCCAAGGGAGAGATCCATGCACCTTTGGAGCAGCTACTTGTGCATAGATCCCTCCAAAGTACCAATGACAAGTTGTGCAATACA
>NZ_AMZN01000126.1 GCF_000331535.1 Fulvivirga imtechensis AK7 | reverse complement strand
GCAACTAGCACAATGACATATTGTTGTGAAAGAATAACGGGCATAGGCCCTAGAGAAAGTTTACGGGTAATTAGTACTGCTCAGCTTTGACATCTCTGTCTTTACACCTGCAGCCTATCAACGTCATCGTCTATAACGTCCCTTATAAAGAAATCTCATCTTGAGGTGGGTTTCGCGCTTAGATGCTTTCAGCGCTTATCCCTTCCTGACATAGCTACCCGGCGGTGCAGCTGGCACCACAACCGGTACACCAGAGGTCAGTCCATCCCGGTCCTCTCGTACTAAGGACAGATCCTCGCAAATTTCTTACGCCCACAACAGATAGGGACCGAACTGTCTCACGACGTTCTGAACCCAGCTCGCGTGCCACTTTAATGGGCGAACAGCCCAACCCTTGGGACCTTCTCCAGCCCCAGGATGTGACGAGCCGACATCGAGGTGCCAAACCTCCCCGTCGATGTGAGCTCTTGGGGGAGATCAGCCTGTTATCCCCAGAGTACCTTTTATCCTTTGAGCGATGGCCCTTCCATGCGGAACCACCGGATCACTATACCCGACTTTCGTCCCTGCTCGGCTTGTTGGCCTCACAGTCAAGCTCCCTTATGCTATTGCGCTCTTCGCACGGTTACCAAGCGTGCTGAGGGAACCTTTGGAAGCCTCCGTTACTCTTTTGGAGGCGACCACCCCAGTCAAACTACCCACCAAACACTGTCTCCCATACAGGGATTAGGCATCACGTAAATGAAGGGTGGTATTTCAACAATGACTCCACAACCCCTGGCGAGGCCGCTTCATAGTCTCCCACCTATCCTACACATCATTTACACAATGTCAATGTTAAGCTATAGTAAAGGTTCATGGGGTCTTTCCGTCCCGTTGCGGGTAAGCGGCATCTTCACCGCTACTACAATTTCACCGAGCTCATGGCTGAGACAGTATCCAGATCGTTGCACCATTCGTGCAGGTCGGAACTTACCCGACAAGGAATTTCGCTACCTTAGGACCGTTATAGTTACGGCCGCCGTTTACTGGGGCTTCAGTTCAATGCTTCTCCTGACGGTAAACGTCAGGATAACATCCCCCCTTAACCTTCCAGCACCGGGCAGGTGTCAGGCCATATACATCATCTTTCGATTTCGCATAGCCATGTGTTTTTGCTAAACAGTCGCCTGGACCTTTTCACTGCGGCTTCCCTGACGACTAGCGTCAGGGTAAGCGCCCCTTCTCCCGAAGTTACAGGGCCATTTTGCCTAGTTCCTTAGCCATGAATCACTCGAGCACCTCAGGATTCTCTCCTTGACTACCTGTGTCGGTTTGCGGTACGGGTACCAATACCATAAGTTTAGAGGTTTTTCTTGGAAGTCTGATTAGGGCAACTATCCACGCTCCCGAAGGATTGTGGTACTATCAGGTTCAGCTAGATCCGCGGATTTGCCTGCGGTTCCAATACCTACACCCTTTAACGTGCTATTCCGTCAGCACGCGTGCCTTTCACTACTCCGTCACCCCATCACTGGTATCGGTAGTATGGGAATATTAACCCATCCTCCATCGACTACCCCCTTCGGGTTCGCCTTAGGTCCCGACTAACCCTGATCCGATTAGCGTTGATCAGGAAACCTTAGTCTATCGGTGGGCGGGTTTCTCACCCGCCTTATCGTTACTTATGCCTACATTTGCTTTTCTATTTGCTCCAACATGAGTTACCTCACACCTTCGCCGCCAATAGAATGCTCCCCTACCACCTGACGCCTTATGGGTCAGGTCCACAGCTTCGGTGGTATACTTAATGCCCGATTATCATCGATGCTCTGTCGCTCGACCAGTGAGCTGTTACGCACTCTTTAAATGAATGGCTGCTTCCAAGCCAACATCCTGGCTGTCTCGGCAACTGAACTACCTTAGTTCAACTTAGTATACACTTGGGGACCTTAGCTGGTGGTCCGGGTTCTTTCCCTCTCGGACAAGGACCTTAGCACCCTTGCCCTCACTGCAGAGTATATCTGATAGCATTCGGAGTTCATCAGGATTTGGTAGGATGTGACTCCCCCTAGTCCTATTGGTAGCTCTACCTCTATCAGAATTAACCTCCACGCTGCTCCTAAAAGCATTTCGGGGAGTACGAGCTATTTCTCAGTTTGATTGGCCTTTCACCCCTACCCACAACTCATCCAAAAACTTTTCAACGTTTACTGGTTCGGGCCTCCAGTGCGTGTTACCGCACCTTCACCCTGGTCATGGGTAGATCACAAAGTTTCGCGTCTACCCCCACTGACTAAGCGCCCTATTCAGACTCGCTTTCGCTCCGGCTCCGGACTTCTAAATCCTTAACCTTGCCAGTGAGGTGTAACTCGTAGGCTCATTATGCAAAAGGCACGCCGTCACCCCACTAAAGGGCTCCGACCGCTTGTAAGCGCATGGTTTCAGGTACTATTTCACCCCCTTATTCAGGGTACTTTTCACCTTTCCCTCACGGTACTTGTTCACTATCGGTCTCTCAGGAGTATTTAGCCTTACCGGATGGTGCCGGTAGATTCAGACGGGATTTCACCTGTCCCGCCCTACTCAGGATACTGCTATCATTAATAAGGTTACCCTTACAGGACTTTCACCTTCTGTGGTTCAACTTCCCAGATGATTCAGGTTCTATTATCAATGATTGTTGCAGTCCTACAACCCCCATCATGCCGTAACATAATGGGTTTGGGCTATTCCGCGTTCGCTCGCCACTACTAACAGAATCACTATTGTTTTCTCTTCCTCCGGGTACTTAGATGTTTCAGTTCTCCGGGTTTGCCTACTGACGTTAAGTCAGCATGACTGGTCTTCAACCAGCCGGGTTGTCCCATTCGGATATCTGCGGATCAATTCGTATTTGCCGATCCCCGCAGCTTTTCGCAGCTTATCACGTCCTTCTTCGCCTCTGAGAGCCAAGGCATCCTCCATGCGCCCTTAACTACTTTCTCTATTGTCTTATGCGGCTAATGACTTGCATAACGCCATTAGCTAGAGTATTTTTTGAAGCTTCATGCTTTAAGCTATAAGCTTTAAGCACTACACTTACTACCTATGTGTCTCGTAATTCTTTCACAACATGTCAATGAACTTTTTGATCGGTATACAGCCTAATCCAACAGGTTCTCAGACTAATGATCCTGTCTGTATTAAGCATCCTATCATTGTGGTCTCGCCTACCGCTAAACGCTTAGCGTTGCGCTACCTTTTTCTTCTTAAGCTTTAGATAAACACTTTTGCTTATCTGTTTTGTTCCCGTTTCCAGGTCTTTACTTCCTCTTTCTTCCTCAAATTCCCCTTTCGGAAACTTGTGGAGG
>NZ_AMZN01000125.1 GCF_000331535.1 Fulvivirga imtechensis AK7 | reverse complement strand
CGACCGGAGGGAGCGTCAGCATTGGTTCCTGTTATCATGCTTTCTGTCCCTGACGAAGGCTGCGCCTTGTCAGGACGGAGCAAAAGCTCCGCCTTTTTGATGGCTTCATGTTTGGTGCTCTTGTCCATGTGCCCCGATGCTGACGATCGGGATTCCATGAACATAATGAAGTCGATTACATCGAGGCTCTTGCCGTGGGTGCTGCAGTTGGCACTAAAGCAGTAGCAGGTTTGGGTTTTGTAGTATACCTGCAGGCTCGGGGTTTTGTCATCATGGAAGGGACAGTGCAGCATGGCGTGGGAACCTGTCCCGGACTTTGTTCCGGGAGCCGGTTTCAGGTGGTAGTGGTCCAACACCTGCGCTAAACTTAGTTGCTGTTTGATGTCTGTTATCTCCATTTAGTTTTCTGGTTCAAGTGCCTTAAACATATCTCTCAACTGCCGGAGGTGATAAAACTGCTCTACTGGATCTGACAGGTTATGTGGGTTGTCACTTGCATAGACGATCAGCACGTAAAGCATTTCGTCCAGCAGGTCGCTGATGTAAACCGCTCCGGTATCGTGCAGGTAGGTGTCTAGTTCTTTGAAGTTGTGGTGGTAGGGGTTCGGCATAGAAAAAAGTTTTTAATTTATTTCTGTTACGTTTCAGTAACAAAAGTAAATGATACGTACATACTAGTCAACACTTTTGATAATTGATTTTTACCTTTCATTGCTTTATTTTTGTTAAAACAAGCATTAATAAGGAAATTTCAACACTTATACGTATGGATTTTGGCAACAGAATGATGCAGGCAAGAAAAGGTAAGGGCCTTTCACGGGAAGAGCTTGGAAACACTATCGGAACTTCCGGGGCAATTATCGGGCGTTATGAACGTAATGACATGAAGCCTTCTATTGAGATTGCTGCCAAAATAGCTTTGGCTCTGGATGTTTCTCTGGATTATCTTGTTGGCAATGCTTCTTTGGAGGTTAAGGATAAAAGTATGATTGAACGGCTGGAAAGGATTGCCAGAATGCCGGGCAATAAAAAAGATGAACTATTTAATGTTATTGACGCTTATTTAAGAGATTTTAAAACAAGTCAGGCTTATTCCCACTAATATGAAACAGATAACCCTAAATATCGCAGA
>NZ_AMZN01000124.1 GCF_000331535.1 Fulvivirga imtechensis AK7 | reverse complement strand
ATCAGTTGAGTTAACGCTGTTACATAACCAAACCCGTTTTGCTGTTTATTGTAAATAACATACATGGATCAAGAGTCTCCTGTGAATGCATTTCATGATAATTTTTCAATTAATTATTTCATTTAGTATATTTCTTTTCTAAATTGCACCCTTGTTTGTTAAAAATATTAATAAATAGCAGATAAAATTACTTGCTCTATGGCTTTAGCTTTACTGATCCTTATGTTTTTTCCCGTCTCACATCCGCAGGACTGCCGGGTGCAATTACCAGAGACTTTGCACTGGACCGGGAAAGTAGTTAAGAAAAACCATCAGGGCTTGGTGACCATAACAAAACAGGATAATGCCAGCTACCTGATCTCTGATTTCTCAGCAGGTCTTTTCCAGCACATGGGCTTTGATACTGACAATCCGATGGTGATGAGCATCGACTGTGAAAACAAAGTGGCGGGAGGTAGTTTTGATACCCGCTTCGGACAATGTGTAATAACCGGCGGTAGCTGGGATCCCGAAAATAAGCGGCTAGTGATCGACTGGAAGATACCGGCCAACCAAGTAGATGAAACCACAGTTTTCTCCATTCCTTAATCAGAATTTTCACATGAGATTTCAACACCCTTCAAACTTACCAGGTATGATCCTATGCCTGGTATCGATAGTATTTGTAAATGTAAACAAGGCATGGTCACAGACCGTGGATAAACTCACCGGCAGTGTTTCCTACAATATGCCGCTCTGGGAAATCACCTCTAAAGATCTAAGCTACCCTGTGGGATTGTTCTACTCATCCAATGGTATAAAAGTAGGTCAGGGTTCCGGGAGCGCCGGGATGAACTGGAGTGTCAGCTCCGGGGGTAGCATCACCCGTGTACTCAGAGGCCTGCCCGATGAGATCAATACCGCTACGAAGAAGGGCTGGCTGTCAGGTACGGCAATGGAAGTAAAAAACTTCAGCCCTGCCGGTGACGACAATTATACCATTGCTACTGATGAATATAGTGACTTTAACACCATCAGCGGGTTCGGAGGCTTTGACTCCACCACAGTGATAAAAGATACCGAACCGGACCTGTTTTACATCAACGCTCCCGGTATCAGTGGCATGTTTTCATTCGATGAAAATGGTGAGGTACTTTTAAGTCCCCACCAAAATGTTACAGTTGATCATACTTACTTCTCCGGCAGCATCTTTCGCTTTACAATAACGACCTCTGCCGGTATCACCTATACCTTCAGCCTACCTTTAAAGATGACCATTCGCACCGAAGCGGAAGATGAGTCGAAGATCTTTATAGACAAGAACAACTACTACAACTTCAAATCTGAAGTCAGCTTCAACAGTACCTGGCACCTGACCATGGTGAAGTCCGTTCAGGGTGGACTGATCAGTTTCGACTATAAGCGCTTTTATTTTAAAGATGCCCTTTCAGATTACCATATTACTTCCTGGGCGCCATACAGAACGGATACGGTTTTTATTTATTCTTATGAATTTACCAGTAATGCAAATGTAAAGTTACCTCAGTTTGTCTACCACTACGAAGAAGAACAACCCTACACGTTAAGTGCTGTTCATGGTGATACTCATTTTGTCAAGTTCATTGAGGGACTCCATCACATCCCAACGCAATTTTTGCCGAGCGGAACGAGAGACCAGCGTGCGGTAAATATGCGTCAGCCACTGATTAACCAGGTGGAGATATATGAAAATTTGACGGCAGACAAGAAAGTAATGAAAAAATACGTGCTGAACTATAGGTTTTACAGGTCTTCACCAAATATAATCCCTGAAGATCATGTGAGGACATATTACCCATTTCTGCTTTCCGTGTCAGAACTGAACGGCTGGTATGAAAAGCCCGCGGTAAGGTTCAGCTATTACAATATAAATGACGAAACCGGCACCGTATTACTTCCTCAAAGCCTTTCTTACAGCAGAGATTATTACGGCTATCCCAATGGCTACAGCGCCATTGAAAGTCTTCCCGAAGTATATGTCTATCCCGGAGAGGAGGTAAGCGAGCGGTATCGTCCTTTTCCTATTCCCGGATACCAGGACAGGGTATATGTGCTGGAAGGAAAAGATACCAAACCGGATATCAACAGGATGCTTTCAGGGATTCTAAAAACTGTTCACTTGCCATCGGGAGGGGCTACTGAGGTCTTTTATGAGCTCAACGATTATCACGACCCGTTGAGCGGCAGAAATGAATATGGCGGAGGGTTGAGGGTATCGCGGTTATTAACCACAGATGGGATCGATCACCAAAATGATATCAACACCTACTACAGCTATGACGCCACGGCAGGCATTTCCAGTGGAAAACTCATCCACCGGCCACAGTATGCTTTTACACCTGGATTCCATATTGACCCCCGTGATACCACTGTCAGGTACTTCCATGAGTTAAGCGGCAGCGATGAAGAAGAAAAATGGAAGCGAATTACCCTGCGGCACTACGACAACCAAAACTGGGACCCTGTGAACGGAGGCTCGTATGTGAACTATGAAAAAGTCACCACCTCTCAGCCCGGCCTGGGTAAAACCGAATATGAATTTGACATACCGATAACCTATGGCACTACCACTCACGGATCATGGACGGCCACCAAAACAAAAGTAGCGCGCCAGAGCCCGGGTTCGGGTGAAAATTACTACGGGTTGGGGCCGGTAATAACGCATTTCAGCTACCCTTTTGCACCACAGCCCAACTATTCATACCTCAATGGAGAGCTGAAGAAGTCTACCATCTATAACGAAGCCGGGAATATTCTGAAAACGATGGAAAATACTTATACCTATTTGCCCGCTATTCAAAATATCAAGAGCCTGCGCAAAGAGCGATTGCCACTGATGGCCACCGGAGGGCTCAAACAAATGTTCATTTACAGCCCTTATGAGCTGCATATGATGACCACGCCATTGTTGCTATCTTCAGTGACCACCAATTTTGATGCCAACGGAGGTCACCATACCACCTCTGCGGAGTATAGCTATGCCACCGGTGATACCCCCTACCTGCTCAGCAGCACATCTACCGATGCCGAAGGAACAGAATATAAAACTTATCATAAGTACAACCACCAGTACAGCACGGTAACCGGAAGTAATGATAAAATGGTGCAGGCCCTTGAAAAAATGAATGCCCTGGGACTTGAAGGCATGCCGGTAGAAACCTACCAGACGATTAAAAAGTCCGGTGGTACGGAGAAAGTGTCAGGGGCGTCATTAAATTTCTATACATTCCTGCCCGGCGATCAGCTTTTGATGGAAAGCAGTGAAGGACTTAGACTAAACACTCCTGTTACAGATTTTACCGGAAGTACAGTGAATACCACAACAAAAATGTTTACCAAAGATAGTAGGTATGAGCGGATGGTTGAAATGGTGAGCACCGATAGGTATCTGAATGTAAACACTGTAAAAGACCGCAACCAACAGTTGAGTACCACCTTATATGGATACAGAGGGAAGATCCCGGTTTTGCAGGCTTCAGGAGTAGTAGCGGCAGGGATCGCTTACAATAGTTTTGAAACATTTGGTTTGGATGTATTACAGGGAAATGATCATGAACTTGCTTATAGCTCCGGGTATGTAGCATCGTCTTTTGACGGCAGGGCGGACAGCAAGTGTATACAGTTGAATAGTAATAACGAACTGAGAAAAACCATTACCCGGGAAGCAGCTCACAGGGAATACATATTTTCCATCTGGGTGAAGTCAACCGGTGCATCCACAGTTACCCTGCTTTGTGATGATAATACCACACAGGCAACTGGCACGATCAGCATAACAGATACAGGGGGCGAATGGAAATACTATGAAACCACCATTGATGTCAGTGGATTGTCGAACACTTTTGATATCATGCTAAGCACCTCGCAAAGCATTAGCATTGATGACGTACTATTCTACCCTTCGGTGGCTACTTTAACTTATAACTCACTGGATGCCGACCTTCGCAAGACAGCCGAAACCAACCACCAGGGGCGAAGCACTTACTATGAATACGATGAGGCTCAACGCCCCGTGCTGGCCAGGGACCATCAAAGGAACATCGTAAGCAGGACCACCTATACAACAGATACCGATGAAGGTATATTCCCGGTCATTAGCTTTGAGGGGCTGATCACCCTCAATGTACCCAAAGAATTTGCAGTAACCAACATCGGAGACCCTTCTCAAGTGGCCTTCCTGTGGAAAATAGAACCGCTAACGGCTAATCCCGATCCTGAGGATGATAACACCTATACCGGGGTGACCACCATATTGAGTGACAGCAAAACACAATTGACCATCCCCGATACGCTCGATTATATGGTAATGTGCAAGATCGTAAAAGACACCAAAGCCTACTATGTATCGGCCATAGTGCGCAAAGATAAAATTGTGAAAGGCGAGCTCCACCTGACCATCTGTATTGACGGGCCTGTGAAATACGACCTGTGCGGTGTTGAAGACGGACCGGCCCATAGTTGCGATATTCCCGGCACGGCAGATACCAAGTTCAAAGCAGAAGCTTTGGGGGCATCGCAAGGGGTAACTTACTACTGGTTTTGGTGGGATTCACCCAATCAGTCTATCCATACCTTTGGCAACCCAGTCAATAATCCTAATTATCCTCCGGCGCACACTGGCCAGGTGTACCTGTATGACCGAACATACCACCCCAATGATTTCTACCTGGTCTGTATAGCGGTAGATGGGGAAAAAGAAGCCCGCAGTTTTGTATATATCGACTATTACAAAAGTGACATCGGATGTGCTACAGAGTAAAAGATAAGACAATGAATACCCAAATATCAAAAATAAAGGCCATGAGATCATTACTGTTCACCTTTGCTTTGTTGGTAGCATTTCAAACAGTTTTTTCACAGAGCATACAAGGCCCTTCATCATCGCAGGTAGGCGCTACTGCTACCTATAGCTATACAGCTTCCCATCTTACATTGGGTTTTTGGAAGGCCGTTGGTGGAACGGTAGTAAACACATATAGTAATGGAACCACTACAATTTACGCGGATATACAATGGAATGATGCCGGCTCAAAGTCGGTGCGGCTGGAGCAATGGAACGGTACGCTGTATGACCAGAAATCTGTCAGCGTTCAGCTTGACCCCGGTTCCATCGGAGGGGCGCAGACGATTTGCTATAACGGAAACGCAAGTTTAACCAACACAGAAAGCGCAGATGGAGGCAGTAGCAGTATAGTTTACCGGTGGTTTAGCAGACCAGAGGATCAATCAACTTTTTCCATGGATATATATGCCACTGCGCCAACGCTGAATGTTGACAACTTAACTAAAACAACATACTTCAAAAGAGGAGCCAGGCTTTCTGGAGATACGCAGTATTATTTTACTAACCAGGTAAAAATCACAGTACGTCCATCACTGTCACCAGGGTCAATTTCCGGGGCTCAAACCATCTGTAACGGCGGTAACCCCGGTAACATATATAATAGCACCAGCCCTTCGGGCGGTAATGGCAGCTATACCTATGCCTGGAGGCACAGAAGCCCCGGGGGAAGCTGGTCTTGGATCAGTGGGGCTAACTCATCTTCGTATGATCCTCCGGTGCTGACCAGTACCAAAGAATATCAAAGAAGGGTGTACTCGTGCGGGCAATATAAATACAGTAATATCATCACCATTACCGTACGTGACCAGTTGCTGGCCGGGCAGATATCTGCACAGGATCCGGAGCTGTGCTACGGGCAGGGTACCGGTATCCTCAGCACGGTCAACGCCAGTGGTGGTGGAGGTATTCAATCCTATAAATGGTGGCGCAAAATAGGCTCCCAGGCGTGGGAGGTAGTGAGTGACATGACGGGTGCAGGATATATAGGAGATACCCCCGGCCCCAGTGTACAGTATAAAAGGGATGCGATCTCTAATAATTGCGGAACCGTCACTTCAAACACTATTACAATTACCAGGTTAGATCCTGTTTCCGCAGGAAGTATTTCAGGCTACCAGACCATCTGCTCCGGTACAGCGCCTGCGCGGCTGAACAATAGCGCCTCGCCATCGGGAGGAGACGGAACTTATACCTACCAATGGGAGTCAGCTCCTCAGGGGGGCACTTATACCGCTATAGCCGGGGCCACTAATGCTTATTATGATCCTCCCGTGCTCAGTAGTAATAAATGGTTCAGAAGAAAAGCTTCTTCATGCGGAGGTACTGCCATAAGCTCAGGGGTATTGATAGAAGTTTACGCACCTGTCATGCCCGGTGAGATCTATACCAGCGAAGATATGCTCTGTGAAGGAGCGGATCCACAAACCATTACCAGTACGGCAGCCGCTTCAGGTGGTAATGGCTCGTACAGTTATCAATGGCAGTCATCAACAAACGGGGGCAGCACGTGGGGTAATATTTCAGGGGCCACAGGCACCAGCTACAATCCGCCAGTGCTGTCCGCAACCACTAAATTCAGGAGAATGGCCGGATCTGGCAATTGTGTGTTGCAGCCATCAAACGTTGTTACGCTCGCACCGGTACTTACTGTCCCCGATCCGGTAACCCTTACAGGAACCTACGAGTTCTACCAGGGCGGGCAGGTGAATCTTAATTTCACCACTCCACCCAATGCCAATACGTATAAATGGATGAAGTACAACAATGGTATCTGGTCGGAGATGACCGGTGTGACCTCCCCTATGACCGAAACAGCGGTAGATGGTATGAAATATAAGGTGATAGCATCCAACCCCTGCGGTTCGGCAGAGTCGAACATCATAGAAGTAAAAATACTTCATGATGCCGATTTTCTGGCCGTATCAGATCAATACTGGGAATTGGCCACAGGTACCATCACCATTCAAAACTACACCGGAAAGATAGATACCTGGCAGGTGCGTGATGCGGGAGGCTCCTGGACTAACATAGCAGGTTCTGCTGATACCTATAGCCAGACGTTTACCAACAAAACTACCTCGTTCGAGTACCGGGTGAAGGTGAATGGAGTAGCCAGCAATCCGTTTACTTTTGAAGTGCACCACACCTTTGCAGACTTACGTGTAACAGGTCCGGAGATAACAGCCAATACTTCGGTGACAGTATCCCTAACAGGCTATCAAACTGCTACCGTTACCCAATGGCAATACTCCGAGCCGGTGTCGGGACTTCATTTGGAGCCCTTGTTGTCTGATGATGGTTTCTGGATATTTAGAGAATATAATACATCAACTTCCATTACACATGATAATATTGTAAAGGATACCTATTTCAGAGCAAAGATATCTTTGAATGGCAAAGACTACTTCAGCCCCTGGAAGCTGGTGAAGAAAGCCTCCCCGACAGATGCACTGTTGCCTGAGAAACTGCATACAAAAACCGAGCAGTTGAGGGAAGAAGTAACTGATGAAGCCAATATTACAGCACAGACTGATAAAGTAACCGCTTTTAGCTATCACGATGGGCTGGGCCGAAATGTACAAAGCGTGGTGAAAGGCATGAGCCCCGGGCAGAACGATATGGTAGCCTTCCAACAGTATGACGAATATGGAAGGGTGACCAGACAATACCTGCCCCACACGGCTAGTGGAGCAGACTTTTACACAGACCCCCAAACTACGCAAGCCAGTTTCTACAACGGAGCGGTGGCTAATGTGCCGGCAGACAGCTACCCCTGGGCAGAGACGCAATACGATACCTCTCCATTGCAGCGGGTGCTGGAGCAAGGCGCCCCCGGAGCCGACTGGCAATTGGGCAGCGGCCATACGGTGAAGCAGGATATTACCTACAACACAGCAGGTACGGTCCGGTACTGGAAACCGGACGGCACCACCAATAGCTACTATGCCACTAACACCCTGGTGATAAGTGATATGACCGATGAAAATGGCAACCATGTGCTCACCTGTACCGACAGCCGCGGACTGACCATATCAAAGAAAGTACAAAACGACACCGGCTACCTGGAGACTTACCATATCTATGACGACCAGGGCAAGCTGAAGTATACCCTGCCCCCAAAGGCAGTGGAAATACTGGGCACAGGTACGACCCTCGATGCCAACAGCGCAAGCATAGCAGAGCTGATCTTTAAGTACACCTACGATGCCAAAGGCAGGCTGGTAGAAAAGAAAGTGCCCGGCAAGGCTGTGGAATATATTGTTTACGATCCGTTTGACAGGCCGGTGCTTACCCAGGATGGCAACCTGAGGGCCAGCAACCAGTGGTATTTTACCAAATATGACATACAGCAGCGCCCTGTTTATAACGGTATCTATACCAATGCCACACAAACTACCAGGGCAACTGTACAAGCGCTGTTTGATAACCTGGACTACGAGACCGCCCCCTACTACGAGGCGAAAGCGGTGAACGCTACATATCACGGCTACAGCAACACCGTGTTCCCTACCTCGGGACTGGAAGTGCTGGCGGTGAACTATTATGACAACTACGACTTTGACCGCAACGGCACTGCGGACTATGCTTATGACAATACCCACCTGGCAGGGCAGAAGGCCACCAACACCCTACTAAGAGGTATGTCCACAGGTAGCAAAACAAAAATACTGGGTACGAATGACTGGCTGGTAAACGTAGTGTTCTATGACGACTACGGCAGGGCGATACAAACCCTGTCGAATAACCACAAAAACCTGGCAGTGGCCGATAAGGCTACAATGGTCTATAAGTTCAACGGAGAGGTGGAAAAAGTGAAGAATACGATGAGTCAGGGAGGAGAAATCTTGGCGCAGGAAACCCGGTTTGGATACGATCATGCCGGGCGGCCTGTAGATATCTGGCACAGTACAGCGGTAAAGGCCACGTGGGTGGACCTTGTAAATGTGACTACAGAGAACGGTGTATTAAGCAAAACTTCAGGAGGTCAAAACTGGAATGGAGGTGGAGCTTCTTTGCAGACCATACCGGCGGGGAGTGATGGCAGTATTGAGTTTGTAGTCAATCGTATTGATACTTATCGCATGATTGGCCTGTCAACCTCCAATGTTGATGCTGGCTGGGCAAACATCAATTATACCTTCAACCTCCGGGATAACGGTACTTTTCACATACGTGAAAGTGGTAGTGGAAACCTGTTAGCAACAGCACCATCGTATGAGTCAGGTGACCGGTTTAGAATAGAAAGAAAGGGAGAATCAATTCTCTACTGGCATAACAACACATTACTAAGAACGGTTGTAGCGAATAACGACATCTTACTTGTTGATTTTAGCATATTTTCCCCAGGCCATGTGTTGGAAGAGGTGATGATTAGCACAACCGGAGAAATGCTTCTGGCTCACTATCAGTACAACGAGCTGGGGCAACTGGTCAAAAAAGATCTTCATATCACCTCGGGAAGTGCATTACAATCCGTAGACTACGCCTACAACATCCGCGGCTGGCTGAAAAGCATCAATGACCCCGACAACATCACTGCTGATAAGCTTTTCGGCATGGAACTGCTGTATAACGAAAGCCTGGATGCACTGGGCCAGACCCCTGCTTACAACGGCAATATCACGGCCATGAAGTGGAAGAACAACCTGACTACAGAAAGTGAGATACAGGCCTATGCCTACAGCTACGACAAAACCGACCGGCTAAAAGGCTCTAACTATGGAGAGGGCACAGGCCTGACGCTAGGCGCTCAGCGCTACGCTCTCAGCAACCTCGCTTATGATGCCAATGGCAATATTACCGGTATGACCCGCAAAGCCCCGGACGCCACAGGTTTACCAGTGACTATTGACCAGTTAACCTATAACTACAGCGGCAATCAGCTAACTAAAGTAGATGACACCGGCAATACAGACGGCTTCAGCGATGTGACAGCAACCACAGACTATACCTATGACAGCAACGGTAACACCATCTCAGATGCCAACAAAGGCATTACAACCATTACCTATAACATTTTAAATAAACCCGACTCCATTACCTTTGCTAATAGCACCTCAATCAAGTATATTTATGACGCTTCTGGCGCCAAGCTTTCGCAGAAGCTGTACAAAAACGGCACATTGCAAACCACTACAGACTATATCGGCAACATGGTGTATGAGAATGACACCCTGCAGTTCTTCGGCCATGCCGAAGGCCGTGTGGTAGCAGGGGCCGAGGGAGGTTTTGACTACCAATATGCCTACTCCGACCATTTAGGCAATGTCAGGATGCTGTACACGGCCAATGCTGACAGCCACACCTTTACGGCCACTATGGAAACAGAAGCCAATGAACAGGAAGATGATGGACTGTTTACCAATGTGGATGAAACCAACACAGTAGATACCGGTGCTACTTCCTACAACGAAGTAAGCCGGCTGTTCAGCAGTCAGCCCATCGGGCCGGGCATCAGCCTGCCGATGTATCCGGGAGACAAGGCTACCATGAGTGTAAAAGCCTACCACAGGGGTGGAAGCGACTTTAATAACACCATAGACCTGAACACGTTCATCACTACGCTGGCGGGCATTTTTGGAGGAGTAAACGGAGGTACTTCTTCAGAGCAGGCTACTTTTAATGCCTTTGACAATGCTATCAACCCGGATAATGGCGGGTTTGGCTTACTGGGCAGCACCCTCAACACCAGGCCTGCGGGCTACCTGAACTACATCCTGTTCGACAGGAATATGAAGATGTACCAGCACGGCCATGCGCAGATCAGCGAATCAGGCACATTGGAGACGCTGAGCCTCACAGATATAGAAGCCACCAAGGAAGGGTGGATCTACGTGTACCTTTCCAATGAAAGCAACAGCCTGAACGAGGTGTATTTTGATGATATGGTGGTGGCGATTCAGGAAAGTTTGGTGGTGCAGAACACGGATTATTATCCTTTCGGACTGCAGCATAACACCAGTTGGACAAGGCCTACGGACTTAAAGAATAATTTCCTCTACAATGCCGGCTCAGAGCTGAACGAGCAGACAAAAAATTACGAGACCTTCTTCCGGCAGTACGACCCTGCCCTGGGAAGAATGACAGGTATCGACCCCATGGCTGTGAAGTACAGTGGTGTGAGTCCTTATAATTATGCTTTCAACGACCCGGTAGGACTCAATGATCCCTCAGGGGCGGA
>NZ_AMZN01000123.1 GCF_000331535.1 Fulvivirga imtechensis AK7 | reverse complement strand
GTTCAGGCTGCTGTTTTTTACTGTAGAAAATAGCCAAACTAAAGTGGTAGAATTATCATTCTACCTGTTCGTTCCTGCAGAGTATGAGACAGCTTATTTTTTTTCCATTCTGGATAAGTTTATAGCTGCAGTATTTGCTTCTGTGATATATAACTATTCATAAGGGGCTATCAGCAGAAGATTCGGGATTTCCATTGACTCAAACAGCGCTTATGCAGGCATGTGTTGGCTTACTTCGCCTGTAGTTAAGCAATTTTCTCGCTACAGGGGTTTCCTATTGTCATTTATTTAACTATATTATTGTTCAACCCTTCACCCCCTGAATTATGAACATTATGAAAACTATTGTTGTTGTTATAGTTATTATCTCCACACATGTTGCATCCAATGCTCAGAAAATCGGCTTTCTTCTGGACAGCTACATCACCGACAGGTGGTATATGGATGAGAAGCTATTTTCGGATGAGGTGAAAAAGCTCGGAGGAGAATGCCTTGTTGAAACCGGAGCCTATGGAAATGCTGAAGAACAAATCGAGCTGGCAAAAAAGATGATCACCGAGGGCAAGGTAGACGTTTTGGTTGTAGTACCCAGTGATGCCAGAAAAGCTGCCGTTATAGCTTCTTTTGCCAAAGAAAACAATGTTCCGCTCATCTCCTATGATCGACTAATACTTAGTGACGATATATCCATTTATATTTCTTTCAATAATAAAAAGGTGGGCAACCTACAGGCTGAGTATGCACTAAACCTGGCACCCAAGGGTAGATACATTTTGCTCAACGGCCCAACTACTGATAATAATGCGGTACTATTCAGGGAAGGACAAATGGAGGTTCTTGAACCTCACATAAAGTCTGGCAATGTAACGATTGTGGGCGACATTGTACTCACTGCCTGGAGTGAAATAGAAGCCTTTATGCAAATGCAAAATCTGTTGTTGACACAAGATAACCATCCTGATGTTATCATTGCCGCAAATGATGCTTTGGCTAACGGGTCCATAGAAATGGTTAAATCCGTTGACAACGGTGGCAATCCTGTTATCACCGGACAAGACGCGGATATCAGAGGTCTGAAAAACATCTTAAAAGGCCACCAGACAATGACCGTTTACAAATCGATCAAAGCATTAGCGACTGTAGCCGCTCAGGCTGCAATGAAGCTTGCCAACAATCAACCCATAGAAGGCACTGTTATTTTGAAAGCAGATAATATAGAAGTAAAATCTATTCTACTCGATCCGGTAGTAGTGGATAAGTCCAATTTCAAAGAGACTGTAGTACAAGATGGACACATCTCGTTAGCTGAGATGTTAAATTTGTCGAAATAGGGCGCTTGATGATTTCTTGTAATAATTTAAAATCAGCTATGGTTTTTATTTGATGCTCATCTTCATCTGATAAAGGTCAAAGCCTTCAGCCCAAAAGTCTTTTGCAACCTTCTCCAACTCAAAACCTACCTTTTCATAAAATGGGTAGGCCAGTTGTGAGGTGCGTACAACAATAGACTGAGCTGCGCTGCTTTTCTTGATGGCGTCAATCCGATATAGGGTCAGCTTTTTACCCACACCTCTCTCCTGAAATGCTGGATGGATCATGTCCCATGCGATCCTTGCAATTGTGTTATTCTCGGCAAAATTGTATCCTCCGCAGCCTACTATCTGGCCCTTCTCTTCCACTACAAAATAGTGTTCAAGGAATTTGTCCAGGTACTCAATGAAATCATGCTCCTCTGAAGGGTGAAAGTATTCCGGTGTATTGAGCTGTAGCAGGTGAATCACTGCTTCTTTGTCATGATGGGTATATGGTCTGATCATAGCTTTTCCTACGAATAGGCGCAAAATTGGTTTATATTTAACCAGATTACATTTCCTTAACTATTGACCTTACATACCTGCGAGTGCGTTGTTAGCAGGATCAAAAAAATATGAGCTATGCTGTTTTCTCCGGTTGGCGCTCGTAATTAGGGGTCAGACGGTTCGAAACCGTCTGACCCCGGTCTGCTTTACAAAATGTAGACACTATTCATTCACCAATTTTCAATTTCAAAGCGCGCTCCTATCCTGTCTGCACGGTTCCAAACCGTCAGAACGGATATAAGCTGGATGTCTGCATTTGACCACTTATGTGTCAACAAATTGATTATCAATTTTTCATGAAACGTTCTTCATTGGAAGGAAGATTTTTACTAAGACCGAAAATACCTGCCTTATAACTTAGTAAGTTCCCTCGTTACCACCGGAGCCAAGCTCTCTTAAGTTAACAACATTGGGAAACATCGGGGAATTTATGTCTTAACAACTCTTCTATTTGACGTTTTTTGATTGTATCAAAAAATTTGGATCTATGATCAACTCTTCTGAATAATCCCGACTTTCGATACTGGTGCTTTGCCAGGAAGTGGTGGCTCGGAGCCAAACATCCCGCCCTGTACCTTTGACCTTAACTGGCATTTTGAAGTCATTCACATCAGCTACAAAACGATACGAAAGATTATCTCCTTCCTGACGATACTCCAATACAGGCACTGAAGCATGCCTTAGGTACTGGTTAAAAAAGGGCTTCAGGTTAATTTCCAGGTATTCGCTAATAAAATTTTCGAGTTCTACAGAATATACAGTTTGATGATAAAACCTCCTGTTCATCTCTCGAAGTAATGCTTTGAATTTGTCATCATCATCAACAATTTCACGTAACATATGTACGATAGCCCACCCTTTGAAATACATATCAGGACCGGCATCCCGGAAAATGCCATAGGGAGAGATCAGTGGTTGTTTATTCTTTATGTAATTCTTCCTGCGTGTTATATAGAATTCCCGGCCAACCTCTCGCCCGAACAGCTCCTCCATCACCAGCTCCTCTCCATAAGCTGCAAAACCCTCCTGCACCCACCTGTCAGCCATATCACTCATGGTAATATTGTTTCCAAACCACTCATGAGCCATTTCATGGACTATGAGCCGGTCTGTCTCTTTGTCTAGTGCAGTGAGATTTTTGAATTTGTATCTTCCCTTCCGGTATTGATTTCCATAAGCAATGGCGCTTTGGTGCTCCATCCCGATGTATGATGCATCCACCATCTTAAAACCATCCTCGTAAAAGGGATATGGGCCAAACCATTTTTCAAAGGCGCGCATGGTCAGATTCACCTCTGGTATCATATGGTTAATCGCTTTTTGCCTGTTGTAGTCGAGCACCCAAAAGCTCATATCCAGGTCTCCTTTCTCACCAGCGTAAGTGTGTTTTAGCACGACATAATTGCCAATGTAAAACGATATACCATAGTTATTGATTGGGTTAACAACAGCCCATGTGTAGCTACTTTTGCCGTGTTTTGACTCTAAAGATGTCAACCGGCCATTGGCAACAGCAACCATCGAGTCGGGAACAATTACTGTCAATGAAGCGCCATGATCAGGTTCTTCACTATAATGATCTTTACAGGGATACCAGACACTTCCTCCCAATAACTGACAGGCTGCAGATATCCAGGGCCTTTCTAATGAATCTTTTGCCCACACGATACCTCCGTCATAGGGTGGCTTTACAGATTCTTTAGGTGCACCTGAGTAGTAGACTGTTATTGCATGTATCTTTTGTTGAAGATTGGGCAGGTTAACAAACCAGGCGTCACCTTCTTTTGTCAATTGGCCTATCTTTTCACCTTCCAATAGGACACTATCGATTTGTAGTGGGGCTTGCAGGTCTATCTGCATCGCCTCCCCCGTCCGCTTTCCTGTCTGCTCAAAAAGAATCCTGTTTTTACCAGTAAGCGTATGGTTCCTGATATTTGGCTCAATGGTAATATCATAGCGAACTACATTCCACCAGGCTCTTTCCGGGGTAATGGATCCTTTCAGGCTGTCTTGCCTCGTTGGGATCTCCTGGGCCAAAGTGTTGGAAAAAAGTAGTACCGATGCAATAAGGAAAAGCCTGAGTCGAAGCATACCTATTCGTTTAAGAGTTCCGGCAAAGCAGGCTCTCCCTCAAAGAAATCACCCCTTTTTCCTCTACTCAGCGCCCATCGCTCTATCCATGAAATACCCCAATCGCCATAGGCGGTGATCTCTTCGCCATAGACCTCGTCCTTTAGTGCCTCTTCCTGTGAAATGAATGTATAGCCGTTTTTACTAAACATTTTAAGTATATCTTCGAGGTAGTGAGCATTTAGCAGGTTAGCATGAATTAAAAATACTTGTCTGATGTGGCGGTTCAGCATCTTCACTGTCAGGTTTTCAAAATACAGCAACTTCGCCTCAGTATGTTTTACATAGGCCTCGCCTATCGTTCGCATTTTAGCGGTATCACCAGCCTCATAAGCTTCACTATAGCGTTTGGCAAATAAGTAGTCATCATTATCAATAGTTACCGGAGCAGCTACATAACCCTTCTGATGCAGGAAGATCTGCAGAGAATCTGCTTTCTCTTTAGTAGAGCCACTTTTGAGATAAGGGTGCCGGAAAAACCTGAGATCATAACCATATTTCTTTGCCATTGGCCGTGTTACCTTCTCGCCTTTTACAATATCAGTTGTGTAGTCATTATAACCCGACCTATGATAGTTCATGTGAGAAAAAGTGTGATTTCCCAATTCATAACCTCTCTGAAGCCAATTCTCAAGCAAATTTAGCCTGGCGCGATCTTTTTTTCCTTTTTTGTACAGTTTTCCTTCGTTAACATAACCGATTGCTGGCACCTGATATCTATCCAGGCCATCCAATATTTTATTCACTATCTCCTTTGCAAAATCTTTACTGTCGATACCATAGTTGACCACAGGCAGATCGTCAACGGTAATGGCAATTTGTTTTTCCTGAGCAGTGCAAAACGAAGTGGTACTGACTGCTATGAACGCAGCCATAAACAATATTTTCATTTGTGGTTGTTATTTTTTACAAAAACCAGAGGTTTAAGAAACGCTCAGGTTCATTCTTTATTACCTTCTTCACAATTCAGATTCGATTTCAGCAAATAGGGTCAATAAAGCTTCTAATGTCTGCTCCTGCTGTTGTTCCAATGGTATTGCGGCATCATCATCTCCCAGCAGGTGTCCGAGGTATCCAAATTGAGAATGGTTCCCACCTTCAATAAAAATTAAGCGCGCATTTGCTGGTAATTTTGATTTATTTTCCATCACTTCCCCCATACTTGCCAGACCGTCATTTTCAGCATAGATCTTCGCTGTGGGTATTTCCAAACCCGACAGATCAATATCTCTTGGATGCGAAGTGCCCATTAAAAATAAACCTTTCATTAGCGCCGGATTTTCGAAAACGAATTGTGCAGCCATTTTTCCTCCTTGTGAGTGTCCGCCTATTGCATAGTGACTCGCAGATAGATCAAACAGCTCCTTGATCTTTTCATAGCCCTTGACTGGTAGTCGAAAAGGCATCCTCATTAAATGGCAGGTAAATCCCTTTTCTGCTATCTTCCTACACAAGGGAGCATACGCTTTCGGATCAGTAAGTCCCCCCTGAAAGAAGATGATCTCCAGGTTACTGGCACTGTTTCGGGGCTTAAAGGTATAGTAATCATTTCTTGTCTCAACCGCAAGACCAGTATCAGTATCAAACACATTATCGGGGAGGTTGTGAGATTGAAAGGCCATCCATTGCCATATCATAAAGATAGTCACCAGGCTAAACCATATTATTCTGAAAAATTTGCGTTTGCTCACTTTCATTCCGCTAAGAAATAAAAAATATGGCTATTCCTGCTGCCAGCAACAAGATATTAAGGCTCAATAGCAACCATATTAATTTCCATTTACCTCTTTTAGCTAAAAGTATACCTAACATATCATTATAATTTAAAATTACCTTTTCTTCTGGTCAGCGCTTTTGATAAAACTATGTAGTTATGCTAAGATATGCTAATATTTGAGCGTTTTATAAGCTACCTGGCTAACAGGCGTCTGTAGCGTTTGTTTTGGTCACCTACATCAAAGAAGCTTAATACCCTGATGACCGAAATAGGCGCCTATAGTTACCAACAGGCATGATATTATTACTCCCAGGCTAATTGACTTAAAGGCCTGCTTTGGAGGCAGCTTAAACAGTATGGCAGCAATAGATCCCATATAAGCCCCTGTTACCGGCAAAGGGATCATAACAAAGACCATCAGTCCCCAAAAACCATACTTATGGATACTGTTGCCTGTCAGTTTCTTCGCTCTTTTCGATACTTTCACCGACTGTTTTTTATAAACGCGGTATTGCCACATTTTCTTATTTACAGCTTGAAGCACCACATACACCAGTGGGTAGACCAAAAGATTTGCCACAAGTCCGCTTAAAAAAGCTATTATAGGATGTACACCATTTAATATGCCGTAGGGAATGCCAACACGTGCCTCACCGAGTGGTGAGATGCTGAACAGAACAGTAAAAAATATATCGTTGATCATAATTAAACGAGCGCAAAAATAACATTGGAAATAGAATTCACAGGCTTATTTATATAAAAATGTTTTAATGATTTTTATCAGTCATCAGGTATCATCCAAAATCTATCTGATGAAGTATCAAACCTGAGGAAGGAGCAATAAAACTCAATGGCTCATCATCATCCCCTTTTAATGATAACTCAATATCCGCTAAAGTAAGTTCTCCTCTACCCAAACTAAATAGCGCCCCCATCATCAGTCTTACCTGATGACGTAGAAATCCTTGTCCACGCACCCTCAGCAGATAGCTTTTATCAGGGAAAAAATTAGAAGTGTGTATATCATTTTCTACTATTTCACAAGTTAAGACTTCCCGAACCAGCACAGTATCCGCAGAAGGCTTACAGCAGTATTTTTTAAAATTATGAACACCTTCAAACTGTTTGGCGCCTGCCTTCATCATATCTATATCCAAATTCCCTGCCATGTATACCATAAAAGGAGCGCAAAAGGGATGGTTCTTCTCTCCGAAGGAGAATAAATACAAGTACTCCTTGACCTTAGGGCTTTGAATAATATTAAATTCCTCCCCTACTTCCTTTACGGCTAATGCCCGGATATCGTTGGGCAGGTTGGTATTCAGGTCATGAAGAAGTGAATCTGCATCCACCGGTTGCCTGGTAAAGAGCTCAAAAGCGTAATGATGGGCAGAAACCATCGCATCAGTCCGGGAAGAGCCCAGGGTCCTGAAATTGTTATGATCAAAAATGAAACATAGCGTCTTCTCCACCATCCCCTGAACAGTCTTTACATTTGGCTGTTTTTGCCAACCATGATAACGAAAACCCAAAAACTGTATTTCTACAAGATAGTAATATTTCTTCATTGTTCAGTTCGCAGTTTTCAGTTCTCAGTTCGCAGTTCGCAGTTCGCAGTTTTCAGTTTTCAGTTCACAGTTCGCAGTTTTCAGTTTGTCGGTTGTCGGTTCTTTCAATTATCTTCTCTGTACCCGTAGCCTCCGTCATTGAGAACTGCAAACTAAGAACTCTGTACTGTACTACCAATCGATTGGGTAGTAATCTTTTAGGAATTTGCCACACCAGTGGGTGCCGGTATTGACCCCATCAAAGAAGGGGTCACACACACGTGCTGCGCCATCCACTATATCCAGTGGTGGTTGAAAATCATGTACCTGCTCTTTGTGGCGGGCCAGTTCTGAAGGATCTTCGTCTGTCACCCAACCGGTATCCACAGCATTCATAAAAATACCATCTTTCGCCAGGTCACTGGCAGAGGTGTGGGTAAGCATATTCAATGCTGCCTTTGCCATATTGGTGTGAGGGTGACGGTCTTCTTTTTTAAAACGGTGAAACTTGCCCTCCATAGCTGATACATTGACAACATGCTTTTTACCCGTATAATCTCTCCTCATCATACCAATAAGTCTGTTACACAGCACAAATGGAGCCACCGCATTCACCAACTGTACCTCCAGCATTTCAGGCGTCTGTATCTCTCCCAGCCTTAAACGCCAGCTATTGGTCTTACGCAGGTCTACCTGCTGTAGATCGGCATCCAATTGCCCTTCAGGAAATACCTCCTTTACATCCAGCGAGTGATCAAACTTATAGGGTATCTGTGATAGCTGAGCAGAGGCACGCAATCCGATTCCCGGCTCCTGACTGTGCCAGCTTACGGGCAAAGCTCCGTTCTTTTCTTTTTGAATGACACCGGCAGCTCCCAAAAAACCCAGGCAGTGCTGCTGATCTTCCAATAGCATCTGAACATCCGTTGATAAGTCGCCATAAGGCAATGCTTCACCGGCCATTAGATGGCTATAAAAACCCGGAGGCCTTCTCACCGTCTGAGCAGCATTGTTAATCAGTAAGTCCAGCCTGTCATAGTGCTGCTCCACATAACTTGCAAATATTTCAACGCTAGGTATATGCCTGAGATCCAGGCCATGGATCTTCAAACGATGCCCCCATTCTGAAAAATCCTCATCCTTTGAAAAACGAACAGCCGAATCGACAGGGAAACGTGTGGTCGCTATCACTGTAGCTCCGGCCCTGAGCATCATCAGCGTAGAATGATATCCTATTTTAAGGCGTGAACCCGTTATTAGCGCCACCTGTCCGGTTAGGTCTGCTGTTTGAAAACGTTTTGCATAGTTGAAGTCTCCACATTCAGTACACATAGCA
This sequence comes from Fulvivirga imtechensis AK7, assembly GCF_000331535.1. Taxonomy (GTDB): domain Bacteria; phylum Bacteroidota; class Bacteroidia; order Cytophagales; family Cyclobacteriaceae; genus Fulvivirga; species Fulvivirga imtechensis. Next base: position 2,135 of record NZ_AMZN01000123.1, on the reverse strand, counting down.
TCATAAAAATGGTGCAGCAGCGTGTATTCCTTTTTGCAAACATAGCAGTTGCGGGGAGAAGTTAATTCTTTCTGATGGCCATTATTAACCGGGATGGTCGAAATCTGTTTCGGTGCTGTAAACACAGCAGTCGTTCTCGCTGTACGAATACCGGTTATAGCACGCGCATTGCGGTCATGCACGACCTGCATCTGACGCTGGATCTGCCTGGCCACCTTGTTCCTCTTTCTGATCTCATCGCGGTCCGGCCTTGAAAGAAGACCTGCAATTTTTAGTAAAGCCACCCTTTTGTCCTCCGGTAAAGCAACCAGTTGCTCTACATCTTCATTAAGCTTTTCCAGAACATAGATACATTGCTCTATTTCTGAGAGGCTAAGCTTCTCCTCATTGCGCTCACTATTCATTCAACTTTTTTCGATTGATCTGCGAATATAAAATAGTTATGTTATATTTTACTCAGACGGCAATTCGCTCTTAGGTCACCTATGTATAGAAAAAACATAAGTAGTGTCTCTAAAGAAAACGCCAATGTCTGCGTTACGCTCGTTCCAAAAATGCTCACGTACCTCAGTACGCTCCGCTTTTTGGAACTTCGCAAGCCTTGACCTTGACGTTTTCTTAAAGCCACTTGGAGTTTTCTTTGAGACACTAAGTAGTGTCGGCTATATTTTAAGCCTTGCACAAGAAATAGGCTAACTTTACATAGTTATGCGAAAAACTATTCTCTTATATGGTCTTGGGTTAGCTACTCTAGCCACTGTGCTCAAGCTAGTGGAATACAGGTATTTTGTAAGGGATTTATCACTAGAGGTATACCTGGCGGTGATTGCCTCCCTTTTTACAGCTTTGGGAGTCTGGGCAGGAGCTAAACTCATTAAAAAAACAAAAATACAGCAACCAGGAGTCGACTTTGCCATCGACAGTAAGAAGCTTGAGGAAACCGGCATTAGCACACGTGAATACGAAGTTTTAGAACTGATGGCTCAGGGCCATTCTAATCAGGAAATTGCCGACAAACTATTCGTATCTCTGAGTACTATCAAAACGCATACTACCAACCTGTTTTCCAAGCTGGATGTAAAGCGGAGAACGCAGGCAGTACAGCGGGCAAAAGAGCTGAACCTGATACCTTAATACCTCATACTTTGGTGGGATATCAGTTAAGAACATTAAAATCATACTTAAGTACGAGGCAGACAAACGATTTTTTAGCGTTGTTTGAACTTACAGTTTGAAGCTTGCCACTTAATTCGTAAATCAAAAATGGTGAATCGTAAATACAGCCTCAATACTAATATCTCAATACTAAACATATACATATGAAAAAAGTAATTATCACCTATGGATTAATAGCAGGAGCAATAGTCACTGCTCTGATGTACATCAACTTCTCTTTAAGCGGAGAAGAAATGGATTTTGACCTGGGAGAAATATTGGGTTATCTGACAATGATCATTTCATTGTCTACTATTTTCTTCGGCATTAAAACATTCCGTGACAAACACAACGAAGGTATCGTTTCTTTTGGCAAGGCTTTCCGTATAGGTCTTTTTATAACGTTAATAGCAGCCTGTATGTATGCTATTGGCTGGGAAGTGTACTATCAAACCTCTGCTTCTGATTTTATGACCAAATACACTGCGCACTATATCGAAAAACTTGAAAGTAGTGGGGCTTCTGCCGAAGAAATTGAGCAAAAAGCGCAAGAGATGAAAGTGATGCAGGAGTATTACGCCAATCCATTTATCCGGTTCGCCTGGACAATAATGGAGATCTTTCCCATAGGGCTTGTAATTTCTCTGGTCAGTGCGGCTATTCTTCGCAAAAAGGAAGTGTTGCCGGCACATTAAGATCATCAGCCACCTGACAAGGCCCCCACTGCTATTAAGTTAAGAAAAATCTCTTCTAAGTAGCACGGTCATCTCGCCTGTCCAGAGCTTGCCTCGAGGACCCCCAAGGGAGAGATCCATGCACCTTTGGAGCAGTTACTTGTGCATAGACCCCTCCAAAGTACCAATGACAAGTTCTTACTAGATTCTGATAATCAATGAATTATTAAATACCCCACTATCGTCATCCCCGAACGTAACATCACCCTGAGGAACGAAGGGTCTTCCTCAGTTTAGTAAGGACAA
>NZ_AMZN01000122.1 GCF_000331535.1 Fulvivirga imtechensis AK7 | reverse complement strand
AGGGGACTGCCACGCTCCTTATCAGTCGCTCGAAGTGACGTTAGCTTCGCCCCATTTTCAAACCCGTCATTGCGAGGAAGTGCCAGCCTGAAAGGTGGCGCTGACGTGGCAATCCCCAAATCGTTAACGCGAACTATATTACTTCACGAATTCACACGTTGTTCCAGTTAGGGGACTGCCACGCTCCCTACCGGTCGTTCGCAGTGACGTTAAAATTCATATTTTTGAATATGAAAAAAGGCGGAGCTGTATACATCACTACCAATTATCATAATACAACCTTATATACCGGTGTTTGTGAGGATTTGGTGGCGAGAATCATTCAACGGCATTTACGGCAAAATACAATTGCTCAAAACTTGCCTACTACGAATTATTTCATTCGATAGAAGAAGCAATAGCGAGAGAAAAACAAATTAAAGCAGGCTCCAGAGCTAAAAAGATTGCTCTTATTGAGTCCATAAATCCCGACTGGCGAGATCTCTTTGAGGATATTAAACATTGGTAAACAATTCAGGGGACTGCCGCGCTTGCTTCACTCCTCATTTTTTAAACCGTCATTGCGACTTGTCCCGAGCTTTATGTCGGGAGGAGATGTCCTCTGACAAAAGGAAGATGACATTGACGTGGCAATCCCCCAATCGACAACGAGAACTATACTACTTCACGACTTTAACCATTCTTTCAATTCAGGGGACTGCCACGGTCCCTACCGGTCGTTACCGCAGTGACATTTAGTTGTTACACAACGTCAAAAAAATTGGTAAACCAACAAAACCTTTCAATCCCATCAGCATACCAATTCTTTTTGCTGTTGATCAGCTTTAATATCCTGTTCTTGACATTAGGTTCAATGCAATATAAACCTGTGCAAATGAATTTTTAGCATCACCGATTTGTCGTTTGGCATTTTCGGCTTTAGCAATTTCATTTAAACCATAATTATAGCGCACTCCAAAAGCAATAGGATCAAAATTGAGGGCTAGTCCACCGGACAAACCATAGTCCCACTTCTCGTAATCATCTCTGTCCAACTCTCTGTAGTTATCACCAAGATCACCGTTTGTTGACGTGCTCACCCCTACCAGGTAGCCAACGTACGGACCAATGTGTATATCGGCATCATCACCCAGCTTAAATGTAAATAGCACAGGCAAATCAATATAGTTGAGGTTAAATTTCCTTTCCCCTTCAAAACCTATAATATTATATTCCGCTTCGGCACCTTTGGTAGAATAATTCAGCTCCGGCTGAATAGCAAAGGACGGCCCCAACATCAATTGCCTGTAAACACCGACATGAAAGCCAGTTCGCACATTTTCATCTTCTATATCATCAATATAAAGATTGCTTAAATTAAGACCACCCTTTACACCTCCTTTAGGTGATTGCGCATAGGTAAATCCTGCTCCCAAAATAAGGATGGCCACTGTTAACATTGTCATTCTCACTTTTTTCATAGTCATATCCTTTTGGTTTACTAAAAAAAGAGGAACAACTATGCCAATAGTCAAAAAACTGCATTAGGGATCGAAAATACATCAAAATACATATCATTTTGCTGCTAAACCGAGAAATTACTTACCCAGAACGTTGCCCTAATCCACATGTCAGTTCACTGTTCTCAGTTCTCAGTTCTCAGTTCACTGTTCTCAGTTTACAGTTCTCAGTTTACAGTTCTCAGTTTACAGTTTGTCGGTTTTTAAGTTGCTGTTCTTGGTTTCACCGCTCTTGGTTTGCCGGGGGGCACTATCGGAAGCGGCAATAAAGAGTTACTTAGAAAACCGCCTCCACATGATAATGAGCCACAATGCTCCCAAGCCTGATACGATGGTCAATACCATGGCGGTGATCACCGCTCCATAGATCCAGTATCCGGTAGCAAACAGCACAGAGAATACGGTAACGCTACCAATAAATACGCTCAACACCTCCAGGCTCAGGTTGTGCTCTATCACCGGTATTTCCTCATTATTTTCTGCCATCCTCCTCTTAATGCGATCCCAACCGGGGCCGGCGGGTTTTACCTTCAGGTAAAACTCCCTAAGCTTTTCTGCGCTGGTGGGCCTCGTCAGAAAAGTGATCAGCAACCACAAGGCAGTAGTGAGACCAACACCCCACAACAACCTGTAATGCCCGGGAATATCTTCAAACCCCAGCCGCACGTGTACCAGCTCAAAGTATATGGCTACGAAAAAGGATACCACCATACCAGCGAGCTCTGTAAAAGCATTGATCCTCCACCAAAACCAGCGAAGTATAAAAATAAGTCCAGTGCCTGCACCAATAGTAAGCAATATGCGGAAGGCCTGAATAGCATTTTCAAGATATAAAGCCAATATGGCTGCCAATACCATCAAAACCACTGTTGACAGCCTGCCAAGGTTCACCATGGACGAATCGCTTGCTTCCGGATCGACAAATCTTTTGTAAAAATCGTTCACCACGTACGATGCCCCCCAGTTCAGGTGTGTGGATATAGTAGACATGAAGGCGGCTATTAACGAAGCGATCACTAACCCCAACAGGCCATGAGGCAGGTAGGTAAGCATAGCCGGGTATGCCAGATCGTGCCGGATGATACCCGGGGCAATATGAGGAAATGCAGCCTGAATGGCTTCCATGTTAGGAAACACGATCATAGACGACAGCGCAATAATAATCCATGGCCATGGTCTGAGCGCATAATGGGCAATATTAAAAAAGAGAGTAGCCCCTATGGCATGCTGTTCATTTTTCGCTGATAGCATACGCTGAGCAATGTAACCACCGCCACCAGGCTCTGCTCCGGGGTACCAAACACTCCACCACTGCACCGCCAAAGGCACTACGAATAGTGGGATTAAGGTCTCTGTTCTGGAAAAATCAGGCAGCAGATCCAACTTGGGCTGAACCGCCGGGTGAGACAGCATATTTTCGAGGCCGCCTACCTCTGGAAGGTTCACAATAACATAGGAGGCCCAGACAGAGCCTATCATCGCAATAATAAACTGTATGAAGTCGGTAATCAATACGCCTTTTAAGCCCCCAAGGGAGCTGTAAATAACGGTTACTACCGAAGCAATAAGTAAGGTTTGAACGGGAGTAAGGTTTAGCAGTACACCTCCTATCTTGATGGCCGCCAGACATACGGTGGCCATGATCATCACGTTAAAGAACACACCAAGATAAAGGGCTCTGAAGCCACGCAAAAATGCCGCAGCCCGCCCGCTATATCGCAACTCATAAAATTCCAGGTCTGTCAGCACGTTTGACCTCCTCCACAGCTTGGAGTAGACAAAAACGGTAAGCATGCCCGTGAGCAGGAACGCCCACCAGGCCCAATTCCCGGAGACACCATCCTGCCGTACTATATCTGTTACCAGATTGGGTGTATCAGCAGAAAAGGTGGTCGCTACCATAGACACTCCCAGCAGCCACCAAGGCATGTTGCGCCCCGACAGGAAGTATTCCGATATGCTGGCGCTTGCCTGCCTTGCCACTACAATACCTATTACCAGCGAAACCACAAAAAATGCAATAACAGATAGCCAGTCAATTGTTTCTAAAACCATAATATAAGATTAAACCTTAATAATGATGTTCTTTTTATAAAGTATCCACACCGGCACAAACATGAGCAGGGTGAACAATAAAGCATAAATAAAAGAGGCCAGACGGACATCGGTGATGACTGCTGTAAATCCACTAAAAAGCCAGCCCTGTAGAGAAACTCCCCCTGAGACCTCCAGCGATACCAGCACACTGGCCAGCATCATTGAAAGCATGTAAACGAATATGGCGTTTATACCAAATGCTTTAAAGGGTGTCCAGAATTTACTTCTTTGCATTTTGATGTCCAGCAACCAGTAGAGAAAGGCTAGAAAGTGAATAGCGATTCCGGCAGTATACAATACATATGAGCTTGTCCACAGGCTTTTATTGATAGGAAAGAACAAGTCCCAGAAAAGTCCGGCAACGATCAGCAGATTGGCCGCTACAAAAAGATAAATGACCTTTTCCTTCTCTGTGCGGTCTGCCATTAGCCATTGGCCGACCAGCACACCGATTATACCTGTTACTATGGCGGGTAATGTACTTAGCACACCTTCCGGATCCCACGTCTTTGTAACCTCCCACATATGGCCGGTCAACAGTTGGCTATCTACCCAGGCTGCCAGATTTGCACCGGACTCCAGGCTACCGGTAGCTGCGCCGGGTATGGGAATAATCAGGAACAACAACCAGTACACCATTAAAATAGCGCTCCCGATATATACCTGCACTTTCCAGCCGGTTTTCAGATACAAAAAAGCGCAAATAAAAAATACTACGGCAATGCGCTGCAGTACACCGGGTATCCTAAGGTGATAGAGGTCGAAATACGGAAATGCATTCAGGAAAAGGCCTATCAGGAAAAGAATCACACTTCTCTTCAGGACAGTGAATATTATTTGCTTATGACGTCCTTTGTCTTCAACTGCACGGGACAAAGACAAACACACTGCCACTCCCACAATAAAAAGGAAGAATGGAAAAACAAGGTCTGTCAGTGTGCAGCCGTGCCAGCCGGCATGTAGCAACGGTGGATATACTGCTGCCCATGATCCGGGGTTGTTCACCACGATCATGGCAGCAATAGTAATCCCTCTGAAAACGTCCAGTGAAAGTAGTCGCTTATTCTTGTTCAAAGGAGGTTTCAGTGTTAAAATCCTTGTCGATAAGCACTAATTTAGCGAAGCCCGCAGGTACATGAAATACCGGTAAGTTCATATAATCGTAGTACCTGTATTGTTGATGAATGTCATCCCTGTCGTTAACACAAAGATTAATACCCATCACCGTCTGATCTACCGGATTTCGTCCCAATTCTTTCCAGTTGATGGCTACCTCCACCTGGTAACCTGTATCCTTATCTTTAGGATTGTTTATAGTACCTGATACCTTTACGGCCGTTTTGGCGTTGCCATTCCAGGAGTTATTGTATTCGCCATTAGCCAGGCTGCCGCGATCATCAATGATGGCATTAAATACATTGATATGATAAGCCAGGTCATCATTCTTCCATTCTGCTGAACGATCTCCTTCAGTATCTATCAAAAACTCCACCCCATCATCCATATGCAGCCCTTCCTGATCTCTTGTTTTGGCCAGCGCCTGTAAATTAGTATTCTGTACTTTAAAAGCCAGATATAAATTCTTTTTATCCCACCTGATAGCAAAATGGCAGGAGTCATCCCAGTTATAGTGCTTGGCAGGAATAAAATAATTCCAGGTCACATCACTCCAATCTGACAGATCTCCATCAATAGTTATGGTCTTATCTGTTTTGTAAACAGGCAAAATAGCTGCTTTGCGCTTGACCAACTGCTCTATTGAATTTATCACCTGCAAGTCGGTGCGCCCACCGGATTGTCTGCTACGCTCCAGCTTTTCCAGGGCATGCTCATACCACTGAAGCTGCTCCATTGGATTATGGCCTTGCACATTTCCATCCATCGCTTCCAACCCTAACCGAGCGATCTCCGACAGGTTAGCCGAAAGCTGTTCAATAGACCTCAACACAAATGACTGCTCAATTGTCGGTATTAATTTTTTATGATTATCGCGCCACTTTTGCAGCCAGCTTTTGATATCCGCCTCACTAACCTCCTTCGAGTGATTCAGATAATCTACCACCAACTGATTGAATACCCGGGCATCAGGTGCATCAGCAATGGCAACATCAGCAAAAAGTGTGAATGGAGAGTACGTTTTATACATAGTGCCACCTGGATTTCTTTTGTATCCTTTCAACGGCTCTACTACATTGGCCAGTACTTCGAGCGCTTCGGTATCTCCACCACCGGTCAGGTTGCGCAAGATGACCTGCCGATTGCGTTTATGGGTGAGACCATGCTCTTCCAGCAGGAAGCTGATATGATCCAGGCGCCTGTACATATCTCTGACATCGTTTATAGCTGCCGGAGACCACAGTCTTTCTGCTATAGCAGCGGTACGCGGCCATATGCGTGAATCAATAGTTGTTGGCGTAACCAGTTCGCTCCACATGGTAGCCTCACCTCCTAGTACATTTTTCTTCTGCATCTCAGTAAGGGGTGCGTTAGCGGGCAACGGATCATTCAGATAGTGTTTGTAAGCCGGCTTTAAAAGGTCTATGTAGTAACCATTTGATAATATAGTCTGATAGCCATTCCTTGCAGCCTTTACAAGTCCCTCCTGCCCTCTCCATGAGTGAATTACAGCAGTTTTCGGAAGGTCCGGCTGCAGAATTTCGTCCCAGCCGATCATCTTCTTGTTGTACTTGGCCAATATCTTCAATAGCCTCTTGTTAAAATACGTCTGAAGGGCATGGTTATCAGCAATATTATTTTTCTTCATAAACTGCTGTATTTCAGGATTTTTATCCCAATGCCGACCCTCATTTTCATCGCCACCTATGTGAAAATAGCTATCAGGGAAAAGCGCTGCCATTTCACCGAAAAGGGTACCAAGCATCTCATAGGTCTCTTCCAGAATAGGATTAAGCGTAGGATCAAAAATGCCCGAGTTCCTCTCCAATCTATAGGTACCAGAGGCTTTTATCTCAGCTATTTCAAACTGCTGCTCGACATCTCCTGCCTGTTCAGTTTCGTGAGGGAGCAACTGACCTCCCGGAGCATATGGTCCCGGAGCGCTTGCCAATTGCGGGAAAGCTACCAACCAACTGGTGGCATGCCCCGGAACATCAAACTCGGGAACAACCCGAATGCCACGCTCGGCAGCATAGGAAACTATCTCTCGTATGTCTTCATGGGTAAAATACTGTCCATCTGAAGCCAGTTGATGAAGCTGCGGGTATATCTTGCTCTCAATGCGAAAGCCCTGATCATCTGAAAGGTGTAAATGAAGCACATTCATCTTTACCGCAGCCATGCCATCCAGGTTTCGTTTGATGACATCCACAGGTTGAAAATGCCTGGCTACATCGATCATTAATCCCCGCCAGGGAAAGCGCGGCTCGTCCTCTATGGCTACCGCAGGAAAGAAATAACCCTCCTCATCGGAATCGAGAAGCTGCAACAGCGTTTCAATCCCTCGTAAAGCACCCAGGTCTGTTTCGGCTGTGAGGGTGATCTTATCGTTGCTGATATCCAGTTTGTAAGATTCATCCTCTCCAAATTTCACCACTCCGGCTCTTTTGGTTTTTATCACCATACCGGCGCCAGGTATCGTCTCAGGCGTTACAAACTCCTGGCTGAAAAAGGTTCCGGTACGCCTGTCCAGCCTCCTCAACCATCTGGTAGCCTGGATATAAAGCCGTTGATTAGCCACACCCTCAGTTGAAATTTTAAAATCTTTGGTTATTCTATATATGCCATCTTTAAGCTCCAGCTTGGCTGGATATGGCATAAGTATCAGATCTTTGGGAATGATGTTGTCTGCGCCCGAACAAACTAACCCCCAATTCAGGCACAGGAACATCACCATTAAACCCCTTACTTTTCTCATCAATGTCTATTCAAAAGTTAAAACTTGTATCTCTTAAAGCCCTCTATTGCCTCATACTCCGGTAAACCCAACTTGTCATACAAGGTAGCCGTTGCATGGTTTCTGTCTTCTGCTCTCATCCAAAACTCACGTGGGTCAGCGCCAGGGAATAGCGCAGTGTCCTTCTGCGACTGGTGTTTGAAGATAGACTTACGCTTGCGGACCAATTCCCCCGGGCTAAGGGGCACCGCCATTTCGATATCGTTGATATCCCACTCCTGCCATGCACCACGGTACAGCCATACCCAACAATCTTTTATCCAGGGCTCTCCTTTCAGCCGATCCAGCGCCTGGAAGATGGCAGAGAGACAAACCCGGTGGGTGCCATGAGGGTCAGACAGATCGCCAGCGGCATAGATCTGATGAGGCTTTATTTCCTGTAACAGGTTAACTATAATTTGAATGTCCTCTTCACACAACGGCTTTTTCTTTACTAAACCGGTCTCGTAAAAAGGCATGTCAAGAAAGTGCGCCTTTTCATCAGGAAGCCCCACATACCTGCAGGCTGCCTTGGCCTCTCCCCTTCTGATCAGTCCCTTGATGGCCTGCACCAAGGTGCTGTCCACTTCACCGGGCTTTTTGCCTTTAATAGTCTCCACCACATGTTGGTAGGTTTTCTTTCCGTCATTATTGCTGATGGTGTAGACATCATTAAAATCTCTGAAGAAATCGGCAAAGCGGATCACATCTTCATCGAAGACGGCAATATTTCCTGAAGTCTGATAGGCGACATGCACATCATGTCCCTGATCTACCAGTCGTATGAAAGTTCCCCCCATAGATATTACATCATCGTCAGGGTGTGGACTGAAGATCACCACACGTTTTTTCGCTGGCTCAGCCCGCTCCGGGCGGTAAGTATCGTCTGCCTTGGGCTTACCTCCGGGCCATCCGGTGATGGTATGCTGCAGTTCATTAAACATCTGGATATTGATGTTATAAGCAGGTCCATGTTCGGCCACCAGATCACTCATGCCATGATCATTATAATCGCGATCGGTAAGTTTCAAAATAGGTTTCTGCAGCTTCAGACTCAGCCAGATCACTGCCTTTTTTGCCAGGTAGTTATCCCACTTGCAAGTTTGTACCAACCAGGGGGTTTTTATTCGCACCAGCTCGGCGGCAGAACCATCATCCAACACCAGTGTGGCGTTAGAATGGCTCTGAAGGTATGTTGCAGGAACAGTATCCGATATCTCTCCTTCCACTGTTCGCTGTATAACATTGGCCTTACCTTCACCCCACGCCATCAAAATGATGCGCTTTGCCTTCATAATGGTGCCTACTCCCATCGTAATCGCTCTCCTTGGCACATTTTCTTCTCCAAAGAAGTCGCTGGCAGCATCCAGCCTGGTAATATGATCAAGCGTGATCAGTCTGGTTTTTGAGTTGATATGTGACCCTGGTTCGTTGAAGCCAATGTGGCCTGTACGTCCGATACCCAATATTTGGAGATCAATACCTCCAAGCTCCTTGATTTTTTGCTCATATTCCTGACAAAATGAATCCACCAGCTCGTAAGGTAATGTGCCGTCAGGAATATGAATATTTTCCCTTTCAATGTCGATATGGTCAAAAAGGTATTCGTTCATGAACCTCACATAACTCTGTAGGTTTTCCGGCTCCATTGGGAAATACTCATCCAGGTTAAAAGTGATAACATTTTTAAAGCTCAGCCCTTCTTCCTGGTGAAGACGCACCAGTTCGTTGTATACTGATGTCGGTGATGACCCTGTTGCCAGCCCCAGCACACACACCTCTCCTTTGGCTTGCTTGCTCCTGATCAGGTCAGCTATTTCATGTGCAATTGCCAGCGAGGCCGTTGTAGAATTATCGAATATTTCAACATGTATCTTTTCAAACTTGGTTTTTTCCGTAACCCCTGTTGGCTGATGTGCCAGACTTCGATGTTCTTCTATAGTTTTCGTCATATGCTTGATCTTTTTTATTAATGAACAATTGCCATCTTATTTTCAAGATGTTTCCAAACCAATGCCCCTCCTCCCAAGACCGAAATTTCATCATCTTGTAATGCAGAAGGCAGCAAACGGATCGGATCTGAATAGCTTTTATATATATATTTATGGATACTTCTTCTGGTTGGCTCAAAGAGCAATGATTGCGCATTGGCAATACCCCCTGTAAGAAAAATGGCTTCAGGATTATACATGGCTATCACATCTGACAGCTTATACCCCAGAATATCCCCGGTGTATTGGTATATCTTTAATGCCATGCTGTCTCCCCGCAGTGCAGCCGAACTGATCTTATCGGGTGTAAGGTCGCGTGACGCAATAGCGCGTAGTTCGGACTCATCTTCGTATTTTGATAGCAGTTTCAGGGTAGTCCTGATAAGCCCTTTGGCAGAAACATATGCCTCCAGGCACCCTTGTTTGCCGCATTCACAATACCTTCCTTTAAATTTAACTGAGGTGTGACCCAACTCACCGGCCATATCATTCTGGCCATGGAACAGTTCACCATTAATGTAAATGCCGCAGCCTAAACCGGTCCCTATGGTAACGGAAAGGAAATTTTTCATTTCGCGTGCAGCACCGAATTCATTTTCGCCTACAGCAGCGAGGTTGGCGTCATTAGTAACTATTACCGGCACCTGAAACTGATCATGCAGGAACTGCCGTAGATTTACGGCACCCTGCCAGGCCAGATTGGCGGCTCCAACTACTTTACCGGTATAAAAGTTGGCCTTAGGTGCGCCTATTCCAATGCCTGCTAAGTCTACGTACTCTTTTCCTATATCAGATATAAGCATTTTTATGTTGGTGCTCAGTGTCTCCAAAAAAGCCTCCTTATTAATCTGATCTCTGGTGGAAAACCTCCTCTTATGGATGATCTTTCCGTCCTGAGTGACGGCCCCAAGCTTAGTATTGGTACCTCCTACATCTACTCCTACTGCTATTAACATTTACAGGCGCTTATTTTCTTTTTTTTAATTCGGTAACAGACGTCATTGCCGTTAGTACACTGAGCATGCTGAATAATTTCTGTTACCAGAAATATATTCAGCAGAACTCAATGTCGACAAGGAATATTTCGATGCTACTTAGCCCACCATAGTTTTGTTGTCATTTTATCAGGACCCTGCCTCTGCAGAGCGCTCTCCAGGTTTTTACCATTAAGGGTGTACTCAGTTGTAGAATACAGCAGTCGTTGTGGTAGCTTATTGTCTGCCCATCCCGAGGTATCAAAAAACCGTGGGTCTGTTTTATCTTCTATTACAGGATAGCCTGTTCTTCTCACAATAGCCCAGGCTTCGGAGCCATTAGTATAGGCTGCTATCCATCTCTGTATGGAAATTTGCCTGAACTGATCTTCCTGTGTACCAGACAAGCTACCGGCAGGAGATGCCAGATATACCTGAATATCAGCTTCACTGACGCCCCACTGCTCCATAGACGCTCTGATTCCCGCCTGGTAATGAGCATTGGCATTTGTGCCCCCCATCCCGAACAATGCCGCTTCTGCCTGCAAAAATTCCGCTTCCGCATAAGTAAAAACATAGCTGGGAAACTGTGGGTCCTGGTTTACAATAGTAGCATCAGGAGTTGAAAAATTATCTATGGATGTTACTAAAGGACTGCTAGCATCAAGGCCTACTTCTTGCCCTACATAATTACCACTGTTGACCGCAGGGTCCGCGTATTGCGCCAATCGTGGGTCGGGCGTTCCAAGTACTGTACCATCTAAATGTTCCACCAGCCTTTTTGCCATTACCCATTGACCACCTGTACCGAAAGACCAGATATTAGCAAATCCTTGTCGTAAGGCAGTCAAAGAAGGGTCTCTTTGGATCACAAGATTGTCATCATTGCTCTGCAACAACGGGCTTGAAACAGCTTCAGTAATAGCCTGATTGGAAAAATTATTCCCCGATGCGCTACGAGCTCTTATAGCCAGTTTTAATTTCTCAGAATTAGCGAGCCTCTTCCATTTCTGATAATCGCCTCCATAAACCTGATCTGCTGCCCCCAGCCCGGAATTCGTGGCATTACCAATTAGGTTCATGGCCCTGTCCAGGTCTTCAATCATTAAAGGATATACCTCGTCAAGCTGCTGAAAAACCGGTTTTGCTACGCCAGTACCACCATCTGAAAATGGTATAGCACCATAGTTATCAGCTATCCTCTGCAAAAGCATCACCCTCATAATCAACACCACACCATAGTCGGCCTCACTGGCAAACTCACCTTCAGGTCCTGTAAGCCTAAGCAATTCAGCCAAATCGCCTATGTTGTTGTTAGAAACCGCATTTACCAGGCCCCATGAGTCATCCCAGACCCCGTAGTGCCAATCGGTGCCCCCCTGAAATCCGGAAGCATTGGCAAACCAGGTCCCCTGGAAACCGAATGACCAGTGCTCTGCAAAACGGCTACCGAAAATGACATTCTCTCTCCAGGTAACAAACCTTGAAGGCGCATAGATATTTTGCTGTGCATGCGTCAATAGCGGCCCGATATTATCCAGCTTTGCCGGACCATTCGGATTTGTGTTGATCTCTTCGAAATCATCTGTGCAACCACCGGCCAGCAACAGTATAATGTTAAAGGCCAATATCTTATATATGTTAATCTTAATATTCATAACTAATGAATTTTTTGTTTTTAAAAGGTCAGACTCAGATTGACACCATAACTTCTGGTAGAAGGCAATGAGAAGGTTTCGATACCAGATGCTCCATTAACAGTACTGAAGCTGGCCTCGGGGTCAAAGTTCTCCGTATCCTTGTCAAAGAAGAATAGGTTACGCCCTATAAAGCTGAGCTTTACATTCGAAAAGGGCAGGCTTTGTAAAACCGAAGAAGGGAAAGTATAAGATACTGAAACCTCCCTAAGCTTGATATAGCCAGCATCATACACAAAAGGTGTGAGAATGCCATTGCTTAGAATCGAATTGTGGTAGTTCTGAACGTTAACATCATCAACAGTTATAGGATTACCCTCATCTGTAACTCCTGTTACACTCAGCCCATTGCTTCTCTGTTCTGCAGTAATCACACTGGTACCGGCCGAATTCATAAATGCATCACGCACACTTACTATCTTTCCTCCTTTTTTAATATCGATCAGGAAAAACAGCGACAGGTTTTTGTAAGAAAGCGTATTGGTAATTCCTGCAAGGAAATCAGGATTGATATCTCCAAAGCTTACCATTTCATCAGAGGCAATAGGCATTCCGGTTGAGGTATAAACCCGGTTTCCGTTCGCATCAGTTTTAAAGGTCCTGCCATAGATCTGGCCGTATGGCTGCCCTTTGTCTGCCACAACCTGTATAGGAAAGCTGCCTCCACCCAGTGTGATTACATGGCGGTCCACATCATCATATAACTCTACTACCTCGGATCTGTTCCTGCTAAAAACAAGTCCGAGATTCCAATCAAAATCAGCAGCATCAACAATTCTGGTATCAAGAGACATTTCTATGCCCCGGTTTTGAATTTCCCCTGCATTGATCAGCACAGTTTTAAACCCTGAAGTGATGGCAGTATTAGCTCTTAATATCTGATCCTTAGTTGAAGCATTGTAGTATGTAAAACTAAAGCTAAATCTATCACCTAAAAATCTGGAGTCTATACCAAGCTCATATGAGGTAGTTTCCTCCGGCTTCAGATCGGGATTCTTTTTGTTAGGGTCGTTCGATGCTACAGGTTGTCCATTATAATTGACACCGCCCTGGAAGTCATAAACAGGGTACAACTGATAAGGATCAGTATCATTACCCACCTTAGCCCAACCGGCTCTCAGCTTCAGGAAAGTAATTTCATCATAATTCATTCCCAGAATATCTGAAAGAACAAAACTGGTACTTACAGAGGGGTAGAAGAAAGACCAATTATCTTTACCTAAAGAGGATGACCAGTCATTTCTTCCGGTGATGTCTACAAATATCATATTCTTGTAAGATAATTGTCCGAAAGCATATAGTGAATTCACCTCTTTCCTGCTTATGCTACTGATACTTACCGGATTGGCCAGGTTACTTACCGTATAGGTGTTTTTTGCTATCCAGTCATTACCGGTGAAACCTATGGCTTCATAAGTATTATACCGGTGGTTTCCTCCTACGTTTAATGATACATTGAAATCAGTTCCAACATCCTTTTTGAATTTCAAAAGGAAATCAGCATTCGTTTCCTGAAGGGTATAAAGCACATCATTGAAGGCTCCATTTGGTGTGAACGTATGGCCTATGGGTACAATGGAACGATACTTTTGAGCAGAGTAATCCGTACCTACTCTCACCATAGCGCTAAACCAATTGGTAAACTTATAGTCGAGTGAAGTAAATCCGAATACCCTGTTTTTAGTATCTTCATTATTCATGGCATGTGCAACATAATATGGGTTGTTGAAGTACCCGCTTAAAGGTGATCTGGCAGAACCATCGTCATTCAGATAATCCTTGAGGTCGTCTATTCTTACATTCCTTCCCATTTGAGAAAGTGTCAATACAGGATTGTCGGGCCAACGGGATAATGGTGGCCGGTTATTTACCTGCTGATTTACATAGGATATTTTAGTATCTGAAGTAAGCCTGTCATTCAGATTGGCTAATCCTCTTACAGTTAATGATTTTCTTTTGAGTTCATTGGCAGGCACTATACCCTCACTTTCCAGGTTAGTGAATGAAAATCGTACGGCACCAACGTCACCGGTCTTCGTAAGCGCCAATGTGTTGGTGAAAGAATGGCCATTTCTAAAGAAGTCCTTAAAATTGTCGGGTTGGGCTGTATATGCTGCTGTTTCACCCGGGCCTGTCCATGTAGGTTTTTGTGAGCCATCCATTCTAGGCCCCCAGCTTGACTGGGTTACCACTTCGGCATAGGTAGGGCCGGCAATCCCCTGGTTTCCTGTACCATACTCATTTTGAAACTTTGGAAATACAGCCGGTTGGTCAACAGTGTAATTGGAAGTGAAAGATACCCCCAATCCCTTCTTTTTAGCTCCTGCTTTAGTAGTGATCATAATTACACCGTTAGCACCCCGGGAGCCATATAAAGCGCTGGCGGAGGGACCTTTGAGTACGGTCACACTTGCAATATCATCAGGGTTAATATCTGAAATACCACTACCAAGATCAACACCTCCTGCACCTACACCCCCCGAAACAGGGTTACCCCATTGATCCGCCCCTGCTACGCTGGATGAATTATCAATAGGAACGCCATCCACTACATATAAAGGCTGGTTGTTGCTGGCAATGGAATTATTACCTCTGATCACTACTCTGGACGATGAGCCTACACCAGCGCTACTCTGCATAACCTGTAAACCGGATACCTTGCCCGAAAGAGAGTTTACCACATTATTTTCTCTGGCTCGTGTAAACTCTTCTTCATTGACCTCTGTAGCAGCATAACCTAAAGCTTTTTTCTCCCGCTCAAGGCCAAATGCCGTCACCACCACTTCACCAAGCTGGGTTATGTCTTGCTCCAAATTTACATCGATAACCGAGCGACTACCGATACTTACTTCCTGTGTGCGATATCCTATAAAGGAAAATAACAACGTGGCATTATCATCCGGTATTTCCAGACTATACGCTCCATTGATATCGCTTGTGGTACCCGTACTGGTACCTTTCACAATGATGTTCACCCCGGGAAGAGGTGCATCTTCTCCTGCTTCTTTCACCGTTCCCGATATTGTTCGCTGGGCCATTACCTCAGGCATCAGGAAGGCCAAAAGCAGGCCGATTAGTAAAACTTTTTTCATAACTTTTTGGGTTGATTCTGAGCCTCAATTTGACACCGAAATGGCGAAAAATAAAGTTTACACTCATTTATTAGCTGTTTGGTAAAAGTTCATAGCTGTTTGGTAACCTACTGAAGATGAAGGGATACCCTGAAAAGAGACAGGATACCACCTTACCGAGATGAATTCGCAAAAAATGACTATGTTTAGTAACAGAAGCATAGAAAAAATGAAGAATATGGAGGGCTTTTCGATAACGGATGAGCAATCACAAAAAAACCTGAAAAGAAAGGCGATTTTATTTCTACGGAATCCGCTGGTACCTCACCTGGTGTTTTGGTTGGGCTACTTCATGTTTAATACTTTAAGGTGGGGGAGTTATTTTGATGACTACTGGTATTCCTTCCGGTCTAACCTGGTTGAGTTTCCGATACATGTCATCTTGGTATATTTCAACCTGTACTTTTTGCTGCCCCGCTACATACCTTCACGGTTGCCGAAATACCTGGTGTTGCTGTTCCTTTCAATCCTGATTATGTCTCTCGTAAGAATTGTGCTCACTTATCAGTTGGTGACTACCGAAGTGTGGCGGGAGTCAGTTGTTAAGGACCAGGCTCTTTTTGGTTTTAATTATATAGTGGCCGTGTTCATGGGTGAGCTCTATGTAGTAGGCCTCACCACGGCAATAAAGCTGATCATCGATTGGGTGAGAACCCAGCGAAAGGCCAGAGAGCTGGAAAGAAGGAACCATGAAACGGAATTATCTTTCCTTCGCTCGCAGGTACAGCCTCATTTTTTCTTCAATACACTTAATAACCTGTATTCTCTTACGCTCGATAAGTCAGACAAGGCTCCTGAAACTGTTTTGAAACTATCTGACCTCATGAGCTATGTGATTTATAAAGGCAAGAATAACCGCGTCAGCTTGCCTGAAGAAGTTACTCATATACAAAACTATATAGATCTTGAGCGATTGAGATATGGCGACAATCTAATAGCGGAGATTAAAATATCAGGCAACATCCAAGGTAAGCTGATCCCTCCACTCATTTTGATGCCGTTTGTTGAAAACAGCTTCAAGCATGGCACTGACTACAAAAATGGCAAAGCCCCTATTAATATTCAGTTGACTACAAACGGCAATGTGCTTTATTTCACCGTTAGAAATGCCCGCAACAAAAATAGTGTAGTGAATAATGACAGTAAAAAAAGTTATTCCGGCATAGGTATACAAAATACGCTACGCAGGCTGGAGCTACTTTATGATAAAAACTATAATCTTGACATAACGGAAGACGAGAGTAGTTATAAGGTTTCACTAAAAATAGTACTGGATGAAGATTAAATGCTTAATAGTAGACGATGAACCTTTAGCCATCAATGTAATAAAAAGACACCTCAAAGGATTCGATGAATTTGAAGTGGTAGATACCTGCAACGATGCTATGGAAGCATTTAAAGTACTAAAGCATAAAAATATCCACCTGATGTTCCTCGATATCAACATGCCCGAGCTTAGTGGTATCGACTTCATCAAAGGGTTGGATACAAAGCCTCTGGTAGTAATAACAACAGCATACCGAGAGTTTGCCGTAGAAAGTTTTGAGCTTGATGTTTTTGACTACCTGGTAAAGCCGATAGCGCTTCCCCGCTTTGTTAAAACTATTGATAAGGTGATAGAGCATTTTCGCCTCCTGCACTCATCTCCCTCAAAACATAAAGGAAACAATGACTACATATTCATCAAGGTGGATAAAAAAATTGTTAAAGTGTTCTTTTCAGAGATCTTATACATTGAAAGTCTCAAAGATTATGTTCGTGTTGTTACTCAATATGAAAACCTGATCACACATCATAACCTGAGAAGCATCTCCAAATCGCTGCCCTCTGATAAATTCATTAGAATACACCGGTCATACACAGTGGCTATCGATAAAATAAGATCTTTAGAAGGTAATAATGTCGAGATAGAAGATAAAAAGCTCCCTATTGGCAGGAATTATCAGAAAAAAATAAAAAAACATATCTTAAAGGAGGGAAATATCGAATAATCAGTTGTTTTACCTTCTATTTCCCAGTTTTAACTAAAACTTTCTCCATCAATGATATTAGAAACATTTCGTTCCTAAATTTGTAGATATCAGAAGGAATACAATGAAAAATATATTACCGGTAATTTTAATAGTCTTCACTTCCCATCTGGCTGTTGGTCAGGGCTCTCCTTCCTTTGTATTTCCCGAAGAATTTGGATGGAATGTATTACAGGAGGGCGATACTTTGCAGTTTACCGCAAAAGTAGAACCAAGCAAGGACGGGGAATATCTATATTCCATTTATGGTGACCGCGGCCTGCTTCTTGAATTTGATTCCCTTGGTAATTTTTTTTGGGTTCCGGACTATGATCTCGTTGGCCGGTTACAGGAGAAAGGTGAGTATAGTGTAATCTTTGAGGCCATTTCAAAACCAGGACAAAAGATCAGAAAAGAAGTAACATTTACAGTATTGCATAAAAACAGGCCTCCTATAATTGATGAACTTCCTGTATTTTATGTAAAACAGTATGCGGAAAATGAGTTCAATTTAAATCAACTCAACCTCGTTAAGGATCCTGATGAGGACCCAGTGGTTTTCAAGCCCGTACTTGCTGAAATGCCTGAGGGAGCGACACTTTCGGAAATTGGGTTATTCTCATGGAAGCCCTCGGGAAATCAATTCAGAGCGCTAAAAAAAGATACCCTTAAAATTTCCTTTACCGTACAGGATCAGCCGGAGAAATCAGAAGCCAAAGGAGTGCTGATCATCGCACCAACACAGTTAGACCTGCCCCCTGACATTACAATGGTACCCAATGATTCGCTGATCACTATTAACGAAGATGAGGTCCTTAACCTTAATTTTTATGTCTCAGACCCCAATGGCGATGATAATATAAAAGATGTGGGCTTTGTTGCCAATGACTTACGCGTGCCTAAGGATGCTTTGAAGCAGAACACTACCACACAGTGGGAATTTAAATGGGTACCCGGATATGAATTTGTTAGTGAAGCGCAAAACAGTCACACCATTGAATTCGTGTTTTATGTGCTGGACCTATCCAATAAAAGAGCGGAGAAAAGCGTAAAGGCAAAGGTGATCGACACTGAAAATATGGAACAAAAAGACCTCAGGCTGTACAATATGTACCGGGCAATACTGCTACGAACCATGGATGTGATAGAACAATTGGATGACAATCAAAAAAAGCTTAACAAGCAGTTGAGGCAAGCCAGAAAGGGGAAAAAACATCGCTCCATTGTCAACGCCTCTCTGGGTGCGATCACGGGAGTATCTCCGGTATTTCTCGAAGATAACAGTAAAGATTACGTAACGGGCGTAGGCGGTACAGCAGTGATGACTTTAGGTACTTTGGAGGCTACAGATGTACTTGGAAAATCAAAAGATGACATTATGGACAGACTGAAAATAAATATAGACATCCGAAATCAGTTGCAATCGGAGGGTGATCAGTTTGCCAGAAAATATGCTTTGAAATCACAGCGAAGAGACAAGAATTTTTACGTTGATATCGACAAACTGAAGCTGGAACTGAATAACCAAAAAATGATCCTGCTGGAATTGGATGCCAGTTGGGAGAATCCAACCAAACCAACTGATAAAAACATTAAAAAGAGATTTCCTGATTTTAACAATGAAGGGTTTGAGCAATGATATAAAAGTCGTTGCCAAGAATAGGGCAAGCGATACGTAACATCGGGACAGAAAAATTAGCATGGCAGGAAAAGACATTCAGGAAGGACTAAAGCAACTTATTGTCCTTCTCGCGCAGGAAAAAGAAGAAGACCTCCTTCAGTACAAACGAAAAATGATCGGCACCTCCCTTGCCGAACGTAGAAAGCAAGGTGTGTGCTGGTACCCGGTTCAGCTTGAGAAAACAAAATTTGATAGTGGCGACCGAGTGCTGGTAAAAGTATCTCGCCCCCAGGAGCATACGGAATCCCATATGTTTCAATCAGGAAAGCTCGTCAGCCTGTTCTCCACGGCAGGCAGTAATGAAGAAGACCAGCATGCCGTCAATGGAGTGGTCAATTATGTAAGCAAACAAGATATGCTCATGACGCTCAACGCTGATGACATCCCCGACTGGATAAATGATGGCCAATTGGGTGTTCAATTGCTTTTTGATGAGAATGCCTACCGTGAGATGGAAAAAGCTGTCAAAAAGCTGATAAAAACAAGCGATGAAAGGCTGAACGAACTGAAAGAAATCCTGTTGGCTGGAAGGGAAGCTCAATTCAGGAGCCACAAACCGGTAACAAGTCCGGGGCTGAATGAAAGCCAGAACAAAGCGCTTAACCTGGTTTTGAGTGCTACCGATGTAGCTATAATACATGGCCCACCGGGCACAGGAAAAACTACCACCCTCATCCAGGCAATTCTTGAAACATTAAAAATAGAAAAGCAAACGCTGGTATGCGCACCAAGCAATGCCGCGGTTGACTTGCTTGCAGACCGTCTCGGAGAGCAGGGAGTGAATGTGCTACGTATAGGACATCCGGCCCGGGTCACTGAAGAAACGCTCGGCAAAACGCTGGATGTCAGGATCACCAAACACCCTGACTATAAAAACCTGAAAGCCTTGAGAAAGCAAGCGGAAGAGTATCGCTCTATGGGTAAAAAATACAAGCGCCACTTTGGCTATGCCGAAAGGGAGCAAAGGAAAAGGCTGTTGACCGAAGCCCGTGCTTTATATGACGAAGCAGATCATCTTT
Organism: Fulvivirga imtechensis AK7; assembly: GCF_000331535.1. Classification (GTDB taxonomy): domain Bacteria; phylum Bacteroidota; class Bacteroidia; order Cytophagales; family Cyclobacteriaceae; genus Fulvivirga; species Fulvivirga imtechensis. The sequence continues at coordinate 12,745 of NZ_AMZN01000122.1, read as the reverse complement.
CCTTTTATATCACCAGCGATATTATTGCGAAATCGCAGGTCATAGCCTGCACTATGGTCGGTGCCAACAGCGCTATGCTAAAAGGTATGCATTTCAATACTGTGTTTATGGATGAAGCCGCTCAGGCATTGGAACCTGCCTCCTGGATCCCTATAATAAAGGCTGACCGGGTCATTTTCGCGGGAGATCATTGCCAACTGCCTCCTACCATTAAATCTTTTGAAGCCGCCCGCAACGGTTTGGAGATCACGCTATTTGAAAAGGCTATCAAACAAAATCAGGCGGATGTTATGCTGGAAGAGCAGTACCGCATGAATATGGATATCATGAACTTCTCCAGCCGTATTTTCTATAAAAACAGACTGGTAGCCAACCAAACAGTAGCTCACTGGAAAATCTTCGAAGGTGACCAAACCGTGGAATTTATTGATACGGCCGGTTGTGGCTTTTTTGAAGATGTAGATCCCGAAACTATGAGTTCCTTTAATACTGAAGAGGCTGAACTTCTTCTCCGGCATTTCCGGCAGTACATAGAGGAAATTAAGGCGCTGGAAAAATTTGAAGAGGTTGAGAGCATTGGCATTATTGCTCCATACAAAGCCCAGGTATCGCTATTGCAGGATCTGGTTCAGCAGAGCAATTTTGATGAACAACTGGTTAATAAGCTAACTGTAAATACAGTTGACTCCTTCCAGGGACAGGAAAGAGACATTATCTATATCACACTGGTTCGCTCTAATGAAAAAGGCGAGATAGGCTTTCTAGCCAACACCCGAAGAATGAATGTAGCCATTACCCGTGCAAGAAAAAAACTCGTGATCATAGGCGACAGCGCTACCATAGGTCAAAATGAATTCTATAGCGCGTTCCTCGATTATGTTAATGAGATTGGCGCGTATAGAAGTGCATTTGAATTGATGTATTAGAAGTTGGAAGACCGAAGACCGAAGTCGGAAGTCGGAAGTAACACTTGAATGTTTCGGTCGCCTTACAGACTACATACTACGGTCATGATGACTTCGAGCTTATAAGCTAACATGAGTTCGACACAGGTGAACCGGTTAAAGATATGCATATCAGAAAAAGCCGAAAAAACTGTTTTTAAGGAAGAATGAAGAATCTTACCAAGTTCAAGGGGTACTATTCAAAACTTAGGGAGATCCTTCCCTCCCCTCAGAATGACGGCCCTATTTTTAAGCTTTTTTATCGAACTCACGTTAAGCTACTTCTTCTTCGGAATATGGTAAGTCCAGATTGGCTGGGTAGCATGATTCACTAAATCCTCTGCTATGCTGCCGGAAATAAGATGTTTAATGCCCGTCCTTCCATGGGTACCCAAAGCGATCATATCAGCGCCAATATCTTGGGCAAAAGACAGTATACCCTGGTCTTCATAAACATCATTGTAAATATTGATCGTATAATCCTTCAGCATATAGCGTTTTGCCGTTTTCTCCAGGGCAGGTTTGGCTACTCTATCTCTTTCAAAATTATTGGGTGTATTTACCCTAAGCAAGTGAAGCCTGGCATCAAGCAACTTCTGCAGGCGCTTCAGTTCAGTAATTAACTCTTCGGAAGGATCTTCAAAATCAGTAGCAAATACTATATCCTTTATATCGTTAGCCTTAGGTTTTTCGTGCATTGTGATGACCGGACACCTGGCCATTCGCACGACTTTCTCAGCATTAGATCCTATAAAAAATTCTTTTAAACCACTGGCACCTTTCGTTCCCATCACCACCAGGTCAATATCTTCTTCGGTAATATATTCTGTAATATTGATGTAAGGATTACCAACATCTACCTTACGCTTGGTATTTATATCTTCTGGGACCTTTTTTAAGAACGTGGTCATTCGTTTTTCGGCATTTTCTTTAAGCACATCAAGAAAATCGGCATCCAACTGTGTCGGTACGGGCAGTCCGACCGGGTCAATGGTAGTGCCTACCGGAAACTCAACAACATGCAGCACGTCTATTCGGGTCTTAATTTTTTTTGCGAGGTCAACAGCAAACTCCAGAGCATAAGCCGCTTGTCTGGAAAAATCTACCGGAACGAGAATTTTTTTCATGATACTGTTAATTTTTCACCAAATTAGTGTTGTTGGTTATTGAAATGAATGACAAAAGTCAACTAAATCTGTGAACTTCATCAAGTTAGTTTATATTATGGGAACTTTTATGAAATATAGGGGTTACTAAAATGCTGTTAACGGGAATATAAGCTCAGAAAAACTTGCATTTTTTTTTAAAAACCAACTATCCTCTTAGAAAGTTATGGGTCTTTTAGACATATTTTCATCTGGCAGTGAAGAAAGGAAAAGCCATATTAAAAACCTGATTTCCGTTGCTATGGCCGATGGTCACCTGGCCGAAGAAGAATGGGCGCTCTTAACCCGGGTGGCACAAAGGCTCAGGATGAGCTCCGAAGAGATCCAAAACATCAAAAATAATCCGGCTGATATTCAATTTGTTGTGCCGAAAAAATACAAGGAAAAGATCCAACAGGTAAATGATCTGGTAGCCTTAATGATGGTAGATGGAGATATTGATCAAAGCGAGCTTGAGCTATGTAAAAAGATAGCGCTTAAACTGGACCTCCTGCCAAGGGTAGTTAATGATTTGGTCAATAAAGCCTACTATCGATTTAACGATAATTAACCATCCTCTTAAAGGGAAGTATGATCCCATTACTTCTCCTTTCTCCCGATGGATCGATCAATTTACAGTTGAACATGGGAAATACCTCTTTTTGGGGGAAGAGCAGAAACAAATAAATGTTTAACTTGACCCTGTGAGCAAGATCGGGATCATTATACTGGCCGCAGGGCCTTCATCAAGGTTGGGTAAACCCAAACAGTTATTGCATCATGATGGGGAAACGCTTTTGCGCAGAAGTATAAAAACCGCTTTGCGCACCACGGATATAACCGTAACAGTGCTGGGGGCAAATTATACGGAGATAAAAAAAGATATCCGGCACCTGAATACCCATGTCATATTTAACCTGGATTGGAACAAAGGGATGGGAAATTCTCTGAAATTCGGCCTTCAGGAGCTTAACAAGCTACACCCCGGTCTTTCCGCAGCAATCATTATAGTTTGCGATCAGCCTTTTCTTGACCACTCTATTTTAGTAAAACTTGCAGAAGCCTACGAGCAGGGCAACTCCATAGTGGCCACCTCATACAATGGCACGGCAGGTGTTCCGGTACTGTTCGATCGCAGGTATTTCAAAGAGATCCTGAAAATAGACGATCACTCAGGGGCAAAAGCACTTCTAAGCAGGTATAAAGCCTTTTCTATCCCCTTTCCTCAGGGGCATATTGACATAGACACTCCCTGGGATTGGGAAAACTTTAATAAACATTAACGTGAGTTCGATATAGTAGAACCGAAGAATCTTACTAGGATTCCATTAACAACTTAGTAAGATCCTTCCTCATGTACCAATGACGAGTTTTCATTACATACTGATAGTCAGATGATAAACATTAAGTGAAAGCTTCAAATCAGCTTGTGATATTTTGATTGGAGAAAAGTTGGCAGTCTGCAGAAGCAATAGACAAAACAGCTACCAATCCACCCTGGTAAATTTACTCAGCCTGATCCAGCCCTGCTGTCCTCCTGATTAATATACACCTGCCTAAATACCTGATCATCCTTGCCATCTCGCTGATGGATCGGTGCATTTCGGTACTTTAGAAAGCCCCCGCTACGGTTGGTAAATTTGGCTTGTATCTCCGTGATTATTGACAGAGCAATTTCCTCCGGAGTCTCCGCACCTATGTCGAGCCCAACAGGGCTGTGGATCCGGTATTTATCATCAGTTGAAAGGCGAATACCTTCGCCCTCCATTTCTGCAAACATCTTCTCCGTCCTTTTCTTTGGCCCGAGTATACCAATATAGTTCAAGCTAGTGGGCAAGATCCTTTTCAGCACCTGCAGATCATATTCATAGCTGTGCGACATCAGTACTGCTGCCGAATACGGTTTAACCTTCACTTTCTCAGACACATTTTCCCTCTTACAGAACATCACATTGTCGGCCGATGGAAAATTAACAGGAGCCACATGAGCAATACATTCATCGATAACTGTTACATCCCATCCCATCATTTTCGCAATTTCCACCACAGGTTTGGCGTCAAAGCCTCCACCAAAAATCAACAGGTCGATAACCGGTTCGATAATTTCAAAGAATACCTCCACACACTCTCCATCATAATATTTGATCGCAGGCTTTAAGTTTCCCCTGACCGATAAAAGGTCCTGGTGTATCTGTTGCTTTAGCCCAGGATCTGAAATGCTTCCATGGATCATTCCCTTGTGGTCCAGCCAAAACTGATCAGCCACATCCACCTTTCGCTGTCCTTCGGACCTAAAGACTGTAGCCATCACTGTAAGATTTTCACAGTTAACAAACTGCTGCAGCCTGGTGATCGGGTGATCACTCTTTGCCGGGTCAATAGGTTCGATCAGCACATCAATAACACCATTGCACCCCAGACCCACTCCCAGGCTATTGCCATTTTCTGTGGTGTCATAGGTGACCAGCCGGGGTTCTCCACTCATCATCACCTGCCGGGCCTTACGCAGGGCGTCTCCCTCCAGGCAACCTCCACTAATAGAGCCCACCCAGCGTCCATCATTCGTAATCAACATCCGGGCACCGGGACTACGATAGGACGAGCCTCTGACTTTTACAACGGTAGCCAAAGCAGCCTGCTTCTGTTCAAAATCAATCTTGCGATACTCGTTTATAATATTTCTAAATTCCTTCACTCTGATAAAAACTTTTTTTTTACGAACTGATTTCTGATAACTGCACCGGCAATTTTCGTATCCTCTTTCCTGTAGCGGCAAAAATGGCATTGGTATATGCAGCGCTGATCACAGGTAACGACATTTCCCCCAAACCTTCCGGGGCTTCATTACTCTCTACAAGGTGAATGTTGATCTTCGGAGCATCATGCATCCGGATCATACGGTAAGTGTCAAAATTGCTTTGTGCGGCCATCCCTCCGGCAATAGTCACCTCGCCAAATATGGTAGCACCCAGACCATCGATTATGCCGCCCTCGATCTGAGCCTCGGCACCACTCCGGTTGATTACAATACCACAATCCACCACTGCCCATATTTCTTCTATTTGGGGTAGGTTTTTAGCATTCATGGAAATACTCACCACCTCGGCTACATAAGCACCGAACATGAAATGTGCTGCAAAACCCTTGTAGGTACCTTTCTTTTTGCTTCGCCACTCAGATTTTTCGGCAGCTAATCTGATAACATTTTTAAGCCTTTTGGTGCTGTAGGTAGGTCCACCGTGATCTGAATATGGCATCTCCCTATCCTCTTCACCCAAAACTTCCAGCCGGAAGTCTACCGGATCTTTATCAGCAACATACGCCATCTCATCAATAAAGCTCTGGTCTATAAAAGCAGTAGCATTATGCCCTGGAGCCCGCCATGCTCCTGTAGGCACCACAGTTTTTACGGGAGTGTATTCCATTCGAAAATTGGGAACAAACCCGGCCGGAAATCCGTCAGGAAAAACTTCTGTGACATGTGGTGATTGGTCTGCTTCACGAAACAGATACCGTGAAGTTGTAGATGCTTTCAGCTCCCAGGCCACCAGCTTATTCCTTTCGTCCAGAGCAGCCTTCAATTTGTACATGCCGGCTGGCCGAAAATAATCGTGGTGAATATCATCTTCGCGACTCCATACCACCTGAACCGGACTTTTTAGTGCATGAGAAATAGTGATCGCATCAGCGGCATAATCTGCCATCAACCTCCGCCCAAAGCCTCCGCCTACACGGGTCATGTGCACAGTAATTTTATCCCGGGGAATGCCGGTGATGCTTTCAGCCAACCGCTGAACCGAACCAGGTACCTGGGTGGGACCCCACAAATGGCATTCCTCCTCCCTGACATCTGCACAATAGTTCATCGGCTCCATAGGCACGTGTGAAAGGAAGGGCACTTCGTAAATAGCCTCATTCACTTTAGCAGAGTTATCAAAAATGGCATCTACATCTCCCTCGTTCCGCAAATCGATCCGCCCTTTTTTATTAACATATTCCCGAAATCTTGCTGTAATGCTTTCGCTATTTTCATCTGCTCCATCACCATATTCCCAGTTCACCTTTAGAACCTTTCGGCCCTTTATTGCTGCCCAGGTATTATCCGCCACAACAGCCACTCCGGCAATGCGGTCTACAGGATTTAACGGATCAATCTTCACTACATGACGGACACCTTCTACTTTCATAGCTTCGGAATCGTCATAGCCCGTCACTTTCCCTCCGTAAACAGGGCATTTTTCAATCACTGCCACAAGCATTCCCTCCTTTCGGGCATCTATACCGAATTCTGCTGTTCCGGTTACTATCTTATGGTTATCAACACCCTTTTTCGCTGTTCCTATGATCTTAAAATCCTTGCTATCCTTTAATTTCACCTCCTGTGGCACATCCAGCCTGGAGGCTCTTTCTGCCAACTGGCCATAGGTCAAAACCTTTTTGTTACGTTTATTTTTTACAGTTCCATTCTCTGCGTAGCATTCATTTTCAGGAAGCCGCCATTCTGTTGATGCAGCAGCAATCAACATATGTTTAGCTGTCGCGCCTGCATTTCTCAATGTTTGCCAGTTCATTTTTACAGCAGTACTTCCCCCGGCAAACTGTGCTCCAAGTCGCGGGTCAAGCAGAGCCTGTACAACTTCAGTTTTGTCCCAGTCCACTTCCAACTCCTCCGCTATGATCATGGGCAGGGAGGTCTTTACACCTTGTCCTATCTCCGGATTTTTAGCAAAGATGAGAATACTGTTGTCCGAGCCGATCTTTAGAAACGCATTAGGCTCAAAGTGCGTAGTTATATTTTCCTTTGCATGAGCTGATATCCCAAAACCAAGAATAAGCCCGGTACCAGTGATGCCGCTGATCTTTAGAAAATCACGTCTGCGAATTTTGGCTATTGTGCTCATTTCGCACCCCCCTTCGCAGCAGCCATAATAATGGCCTTTTTTATTCTTGGGTAGGTCCCACACCTGCAGATATTACCGGACATGGCTGTGTCAATATCTTCATCACTGGGCTGCGGTTTTCTTGCCAGCAAAGCTGCTGCCGACATGATCTGCCCTACCTGGCAGTAGCCGCACTGGGGCACATCTATTTCCTTCCAGGCCTCCTGCAGCGGATGATCTCCATTTTCTGACAACCCTTCAATGGTGACGATTTTTCCTTTTACAGCAGAAACCGGCAAGCTACATGAGCGAATGGCGTTGCCGTCCAGGTGAACTGTACAGGCTCCGCAAAGGGCTTTACCACAGCCAAACTTCGTGCCTTTTAAACCAATGGCGTCTCTTAAGACCCATAGCAGCGGTGTATCAGGACTTACATGTACATTGTAGCTGCGCTGATTAATGTTAAGCGTAAAATCTGCCATGGCCTAGTCATTTTGAGCTACCTTCTCCTGGGCAGGAAGGCTCTGCCAAAGTACATTTGTGATCATCCACTTATCGTCATATTTAGCTAAATGGAAATAATCGACACCCCAATATGCAGTTAACTTAGCCACCGCAGTTTTATCCAGCACATCATAAATTTCTATCTCCTTGGGGGCATCCTCTGGCAACCAGCCTTTTGCATTCCATTTACCAGCCAGTTCCACCAGTTGATCAAAAGTCATAACCGTTTCATCCTTGTAAGCGCTTTGATCTTGAGGCCTCCAAAAGCCCTTCTTCATCAGTTGAGGGTGTACACTTCTTTTGATCCGCTCGGGCTGCACCTCGTAGATACCTTCAACATAATCAAGAATAGCAGCTTGTACCTGCTCCTTATCTGATTGTGCCTGTACCGTAGTGAAACAAGCAAGACAGAGAACACCAATGAATACATTTTGCAGTTTCATCTTATTGTTTTTTAAATTGACAATTTATTTCGAGTTCTGACTGTTGTTATAAAGCCGGAAGTCCGAAGTCCGAAGTTATTGCTTAACTGACACTATCTCACTTCAACCACACGCTGGGCCGTTACTATTTCTCCTTTGTTTCCCCAGCTATTACGGATGTAGTTGAGTATATCCGCTATCTCCTGGTCAGACAGATCAAAGCCTGACATTACCCCATTATAAACAACACCATTTACTTCCATTTCCCCGCTAGCGCCATATATAATTTGCTTAATAGACCGGTCCAGGTCTTCCATCATATAATCAGATGCAGCCAACGGAGGAAACACGTTTGGAATACCTTTTCCATCATGCATATGACAGGTAATACAATGGGCTATATACAGCTCATTGCCCCGCTCCATACTTCTTTCCAGGTCATCAGCCTGATTATCGATAGTAAAACCGCTAATGGATACCAACAAAATAGCAGAGAGAAATGTCGGAACACATATTTTATTCATTAGCAATATCCTTTTTTATGGATCATTTTTATATCCGGTTCTGATCCTCTTGCTGATTCATTAATATACGTAAATCATGCATCTGTTAATAGTGATCTGCCTGTTATTCGATAAACTTCACGTTGTGCTACCCTAACTGTAGCTTTGTACCTATAAATGTGCATCTACTTTCTAAGCCTTTAAAGGCTGGAAGAGCTTCTATCTATGCCAGGCTTACAGTAGGTGGTGCCTGTGCCTAAGGAGGTATGCCGACACTGCTAACGCCTCGAAAAGAACTATATTTGCTATAATTGCAACTATGACAGCAACTGTTCTTCTCTCTCTTCTACTATCCCTGCACCAACCGCAGGCCGATGGGATACTTCATATCACCATTGAGAACATAAAAGCCCCGGAGGGTCAGCTCATTGTTGCGCTTTTTAATTCTAAAGAAAGCTATCTTCAGGATGATTTCAGAAGTCAGATAATTGAGGTGACAGGAGTCACAAAGGATGTTATTTTCGAAAATTTGCCTTCCGGCTATTACTCGGTAAGTATTATTTATGACAAGAATAAAAATGGCATACTGGATAAAAACTTCTTTGGTATTCCCCGGGAGGGATTCGGCTTTTCCAGGAAATCTTTGGGGGCATTCGGACCTCCCTCTTATGATGATACCAAAATAAAAGTTGACGTAGGCACCGAAAGTATAACTATCCCTCTGAAGTATATGCTATAATCACGGCTCGCATTTCTCCAGCATCTCCTCCACTTCCTTTACGTTGATCACCCCCTCACTTCTCCCCCAACTATTATACAGATAAGTGGCTATTTCAGCTATTTCTAGCGAGGTAAGCTGCGGTAAAGCAGGCATTGGCTGGTTGTATGTAACTCCATTAACCACTATTTCACCGCTCAGGCCATTTTTTATAACGCAAACCACTCCTTCAACATTATCATTTAAATAATCTGAATTCTTCAACGGGGGAAAAAGCTTTGCCAGTCCCTGCCCCTCAGCCTGATGGCAGGCACTACAGTGCTGCATATATAATTGCTGACCCGCAACCATATACTGCTCCAGCTTTACTTTTTCCGTGTGGCTTAAAGCTTTGGTCTCTCCACCTTTTCCGCTACAAGAGCAAAAGACAACTAAACTTAACAGACCAAGGCAATATTTCATATTTCTATTTAGTGGCTTTAAGAAAACGTTCCCGCCAAATGGCGGGATGAAGTTCCAAAAAGCGGAGCATACTGAGGCACCTGAGCATTTTTGGGACAAGCATAACGCAGACATTGGCGTTTTCTTACAGACACTATTTATATTCTCTGAGTAATACATCTATGTCTTTTATCAACCTGTCCACCTGGTCCGGTTTAGTGCCATCGTACACCCCTCTCACCCTTTTTTCTTTATCCACCAAAATAAAAGCCCCGCTGTGTATGTATCCTCCCGGCTCTGTCGGATCTTCAGAGGCAGTTACCATATAACTGGTCTGACCGATTTTGTAAATGTCATCTTTTTCGCCCGTCACAAAATGCCACTTGTCACTTTTTACCCCCAGCCTTTCAGCAAATTCGTTTAAAACCGCAACAGTATCATGCTTCGGGTCAATGGTATGCGACAAGATCAGCACATCCGGCTTATCCTGAATAGTCTCGTAAACGCGAAGCATCTGTGTTTTCATGATCGGACAAATGGTAGGGCATGACGTAAAGAAAAAATCAGCGACATAGATCTTATTCCTGAATGTCTCGGGCGTTACCCAGGTACTATCCTGATTGACGAACTTAAAATCGGCAATAGTATGATAAATAGTATCCGTAGGTGTGATCTCCTTTCTGCCTAATACTGGTAATTGTTTCTCCTCTTTTTTATCCCCGCAGGCACACATAATAACGAGGAGCAAAAGAATGACTAAATTGTTTATCTTCATTTCGACTCTCTTATTTTTTTATAGATCCGTATTGCTAACATTAATAGCACGGTGAAAATTATCAGACCGGCCAATCCCCATACCATACTCAACGCATTTTTTAATACAATAATAAACACAATGCCAACGAGTAATACTGTTGCCACTTCATTCCAAATCCTTAGTAGTTGCGATTTGTACTTATAATTATCTTGCTGCAGTTGATTGTATATTCTGTGGCAGGCAAAATGATATATATATAGAAAAAATACAAAGGTCAGCTTAATATGCATAAAGCCCTGGCTGAGATATGAAGGCACCTGTAAGAGTACCCATATGCCAAAGATAAAGGTCAGAATTGCCGATGGCCAGGTGATACCAAACCATAGACGTTTACTGTTTCGCTTATACTCTTTTATGAGTATCGAACGATCTGGTTCGGAACGTTCACTGGCTTCTGTTTGGTAGATGAAAAGTCTTACAATATAAAATAAACCAGCAAACCAGGTGACAATAAAAATAATATGTAGCGCCTTGAGATATAGAAAAGCCATGCTTTTAGTTTGCCGTAAAGTTAACCATCAGCAATAACTTAAACAGGATCATAAGGAGAATCTTTATACTGAAGCACTTCGATATTATCATCCACCTTAATTGTACCAAAGTGAATGCCATAAGCGTGCTGCCCAAATACAATTTTGTTATTGATCTTTTGTTTTGATAGGGTCAAAAGAGGTTCCCGTCCTTTCTCAGCAGTTACAGGATCCAGGGTGGTGACAATGCATCGCTCACATGGTTTAAGTCCCTGAAAAAGGTTCTCTCCTATTTTAAATTTTCCCCACCGGAATTCTTCATAAGGCTCGCCCCCTTCAAAAACAAGGTTTGGTCTGAACCTGTCGATGGTAATGCGTTTTTCCAACTTTTGGTTAAGGTCTGCCAAAGAAGCCGAGCCAATCACGAGCAGTGGATAGGCATCTGCAAAGCTTACAATTTCCCCGTCTTTCGACCATTCCTGTTTGATGGGGCGCTTAGCTTGATCACCCATATATACCAGGCGGCATGCAATACCCAGCTTATCTTCAAACCAGGCTCCCCAGTTATCATTTCCGGTGATAGCCTCCACTTCATCGTCCCATATCTTCACCTTTACAATAACTCCGTCCGATATTTCCCATGGTAGCTCAAGAGCATCTCCTGTTTCACGATGTTTTACTACAAACCCTTTACCTTCTATTTGCAGGTCAAACAAAAGTAAATCGTGGTGCTGCCGGATGGTGATAAACTTATTGTCCTCATCAACAAGCATCCACCTGCGATCATATTGAAGACCCCTTGGCTCAACCTTACTTTCGTTTATCCGTACACCTGGCAAGGACTTAATGGGATAGAGGATAATGTCGCTGAGGAACATAGTTGTTGTATCTGTTTATTTAAGCGATTTTATTTACTAACTTACATTAAATAACCGTTTTTTAGACCAATAAAAGGGAAAGTTTTATTGCAATGAGCGTAAACTCGACACTCTGGTATTTTGAAGATGTAGATCTTTTTAACCTCATGTGCCCGCACAAAATTAAAACCATCTCGGAACGGCACAGTTTCAACTATTTTAAGAAAAATGATTTCATCTATTTTCCGGAAGAGCCAGCTAAAAGCATCTATATGATCGCTGCCGGCAGAGTGAGGATCGGCCATTATACTGAAGATGGAAAAGAGGTAGTCAAAGCAATATTAACTACAGGGGAGATCTTTGGTGAACTGGCCCTGGCCGGAGAAGAAAAACGCGAAGATTTTGCTCAAGCCATGGATGACAATACTACGGTATGCCCGATCAGCATTGAAGAAATGCAGGCTCTTATGGCTGAAAACAAGGAGTTGAGCTTCAAGGTATATAAGCTCATTGGCCTGAGGATACGAAAGTTGGAAAGAAAAATAGAATCACTGGTATTCAAAGATGCCCGCACCCGGATCATCGACTTCCTGAAAGACGCAGCAGCCTGGAAAGGCAAAAAAGTAGGATTCGAAACCATGATCCCTACCAAACTGACGCATAAAGACATTGCTAACCTCACCGGCACCAGCCGGCAAACTGTAACAACCATTCTAAATGAGCTGAAAGAGAAAAACCTGATCAACTTCGATCGTAAAAAGATACTGATCCGGGATTTGGAAAAGTTGCAGTAAGTTAACGTGAGTTCGACATAACAAAACTGATTAAAGGTGTACATATCAGGAAAACCGAGCAAAGAAAGCTTGTGAAGTCCCAAAAGCGGAGTCCCGTACAGTTAGTTGTTACTGTTGTACCAATGACAAGTTTTTACTAGATTCTGATAATCAATGAATTATTAAATACCCCACTATCGTCATCCCGAACGTAACGTCACCCTGAGGAACGAAGGGTCTTCCTCAGTTTAGTAAGGACAACTTTTATTCT
>NZ_AMZN01000121.1 GCF_000331535.1 Fulvivirga imtechensis AK7 | reverse complement strand
GCTATGGTAATGATGGTGTATTGTCATTATCCTCAAAATCAACTGAAAGTTGTTGGTTACCTCGGGATGACTTTGACTTTTGAGACATGTACAGACTGCAGTAAAAGCACAGGCTTTTTGATGGGTAAGGTGTGAAGCATGTATTTTCTAAAAGTCATAGTTTCTTTAAGTTACCGCGTATCTCCTCTGGGACTATATTTACTGTTAAGTTAACGGCTATGCCCTCTGGGGCTAAATGTCTCTTAGCTTGACGGCAATGGGGCTTGCCACGAGGAGGAATCGAAGTGATCCTCTCTTAATGCACGTCAAGGAAGAGGGGATTGCCGCACTTCGTTACCAATAACGATAAGTTGTGAGTTTCTTACAAGCACTAACTACTTGATCAGATAGGCAGGTCGAAGCTGGTCATCTTTTCTGCTATTGTAGTTCTCTAGTCTGTAGGACTTGTTGCTTGGGGTGTGAAAAACAACCAGGTCGTTACCAGCCCAATGTGATTTTACATCGGACGCACTGGAGATCCATGCACCTTTGGAGTATATGTAGTAGCCTGCATCATTGGCTCGCCACACAGCATGATCAGGAGCACTTAAAAGGGTGGCCGTTCTCAACTGATCATCCTGGTTGTTTTTATAATCTTCCAGGAGGTAGGTTTGAGAAGTGACAGGGTCAAAAACAATGAGATCATTTTCGCTGTAGCAACTGGTTGTACGTGTGGCAATTTGTTCACCACCTACATACAGCCAGTAATATTTGTCTTTTGCCTTCCATGTCGCGTTTCCTTTACTTTTGTAAGTATCATCAGTGTTTGCAGTGTGGAATTCCAGAACCGTTGCTGCCCTGATTTTTTTATCCTGCAGGGAATAAAAATCTGTCAGCCGATATCGTGAGCCCGAAGAAGAATGACGAACGAGCAGGTGATTACCATCGGCTTCATTGGTGGTTTCCTGCGCTATCTGTTTTCCTTGTACATATAGCCAATATACGTTGTTTTCTGCCATCCAAAAAACTGATGACGATGATGTAGACAGCAACCTGACAGGGCGCCATTGATTATCCTGCAGGTGGCTGTAATTCTCAAGTAGATAAGTTTTTGTAGTTTGCGGATGGTAAACCAGCAGGTCATTGCCAGCCATAGCATATACTGTTTCAAGCTGTATGTCTTTGTTGTTCTCCTGAACATAAAAGAGGTTATTCTCAGCCCTCCACTGCACCCGGTTTGATGATTCAAGAATGGAGGCCGTACGCAGTTGCCTGTCCTGCAGGTTGGCGAAATTTTTCAGCAGGTATGTTGTTTGGCTGGCTGTATGTACTACTTCCAGATCACTGCCCCTCCACGTACTGCTCGTCTCAGGGGCAATGTTTTTTCCCTTTACATACAAATGATATTTGTTGTCAAAGGCACTCCAAAATACGGAGCGCTGATCGCTAAGAAGTTGAGCCTCCCGAAGTTGGTTATCCTGCAGATTGGAAAAATTTTTTAGCAGATAAGTAGCCCCTGTTTTGTCGTAGTATACCAGCAGATCGTTATTCGAAAAGGCAGAAGAGGTAGAGGTTGCTATCTGCTCTCCTTTGACGAAAAAGAGAAACATATTGTCTTTTGATTTCCAGAATATGTTTTGTGTTTTCGAGATAACTTGAGCCGGCCGCAGCTTATTATCCTGCAGTTGATAGTAGTTGTCCAGCACCAAAGTGGTGTTTGTAGCAGGGTGATAGACAAGCATGTCATCGTCAGATTTGGAGTGGGTGATCTCTTGGCTGATACTCTTGCCCTTATCATACACATAAAAACTCAGGCTTTTTGACCGCCAGAGGTAGTCATCATATTCAGAGATGATGTCTGCCGGCCGGAAAATGTTATCCATAAGCTTCGCATAGTCCTTTAAAAGGTAGCTTACCCTGGTGATTGGGTCATAAGCCAGCAGGTCATCATCAACATATGAATAGGTGGTTCTACTGGCGATTTGCATCTGATTATCAAGTAAATGCCACTCCTTTTCATCGGATTTCCATATAGCCCGGGAGTTCAGGTGCTGAGTGGTGCTTACATTAGCGTCTGTTGTAGTTTTTGCAGTAAGCTTATGAGTGCTCTTTTGCTCCTGGCTTCCTACCTGGGTTTTGTTAAAGTAAAAGTCACCAATAAGCGAAGTAGATTCCCAGGGGATCTGCCGCTGGCCGGATTGGTCCACCACTGCTCTTCTTACATTCTGGAAAACCTGGAGAATGGTGAGGTCAGGGGTAAATAGGTTTTGCAGCAGGGCTTCTGTGTATAAACCATTGCTGCCTGTGCCATCAGAGGCCGTTTTTCCCGGTGCAGTGGCATAGGCGATAAGGGAGCCACTGGGGGCGTTCATAAAAGCAAGTCCATCGCTGTTGGCAGACCGGCTCCAACTCCTTTGGAATGGGTTGTTGCGACAGGCGTCCAGGATCACAATGTTCACCTTGCTTTTTGCATATTCCATCAGGCCGAGCACGCGGTCGGCCCGCACACAGTCGTACTCTATCTGTTGTTCAGTTGTTAAATTGGTCTCAATAGGAATAAGATAGTTGTTGCCATTGGCCTGGATGCCATGACCGGCAAAATAAAACAAGCCTACTCCGTAGTTTTCCAGCCTGCGGCCAAATTCATCAATTACCTGCTTCATCTCACGTTGAGTGAGGTTCTCATATTCCATCACTTCAAAACCCAGTTTTGTTAATGCATTTTTCATGGAGCGGGCATCATTGACCGGGTTTAATAGCTTATTGGCGTTTTGATAGTCGGCATTCCCAATGATCAGGGCCAGTCTTCTATCTGTTTCGGATTGAGCAAATAAATCAAAGGAGGAGAGAAGAAGGAGTGTTATAAGCCAGCGAATCATAATTACATTAAAAAATTTCATGGAATTTAAGAAAAATTATCTCATTTTCCGACAATAGAATTTTAAAAAAGAAGCAAGTTTTTTTAATAGTGGCTTTAAGAAAACTCACAACTTATCGTCATCGGTAACGAAGTGCGGCAATTCCCTCTTCCCTGGCGTGCATTAAGAGAGGATTGATTCCGTCAACGGCCGGGTGGCAGGTACCTGGAAGCGAACGGTGAAACGGGATGAAATAGTAGTGGAGGTGGACCTATTCGGGGAGTTCAATAATACGGTGAGCAGTAAGTTGGAAAGAAAAGCCCGGAATCTTACCGGTTATTTCGGGAAAGAGGTGACATTTAAAGTTCGGCAATAGCTTGGCAATCCCTTAAGGCATAAGACGCTGAATGGAAATACGACTCAATCCTTTGGCTGTTATTCTTGGGCGACTTCACTGTTACTCCGGCAAGGTGACTTTTACTTTAGTACCTTTCCCGGGTTCGCTATCCACTTCTATTGAGCCGTTGAGTTTTTCTATAACCGTCTTAACTATGAACAGCCCCATACCATTACGACTTTCATTGTGCTCGCCTTTATAAAACATCTCAAACATCCTTGATTGAATATATTGCGAAATGCCTTTACCATTGTCGTGAATAGAAACGGATAATCCTTTCTGGCAGCGTTCGATATTAATGGTTACACGGTGGGTTGACCCGCTGGTGTGACACTTTCTGTACCTCAAGGCGTTATCCACGAGATTCCAAAAGATCCTTTCAAGAAGAAATCTATAGCCCGAGTACGGTGTCTCCAGTTGTATATTAGTGTCTATAGCTGTATCGCTAAGCAGCGAATCGTGTTTTAGGGCCTTAAGCACTTTTGCCAAAAGTTTTTTAAAATCGATCTGCTCTTTTTTAAACTGTCCGAGATATATGGTGTAGATCTTACGCAGATCATAGAGCAGGGAGTCCATTTTTGAACTATTTGTGAGGATGAGATCCAGGTAGTTAAGCGTATCGGTATCGAGTTTGTTCTTTCGGGCAAGAGTGGCCAGACCCTTAATGGAGGCAATTGGAGCGCGCAAGTCGTGCGATGATTTGTACAGCAGGTGCTTTAGTGTATTTGTAGCCTGGAGCAGCTCGGATTCAAGCAAGCGGAATCGCTCTGACTTATCAAGCGCCCGGGAAATATCTCTAATGACCATAATAAAATACCTGCTGTTGTCAGAAGATTCATCAACAGCCATTAGTTCAACATGGTAATACGAAAGCTTACCTTCCCTGTTGGGCCTGATAACCTGAAGGCTAAAGGTTTTACCATCTTTGAGGCGAGAACTGTTATTCCAAAAGAAATAGTTGAATGCTTCATCCATAGACAAGGCATCTATGGGTTTGCCTATTACATCCCCTTCTTTATGGTCCGACAACTTCAGGAATGCTGGGTTAGCATATTGAACAGTTCCTTCACCACTAATAATCAGTACTGAGTCGGAGACACGATCAAAATATGGTTGATCCAACTGTTTGGTCGAAGGCATCTATTACTATGTTTATAGCTGTAGAAAATCCTAATTAAATCAAAAAACTAGTGGGAAGCATCACAATTGTAAGTTTTTAGTTGTAATTTGTATAAAAATGGTCGATTTTATTATTAATCAGAAAGAGCACTTGAATTGTTCTATTGATAAAGTAATAGCGGTTTTCTTTTGAGATAGGATGATCAGCGTAAAGTAAATTGACCACAGCATAACGAGCTTGTCTTTCTACTCAAAGCGACTGCCGGATATTTTGGGCGTTCTGCAGTACTCTTATCGCTACCTCTTCTTTAGGATCACCGGAAGCAATTTTTTCTGTTAAAAGGTCATCGAGATTGAGAATAGGAATGATTGTGTTGTTAATTGCTGCTTTTTCGCGTCTTGCGTAGCAAAGGTCAAAGTCACTCGCCTCAAAGGCATGGAGTTTAAATGAAAAGGCTATCAGCAAACTTTCGTCTGTATGAGGTTCTCTATAGATACTTTGAAAGGCTGTGAAGCTGTATTTGTCTGAATCCGTTTGTATTAAACTGTTTAGCTTTTCTACGTTTTCCTTTTGTGAAGCCAGCCAAAGGTCAATTTTGGAAACAGGTTGTATGTGCCCGTAAAAAGCAGACGCTACTCCTCCCAGAACGACATACTGGATGCCAGCATTGGCAAGGCTGTTTATAAAAGAAATGAACGTGTTATTCGAAACCATTCAAAGCAGGTATATTCGGGAACTCATTATCAAAAGTTGAATTTTTGACCACAAACCTGTTGAGGGCTAAGAAGTTCAAAATATTCCGGCTGTTTTTCATGACCTATGATGTAATATATGGCAGATAAAATCGAATAATCTTTTAAGGTAAACCGCATGATGTTTAAAATGTTATTGATGAACATTAATTTTTCTGGGAACAATTCTGGTGCTATTAGATCTTTGATGGGTTTATTTGAAAAATATTGATTTACTTATAAAAGTCAGGCGCCAAAGACTAAACTTGTTGGGCAACAGAGGTATAATAAAATGGAAGCGGCTTATACTCGAAGGAGTGGTGCTGTTGCGATTGGTTTGCCTGATAAGTCGCTTAATCGCAATTATAAGTATTCCACCTGATTGGGGTGGTTATTTTTCTGGAGGAACCGTAAAATATATATGTAAAAATGGCCTTGATCATGACTAAACTCAATAGATCAATTGTCCATAGGGGCTATGTATTTTATATTGACGTAAGTATGACCGACCCCAACTCCGGGGATGGTCCATATACCGCTTTTGTACGTGTAAATCGAAAACGAGCGCTGAGGCTTATAGAAGTGGCCGGGCTTAATGTAAGAGATGATCGCGGGAAAAGAAAGCTGTTTGATACCGTGGAAGATGCTTTTGAAGAGGCGGAGGAATTTATAAAAGGTTTTAATATATCTGTTAGTACGTAGTAGCAGGTGTAGATAATAGAGGCAACCTGTATATCGCTGCCTCTCGAAAACAATTTGTTATTTTCCGGTTGCTTTTGAGTCGCCTGGCTGATTTGATAACTCATAGTTCATTTCAGCTTCCAGTGTTTTTATCGTTTTTTCTTTGCTGAGCAAAATCATTATACTTTTCCAATCCTCTTGCTATCACATCTGTCCGTTCATCCTGAGCCTGCTTTAATTCTTCTTCAGAAAATGTCACCGGCTCTTGTTTTGATACCAGATTCAGGATTCTTTTCACTTTATAGTTATCAGGATTGTTCATCCCTGACGCAGCTACTCTCTTACCGTCATTCCTGAGGTAGCACAGCGGAGCTCAGAAATCTCCCGGATCCGTGACATTGCCTGGAGTTGGGGAGATCCTTAATAATTTTCTCCGCTGTCCTCCGAAAATTTCAGGAAGACGCGGTAGTAGGGGTTCAAAGGGTTCTACCTTGGCTCTGGTTTACCCTTTGCCAACTGCTTCTGCCGATTTCCAACTTCCCCAGTATCGGGACAGGCTTCTCGCCCAACAATATTTAAATAAAAAGCATAGCTACCGCCATGCTTTTTATTCCGTGGGCCCACCTGGGCTTGCCGATGTTCGCTATTGCTCAATCGGGACCCAATAACATGTACAATAAAAAAAAAGGCATAGCTGCTGCCATGCCTTTTTAATGTGGGCCCACCTGGGCTCGAACCAGGGACCCCTTGATTATGAGTCAAGTGCTCTAACCAGCTGAGCTATAGGCCCTTCAGGAAATTTGCTGTATTTACATCAGCTATCTCCTTGAAATTGGGATTGCAATGTTACATATTTGCTCCGAATTACACAACAACAAAGTTATCAAATTTGAGACAGAGAAAAGTAAATAATTTAATATTTGACCTGGGAGGGGTGATCATCAACCTGAGCATACAAAAGACTATTGACGAACTCGCAAAGCTTGGAGGGAAAACCCCGGACTTTATAAAAGAGCAATATCTGCATCATGATGAATTCAAGAAGTACGAAACAGGAGCTATTGGTGATGATGAATTCAGATCTTTTCTGCGCGGGTTGCTTTCTTTTTATGGCCCTGATGCCGACATAGACAGCGCATGGAACGCCATGATCCTGGATATACCTGCTGAAAGGCTTAGCATGTTGAAAAGATTGCAGCATGACCATCAGGTGATGCTACTGAGCAACACCAACACCATTCACATGAACCGGGTTCGCGAGGTGCTCGCTGTTCACGGTACAGATTCTTTTGATCCTTATTTCCACAAACAGTACTATTCGCATCTCATCAATAAAAGAAAACCCGATGCGGAGATATATCAGATGGTACTTGAAGAAAACAATATTGACGCTGAGGATGCATTATTTATAGACGATAATGCTGATAATATAAAAGGAGCAGCTAACTTAGGGATTCAGGTACTGCATGTGACTTCGTCAGAAACGCTGACAAATTTTTTTGAATGAATAAAAACGTCAGAACATACTTAATACACCTATCACTGTTTGTTATCACCTTTTTTACTACCACGATAGCAGGAGAATGGTGGATACATGGAAAGATCTGGTTACTTACGGATTACAGTTGGGCAGATTTCAGTCACGGCCTGAAATACTCTGTCCCCTTATTGCTTATTCTTACAGTACATGAATTTGGACACTACTTTACGGCCAGGTATCATAAAGTAAAAACTACGCTGCCTTACTATATCCCGCTACCACCACTTCCAGGGTTTATAGGCACTATGGGAGCTCTTATCAGGATAAAAGAGCATGTGCACTCTAAGAAACTACATTTTGATATAGGAGTAGCAGGCCCTGTGGCTGGTTTTATAATAGCTCTCGGGGTACTTTACTATGGTTTTACCCACTTGCCGGAGCCGGAATATATTTTTGAGATCCATCCGGAATATGAACAATATGGTGCCGATTATCAGGAAAAAGTTTATCAGCAGCAATCTGATTCGGTGCTCAGTATATCCGTAGGAAAGCCTCTGTTGTTTCTCTTTTTTGAAAAATATGTAGTGGAGGACCCTGCACGAATACCTAACGCCCATGAAATGATGCATTACCCCTGGCTTTTCGCAGGTTTTCTGGCGTTGTTGTTCACTGCGCTTAACCTGATGCCGATAGGGCAATTGGATGGGGGACATGTGCTGTATGGGCTGATTGGTTATAAAAAACATAAAAAGGTGGCGACAGTAGTTTTCTTTGCCTTTTTGTTTTATGCAGGCCTGGGCTATATTACACCGTATGATGACAACCTGTTTTTGAGTATACCGCTCTATATACTGTTTCTCTATATTGCACTCAAAGGCCTGCGCAAAGGGTCAATGACCACACTCATGTATGCATTGATCATATTTACCACACAGTTTGTTATCTCATTGATAGAGCCTACAGTCCAGGGGTATTCAGGATGGTTGTTATTCGCAGTGATCGTGGGGCGTTTTCTTGGCATTTATCACCCACCCTCTTTAGTTGAAGAACCTCTCGACCTGAAGCGTAAGATCATCGGGTGGCTGGCATTGGTGATCTTTATTATTTCTTTTAGTCCGGCCCCGTTGATTATCAGTTAGTATTTAACCTGAGTTCGATATGAAATGGTTAAAAAAGGGCAGTCATCCCGAGTTGATTTTGTGGATAATGACATTATACCATCATTAACCACAG
>NZ_AMZN01000120.1 GCF_000331535.1 Fulvivirga imtechensis AK7 | reverse complement strand
CTTATTCCCACTAATATGAAACAGATAACCCTAAATATCGCAGACAACAAGTTCAAGGCTTTCCTTGAGTTTATTAAAACCCTGGATTATGTCAAAGTGAAAGATGAAGGGGACTCCAAAGAAAGTCCTTATGACCCTGAGTTTGTCGCTAAAATTGAGGAAAGCAGGGAACAGTACAAAAAGGGTGAGTTTATAAGCGTTGAGAAAAAGGATATAAAAAGTTTCCTGGGGCTCTAATGGCTTACCGCTTAGACCTTACTAAACGGGCTCAGGAACATTTTGCCTTTCACAAAAAATCAGGCAATAAATCTCTACTGAACAAAATAGCGGTTCTCCTGGACGAACTGACCGAACATCCGTTTACCGGAACCGGAAAGCCCGAACCGCTAAAGCATAACCTCTCCGGTATGTGGTCTCGCAGGATAAACAGGGAACACCGGCTTGTTTACGAAGTGCTGGAATCTGTCGTGGTGGTTCACCACGCTAAAGGGCATTATTAAAAAAGCCCTGCATTGCTGTAAGGCTCTTCTAATCTTTCTTGCTTTTCATGGTCCAGGAGATCATCGTGCCGGTAAACCCGATATACTACCAGTAGAATGCAGGTACATATTGTTATCCTTTTGAATAATAAAAAAAACAGGATTATCTACACCAAACTTTTTGGAGTACAATATGACTTCAATATACCCACCCCACTCATAAACCAAAGGTTTGGAAGCTATTAATAAGTAACTAGTCGATTTATTACTATTTTGAAAGCTTTCAATATCTACTATTTCATAGTCTAAATCAACATTGGGAATGTTATAACAATCAAATGATGGAAGGTTTATAGGATAATCAAAATCACCAAATTGAGGAGTCCATTTACACACTTTAGCTGCTATGAATAGATTTTCATAGGTAATATTCTCCAAAGTTTTTATATCAATCTGTGATTTATTGCCTGTTAAATATTTTGGTAAATCTGCTAAAACTTCCTGAGTAATGAACTTTATGGAATTTATTTCCATATAGCTACTATACTCAAGCTTTCCTTTTATTCCTAGATCTGATTTATTGCAACCTGTGATTATTATAAATATCAAACAAATACTTTTGATCAATCTTTTTTGTGTTCTCATCTTTTCTATTTCTATAAAAACTACTGACCGAGAATAAATTTTCGCAATGTATTCATATAACTACGTGCTGCTGGTGATGTATTTAGAATATCTATGGCCATAAGATTTGCATAGTTATCATTGTTTAAAATACCAATTCTCAACCCTCGAGTAATATCCATAGGACTAGTCACACTATTTCCAAATTGATTTGATGCATCACCATAAGAATAATTACCATCTGCATGGGTCACTTCTTGTCGCAATGAAACACTTATTCTGATGGTTATGTCATTAGGATGAAAAAACTTTGAACGGGTACTCATACCAACGATCCTCATTGTTGAAGGGGTATTAAAACCTTTTGGCTCAAAAACATCTTCAAAATAAAGGTTTTTACCAGTTTCATTCATGTATTGATGAATGTCCCTGAGTTTCAGTAACAGTTCTTCGTAGGAGAGTTTATTTATATCTACCCTTTCACCTAGAGGCCCAGGCCCTCCATTCTGGGCTTCTATTGCCCTCTTGACCTCTTTTCAGCCACTTCCAACAAC
>NZ_AMZN01000119.1 GCF_000331535.1 Fulvivirga imtechensis AK7 | reverse complement strand
TGAAGGTAGTAGGGTAGATCGTGGACTATCGAGGGGGAGTAGCCAAGGGTTTGCAGCCAGTATTGAAAATCTTTTTGTAAGCGTTGATGAGCCGGCTTCTTTAGTGGAAGTGATTTCATGGTCCTTTTTATTTTAATATCTCCCGTAGCAAGTCTGGGATGTCCGCTTCGCTACCATATGACGGTTTTACTTTTACCCCTCTTGCTTCTGGTGATGTTATACTGTTATACTGCATTTTTTAGGACTGTTTTCTTGATTTCCTGATCGTATGAGGTGATTAAGTATAACATTGGAGCCGTGTTATACTGATGTTATACTTATGTTATACTTCTTTCTTTTGTCGTAGCTGTACCGTTCCCCGATGGATCGGGGCAGGTCTTCCTGGCTTCTATATCCCTGAGCTTCTGCAATGTGCTGTCCAGGATGTCTATGCCTGATTGCAGATACTGGTATTCATCCCATGCAGCTATTTCATATTCAAAGCCTGTTTTCCTGTTGCCGCCTGTTTGTCTGATATAGCCCCACATTTCAAGCTCTCGTAAATACCTGTTGGCTTTCATGGGATTCATCCTGAACTGCTCCCTGATCTCTCTGCTGTAAAAGGCTTGCCGGTCTTTTGGTCGCCTGCTGATCAGGGCTTTCAGGGCTTCAAAGAAGCTCCTGAGCTGGCCGTTCAGCTCGTCTGATTTTCGCAGCAGGCTTTCTTTTACCAGCCTGTTCGCCCAACTGATATCTTCTAACGTAGTTTCGATATAGGACCCTGATGGGCTGTCGACCTTCGACCGCTGCGCCTGGTGGTAAAAGGTGATGATTTCTATTAATCGCAGGTAGTGCATGTTTGTCCTGAGCTTCTTAAATACGCTGTCGGGGATTTTAAGCTGTGTAGCATATGGATTGATTACTTTGATGGGTTTTAGCAGCCTTTGGGTGTTTTTAAGCAGTTGTTTGGCTATGTTCTGGCTGTTTTCATCCACTAGTCCGGCCTGTAATTTCCTCTGGTAGTCCATAACTTCTTCCATGTGGCCAGCGCCTTCATTGATGTGGAGTAGATAGCTTCTGTTGGCGTTGTCTTCGTAGATCTCTTCTTTGGTGGTGGCCCCTGATACGCAGATCGGGCCTTCTACAGTCAGCACTTTTTGTACGTTGTTGCCTTTGGCATCTTTGTCGGTGGTGAGTTTGGTAATACTCTGCTTGCTCATGAACTCACGCAATGGCAAAAAGGCGTTGTAAACTCCGTCAAGGTCTTCAATCAGCAGGACTTTGTTTTTCCAAAAGTCTCTGGTAGAGTAGTAAAGGGTGTTTTCTGTTAAGCTGGT
>NZ_AMZN01000118.1 GCF_000331535.1 Fulvivirga imtechensis AK7 | reverse complement strand
GGCTACTCCCCCTCGATAGTCCACGATCTACCCTACTACCTTCAGGAATTTTTACACCACCTGGAGCAAAAGAGGTTTACCGGCCCCTGGCCGGCGGCCCCCGTGAGCGATTACCTGGAGCACCTGAAAAAGAGGAAGAAAGTGAGACAGCAAGGCCTTCTGAGTAATCACAGCATCAACAACCACCTCTACATGCTCAAGAAGTTCAGCGAATACCTGTTCAAAGTACACCGGCAGATCCTTTTGGTAACAGCCAGCCCCCTGGAAGTACCCGGCCAGCCCGGTTATGTGCTGAGCAAAGCAGACATAGAAGCCCTGTATGAAGCCACAGAAGAAAGTCCGTTAGGCAGCCGTGACCGGGCCATGCTCAGCATCTACTACGGCTGCGGGCTGAGACGCTCAGAAGGAGTGCGATTGAATGTAGATGAAATACATAGAGAAACCTTATGGGTAAGAGAAAGCAAAAACGGAAAAGGGCGGGTGGTGCCTCTGAGCCATGGGGTACAACAGCACCTGAGCGAGTACCTGTGCTGGGGCCGTCCCATGCTGAGAGAAGACCACCGGGAAAAAGCATTTTTCCTCAACCGGCACGGAGTCCGTATCCAGGGCGGCAACCTGTGCGTGCGACTAAAGAAGTTACTGACCACCAGCGGCCTGATAGA
>NZ_AMZN01000117.1 GCF_000331535.1 Fulvivirga imtechensis AK7 | reverse complement strand
CATCTTCCCAAGCTTGAATGTGGCGCATAAAAAAATCTAATCCTGTCCCGGGGCTTCACCCCGGGCTACCAATATTGCATCCCTACCGGGATGCTTAAGTTAACGGCTATGGGAACGGTGTCCGGGGACAGGGAGTTTGATTTTTTAATTGAGGAATTGACAATAAGGCTTATTCATCCAGTTCCTTGATAAAACTATAAAAAAGCAACTACCCCCATGAGGGCATGGAATGGATAAAGTTGTAAATTGGCAATGAATAATTTTAAATCCGGCGTTTATTATGGGGAACCTTGTCTAACCACATTACTATGAAACATATAATTGCCATACTGAGCATCATTTTTATATCAACTGCTTCTATTGCTCAAAATACTATCCTTTGGACTGTTACTGATACAGTTGCAAAGAAGACTTCCTATGTATTAGGTACATTCCATCAATTCGGAAATTCATTTGTCGATTCTATACCAGAAATAAAGGAAAGCCTCGTAAAGTCAGAATTGGCTGTTTTTGAGTCTATAGATGATGTTGAGAACACCCGAAAAATGATTAATGCACGGCAGGCGTCCGATGGAATTGAAAGGGGTTTGGCGAAGAAAGAGTTGTTGAAATTAAAAGAGATCAGTAAGGAATGGGAAGTAGACTTGTATAAGCTTACCCCGCTGGAGATACGCTGGAAATTACAGCAGGAATTCCAAAAGATTGTATGTAAAACTGCCATGCCTACAGACGAATGGGATCATTTTGATAGTTACCTGGTTCACCTGGCAAAAGAAAGTAATATTGAGGTGTTGGGCCTGGAAACAGATAGTCTACAATTAAGTCTAATCGAGCAGGAAAATAAAAATCCGGATTGGGGCCGGGAGAAAAAGAATATTCGCATCTGGCTAAATCATTTAACGAGTGGTCAACCCGATCTGAGCCACTGTAGTCATGCAGAAAAGTACAGGAAGTTTAATCTCGATTATAAATTCACGGAAGTATGTAACGATGACATTTTAATCAGGCAGCGGAACCAGGACTGGATGAAGATCATCCCGGATCTGTTGGAGAATAGCAACTGTTTTATTGCTGTAGGATACTTCCACCTGCAAAAACAGTGCGGACTGCTCGAGCAACTTAAAGCCCGGGGCTTTGTAGTGGAGCCTGTTGAACTGAAATAGGTGATTCAATAAATGTTTCAAAGGAGATGACCTCCTCTGTAATAAGATTAAAGCCGCAGATTCGACAATATTTTAAATAATAACTTAGAATATGATTTTGGCAAAATACTTCTGGATGTTGGGTTCGTTGGTTATGGGAGCACTCGGCACGGCTCATATGGTATATACATTCTTTACTGATAAGTTTTTACCAAGAGATGAAAAGCTGATGGAAGAAATGAACAAAATAAGTCCTGTTTTGACAAAGGAAATATCCATGTGGAAAGCCTGGATTGGGTTTAATGCAAGTCATAGTAGTGGGATAATGTTTCTGGCAATAATAAATTGCTTCCTGGCAATGAAATATTTCCCTCTTTTGCAGAAAGGCCATTTCTACTTTATTTTTAATATCATCACTGTAGGATTTTATATCTTTTTGGCCAAAAAGTACTGGTTTGCCGCTCCACTTATTGGAGTCAGCATAGCTTTGGTATGCTATATTGTTTCCTATGTGCTAACAATTGTGAGCAAGTAATATATCTTCAAATTTTGACATTTGGACAGCAACAAGATAGATCTTTCTAAAAACTCTTAAAACTTCACACTCAAACCCGTCATGATCCTCAAAGGATTTTGAAAGCTACTGCTAAAGGTTTCTCCATTTGAGGT
This sequence comes from Fulvivirga imtechensis AK7, assembly GCF_000331535.1. Lineage (GTDB taxonomy): Bacteria > Bacteroidota > Bacteroidia > Cytophagales > Cyclobacteriaceae > Fulvivirga > Fulvivirga imtechensis. The sequence continues at coordinate 30,543 of NZ_AMZN01000117.1, read as the reverse complement.
GTCCCATGCCAGGGGGTTGCGGTAACACTGATCCAGTGCATTCTGTACATTTATAAAAAGCGTTACGCTCTTTTTCCAGGTATAACCGGTTGATAGGTTTAGCAATGAGTAACCTTTTATGGTATGTCTTTCATACTCATCAGCATCGTCAGAAAAAGAAGTGGTTCGTTGTTTTCCTGTCCGTAGTAACCTGGCGGAGAAATGGAAACCTTTCACCTTACCGTCTATACCGATGCGGAATTGCAGGGGTGTAAGCGTGGCTTGTTCCACTTCGTCTGACGAATCGGTAAGCTTGACCTTCCCTTCGACATAACTTAGGGATGACCAGGCATTCAGGTTGACCATGCCAATAGAAAAGATGCCTCGGGCTGCCAGGCTGCCGCCATAGTTTTGTTGGCTGCCCTGATTAAATGGTATTTCTATGTAATCGACATCCCACCCCAGAAACCTGTTGTTGTACAGGTTTGTGTGCTCTTTGTCGTGTACATTAGTGATAGTATTTTTTATTTCAGACCTGTAAAGTGTAAGGGTAAGCTCAATATCCTTTTTAATTTTTTGTCCCAGGCTTAACTCTGCCATTTGTGAGGTCATTGGCTTTAAATCGGGGTTGGGCAGGTGCCAGAATCCCGACCGGTAGGTATTACCTCCATCACTGGTGTAGAACGAACCGTATGATTCAAAAGATACATGTGGCGAAGGTGCCCAGAATGCGGTACCGTATAGCACTTTTACAGTGGTGTTGTTAAAGGGGTGGTACACAGCGCCAATCCTTGGATTAACCGTTGACCCGAATCGGGAATTATGATCGTACCGCATGCCTGTGGTAATCGAAATGTTATTTGCCGGAGTATATTGTCCTTGAACATATGCGCCTATATTCCTGTATAGCAAGGAAAAGAATTTTACATCTATGCCACCTGGATTCCCCGTTGAGGCTGAGTTTAGCAGGGTGCCAGCAAGGGCGTTTTTTGTGTCTACCGGCTCCTGTAGTTCGGGCGTTTTTGGTACAGACTGAAACAGCTCATAGGTGAAGCCTGCTATTAAATTTACCTTTTTTAACAGGGTCATGTCTATTTGTTGCTCAGCTTTCATCATCGAGCCGGTACTATATTTGAACCCGGGCGTCATATTGCCATATAAGTTTCTATAATTAGACTCAGGATTTACTTTATAGAGGCTGCCCACCAATGTAGAGATCGAATTAAGTTTACCTATTGCGGTGGAATAGCTCGCGCTACCTGTCGTAATCCCCTGACCATAGAAAACTTCCCGGTTATAAACACCATTGTCCGGTTTTAAGGTTGTGGATGACGGGACCTGTACGTAGTGGTGCAGTACTTTCATTGAAAAACCATCTTTCTCAATAGATGAAAAGATGTTGTAGCTCTTTACAGGCGCCTCATACTCAGGTGTTACCGGCACTTGTGCTGTCATGGGGCCGTAGAGGCTATTAAATATCCCCGTTTCATGCGAAGTCATCACATATTCGTCTTTATATACCTTGGAAAAATCAGGCTGGTAGTCATAGGTATATTGACCTGCTACTGAAAGGTAGAAGTCATTGGGCAGCTCTTTATTGATCAGTAAATTAGCGCTTGTGTAGCCATGTGAGCCTCCTGCGGCCTGTATGCTTGACTTTTGATGCCCTTCGCCCTGGTATGTTATTATATTAATTACACCAGCCATAGCATCCGCACCATATAGGGCAGAACCCGGACCATATACTACTTCTATTTGTCTGGCTAGATAAATAGGAAAGTTCTCGAGAATAGGCAGAGGTTCATTAGTAGGGGAGGATATTCTGATACCATCGAGCATGATCAAAAACAGATCCTGTCTGTAAACACCCCTTAAGCTTATCGGATTGTAAAATTGAGGGTCGGATTTATCATAAACGGCAAAATCAGGTAGGTCATTCAACACTTCGGCTAAAGTTCTATATCCTCTGAGCTTAATTTGATCTTTGGTGACTACCACTACAGTTGCCGGAGCCTGGTTGGTCTGTTGCAGATTTCTGGTTGGAGTTATTACCCTCACATTCATCAGCTCCTCAAAAGGCATCGTTAAAAGGTCTTCAGATTCCAGCAGCCTGTCGTTCTCTTCCTGTGCAAAGCCGGTGTTAGAAAGACAGAACCAAACAGCCCATGCAGCCAATATTTTCTTTAACATAATACTATTTTATGCTTTTCAACTTTCCTTTCAATCCCTACAGTAGTATAGCCAGTCGTAGTAAACCTGCGCTGGCAGTTAAACCAACTTCGGATAAAGCCTTTTCATGAAGCTTAAACTGCAGATGGTTATCTTTCATTATAAAACTAATGATGGCACCTTTTTCGATGTGATCATTTTCCGAAACCAGCAGTATATGCCGGTCTCTTAATACCGGGTATAACTCTGGCAGGTTGCGAATACGATTTTCAGGGATAAACAGTATTTGACAATCAACAAAATTTTCCACCGAATCAATGGTCTTCAATTCTATATGCTGACCACGTACAGCTTTGCCATTCAATACGGTACTGATCCCCTTCGGTATGTTTTTTCCATAGACAGCAATCACAAATGTTTCAGAAAGCACTTCTTTTGGCCACTGAATATATTTGGCAAAATTATATAGGTACGCTGCCTGTAACTCTTCATAGGAAGATACCTGAGCTTTAGAATTATTCAAGCCAAAGGTGATAATAATAAGTACAGTTAGTAACAGCTTAATTTGTTTTACCATGTATTTCTATTCCTGTTGGAGGATCTAAGGAAGAGATGTATTACCGCTATGGCCTGCTGAGGCTCCTTATAAAATAAAATCAACTACACCCCATGCTTTCAAGGTTGCAAATATATTTGAATTAATTCCCGGAAAAATCAGGATAAACACGTAATTCATATCAGGGATTACCCTTAAATGGAACATATCGAATGCTCAAAAGTCAGTATAAACTCGCCCCCCTGGCTTTATCTCTTTTACCCGACAACCCGTCTGCTCAAACCTTTCCTTTTACCCATTGTTTTAAGTAGTGTCTCTAAGAAAACGCCAATGTCTGCGTTATGCTCGTTCCAAAAATGCTCACGTACCCCAGTACGCTCCGCTTTTTGGTACTTCACAAGCCTTGACCTTAACGTTTTCTTAAAGCCACTTAGAATTTTCTTACAAATACTAAGTGGCAACCTTTGAGCTGAACAGCTAGACAGAATGAAAAAGGAAGCAAAACAATACCTTCGCTGGTTGGTGGCTGGGGCCCTGGGTGTAGCGTTTGTCGATGCTTTTGTACTGGAACGGTATTTTTTCAGGGTCAGGCGCTATCATATCGGTGACCAGAGAGCCCGTAAAGTCTTTAAAATGGTCTTAATCACAGACTTACATCTGCGACACAGGCTAGAGATTAAATACAGACGCTTGGCAGCCAGGATCAGAGCGCTGCAGCCGGATATCCTTCTTATTTCCGGTGATGCTATTGACCAATATGGCAGACCCGAAGTGTTGGATAACTTTCTTTCGTTATTGGATACTGATATTCCAAGAGTGGCCATTCCCGGTAATCACGAGCACAAAAATGAAGCAACACTAAACGATATATGCCGTATCTATCAAAAGCATCAGGTGGATCTGCTGGTGAATGCCACCAAAACCTATCGTGTTCAGGATACCTCACTCACGATCACAGGTCTGGATGACTCTATAGAGGGTCAGGAAAATTTCAGCGAAGCCATAGAAGGCGTGGATCAGGTACGGTATCATATAGTGCTACTACATAGTCCTTTACAGCAGGAAAGCCTATTACGTCAGCTCAGGAAGGTGAACAGGAATAGAAAGAAAGGGGAGAAGCTAAATGTAAGCTACCTGTTTGCCGGGCATAACCACGGGGGGCAGGTGACATTCTTTGGGCTATTTCCCATACTGCTGCCCAAAGGGGCGGGAAACTATGTCAATGGTTGGTACAATGATAAAAAGCCGTACCTCTACGTCTCCAAAGGCTTCGGCACCTCAACGGTGCCTTTCAGGTTCGGGGCCAGAGCGGAGATGACCGTTTTGGATTATCATTACATGTGATTGAAGTGTCGCTAGTGACCTTGACGTTTTCTTAAAGCCATTAGAGTTTTCTTATAGACACTATTTAACCGCAGAATCGGTTTGCAGAGAAATGCAGAGACACACCTCTGCGACCTCTGTTTTTCCTCTGATCCCTCTGCGGTTGCCAAAAACTTCAAATTCCTGCCGTAGGCGTCCTGACGGTTTTGAACCGTCTAAAGGACGCCTCTGGCAAAAACAAGGGTGTCACAGGATGTTTCGATTGATCTCTTGGTGAAATACGGGAGCTTCTCCGTAACCCCTATTTGGTCTTTGCTTCCTCTGTGGTTATCAAATGTGTCTACTTCAACAAATGATAAACTAACCATCCGAACCCACCCAGGGCAATTAACGCATGGATCACAGCAATGCTCCTAGGCACTTTCTGATGGGTGATGTCTTTCTCAAAAAGGTATAACCCACCCAGGATAGCTATAAGGAAGATTATGATGCTGTCCCAGTGCCGGTGTTCACTTTCTGAAGTAAGTGCATATATGACCAGCAATACGATGCCAATACCTGCTGTGCTACCGTGTAGGATGGGGAGTCCTTTTGGAATTTCCTTGTCCTGCAGGAGGTAGGAGAGCATAATGACACCGATAAGAATGGCTATGCCCAGCAATATGGCAGCGCCAATGTCCATTATTCTACATGTTTAACTTTCAATTTATCACCTTTCATTTGTATTTCATGTAACGGATGTAATACTGGACCTTCCAGGATAGTGCCATCAGCCTTGAAACGACTACCGTGACATGGGCAGTCCCACGTCTTTTCAGCATTATTCCAGTGTACCACACACGACATATGGGGACATACAGCAGATCGTATTTGTAGCTTCCCATGCTTATTGCGACTTACCGCCAGCTTTTGTCCGTCTTTTTCTATGATCTTTCCTTCTCCCGGAGCTATTTCAGCATACTCTTCGTCTTCAGCGGACCCCGGCAGGTCTTTCAGGTATTGCTTTGCAACGTTGGCATTTTCACTGATAAACTTCTTTGCTGACCTCAGCGGATGTACCCTTGTCGGGTCAAACAGTTCGATCCATGGGCTTTCTACCCCTGTTATGATATCGTTGATGAGCATTCCGGCCAGTGTGCCATAAACAAGGCCATCTGTCGAGTAACCCGGTGGCAATGAAAATGTTGGAATGCTTGCTCTTTCTGCCAATGAAAGGGAGAAGGTCGGCCGGCCGATAATGTTGTCCGCCCCAGCGGTATATAACATCAGCAACAGGGAAATGCTCTTTAGCAAATTTTTCCAGCGCTCTGATATGTGCCTGGTTGTCTTCGGCCTGTCCTACCTTGTGAGGCTTGCCTACCACCAGCAACAACTGTTCGTCATCCCGCTCGTAGACGCGTGTAGAATATTTCTCACCATCGTCATAGTAGCCCCAGTATATACCGTCATACCTTATTCTCTCAGTGAGCTTACAGGCAACGCCATATTCACGATATGGACCCAGCAGGGTCTGTACAAACATAAAGCCCTTTGGCGTATGAGTAGCGTGAATTACATGTTTGGCGTTTATTTTGCCTTTAGGGGTGTGTACAACACAATCATTATCCCTGTCTTCAATTTTTGTGGCCCGCGTATTTTCATAGATCCTGCAGTTTTCGGAATGTATGGCCTTCGCCAAACCCTGAACATATCTCATAGGATTGATCTGCGCCTGCTCAGGAAGACTGATGATCTTGCTCACAGGATACGGAAGTGTAACATCCTCACCAACGATACCCAGTTTGATATCCCCTGCAAGCTCAACTTCCTTTTCAATCTTCTTATCGTTACTCTGGTTGGCAGAGTAGAGATACCAGGTACAGCGTTTGAAATCGCAATCTATGTTATAGCGCTTTACATTTTCTCCCATAGCATTCAAAGCCTCACCACGTGCCTTAATGACTTTACTCACGGTTTTATCATTATATTTTGAACGGAGGTGTGATAAGCCCTGATCTATCGTGACATACAGATTGCCTGTACTATGGCTGCTGGTGCCCCCACCTACTTTCATCTCTTCAATAACAACTACACTTCTTATTTTTGCAGACAGGCGATGGGCAGCGCTAATACCCGTTATTCCACCTCCGATAATGACAACATCGGCTGAAATATCTCCGTCCAGAGAAGGGAAAGACGTGGTGTCCGCATAGGCATTCCATATTGATTTGGTGAACATATGATGGTGATTTAATGGTTTACATTACAAATGAATACAATACAGGTGCCATGAATGGGGTAATGGTCCATTAAAATACTTTGCCGGGATCAGGTTTTATAAAAAAACTGTCTCTATAACCGGGAGACCATCCGTGATGGTGCCACGGATAACAATTTTTTACTCCTACAAGGCTTTTGACCATCTCACACCAACCAGATACTGTGGAATAAGCTTTACAATTAAAATGGTGGTTTCGACACAGTTAAATTTTTTTGGTCAAACAACCACCCGCCAGAGTATGTTATTAAAACTATAACCTGTTAACCGTTAAAAACTCAGAACTGAGAACTGAGAACTGAGAACTGAGAACTGAGAACTGAGAACTGAGAACTGAGAACTGAGAACTGAGAACTGTAAACTGTAAACTGTAAACTGTAAACACAGAACTGCAAATGGACAAATGGTATCAAAATGCTGTTATGTATGGTATTGACATTGATGTTTTTAAAGATAGCAACGGCGATGGAATAGGGGATTTCAGAGGTGCTGCCGAAAAACTGGATTACCTGGCAGACCTGGGTGTCAACTGTTTGTGGTTGTTGCCTTATTTCTATTCGCCGGGTAAAGACAATGGATACGATATCGCAGACTATCTTTTGATCAATCCCTGCTTTGGAAGCACTGACGATTTTGTGGAATTTCTTCAGGAGGCCGAAAAGAGAAGCATGAGGGTGATCATTGATCTTGTAGTGAACCACACTTCAGACGAGCACCCATGGTTTAAAGCCGCTCGCTACAACAAGCACTCTGAGTTTTACAATTATTACCTCTGGCGAGATAAGCCCCCCAATGACAAAGAAGAAAATGTTTTTAAAAAAGAAGAAAGTAGCACCTGGAAATATGATGAATTGAATAATCAATACTACTACCATAAATACTATCACTTCGAGCCCAATTTAAATTTCAAAAATCCTCAGGTCAGGGATGAAGTGGAGCGCATTATGCAGTACTGGATGGGGTTTGGTATTGCCGGGTTCAGGATTGATGCGGCCACGCACTTGTTTGATCAGTTTGACGATGGGAAAAAGCCTACCGGGGCCGAGGTGATGAATGAATTTTATGAATATATGACAAAGTGGAGGAAGGACGCTGTTTTACTGGCTGAGGCAGATGTTGAACTGGACCAAATAGAGAGATATATCGGGGATGGCGACCGAATGCATATGCTTTTCAACTTCTTAATGAATAACTGGCTATTCCTTTCGCTGGCCCGAAAAGATGCCCAGCCTGTCATTAAAGGACTTAAGGCCTTACCTGATACTCCTAAAACCGTGGTGTGGGTCAATTTTATCAGAAATCTGGATGAACTGGACCTGGAACAACTTTCTGAAGAGGAAAGAGCGGAGGTATTTGAGGCATTTGCCCCCAACCCAAAGATGCAAATATACGGACGTGGGATCAGAAGACGGGCAGCTACGATGCTACAGGGGCACCCTGCCCGTTTAAAAATGGCCTTCAATCTGTTGTTTGCCATGCCAGGAGCACCAATGATCGTATATGGTGATGAGATTGGAATGGGTGATAACCTGATATACCCGCAACGTGAAGCCGTGAGAACGCCCATGCAGTGGGATGATTCTGAAAATGGTGGTTTTTCCAGTGCAGATAAGGAGAGAATACGAGTTCAACCAATCAACCATGGGGTTTTTGGTTATAAGGATGTAAACGTGGCGGAGCAACTAAAAGATGAACAGTCACTTTTAATGACCATCCGTAGATTTATAGCTGTAAGAAAGGATTTTGACATAATAGGACATGGCAAGCCAAAAATATTAAAAATAGATGATGCGGCAGTACTGGGGTTAAAATATGAAAATGAAAAGACCGAGTTACTCATCTTTATTAACTTCTCAGGTGAACAAAAGGTGTTTGAGCAGAAATTTGACTTTAGGAATTACAAGTCCATCCTGGAGGACGATCCGTATGGGGCACAACAAAATAACAATGCACTCGCCTTGCGCGCCTATGGGTACAGGTGGTTAGCAAGAATTAAATAACGTGAGTTCGATATAAAATGCTTAAAAAGGGGTAGTCATCCTGCCTGTCCCGAACTTGCCGAACTTGCCTCGGGAAGGCAACCAACAACTTTTAGTTGATTTTGTGGATAATGACAGTTACCTGAACGGCCTTGAGGAAATGGCGTTAGAATTTCAATGCCACACGTACACTTTGTAAATCACACTGTTTGAGCCCCGTTGTTTCAAACGGGACGAGTTTGTGATTTGTCATCGCAGGCATTGAAACTAGCCATTTAAACTCAGCAGGACGTTGGTTATCAATGCATTGCAAAACTTGTCATTGGTACCTAACAGGGATCTATGCACAAGGAACTGTTTCCATGGTGTATAGATCTCTTCCTTTGGGATCCCCGAGGGCAAGCTCGGGACAGGCGAGATGACTCAGCTTTTTAGAATAACTTCCTTAACTAAAGAGCACTGTCTCTGACGGAACAGAAACAGCATCAATGCCCGGTAGCTCCCGCTTTTCCATATATTCCAGTAATGCTCCGCCACCGGTGGATACGTGCCAGAATGACCCTTGGAGGAAAAACCGTGTTATGGAAGCTGTAGTGTCGCCTCCGCCTACCAAGGTATAGGCATCTCTGCCGGTAGCATCTGCTATGGCCTGTGCTATGGTTTGGGTTCCTTCCTGAAAATGTTCCTTTTCAAAAATTCCCAATGGTCCATTCCAGAAAATGGTATTCGATCTTGCTATGATTTCTGTAAATATCCTTCGTGTTTCAGGACCAATATCGCCACCCATAAAATCATCTTCTATTTCTCTGCTTGCCACCACTCTGGTTTTGGGGTCCTCTGCACTTTTTGATATTACGGAGTCTACGGGTAAAACAATCCTGGCCTTGCTTCTCTTAGACTTGTTGAGCAGCCATCGGGCCACTTCTAACTGGTTTTCGTCAACCAGTGATTTGCCGATCTGACCTTCCTGGGCTTTGATGAAAGTATAAGCCATACCTCCACCAATGAGAATATAATTGGCCTTATCTAATAAAGCCTCAATGGTGCCGATCTTATCGGTTATTTTAGCGCCACCAAGAATGATCGTGACTGGCGCTTTGGGCTTTTCGAGGAGTAAATCGATCTTTTCCATCTCCAGCTCCAAAAGTTCACCTCCAAATTTTTCTCTGAAATACTTAGGCACTTCAGTAATGGAAGCATGTCTTCTATGGCTGGCGCCAAAAGCATCATTGACATAAGCATCTCCCAGAGAGGCCAATTCTCCGGCAAATGCTGCGCTTCCTTCTCGTTCCCCTGCATGAAATCTTAGATTTTCCAGCAATAGCACTTCACCATTTTTCAGATGGCGGGCCTTATCTTGTGCCTCCTTACCAATACAATCTGGAGCGAACTTTACACTTCTGTTCAGGCGTTTTTCAAGTTCCTGAACCACGTGTTTTAACGACAGGTCTTCATCATATTTGCCTTTGGGTCTGCCCAAATGAGACATCAGAATGATAGAACCCTGCTGATCCAGTATGTGTTCCAGGGTAGGCATGGCGCCTTCAATCCTGGTGTGGTCCAAAATTCTGTGCTGATCATCAAGGGGCACATTAAAATCAACTCGAATTAAAGCCTTCTTTCCTTTCCAGTTTATTTCATCGATAGTCTTCATATTGGGAGTTTTTGGTCAAGAAAATATTGTTTGCTTTTGTGTAAGGTCATTTAATTCCATTAAGGTCTTACCTTACCCTGAATCCTCTCTCAATGAGCTATAATAAGGATAGACTTACATTAAAAATAGTTTGCCATGCCAACTCAGAAGGCATCTTACCATACTTCCTTAAAGCCACTTAGAGTTTTCTTACAGACACTAAGTTTAAAGAACATTGATCCCTCTCTTGCTCCCCTAAGGAGTGAGGTATTAAGTACTTGTATATAGTCTTAACTTCAAGGCATTCAGGTCATCTCAATAAAATGACACAAAAGCAGTGCGCCACACTGTGCTAAATGCTCTTTTCTTATCACAAAAAATCATGCATAAATGTTTACAGGTGTAGGTGATATTTTTCAGTACAAAGTACCTACAGAAAGAACTTTTATGGCTATAACTTCCATATTAACAGTCGATAAGAAGAGTTTTTTTTGATTATACTTTCACTTTTGCTAAATAATTTCTAATATGTGTAACTTTTACACTATGCGCAGCATATCAGCCATATTATTGCTATCGATTTTCCTGACATACCATCTGGGTTACTATGGTGTTTATATAATTGTTGAACATCAGATAAACAGCCAGTGGAAAGAGAAAATATTGGAGGATCAGTTGGACATGTCTGCGCTTAAAACAGTATCTACACCCTTTTCATTACCCTATAGGCCTGACCAGGTGGACTACCAGCCTACTTTTGGTTTATTTAAAATCGACGGTGAGTTTTACCGCTTTGTCAAGTACCGGTATGCTATGGATACCTTGCACCTTGTATACGCCAAAGACCGTAAAATGGAGAGCCTGTATGGCTCTTTGCGGGATTGGGCTGTGACCTTCACAACTATTCCTGTCTCTAAAAGCGGGAATGTGGAGTGGTGGAAATCCATGTGCAAAGATTTTTTAATGAGCTTGTTTGCCAAAGAAGTGTATGACAGGCCGTTGTATGCTCAAAAGAAATACAGTAAGGGGTTACTGTTTGTCTACTCGTTTTTCATTGAAGTACCTTCACCGCCTCCCAAAACGACCTGATCTAACTGCTTTTTTGCTGTAGATTACTTGAAGTCAGCCCGTTATCAGTATTTACTTATTGTAATGGTACCATTACGTATGTCATGTTTGAGTGATAAGTAGTGTCTCCAAGAAAACGCCAATGTCTACGTTATGCTTGTCCCAAAAATACTCACGCACCTCAGTACGCTCCGCTTTTGGGACTTCATCCTGCTCTTTTGCGGGAACGTTTTCTTAAAGCTACTTAGAGTTTTCTTAGAGACACTAGTAGGCGAATGGGTTTAAACCTGCTTCTAAGCTTTCGGCAGAATCAGTACTCTAGTAATACATACTTAAAACACAACCATATATAAACCAATGTGGGTATGATAATTTCCTGCCCGAGAGTTTGCTATGCGCTTTCGGAAGGGATAACTGTACCCGTTAAAATATTATTGACAATGAAGAACCTATACTCATACATATTATTAGCTTTCCTTCTTACGCTGGGTTTGGATGCCTCGGGTCAGGGATGTGTGGCTATCAGATCATTCTCAGGATGTGCAGCCGGCACGGCAGGAAGTCCTATTTTAAAACCAGGAGACGCTATGTTATCCGGTAATTTCAGATATTTTCATTCTTTCAGGCACTTCAGAGGTAGGGAAGAGGAAACACATCGTATAGAAGAAGGCACCGAGGTGATCAACGATTCTTATTTTATGGACCTTTCTTTTACATATGCTTTTGCCAACCGTTTTTATGCCAGCCTGACTGTGCCATTCGTTTATCACGAGCGCTCGTCTATGTATGAACATGGAGGCAACAGCCTGGGGCAAAGGCATAAAACTTATGCTAAAGGACTTGGTGACATGAGAATTGCCGCGGGATACTGGTTATTTGCTGAGGAAAAGCGTCCGGGCACTAACATGGCGCTGGCACTGGGACTGAAGCTACCAACAGGAGAACCTGGCGCAGAAGGCAAGTTCTATAATGCTGGCCCTGATGGAGAAACGGTAACCAGACCTGTGGATCAGTCTATACAACCGGGAGACGGTGGTTTGGGTATCACCGTTGAAATGCAGGGCTTCCATCAGTTGAACGAAAGGCTTATTTTAAATGGTAACTTTTACTATCTGATCAACCCTCGTGAGCATAATGGGGTAAGAAGGAGAGATGGCGCTGATCCTTATGCTTCTCCTGATCAGTATGCCATCAGACTTGGGGCTACTTACACGTCATTATTCCCAGGCTTTGATGTCTATTTGGGAGGGCGTATGGAGTGCGTGCCTGTTAATGATCTGATTGGTGGAAGTAATGCCTACAGACGTCCCGGATATGCTATTTCCATAGAGCCTGGCGTAAGTTATGTGATTAATAACCTCCTTTTAAATGTTAGCGTACCCATTGCTGTTGAAAGAAACCGTACCCAAAGCTACCTGGATAAGCAGCGGGAGCGTTTAACAGGGCAACCAAGACACGGTGATGCTGCATTTGCAGATTATCTGATTAATGTGGGGATTGCCTACAGACTGAACAAGAAAGACAAAAAAATGGACGTATTTAACGCTGATCATTAATGTTGGTATACCTGCTAAATATTGCGGATAAGGCGGAGAAAAGCCTGGTCAAATGGCTGGAGAAATATGCTCTGATACTCTTACGGATGGCTATTGGGATCATCTACCTGTGGTTTGGAGCATTAAAATTTTTTCCGGAAGTAAGCCCGGCAGAGACATTGGCTTTGGATACAATTCGAATATTAAGCTTAGGTATGTTGGCAGATCAGGTGTCAATAGTAATGCTGGCCGTGTGGGAGTGTTTGATAGGTATTGCGTTGATCTTCAATATAAAATTGAGGACAACGCTTGTCCTGCTTTTACTCCACATGGCAGGCACATTGACACCATTTGTCCTTTTTCCTGAAATGACCTTTGGCGGTGAGCCTTACACCTTTACATTGTTTGGTCAGTATATTATGAAGAACGTGGTAATTATTACTGCTGCATTGGTGGTATTTGCAGTTGGCAGGAAGGGGAAATAGCTCTAAGTCCGGAATGAGCAGAGCGGCTTTAATCCATAGGCTGGGTGTAACTTTCTTTGCGTCCCATTGTTTTAACAGAAACGAGATTGTTAAACCAAAAAACTAACGCTATGGATACTAAAGTAAGTTCTGAAGTAAAAGAGATATTCGAAGTATTGAATGAGAGAATAAGAGGATACGAGAAGGCTGCGGAGCATGTACGAAGCACAGAATACAGGTCGCTCTTTGAAAAACATATGAGGGAGTCAAGGAATTTTGAAAATGAACTGAGGCCGTATTCGGAGAAAGCACCTGAAGAAGCCGGTACTCGTATCCAGGGTGATACATGGAGGTACTGGATGGGACTCAAAGGTGCGCTTTCATCAGACAAAGACGAAAGTATGTTAGAGGCATGTATCCGCGGAGAGAAGGCTGCTATAGATAAATATGAGCATGTGCTGGAAGATGATGATCTGCCTACGGATCTTAGAACTGTTTTAAGACGACAACTGGCAGAGATAAGAACCTCACATGATAACCTGGAGCGGCTGGAGGATTTAGAATAAGATCAAAAGTAATATCTATCAAAAAGGAGCTGTCTCAAAAAGACCAAACACAAACTGAAAGTCATTCTGACGGAGTCCCGATAATTATATAGTTATCGGGATTGCCAAGATTGAAATACCTGCTTTAAAACTTAGTAAGATCCCTCGGTTTCCTCCCCGAGTCAAGCTAGCTCGGGACAGGCGGGGGACTGGTCTTTTTGAGACAGCTCCTTTATTTTTAAAAATATATTAGAACGATAGCTACTGATACTGAGTAAAGCAGTAGGAAATAATATTAGCGCCCATTTTTAGCGCTTCCTGACGCTTAGACTCCGGGTCGTTATGTATTGACTGGTCTTCCCAGCCGTTGCCCAGGTCGGATTCATAGCTATAAAAGCACACCAACCTGCCTTTATGGATCAGCCCGAAGCCCTGAGCAGGTTTGCCATCATGTTCATGGATCTTGGGTAACCCGTTGGGAAAATCAAACTTTTGATGATAAATGGGATGGTCAAACGGTATCTCCACAAACTCCAGTTCCGGAAATACCTTTTTCATTTCAAGCCGAACAAACTGATCCAAACCATAATTATCATCAATATGCAGAAACCCCCCGGCCTCCAAATATTTTCTCAGATTTTCAGCGTCATTTTCAGAAAAGACCACATTTCCGTGACCGGTCATGTATACATAAGGGTATAGAAAAAGGTCCGGGCTGCTGACTTCCACCACTTCGTCATCCGTATCTATATTAGTATTGAGATTTCTGTTGCAAAATTCTATCAGATTAGGGAGGGCGGTTTTATTGGCATACCAGTCGCCACCACCATCGTACTTGAGCTTGGCGATCCTTATCTGTATTTGTCCAAATGAACTAAAGCTGCTCACCAATATGCAGACAGCAATCAATATCCACTTCTTCATGGCTAATATTATTTTCTACAGAAACTAATGTCTAACTTTTTTGTTAACTTTGCATTAAAATTATCAATAAGTTGGACTCCACGAGCATTTTAATCAATATTCGTAAAATTCTTCGTTCTGTTAATCTCGAATCCAAACGGATCCAGAAGGAGTACGGCATTAGCATTCCCCAGTTGTTAACGCTGAATTACCTAAAATCGTGCGAGGATTTCAAAGCCACACATAGTCAAATATCTAAATACCTCAACTTAAATTCCAGCACGGTAACAGGAATTATCAGCAGGCTGGAAAAGAAGAATTATGTCGCTAAGCTGCCCAACCTCAAAGATAAGAGGATAACCTATGTGGCATTGACTACAAATGGCGCTAATCTACTCAAAAGAACACCGCAACTAATGCACGAACAATTAAGCATCAAGCTTAATAAGCTTTCGGAAAATCAACTCCAGGAGATAGAACATGCATTTAAGCTGCTCATCGAGGTAATGGGAATTGATAATATTGAAGCTTATCCGCTCGTTACCCTTGATGAACTATCGTCAGATCAAGACGATAAATAGAGCCTCGGAGAGAATTTCTTAACTAAAAAATCAAACCCTACCAGTCCCCGGACTTGTTCCGGGGCCCCCTGTGAAAAGGGTGATAGCCAGAGTGATACACTGCAAAAACCAATGAAAATCCGAAGAATTGGGATTTTTTCTACGCCATTCCATTGCTTCGGATTTTTCAGACTACTTTTCAAGAAGTACTTTGCTGAAGAGCCCCGGCACAGGGCCGGGAACTGGTGCGTGGGGGGTATGGCGGGGTTTTTAAAGTTCCGAAAATAGAAAACTACCTTCAGCAGAATATATTAATATCCAGTAACTGTTATTATGCTTTCAAAAATGGTATTTTAAATGTTATATGCCTACTTTTGTGTTAAATTGTTTGTATAGAAACTAAATTGAAGCAGAATGCACTTGCTTGATCTGGCGATTTTCGTCATCTATATGTTGGTAATGTTGGGGGTTGGATTTTTCTTTCTTAAAAAAAACAAAGACACGGATGATTATTATGTAGGAGGCAGAAAAATGGGGCCATGGCACGTGGGCCTCTCCGTGGTGGCTACCGATGTAGGCGGCGGGTTTTCAATTGGCCTCGGAGGCCTGGGCTTTACCATGGGTATCGCCGGATCCTGGATGTTATTTACCGGTTTGATTGGCGCTTGGCTGGCGGCTGTGTTACTCATACCTAAGGTGAGCAGACTTTCAAAAGCACACAACTTTCTGACCTTTCCACAGATATTTGGCCATTTTTACAATGGCCATGTTGCACTGCTGGCGGGAATCATCTCAGCCATTGGTTATCTGGGATTTACAAGTTCACAAATATTGGCGGGCGCAAAATTAGCTTCAGCCTCCTTTATTGATCTCGATCTAAATACAGCCTTGATCATTATGGGCGTTATAGCTATTGTCTACACCGTAATGGGCGGGATCAAGGCGGTGATCTATACAGATACCATACAATGGATAATTTTAATGACAGGGCTGATCTTCATTGGTATTCCTTTGGGCTATATAGCCATAGGTGGCTATGATGCTATTGCAGCCACACTGCCGGCTGATTTCCTTTCTCTGCAAAATATCAGTTGGCAAACCTTTATCAATTGGGGTATTACTATTATCCCGATATGGTTTGTAGGCATGACGTTGTATCAGCGTATATATGCCTGCCGGGGAGCAAAGGAGGCGAGAAAGGCATGGTTTATAGCTGGATTATTTGAATGGCCCATTATGGCCATGATGGGAGTGCTGCTGGGGCTATTTGCCCGTGTAGGAGCCGAACAGGGCATGTTTCAGGAGCTTGGTTTTGGCGCTACCAACACTGTGGATGCCGAAATGGGGCTGCCATTATTGCTCAGGAGTGTGTTGCCGGTAGGCCTGATGGGACTAATGATGTCTGCTTATTTTTCAGCTATCATGTCAACGGCTGACAGTTGCTTAATGGCGGCATCAGGTAATTTGTTGACAGATGTTTTTGGTAAATGGCTCCATCTCAACAAAAGCGATAAAAGTATTCTGCGCACTTCGCAGATGCTGACCCTGGTAGTAGGTATCGCTGCTCTGGTGCTGGCTACATTTATGCAAAATGTATTAGAACTTATGCTTTATTCTTATGCGTTTATGGTCTCGGGGCTATTTATTCCTGTTATTGGCGCATTATTTTTTAAAAACACAAGCTCTCTTGCTGCATTTCTGGCAATGCTGACGGGAGGTACAGTTACACTTTCCCTGATCCTTTTCTCTACCGATTTGCCTTTTGGACTCGATGCTAATATTTATGGTATTACAGCATCTTTAGGAATGTTTTTGGTAGTTAATGAAATCAGAAAGAGACAAAAATTAAAATTAGCAAACTTATGAGTAAAATATCAGTTAAAAATAAAGATACAGATCAAATGATTGAATACAATGTACTAACACCGGCTGAAACAGTAGGGCTTATCCATCGGGAAGAGATTGCCGACTTTTTGTATGAGCACCTCGATGAATTCGGTGATAACAAAGCGGATATCGCCAAGGCAATCGATTATGCCTTGGATAGTGGGGTCACCCCGGGAGGCTTTGTGGTTACGGCCAGACTTGACAGAAAGGTGATTGGCGCTGTGGTGATGAACAGAACCGGTATGCAAGGGTATATTCCTGAAAATATTCTGGTATATATAGCCATTAATTGTGACTACAGGGGCAAAGGTATTGGTAAGGAATTAATGAAAAAAGCGATTGACAAGGCTGATGGTGATATTGCCCTGCATGTAGAACCCAATAACCCGGCAAAGTTTCTCTACGAGAAGTTGGGGTTCACCAACAAGTACCTTGAGATGAGGCTTAAAAAATAAGCACTGAACTATATGCCAGTTAAGGATGATCTTCTGCAGAAACTGCAGCAGTTGCGAAAAGATGTCCATCGACATCCTGAAGTTTCAGGTGAGGAAAAGGAAACTGCCAAACGAATAGCAGCTTTTATCAGGGAGTATAAGCCTGATGAGGTTTTGACAGACCTGGGGGGCTCCGGTATGGTCTTTATTTTTAAAGGATCAAAACCAGGGCCTACAGTGATGATCAGGGCTGAATTGGATGGCCTGCCTATCCGTGAGGTCAACGATTTACCTTATAGGTCTCAATACGAAGGCAAAGCCCATTTGTGTGGTCATGACGGTCATATGGCCATAGTGGCTGGCCTGGCTGGGATTTTTGCTGACCGGAGACCGCAAAGAGGTAACATAGCTTTGATGTTTCAACCTGCTGAGGAAACAGGCGAGGGGGCTGCCCGTATGCTCGAGAGTCGGGAATTTTTGAGAATACAACCCGATTATATCTTCGCTTTGCATAATTTGCCTGGATTTCCTAAAAACGAGATCGTTATAAAACCTGGGATATTTGCCTCTGCATCTAAGGGGTTCATCGCGGTGCTGGAAGGGAAAACCTCTCATGCTGCAGAACCTGAGAATGGAAAAAGTCCTGCCATGGCTGTCGCTGAAATGATCCTCTCCATTGAAAGGGCTGCACGTGAGGCCGATGAATTGAAGGGCTTCGCATTGGCAACAATAGTGCATGTCAAAATAGGGGAGCGGGCCTTTGGCGTTACACCTGGCAATGCAGTGGTAATGGCCACGCTTCGCGCTCACCATGATCAGGACCTGGAAAAGCTGGAGAATATTATTGCAGAACAATGCCACCAGATAGCCGGCAAGCATGGACTGAAACTGCGTTTGGATGAGACAGAGACTTTTCACTCAACCATTAATGATGCAGACTGTTCCATTCTTGTGGAAAATGTGGCTACTGAGCTAATGCTTACTGTATATAAGACCAGCGAAGCCTTTCGTTGGAGTGAGGATTTTGGCTTGTTTACCCAAAAATATAAGGGCGCTATGTTTGGCCTCGGGGCGGGGGAATCAACCCCGGACCTGCATAACCCTGATTATGATTTTCCTGATCAGATCACGAAATCCGGCATTTTAATGTTTTATCATATTATTGATCGACTTCTCAATAAAGCGAATGCATAGCACTTCAACTATAGTATTAAATTCAGAGTCATTAAAGTCTAACATTGACTTTATCAGGTCCAGTATCGGGCCTGATGTAAGGTTGTCCTCAGTGGTTAAGGGAAATGCCTACGGGCATGGTATCGAAGCTTTCGTGCCGTTGGTGGAGAGCTGTGGTGTAGACCACTTTTCCGTGTTTAGCGCTGATGAGGCACATCGTGTACACAGTGTGGTTAGCCGTGATAGCACTATTTTGATCATGGGTGAGGTTGGAGAGCACGGCCTGGAGTGGGTAATTGAAAACGATATCGAATTCTTTGTTTTTGATATTGAAAGGGCGCTTGCTGCTTTGACCATAGCCAGGAAACTGAGTAAACCAGCAAAAATTCATATAGAAGTCGAAACCGGCCTCAACAGAACCGGCTTTAATAAGCCCGGTCTGAAGCAACTGGTAGAGCTTATCAAAATTAGTGATGGCTACCTTGTTGTGGAAGGACTTTGCACTCATTATGCTGGCGCTGAAAGTATTGCCAATTATGTCAGGGTGCAGAATCAGATCAAGAAGTACAATAAATTTTACCAGTGGTTGGTCAGCCAGGGCATTACACCAACCCTACGCCATACTGCCTGTTCCGCAGCAGCTATGGCATACCCCAAAACACATATGGACCTGGTAAGGATAGGGATACTCCAATATGGCTTTTGGCCAAGCAAAGAGATATTCATTGACTACCTGGGTAAAATAAGGAATAAGGAAAAAACAGACCCTTTAAAAAGAGTCATTTCCTGGACGAGCTATATTATGAGCATAAAGGAAGTGCGAACAGGGGAATTCATCGGCTACGGAACCAGCTACCTGGCCCAACAGAACATGAGCATAGCCGCTGTCCCGGTCGGCTACGCGCACGGCTATAGTCGCATATTGAGTAACCAGGGACGTGTACTGGTAAACGGACGCAGAGTAGGGGTGGTTGGCATTGTAAATATGAATATGATGATGATCGACATCTCAGATGTGCCTGATGTACACAAAGGGATGAAAGTGACACTTATTGGTGGCAAGGACGAAACAGCCATTTCCGTAGCTTCTTTCGGGGAGCTTAGTAACCAGTTGAATTATGAGCTGCTTACCCGGCTTCCACATGATATTCCCCGTTTAATTAAATAAGCAATGGCATTTTTAGAACTATACAAAGATCGTTTAAAGCATAACTACCAATACCTGGGCAGGCTTTTTGAGGAGCGGGATATTCAATGGGGTGTTGTCACAAAATTGCTTTGCGGTAATAGAAACTACATCAAAGAGGTAATAGACCTTGGGGCCGAAGAGATCCACGACTCCAGGATCAGCAACCTTAAAGTGGTGAAGAGTATCAATAAAGGCATTCAAACCGTCTATATAAAACCCCCGGCAAAAAGAAGTATACCGAGTGTGGTCAAATATGCAGATGTGAGCTTTAATACCAGCTATACAACCATAAAAATGCTCTCGGAAGAAGCACAAAAGCAGGGGAAAAAGCATAAAATCATCATCATGATCGAGATGGGCGATTTGCGGGAGGGAGTATTAGGTGAAAATGTGATTGATTTTTATGAAAGAGTATTTGAGCTGCCCAGCATAGATGTGATAGGCATTGGCACCAATCTTAACTGCCTGCATGGTGTGATGCCCTCCCAGGATAAGCTGATCCAGTTAAGTTTGTACAAACAACTGATCGAAGCCAAATTTGATCGTAAGATCCCATGGGTATCAGGGGGCACTTCGGTAACGATCCCTTTGCTGCTTAAGAAAATGCGCCCAATGGGCATCAATCATTTTCGTGTTGGTGAGATACTGTTTTTCGGGCTTAATCTTTTTACCATGAAAACTGTAAAAGGTATGAAAGACGATGTTTTTAAGCTGTATGCAGAGATCATCGAGTTATATGAAAAACCCAAGGTTCCCACCGGTGAGCTGGCGGAGAACCCTTCAGGTGAAGTGATGCAGATCAGGGAGGAAGATTACGGCAAAATGTCATACAGAGCTATTATCGATATTGGCCTGCTCGATATTTCTCCCGAATTTTTAATTCCCGATGATGATAAAATTGAGATTACCGGGGCTAGTAGTGATATGTTGGTTATCGACCTGGGCAAAACCAGAAGAAATTATACAGTAGGGGACCTGGTATCATTCAAGCTGAGGTACATGGGGGCATTAAGCATTCTCAACTCAAATTATATTGATAAGAAGATCATTTAGGCCAGCCCGTCTCGCCTTCGCGAAGCTTTCAGCGGAGAGGGCTGGTGTCTCTAAGAAACCTCAAAATTTATCGTCATTGCGACCTGTCCCGAGCTTTATGTCGGGAGGAAGGAGCAGACTGACGCACGGGAAGCCGCTCCTGACGTGGCAATCCCCCAATCAATAACGGGAACTATATTACTTCGCAACTTTAATCATTCTTTCAATTTTAGGGGACTGCCGCGCTCCCTTTCAGTCGCTCGCAGTGACGTTTGCTTCGCCACATTTCTAAAGCCGTCATTGCGAACGAAGTGCGGCAATCCCCGCTTCTTTGGAGTGCAGTAAGAGGGGATCGCTTCGATTCTCTTCGTGGCAAGCACGGGAATAGGCGCGATGACGACAGAGTTTTCTCTCACCGGCTTGGCTCCTGCCGTCATTAGGATCTATGGTCGCTGGATTTGCACGCTACTCCAGCGTTTTATCCTTCTTTTTCATTTCGCTGAACTTGATGGTGCTGAATTTGATCACCGAAACAAACACCACCCCCCCGATGATATTCCCCAACGTGGTCCAAAACTGGAAGTGGAAATAATCGACTATTTCAATTCTGGAGGTTATTACACCGGCAAAAACTTCGATAGAGCCTACTATAGAGTGATGCAGACCGCCCAGCCCAATGAGCGAGGTGATCAGCACGATCATGAGTATACGGCTGATCGTTTCCTGAGACGAGGTGACCAGCCAGGAGAGCTGTCCCATCAGCCAGCCGGCCAAAATGCTGCTTCCCAATATTACCAGCCAGTTGTACTTCACCATGTTATGCGCCAGGTGGTAAAAGGCATTGTCGGAAATAATGCCCATGGTCGGGCCAAGACCACTTAAGATCATAGCCATCACATATCCGCCTATCAGGTTGCCCACATAAATAATGCTCCACAGCCTGGCCAGACTTTTAATAGAGGCAGAACCTCTCAGCACAGGAATAACAGCCAGTGTGGTATGCTCGGTAAACAGCTCTGAGCGCCCGATGATCACAAAAATAAATCCAATAGGATAGGCGAATGCAATGACCAGGTGCATAGCATATTCAGAAATATGAGGGTGGAGCAATGTGTATAACACACCACTTAAAAACAGCGTAAAGCCTACCTCGAGACCGGCAGCCAGAGAGGAGGCGAAAAGGCCCTGAGATGAGCGATTGTGTACCGCCAGCCCGGTATTGATCTGCTCCCGGAAAATGTGATATACCGTCTTTGGCTCATTACTTACGTCTTCGACTTTCTGAGGTTTTGATCTAAATATATTCTGTAGTTTCATAACATTCATATAAAGAAGAAAAGATATTGAATGTTTAAGAGTGGTGTTTATTCTACAAATAGTACAGTGCTTTTCTCGATCATTGTACCGGAAATAGTCAAAACTAACGGTGAGCCTGTAAAAATATTTAAATAACACTTCTAAGGACGCCCTGACCCTCTGTGGCTGAACTTTCTTGATAACATCAACTTATTTGTATGGTAATTGTTATTCTAATAATCAAACAACAGGAATAATAAAATGGGATCACATACTACACGAGAAATTCAAGACGAATCGAAAGCATCAAAAAAAGACAAGAGGTATTGGGAGTATAAAAAGCTTGGCTTTTCTAAACCTGATACCGCAGAAATAGTCAACTCACTGAATCAGTTGTTGGCCAACTACCAGATACACTATCAAAAGCTCAGGAACTATCACTGGAATGTAGTAGGCCCCGACTTCTTTGACCTTCATGAAAAGTTTGAGGAGCAGTATAACGAGGCTATTGAAAATATTGATGATATAGCCGAACGGATCAGAGTTTTTGGTTACACCCCTATGAGCAGTCTCAAAGAATATCTTGCCAACTCTGAGATAAAAGAAACGGGATCTAACCTTTCAGGAATGGAAATGGTGTCTGAAATATTGAAAGACTTTGAAATATTACTATCTTACATGGTAAACGTAGCCGATGCAGCCATTGACACGGGTGATGTGGGCACGGAAGACATGATAAACTCCTTCATTAAGAAGATGGAAAAGAGTCATTGGATGTTTACCGCGTTTGCTACAAAAAAATAAGATCACCCCAGGCAGCCAACAGGTTACGTCTGAAACGCTATTGTTATGGGAAATCAAGCAAAAGGCATCCTGGTTCCTGTTGACTTTACAGAGGCAGCCAGACATGCAGTAATGAATGCCATAGAACTGGCAAAGCAGTTGAATACCGATGTTTACCTGGTCAATTTTATCCCTCCTGTAAAGAAAAAACGGGTTAGGAAAGCCGGCGCTGATATTGAAGCTATAAGTATTGATCTGTCATCTTCCATTAATCTGCTGAGGGAAAATGAACAGCGGCTGGCTGATATGCTGAAGGAAATGGATAAGGCTGACGTCACAGTGCATTCCGAGATTAAAATCGATAAATTGGCTTCCGGTGTTAAAAAGCAGCTCAAAAATAAGCATATCGACCTGATCGTTATCGGAATTACCGAAGCACATACCGTGGGTGACTCATTTTACAAGGCCAGTAAGGCCCGGGATTTGATTGAAGTTACGTGCCCGATCATGGTATGCAACAATCACTCTCACCAATTCAGGGAGCACCAAAAGGTAGTTGTCTCGCTCGACTTTGACTCACTTGACCAGGACAATATTTTTAACCTGGTAGAGATTGCCAAAAAGCTATCCTCAAAGATCCACTACATACACGTCAACGACCCTGCTGACAAAAAGAAATGGACCACTGCCCGAATCCGAGCCTACCTCAGAAAGCACAATCTTTCCGCAGATGCCGTACGCGTAATAGACAGCGACCACAAAGAAAAAGCGGTGCGTCAATACGCCACCGATGAAAATGCTGACTATATCGCCATCAGCCGTTTCAGCAAAACCTCGGAATCTGAAAGACAGTATACCGAGCAGGTGGTGAAGGAGACGGAGAGTCCGGTTTTTGTTTATTAGCCAACTTACAGTATCCCATTTTCTGTCCAAATTTTCTTCGCCATTTGGTTCGTTTACCAATCCTCTATTTATCAGTATTTGATTTATTGTATTTTTATTAAAAAACATTACAAAAAAAGAATGTAATATTTTGTTTTGAATTTAGAGCCTGTTAAATTGCGAACTATTTCTTTTCTAACATTTATTTGAACACTAATAAGCAGTTCATTTACTTAAATTGGAATCAATGGCTTTTTATCTAAGGCGATCTGTGCTCTCAGGGATTTTAATCCTCTACTTTGCTTTACCAGCTTCTTTAATTGCTCAGGAAATTAATCCTTTTCAAGATGTATTTATTGCTTCTCCTAATGCCGCTTCCTTGGCAAAATTTGCTGATATTCCTGTAAATTACCACACAGGGATTCCAAACATATCTATCCCTCTTTATACTGTTAAGGAAGGACCTTTAGAGCTTCCAATCAGTTTAAGCTATCATGCATCTGGTTTAAAAGTGATGGAACAGGCCAGCTGGACCGGAGCTGGGTGGTCATTGAACGCTGGTGGAATGATTACTCGAACTATCCAGGGGAGGCCTGACGAGTTATATTTATACGGTGGGAGCGGATCTTATTTACGGGATAATGGCTATTTTAGTTATCTATATGAGGGAATCCCACCTTATGATGAGCAAGGCCCAGATTGGTATGATTTTTCCAGTGGTAAAAAGGATGGAGAGCCTGATCTGTTTTTCTTCAACTTCAGTGGCTATTCAGGAAAGTTTCATTTCAAAGAGGATGGTTCTGTCGCTATTATTCCAGCTAATCAGGATTTACACATTGAGCCATTATTTTGTGATGGAAATGGTTGTAATTTGAGTCAGGAGTATCTGTATGGATGGGCAGTGACCACGCCAGACGGGATTAAGTACTATTTTGGAAAAACTGTTGGGAATACCGGAGATATTGATGCTGTTGAGAGAACTTCGAGCTATTATGAGAATGCTCAAAGTACAACCGTCAGTTTAAAGACTTTTTCAAGTTGGTATCTGTATAAAATAGAGTCACCGGATAACCAATGGGCTATTAACCTTTCTTACACCGAAGAAAAATATGCTTATTACAGCCTTTCACTATCTCCTGAAGATGCCGCAGGGCAATATGCTCCACCGGACGGTATCACACTAATAAAAAATTCTATTGACGGATTAAGGTTGAGCGAAATTACTTTTACAAATGGTAGTGTTCGTTTTGTTCCACATAATAGCTTTAGGGAAGATCTGTCTCGTTATACCAGCACAACATGGAATGATTTAACTGATTACGATAATGATAATGCAAAGTCACTTTCGAGGATAGAGATATCTAATGATAACGACTTTTGTAAAGTGTATGAATTTAAATACGACTACTTTGTCGACAATAGTTCTGTACTAAAAGGCTATCTTGCTGAATTAAATAATACATATAGCTTAAATCTTCATACTGATAAAAAGAGGTTAAAGTTGCTTTCCTTACAGGAGAAATCATGTGATGGAAGTATGATCTCTCTTCCATATCAGTTCACCTACTTTGAAGGTGCAAAAGTGCCACGGAATCTCAGTTTTGCTCAGGACCACTGGGGTTACTACAACGGTGCGGATGCAAATGAAGACCTGACTCCAAAGGTTTCCACCGATGGAGGTACTACTTTTTCGTCTGGAGCAGACAGGGAAGGTCACTGGCCACAAATGAAAACCGGAGTTCTTGAACAGGTCATTTATCCCACCGGTGGTACGGCAAATTTTGTTTTTGGAAATCATACAATGAGCTACTGGCATTGTCCCCCACCTTATACTAATTGTGGTAGCCAAACACGTGAGGTAGGAGGCTTGCGAATTGAAGAACTCATTTTAAATGAAGGGCTGCATGATGAAGTCAGAACGAATTATCAGTATGTTAATGAATATGGTGAGGACACAGGTACGTTGTTCGGGCGACCCAACTATATATATATATTAAGAAATGAAGTTAATTATCTTAGTTTTAGCGGTGTGGGTACCCCTGATGGGAGTTGGGTTCCAGGTGGATGTAAGGATACCGGGGATGGCACTTATCTCTATTTGATATCACCGTCTAGTGTTCATCCCTTGCGATCTGCTCAGGGGTACCATCTCGGATACAGTGAAGTGAAGGTGGTTCAGGCTGATGGAGGATATGAAATTTATAAATACAAAGGTGGTTTTCAATATTCAGGAGACGTTAGTGAACGCATTGTAGATATTTCATCATGTGATCCATTCGTCATACCTGAATACCCGCCGCAGCCAGAACCATATGATCCCTATCGTGGCGAGTTAGAATATCATGGGGTGTTTCACGTCAATGGAAATCCTGTTCAGGAAACTTTTTATGCTTCCGATTTCAGCAGGGATTTGGTGGGGTCTAAGGCACTACGTGTTCAGACTGACCCTAAACTGAATATACTTTGGGCTAAGGAATATGACTACAAAAGCTACAAAAAGGCTGAATCAACGGTTATTGAAAAGATTTACAATCCCAAACTGCCTGAGAAGGAACCGGTAATTAAGAGAGTAGAGACAATATTTGGCAGTGATTATCACTCCAACCCAACGGCAATAGAGACTTACAGTGGCGAGGGTAACGAAGGGGCACTGTTGACCGGTTTTAAATACAAATATGTTGGGGATATGGATCTGTGTAATTTTTCGAGCATTCCTTTAAAACAACAATACATTACTGATAGTACTGCATTGTACAACAACTATCAGAGTGATGTGGCCGCTTGTAATGGAGATAGGGTATGTATGGCAAATACCTGGAGGAGCTGGCAATATTATCAAAATGAGTTGAGGATCAATTATGTAAATGATCTTCTCAACCAACCCGATTATCAGCAATGCCTTAATGATACTTATGCTGTAGCAGATAACAAACTTAAACCAATTCTTGACCTGAAAAGGCAATACCGTTCAGGAGTTTTATTAGAAGATTCAAAATGGAATGCATCAGGGTTGTTGGAAAGCTTTCATACAGAGTATAGCGACTTTTCTTCAGACAGAACAGGTATTTATCCGACCGCTGTTTATTCACTGAAGCCACGAACACCAGTATTGGGATTTGTTCCGCTGCATATTGAAAACAATATGATGATAACAGATGAAGATTATGATGCTGAGCCGGAAGCCCAATATAAATATAGTAGTGGACGCATTGTGGAAATATTAAATAAAGGTGGTGTTTATACTTCATATGTTTGGGGCTACAATAACACATTTCCTATAGTTAAAGCTATTGGAGTTAGCTGGCCCGATTTAAGCAATACCTATAATACTGTTGGAGGAAATTTAATAAGCCTAAGAAATCATCAGTCAATGGCCGGAGCATTGATTTCTACCTATACATATAGCCCGCTGCTTGGAATGCTTTCAGAATCAGATCCTAATGAATATACCCGATCCTATACATACGATAGGATCGGAAGATTGATTGTGGTTAAGGATGAAGAGGGAAATATTATTCAGAACTATAAATACGAATACACAGAAAGATGAATAAGATACTAGTTTGCCTTTTTGCAACATTATTAACTAACCATTTTGATGCTGTTGGTTTTACTTCGGCTAACAACGATAGGCCTGAGAGGGAGCGGAGCAATGTTAGTGATATTCCGGAAGTGTGTCTAAATTGGACTTTACCTTATTATGCTACTTGCAATATAGGTCAGGGCACTGGTTCTGAATGTTGGTGGGAGATTACTGGTGGATATACTTATGGAGCACCTGAAGACGAGCAAATAGATGTCACATGGAATAAACTTGGTTACGGGAAAGTTAGAAGATACATAAAATATTTTAATACCTATACCAATGAATATGTTACTTCGAGTTTCACAGTGGCGGAAGTTCATGTTGTATCTGTCCCATCATCTCCGGATGCAGTATTGTCAGTTGTCTCTTATGACTGTGGGTCAGCCACCCTGACCTATACCGGCAATCCTGACGAGGACATGCAATGGTATTGGCAAGAGGAAGAATTTGGTACCTCTACCAGCGCTGCCAGTGCAGCAAGGCAGTATATAGCTCGAGAACCTAAAGACTATTATCTAAGAGCAAAAGCTTCTTGCGGGTGGAGCAATGTTTCAAAAAAGATATCTGTTGCATCCGGATGGAAGTCTATTCCAGGTGCTCCTGCCGTTAATTTAGATTTTAATAGGGATTATGTTACTGTAACAGCATCCCGCTCAACCGATGAGTGGTATACAAGTGCTTCAGGTGGAAGTCCGTTTTATACCGGCTTGTCAAAAACTTTTCCTAAAACTGACCCGGGTGATTATTATATTGGAGCCAACAATAATGGATGTCGTAGCTCGCTAAGGTCTCGCGTTAACTGGGCGGGTACTGACGATATTAAAGTTTGTGTAGGGGATGTTAAAAGCTATACATTCTCTTGCAATTTTGGTCAGGGAACGCTTCAGTCTTGTGGGTGGGAGGTAATCGGAGGTACGTGGACGAGTAATGGGGATCAGATCACTGTGACCTGGAATCAGCAGGGAGAAGGCTCAGTGGTACGTACGGCTGAGTATAGTTATAATGGACAAACCTATCCTATAAGAGCAGTAGTAGCTACAGTGGATATTAACAACAAGCCTGCACCTCCACAAACGACATTTTCGATTACCTACCAATGTGGAGAGGCTCTGATCAAGTACAATGGTAGTTCTTCAGGGGATGTTAAATGGTACTGGCAGGATAGTGGTGGAGGATATAATGAAGATGCTGTGCATGCTGCTAACCCTTACCGTGTTTTACAGCCAAAGACATATTATCTTAAAGCCAAAAATTATTGCGGTTGGAGTAATCCGATTTCAGTATCTACAGTTAGTGGCTGGAAAGCTTTGCCTGATCCACCTGTAGTCACACAGGAAGAGGCTTGTGCTAACTTTGGAGGTAATACTGTGACGGTTACCTCGTCCAGTACAACTGATCGCTGGTATACAGGCGCCTCAGGAGGTACTCCTTTCTATACTGGTAATTCCTATATTTTTAATAAAACCGATACCAGGACCTTTTATATCGAGGCATTTAATGGAACTTGTAAAAGTGCTACCAGAACAAGCTTTTCTCTGGACCTTGATAATTGCCGGGAGGTGTGGAGACTTTGTAAAGATTATTACGAAAACGATTGTTACTTATCAGGTCATCCTGATGCTACTTGTACCTTTGAATCAACAGGAGGTGGATTGTTTAATGCTGCAGACGGAAGGAAAGGTGTGAGTTGGACTGCCCCAGGGTATGGAAATATAAAAAAGGTTTATTCCTACTTTGATGAGACTGAAGAGACGCAGGTTATTCTGAAGGAAAAGTTGGATGCCGTATGGATAAAAGAAGGTTACATAGACAACGTTACCATTGCAGCTACATATAGTTGTGGTTCTGCAGTTTTAATGTATCAGGGAGGACCAACCGAGCCGGAAGTGACCTGGTTTTGGCAAGAAAGTGATAACGGCACTTCCGAAGCAAGCGCGATGTCTGGTAATGCTCTAAAGGTGTATGAACCGAAGGAGTATTTTCTGCGAGCGAAAAGCCCATGTGAATGGAGGACTCTTGCCTCATTTATTGTCGCTCCATTGTGGGAGGACTGCCAGTTCACAATAACAAGTATAAATCCTTTAAAAAAGGGATACTTAACTCAGGGAAGCATAGATATGCAAAATCCATATAACTCGAGTATCAATGTACAACATTATGATGGTTTTGGGCGAGTTGTGCAGATTATTGCCAAAAGTGGTTCTCCTGAGCCCGACAAAAAGGATATTGTGACCGGAGTAGAATATGATGATACAGGTAGAAAATATAAATCATTCCTGCCTTATGTAAGCACTGCAAATGATGGTGCGTATAAACCTTCAATAGGTAGTGAAGTTAGCGCCTTTTATCAAGGGACGTCTGGGGTTGCAAATGACGCAATTCCATATTCTGTTACAAAATATGAGCCTTCGAGAGCTAATAGGTTGATGGAACAAGGCGCCCCCGGAGAAGCCTGGCAACCAGTCGAAGGAAATCCACAAGCAGGAAAAACCGTAAAATTTGCGTATGACATCAATACGGCTGCAGATAATGTAAAAGTTTGGATTATAACTTTTGGTACACCAAGCAGCACGCTATACGATCCAGGCCAACTCACCAAAACCATCACCACAGACGAAGAAAACCACCAAACCATAGAATTTGTAGATAAACTCGGCCGTACCATCCTCAAAAGAGTACAAGTCCACGAAAACGGAGCCACTACCGAAGATTGGGCCGACACCTACTACATCTACGATGATTTCGGCAACTTAAGATTTGTATTACCTCCCATGGCCAATCAAAAACTATCCGAAGGAGCCACTATCAATGACCCCTTCCTGGCCCAATGGGCCTTCTGCTACAAATACGATGGCCGCAAGCGCATGATCGAAAAGCGTGTGCCCGGAGCCGACTGGGTATATATGGTCTACGACAAAAGGGACAGGCTGGTACTCACCCAGGACGGCAACCAGAGAAAGCATTTACAGAATGCAAACCTGGATAATGAGTGGACTTTTACAAAGTATGATGCACTGAATCGCCCCATTAACACTGGCATTTTAACTGATGACAATAATTTTGACCAGGCAGACATGCAGGTCCATGTAAACGGCAGAGTGGGAGACGAAGATGCCTGGTATGAAACCCGGGGCACGACAGTCCACGGCTACACCGACCAAAGCTACCCCACCGGAGTAGCTGCCAACGACTACCTGACCGTCACCTATTACGATGACTACACCTTCAAAAACCTGCCGGACTTTGGCGCTGCTTACAACTATAGCGTTCCCACCCAGCTAGGCTCCCAAACCACCCCACAAGGCACCTA
>NZ_AMZN01000116.1 GCF_000331535.1 Fulvivirga imtechensis AK7 | reverse complement strand
AATTAAACTACTCCTTGTTAGGTGTCCTCACGTACCAATTAAACTACCAATTAAACTCATGTACCAATTCCAATTAACATCCATCAAGGCCTGTAATGATCAATTACACCGGCATCCATCCAATAAATATCCTGATTACTGGTAAAGAATAACTTGCCATCCTGTGATACAAATGGACAAAGCTGATGAAACTCATTGTTGATTGTTTCTCCCATATTTATAGCTTCAGTCCAGATATTATCACCCGTCTTAAAACTGATATATAGATCGCCCTGGCCGTACCCGTTTTTTCGAATAGAGCAGAAAATGAGGTATGACTCATCCGGCGCAACGAAAACATCCGCTTCATACCGGATAGAGTTTACATTTGCATGGATTTTCTCAGGTTTTTGAAATTCTCCATTTATCCACGCAGACCGGTAAATATCAAAGTTATATTGTTCCTTTTGTCCTGCCTGTACATTCGATGCAAAGTACATGGTGCCTCGATTTGTGAAAGAAATATAATATTCATTTGCGGAAGAATTGATCACATCACCGCCATGTATTGGTGCCGACCAACGGCCATTTTTTGAGCGTTCAATATACCAGATGTCATAATCTTTCTTTTTTCCCGACCGTTCGAGCGGCATATCTGAGATAAAATAAAGCCTGCTCTCATCAGGAGACAGCATAGGGTCATTGAAACTGTACTTTTCGTGTGTTATAATAACTTCAGGTGTACTCCAGACCCCTCTGATAAGTTTGGAATGCAATATTTCTGCCTTTCCTTCCCTGTCGACCCCAAAATAGATCTCTTTTTGATCGTTTGAGAATGTAGAGCCGAACTCATGCCGGTCAGGCAGAGAAATGATGCCGGGAGCGAATATTTTAGGGTGGGTGGAAATGTATGGTTTAGCGGGAGTAACACCCGCATTTTGGGCATGAGCGAAATGAGTTATAGCGAGAAGGCAAGAAATTATGTATTGTTTTATCATTGATCTTTACGGTTGATTTGGCTACTCATATCAAAAATAAACAATTCAATCAATTGGTATGTACCCCACTTGTCCATCACCCATCCATTGGTATGTGTCCTCACATACCATCACCCATCCATGGTATGTGTCCTCACATACCATCACCCATCCCATGGTACGTGTCCTCACATACCATCACCCATCACCCATCCCATGGTATGTGTCCTCACATACCACGATCCCATCCGCAAAAATGTCTCCCCTCACACCACAAATAAATCAATATATTTATTAGATTAACAGATGAAGCCATTCCTCACAGACATATGAATTTTAGTACTTCAAAAAGGCGAGAAAAGGAAAGCAACAGGCAATCTGCAGCAAATGCGATAGCACAAAGACACAGCCATGGAGCCGCTGCCTTTCAGTTTGGAGATAATGATCATCTGGCGATTGCCAATAGCAGTAGACAGGTAAGGCAACTGCAGCATTTTCAGCAACTTGCTGATAATATGATACAGACCCAGGCTGGTCAGACTATGGGAGCTGGTGAGCCCAGTCATGGTGCGGTTGTGCAAAGAATTGTTGATTTAGGAGGTACTATATATAAGCCTCGTAAGCGTAATCATGGCATTCAAAATCTGATCGACCTGGTTAACAATACCAACAATGGAAATATTGAACTCCGGTATGACTGGAAAGCCAGGATCAAGGAATATATGAACGAGCCAGGGGTAGCGCCAAGGGCATTTACAGACATCCACGACCTGATCGACTATCTCAAGAAATCACCAAAAAAGACACAAAGCCAAAAAAATCAGGAACAGGACCAACGGATACAGGGACTAAATACCGGCTATGGGAATACTGAGATGGAGTATGCGAAAATCCTTTCTTATGAAAGTGAAAAGGCATTTGACAATTTTACCGGACAGGTAATGGATATTCAGGAATATGATGATACCAAGATGGATTTGGAAGGTCTGGCCCCTGATGTTAGGTCGACCACCAATGATTTTACACAGACCAATAATCCTTTCATCAATATGCTTGCTTTAGGTAATTCAGATCTTAGCCGGCTGGACTTCATGGGCCCCGGTGGTGTTGAGATTGATACGCTCGGCTATTCAAGCAGGGGTGACAGGTCAGTAGACCCAGGTACCTTGTCTGATAATTTCTCACTTGGCACAGTTAGAATAGGGCCGGATATCAGTTCCTATAAAAGGGAGATGCAAACAAACACAATGCCTGACCAGAATCAGCTCAGCTATCTGAATCCGTTGGAGATGATGCGCCTTCCCCAACAGAGTGTACAAACGGGGATGAAAAGACAGTTGTACAATCAGGGACAGTTTAGCAAGGATCAGGGTATGGGCTACAACCATAATCACAGCAGCGTTGAGTTTGTAGGGGCAGTACACGGCAGTGGCCTCAATCAGCAGCAAGTTACTAATATGCGAAGGCAGCAGACGCTAAGTAATTATGCCATACTGGAAACAGCCAATAATATATGTCCGAATACAGGCATAGGGCAAGTGCTAAGCAATGGAAAGCCCATAGCCACACCCAAGGAAGAGATGGATGCCCTGATGCATTTTATTCAGGTAGTGCAAGACCTAAATTCTACTCAGCAGGATAAAGATCAGGCAAAAAGGGAACTACGCAGGATCTTGGTACGGATACTCAGGGGAGTCACACAGATTGAGGAGATAGAGTCTGACGATGAAAATAATTACCCCACGAGTCCTTATGATCCTAATAGCTATGTTTGATGGTTGGGGAGGGCCGTTTGTTGGGTGGTGTTTGAACGCCCCCTGATTTAATTGGGGATTAAATCTGTCCCGCTCTAAAATTTAGAGAGAGAGGGGTTGATAATTGCTACTGTGCTATGAGCAGGGATAAACTATACAAAAATTTCCTGGACACTGGTCTAATAGGCTTTCAAGAATGCGCTACCCACCCACGTACCATCACAATTGATGACTCGTAGTTCGTAATCACCTGGTTCAAGAATTAATGCACTGTTTTGGTGTATAATCGTTTGATCAGTAGGCACTGCATCTTCATGAGCGGTAGCTTTTATTGCTTGAATTAATGAGCCTTCGTAAGTCAGATATCGATTTGGGATTTTGTAAAAATTAGAATTCGGTGTTCTTAGCCAAATTGGTCTGTTGTAGCGGAACTCCGTTTTTGGATGGTAAACCTGTATATCGATTGAGCCTTGATAAAGGGGCTCAACAAAAGAGGTGCTATCTTCATTTATAAAAACAGTAGGTTTTAAGATAGCTTCTTTCTCTAAGGCATCATGATACAAAGGATTCATTTTTGCGGTATCGTTAATGACTAGCATGCTCTCCTGATCTACCGTAAGTACATCACTTTCCAGTAATTTTTTAAGCTGATAGGCCATTGGCTCATAATTGCTATCTCCCAACTCGAGAATATGTCCATATCCGGCATGTACCAAGACCTTTGCAGCGGAGTCCCGTTTTACCGTTCTGTTGAATAGATTCAAAGCTTGTTCATGGTCGCGGGCAGTTCCATCCAGCCCGTCCTGTGTTTCATATGCCACTAATTTATACCCAATATTTAATGCGTTGGACACCAACAATGCAAAACTGGGATCTTTTGTGTAGTATCCGGTATTATTCAAAGCATAACCACGCTGATCAAGCTGATCATCAATATAACCGAGTGTCTCAAGTGCCAAATATCTATAGCCCTTTTCCCATAAGGGTTTAAGTAGCGAATTTGTAAACATCCTGTTCTGAGAGCTATAGTGAGCTTCATTGATCAATAGAAATTGATACGATTCCGCTTTTGAGGCAATATGTTGTAGGGCATCAATGGACTTCAAATTAGCAAAGTAATCAGGCTTTTCGTATTGATATTCCAGCAAAGCCAGAACCTGCTTCGCTTTCAATAATTCTTCATCATGAAGTGTCTCATTCTCCAGAGCTTGGCTATAATAACTTTTTATTCTATTGATATCATCTTTGTTCACTTGTAGTGAATTATCACTGCGAAAAGGAGCATCCATTGTTGCAAATCGGATCGTATTTTCATAATCTCCAAAGAAAGAAGCAAAAACTGCTAGCCTTTCATTATCCAGAGATCTTTGGCAATAGAGCGCGTAATCAGGTAAAATCATTTTTCCTTCAACTGAAGTTATTTCAGAAAAGAATGAAGTGCGCTTACTGCAGTTCATCATCAACGCTGATACAATTATTGCACTAAATCCAAGAAGCAGTATACGGATCATAGGTGCATTTTTTAGGTTTAGAAAATTTGTCTTCCGGTGAATTTATAAAAATGCGACAATCAGTGCATATATATCTATGTTCACAGTCTTTACATACTTGTACATCATCTTTCTTTATTTTCCATAACTCTTGAAACATTTGATTTGAAATCACTTCAAAAATAGAATCAGCATCAATATGACCAAAACTTTCTGTCTGACTTGGACAATTTTTAATAAATCCACTGGCATCAATGGAAACTTTTTTATTTAAGCAGGTATTGTAATTTAGGGATTCGGTGTAGTGCTCAGTGTTTACACTAAACATAGAAGGACATACAACACCGCAATCACCGGCAGTGAGGGTTTTGTGTGTCATGTAAATTATCTGAACATCTTTAAAGATATCTACAGAAGATTCATTTGCGCCAAAATATACTATTTGAGATAAGCGTTTATGTTTGTCTATCAAAGTTCGTAGTAGATCATCCAAATCTTTATCATATTTCAATACCAGCTTAATATCATTTAAACGTGTATCTAAAGTAAAGCTTAGGAGCTTCTTGACAGTGCTGGGTTTGGCACCATCGAAAAGCCTATATTGCAAACAAGCACAATTTAACTGATCTAGTTGATCAATGACTTCTTTGTATTTAAAATTAGCAAACGAGAGATTGTCAATATCGATAACACAATTTGAAATATGACCAGGATAATCCCATTCATTATTCAGAGCAACAAATCCTCTAAGATCGTCATCAAGAAAGCCTAAGTCGTTTTTAAGAATAAAGGCAAAATACTCATTAAGTATTTCGTGGTTGGTCTTTTCATATTTGGAATAAATGTCTCCGAGTTTGCACTTGTTGTAATTGATTAAGATCTCGTATAGATCGTTAGGAATGTAATACCATTTGCCCCTTTGCAGATCACATATAGTACTTCTTATGGCGCCTTTTACAGGTATACAGTTGGCGTATAGAACTAGGTAGCTATTGTTGTTGGTCATTTAAATCAATAATTAATGATGGGTTTTTGTAAAAAGGAAAACAAGCAATATCCGATGCATTATAGAAAGTTGACTTTGCTGCGGCTTTGGGATATTGGACAACCTTAGTGTTTTCATGCATTTGAGAAAGATAGAAAGACATGTAATTCGTCTTGTGTAATTCATTTCCTGGTATTTCTTTTAATATTATATTCTTTAAAATTTTCATTCCTAAACTTGATTATGCTTTGATATTAGTGTTTTTGCTATTTCTCGTTCAATAAAGAAGTTGCATGGTAGAGATACCATACCAAACTGACCTCCTGAATTGATCTCGAGCAGAACGTAATCATTATTAACTGTTTTAATTATATCAAAAGAGCAAGTTGATAGTTTGAAGTGACGGGCCAGGGTTTCTAATTTGCTCTCCAATTGTTTTGGTAATTGAAAAGGTACTCGTCTGTTAGGATATTTTTTGTTATAAACCCTGAAATCTATACTGGTTTGCTGATCCTTTTGTGAAAAAATTGCCATTGAGTAAAAATTTCCTTCAAGGTAGAATGTGCGGATTTCAAACTTTTTCTCAATGTTTTGTTGGAATAATGATGGGAGAAAAGACTGAGGAATAGATTTGTCGTTCTTGAAATCTATTAGTCGCGTGTAACCGAAATAATGTTCCGATTTGTGCTCAATAGATGGACCATTGGATATAGCTTTTGTTATTAACTGAGCGGACCTGCAGATATCACCAACCTCTGATTTCTTAGTTGAGATATACGTAGGAGGGACTGATATACCCAATTCCCTTGCTTTTAATAATACTTCAATCTTATTTAATTCTCTTACGTCCAATGTATCAAAAGCATTAAAGTCGGATAGAAATTTTAAAAAGAAGTCTGTTACAGACTTTAGTTCCGATTGAGTGAATTTAGTTAACTGCAGTTTTAAAGAATTGATTTTTGACAAGCTCTGATCAAAATACACCTCACTTCTATCTTCAAAACCAAACCATCTGCGGAACCAGACAACTTTGACTTTGGTTAGATCCAAACCTTTTATTTTAATGCTCTTTTCATAGGCATCAATTTTTACCGATATATTTCTGTAAACATCAATTCCATTTAATCTTTTAAATGGAATTTTATAATAGTTAATCCAATCTATTATTCTATCGGTCGTGGCTTCTAGAGATTGACTAATTATTAGAATCATTGTTTTTTAAAAGGATTTTGAGGTTGCCGAGATATTCAGCAACCTCATTAAGTTTTACCAATCCGCGCAAATGTCATAAAGCCTGGCATCCATTACAGAATTATCACCTACATCGGTGTAGGAGTACTCATAGGATTTATCAAGTGAATCGTCCATTTTGCCTCCCTTAATTGACTTAATTTCACACGCATTCATTTTGAATTTTTCACTGTTTAGAGATTCTAAATTTTTCATAGTTAATTTTTTAGATTTAATAATGATTAAAAGTCAATACACGTATCAGTCTGCTTCTTATCACATGTAGTAGTCCCTGCGGTATCAGTGAGTTCATAAGAATAAGTGATAGAATCCTCCATCATTTTTCCTCCCTTAACAAATGATAATTGATCTTTGGGTACTCTAAATAAATCTGCGTTTAAGCTTTCCAGTTTTTTCATAATAATTTTGGTTTTAGTTAATAATCTTATTTTAAGTCAAAATTATTATTGAACCGCTGACAATTCCCGTCAGTATTGCATTTTTATTTAAAAATGTAGCTTTTCTTTTCTTCAGAAAAAGTAATCTCATTGGTGCTATGAATTCTCAACTCTTCAATGATGCGATAGATGGTTCGTTCGGAAACGTTTAGCTTATGAGCCAACTCCCTTGGTCTACCGGTACGTTCTTTTTCAATCAGTTCCAGAAGATACTTTGTCCTTTCAAAATACTTTAGGCCTCCCATTGCTTTTGACATTTACTTAATACATTTTTATTTACAAACATCGCCACAAACTCCACCTCCTCTTTATACTCATAGCTTCTTCTGAAGCTGTTATATCGAATAGGCGCTCCGTGCTCTTTCATCCAGTTGAGGTAGTTAAATACACTGCGTTTGGAGACCCGAAGTTTTTCAGCCAGCTCTTCTGCAGTGCCGGTGGACCGCTGGCGAACCAGCCAGTCCAGGTATTCTATTTTTTTGAGGAAGTTCATAGATATATCATTCAAATTCCTGCTTTATTTCCTTTATCCGATGATAAAGGCCGGAGAGCGCATAGTCACAGTACCGAAGCGCCTCAGTCAGTTGTTCTTTTTCCTCCCACTTTTCGTGTTCCACGATTTGTGTCATAGCATCGAAATGCTTTTCATACCGTGCGTGCAGTACCCACATAGCCGCTATTTTATCAATGATCTGCTCCTTATTCATAGTACTGTCAGTTCATTTGAGTAAATTCAGATTTTGTTTTCGGACGAGTAAATCTTAAATCGTATCTTAGCATTAGGTTGTTGAAAGTATCAGACGAGGAAGCGAGGTGGAATAAAAGCCAAAAAGACCAACAATTTACTATAGTGACTGATGATTTTGAAAATGGTGTATGGCGCATAATCTATTTAGATGGGTTTAAACGTACTGGAAAAATTTATCATGAAGTAAAATTAAATTTTATTTTAACAAATTTAAAATTTTCTTAACTCAATTCAAGAT
This sequence comes from Fulvivirga imtechensis AK7, assembly GCF_000331535.1. GTDB lineage: Bacteria > Bacteroidota > Bacteroidia > Cytophagales > Cyclobacteriaceae > Fulvivirga > Fulvivirga imtechensis. The sequence continues at coordinate 21,278 of NZ_AMZN01000116.1, read as the reverse complement.
TTGGAGTATAAAAAAATCATTGGCGAGCGAATAGCCCATTTTCGCGGTACCCGCAGGCTGACGCGGCCGGATTTCATGGAGATATTGAACAAAACCATTGGTGGGCAATACACCACTCAGGCTTTATATACCTGGGAGAAGGGTAAAGCCACGCCACCTGCGGACCTTGTGCCGGTGCTCGCTCAGGTGTTGGAGGTAACAGTGTCCGAACTGTTTGGACAGGAACCTCAAGGGAATACTGAACTGTCCAGTAGGAATGTTCAACTTGAAGAGGAAGTAGAAAAGTTGAAGAAGGAGGTAGAGGAGCTTAAGGGAGAAAATAAAAAATTAGAAGGACGGCTGGAGGCCTCCGCTTCGTTTTTAAGGGAGGTGATGGACAGGATGGGTAGCAAGTAACAGCCGGCAGTTCGGCAGGAGCAGTATACGGGTATAGTAGTTAGTCTTGAGTATTGAGTAGGAAAAGTAAACGGTAAACGGTAATCAGTAATCGGTGTGTGTAGAAAAAACATCAAACAAAAAACAAATCAATAAGGGAGCACATTCATAGAACCTCATTTATTGCTGTAGCTTCGATGTTTGCACCTCACCCCTCAACAGTCTGAATTTAACACACAGTTGAACCGCCCTCTCCTCTCAGGCTACTTCATGCACATATCTCTTCTATTCCTCCTGAATATTCATTATCATAACGAGCGTAAATAAGTTGTACGGCCAAAAGCCCTGAAAGGGCAATATCCATAATGATGGGTGAAGCCCATCGAAGGGCGAATTTATACTCCAAAGCCCTGAAAGGGCGAAATGAACCTCCTGCTGAAATGAGGATCTATTTTGGATGCAAAGCTAAGTTGAAATTTATTTATGGGACAATCACTTGTAAAAAACTATCTGCACATTACCTTCAGCACTAAACACCGTCAAAAATTGATTCAACCACCTTATGAAAATGAACTTCATAATTATCTCGGTGGAATTTGTGGCAATTTAGAATGCCAACCCTTAATAGTAGGAGGATACACTGATCATATTCATGTGTATAATTTTATTTTCAATGGTCACATGGAATTCGCTACAAACTTTATTCATCCCGCGGTTGGTATAATTTGGGATGCCTAAAGTTTATGCTCATTTCATATTCTATGTTTGCTATCAAAGAAAATTGCGTGGTGAAGCTTATTGAAGCCATTCCGCCCCTTTAGGGCTTGTGTTTACATACGGCTAATTGACAAAAGGCTACACCTTTTGCTGATGGATATCGCCCCTTCAGGGCTGAACTGGAACCAATGACTACGTCTATTGAGCATCTTAAATATTTATATTTAAGTAATGTGAGTTCGATATAGTGGAACCGATTAAATTGTATTCGTATCCAAAACAGACTAAAAAGCCTCTTTTTAAGATCATTCTGAGGCACGAAGAATCTTACTAAGTTCAGGGATACCATTAACAACTTAGTAAGATCCTTCCTCACGTACCAATGACAAGTTTTCATTACATGCTGATAGTCAGCTAATTATTAAATCTTCATATCGTCATCCCGGACGTAACGCAGTGAATATCCGGGATCTCCTCGCTACTGGCAGTGACTGAACCTTAGCCTCTGCCACCGATCAGGGAGATCCTGAATATTTTCTCCGTTACTCTACGAAAATTCCAGGCTGACGTGCTGGTTTATGATTTCTGTTCCTCCTCCGCTTCCTCTGGGGTTAATGATGCCAGAATGTCATTATCCTCAAAATCAACTGAAAGTTGTTGGATTCCTCAGGATGACTGCCTTTTTTAAGCATTTTATATCGAACTCACGTTAAGTAAGTTCTCATTTCCTCTGTGGTTAGCATTAAAGTGGTTAGTAATTCGCTAAACACCAATTTCTCTCTTCTCCAATGATTGATAAGCCTTTTGCACCCGGTCATAAATAAATACAGTGCGTTTCTTGTACTTGAAGTAAAGCCAGAAGGCAATGATCAGGCTGATAAATAAAACTCCCAAAAGAATGATCACATACATCAAGATCTGATTACGCTCTTCCAGGGCTTTGGTTTTGGCATCTAACCTGTTCTTGTAAGCTGCTTCTATTTGGTATCTGATATTACTTTGATTGAGGTTTTTGTGTAATTGGACTAGTGATACATTAAATGCATCTTGCAGGCTGTCATAATACCTAGCTTTGTCATGGTTGCCCACTCTCGTGTATAGCTCCTCCAGTACTTTACAGCCACTGTAGTATTGATCAACCAGACCCATAGACCAATACTTGTCTTTTAAATAGAACAGCCTTTTCTCGTTATGGAAGATGGATGAATCAGGGTATTTACTTTTATAGATCGCACCCAGATTTTGATGGAGAAGGGCTAGCGTTCTTTCTTTAATTTTACTGCTGTCTAGCTCCAAAGCTGCAATAAAGTAGCCCTTAGCTGTTGATGAGTCTTTTTGGACAAGAGATAGATAGCCGAGGTTGTTGAGAATCATCGCCCGGAAATAGGTTTTATCATATGTTTTGAGGGCCTTGTTGAAGTATTCAATAGCCTTTTCATATTGCTTTTGGTCTTGATACGCTAATCCCATATTGTTATAGCAAGTTGCCATCATCTCATAATTCTTGAGATTGTGGTAGAATTCAAGACTTTTCACCAGAGACTGAATAGCGCTGTCATATTGAAAGAAATCTGCCTGGGTTTGCCCCAGGTTATGATAGGCTCTTCCTAGCTGCAATGTATCATAAACCTCACCCGCTGTAGCGATGGCATCATGAAAATACTGCATCGCCAGTTGTTCAAGCCCTGCATTACTATACAATATGCCTAATTGCAACTGAGTGCCTGCCATTAATTTTAGTTTGTCAAGATCCCGGTATATGATTAATGCGTCTAATAGTGCAGAAAGTGCCTCTGCATGGTTTTCATTAAACATTTCTATGTAGCCTATCAGGTAATAAGCATTTCCCAAAACATCGCGGTCTTGTGCTTCAATAGCCAAGTCTTTCACCTCAAGCGCAAGCTCCAGGTTTAAAGAGTTTCTTGCAGAGTCATACAACTGCTCTAACGTTTGAGGGTGAGCATTAAAACTTATCAAAATCAACAATAAAAGGCCTAATTTTTTACTCATAAATCTTGATTGAGACTGAATCAACTATTTTCTTTTACTACAGAGGTTTTTTAATCTCCTCTTTCTTTTCCAGAGACTGATATGCTTTTTGTACTCTGTCGTAGATGAAAACCGAACGCTTTTTGTATTTATAATATAGCCAAAAGGCAATAATGAGGCTAATGAATAAGACACCTAGCAGAATAATGATATATACCAAAGTTTGACCGCGCTCTTCGAGTTCTCTGGTTTTAGCATCCAGACGCTTTTTGTTGGCTGCTTCTATTTGATATCGGATATTTATTCCGTTGAGTTCTTTGTGTAATTTGACTAATGAGGTGTTAAATGTATCTTGCAGGCTGTCGTAATACTTGGCCTTTTCAAAGTTTCCTACTCGCTCGTATAACTCTTCAAGCTTTTTACAAGCACTATAATATTGATCAGACAGACCCATTTCCCAATAGTTACTTCCTAAATGATGTAAGGCTTTTTCCCGAAAGTAAATGGCTGAATCAGGAGATCTGCTTTCATAAAGAAGTGATAAATTTTGATTTAGATATACAAGCGTTCTTGGTTTAATATGATTGGTATCAAGTTTTAGTGCTTTTCGGAAATACTCCCCCGCTTGAACAGAGTCGGCTCTATCAAGTGAGGTGTTTCCAAGATTATTAAAAATCATTGCCTTGTATTTTATCGAACTATCAAATTCTAGTGCTTTGTTGTAATACCAAGTACATTGATCATAATCTCCTTTTTCTTGATAAACGGCTCCTATATTATTATAGCATAAATAAAGGTCTTCATTATTCTCAAGTGATCGAGCTATTTCTATCGTTTGGTTAAAGCAGATAATTGCGCTGTCATATTTCTTTGCATCTCTTTGCTCATATCCCAGATTATAATATATACGTGACATTGCCACGGAATCTTTCAATTGCTTTCGTATATCGAGGGCGTTTTTTAAACATTTTATTGCTGCTTCTGGTAATCCTGTATTGGAATAGATATATGCTAATCCTTCTTGCGCATTGGCCATTTTGGGTTGATCGTCTAATTCGCGAAATAGGATGTAAGCTTCCATCATTGCGGAAATACTCTCAGAAAAATTACTGTTATTTTTTTCTATGTATCCGATCAGGTAGTAGGCTTTAGCTAGCATTTCAAGATCTTGGGATTCGACAGCCAAATCTTTTACTTCATGTGCTAATTCCAGGTCTAGCGCTATAAGTGCAGAGTCATACAGCGCATCCAAATCCTGGCCAGTAAGAGCAAATGAGCCAAACAAGAACAGTACGTTGAGAATAATTCTGGGCATACTAAGGTTAGGTTTGCTCGTAAATAAACAAAAATTTCCTAATAGTTTACATTTGTTTTTGTGATAAGCTTACATAAGGTTACATGTTGGTTATTGAACTAGTTGAATAGCGAAATGCATAAATACCTGATAATCTGTATTATTTTTGTACTACCGCATTTGGGAAGGATCAGGAATGCAATTCATTTGCACTGTATGTATGGGTTTAATCTGGCAGACATCAATTCGCCCGCCCTGCCCCTTTGGATTCCAAAAAGGCATTCAATGGCTCGTAAGCTTCTGTCAGTCTTTCATAGACAAAAGCATTTTGTTTTCTACTTCTGTAGTAGAGGCAAAGGAAGATCAGTGCTCCGGTAAAGAACAGCACCAGTAATAAAATGATGAGTCGTAGTAGAGCATTTTGCTCTTGCAGTTCGGCTGCCTGTTGATCACTTTTAGTTCTCCAGGTTGCTGCCTCTACCTGATACTGCATGTTGAGCGATTTCAGCTCATCCTGGAGCTTCATCATGTTGGTGCCAAATTCGTATTGGAGCTGTTCGTAATGATCAGCTTTGGTAAAATCATTTTTTGCTTTGTACAAGCCTTCCAGTTTGTAACAGGTTTGAAAGTAGTCCGCGCCAAGAGTAATAGTTTGATCTTTAAGGTATGAAAAACTCTTTTCGTAAAAATAGAGAGCTGAGTCTGGGAACTTAGGCTCATAAATAGAGGCAAGATTTGCATAGAGAATTGAAAATGTTCTTCCTTCGATATCATCTGCTTTTAATTGTAATGCCTTATCAAAATACTCCATTGCAAGCTGGGGGTTTCCTTCTTGCATGTGACTGTATCCAACGTTATTAAGCACCCTTGCCTGCATCGAAATACTATTATCAGTGTCGAGTGCAAGCTTATAGTATTCTCGCGCCTTCTGATGTTGCCCTTTGTCTTCAAATATTGTTCCTAGCGCATTATAAGCTATTGCTGCTCCAGTTTTGTCATTTATAGCGTTGGCTATTTGAAGACTTTTGCCATAAGCAGAACGGGCACTATCCAGTTGATGAGTGTCTAAATATACACTTCCTATATTGCGATAGGTGTATACCAAACCGCTTGAATCATGGTTATTTTGCCGTAAACTGACTGCATCGGCAAAATATTTTAAGGAAAGATCCTTAAAGCCGCTTGAAGTATAAATGTTACCAATATTCATTAGTACACTTGAAAGGTTTTTTTTGTCATCTAATTCTCGGTATAGTTCGATCGCTTTAAAGTAATTGAGAACGGCATCATAAAAATTTTCATTCTTACGGTGGATATAGGCGATGAGGTAGTAAGTATTGGCCAATACCCGTGTATCATTCACTTTTATGGCTACCTCTTTTACTTTTTCCGCTATTTCTAAGTTGCCTGACTTACGTGCTTCATCGTAGAGTTCATTGATATCCTGAGCAAAGCCATCGAGACTTATGAAAAGAAGTATTAGAAAGATAACATTCTTAGACATGGTTGTGGTTTTAGCGCAACATTTGGGTTGAATTGTAAATTAAACAAAAATGGAGGAATGTACTCCCCCCATTATTGGCTAAAACCTTACATTCAAGATAGGATGGCTTAGTTTCCTGCGGGAGGGGGGTCATCTGTAGTGCCGGCCGCGTCAGTGCCTCCAGCAGCCTCTCCTGTCTGAAGCTTCTTATTTATGTCATACAGAATATCTTCATTTGGATCAGTACAGGCAGATGTTGCAACAAATAATCCTATTATGCAGAGTAGTGATAGTATTTTTTTCATAGCTTCAGTCGTTTTTATTTTTTAATAATTTAAGAATGCCGTAAATTAAAAAATTTAATGGCACGCGTTTTGGCAGTCTTATGGGGTTTATAACGCATGACAGGTTCTTATCAAATGCAGGATTATCTGGCGTTGCAACTCGTAATCCCCTGATTCATAATGGGTTTTATTTCAAAATTATAACGTTGTCATAAGAGTCAAACCCACAGTGAAATTGAACTGCACGGCATGTAAGCCATACTCTTATTTGCAGAAAATCAGCAGGTTTTGTGCTTTTTATGAGTTTTTCTCACATGGAAGTGGGGGGATAGTGGGTTGGGAGTGAGGTGAAAGGTGGTGGAAGAGCGGGTTTCCAAGACAATTTTAGTTCTGAAAGTCAACCATTTCGTAGTCAGCTTTGGTCCTTAATGTATAGTAGGTATACTCATCATCATATTTATACCATTTATAGTTTACTTGTTTAAAACGTAGAAGTCCAAGAGCCTCACTGAGTGTCTGTTGCGTATCCTGTTTGTTCTTATTATTAGCAAATATGGCCCCTTCAAATTCCAGTACCGAATGTCCTCTTCCTTTTGTTTTTACTTTAATATTTTCAGTCCACAGCTTTTGGCTTAAAACTTCACTATAATTTTTTCGCAGCTTTGGAAATTCGGCTTTTTGAATAGAAATAACCTTCCTTTTCAATGTTTTCCCAAGCTGGTTTATTTCTTTATCGCTGTGCTTCTCTGCGTCATTGATAATTTTGGCCCAGGCACCGAAGAGTACAATTTCCATTTGCACGGATGTAACACTGTTTCTATAAGTGCTGCCATCGAAGCTGTTTGTACTTTCAATTTCTCCTTTTAGCTGATTCTTAAACCTAGTCAGCTCCTTTTGTATGGCTTCGGCTCGTTCAATGCTATCTAATCGAGCATTTTCAACGCTATTTCTGGTGAGTATACTGTCAATTTCTTTTATTTTATTCTGTGCTAATTCGTACTTTTCATCGGTTGTTTCCACCTTTTGCAGGTAGGTTAAAGCTTCTTCGTATTCGTTATTATTAAAATGGTCGATTCCTGTCTCATAGTTGCTTAAGCAAGAAGCTAATAACGTGATCAAAGCAACCAAATAGTAAGTTGTAATTTGTTTCATCTTTATAATTATTGGATTCAAAATTTCATTGTCGCATTAACTACACCGACACCCACTCCCTACAACCCACTGGCAGCAATGACCACCGCATTCATTCTTGTTTTTTCCCGAACACCCACAATTTGAAGTAGAGGGACACCCGATGTTTCCAGAGCCGGAGGGCAGGTGCTCACACGCTTTGCCATCGTTATCAGAATCTAAATCGCCACGGCACTTCGGGTCGGCATCATAGGCTGCCTGGGCCTCTTGTTGAGTAGCATAATCCGCGCAATTGGAGTCTGGGCAGGGGGTGTCATTATCAGCATCGCAGCCGGACAGTTGCCAGGCGGCTATCATTAAAATGATACTTAGGAAAATTCGTGTCATAGCTCTTCTTTTTCAGGTAAGTAAGACCCGGGAAGAGCTTTTTTATAATTAGTTTTCCGAAGGAATGGATTTGGTTTCCGAGGCGCTGGTTATTCAATTCAATAGGCCTTAAGATAAGGTTCTTTCCAGATTTTAACATTATATCTTTGCACTGGTTGCTTTCCCCAATTTTCTGTTACTGTCACTGCGGAAATACGAATATGTACGTCAATTCCTTCGGTTACATTATCATTGAACAAGCCAATATAGAATGTACCAGAATTGGGTTGTTCCATTCTCTTGTAAACCAGAGGTCCATTTCCTTTATCAAATTGATAAAAGTCATTGCCGTTCATAAATAGCTGTGAGTTATCATAGTCTGGAATAAACCAATACTGGATATTGTCTGCCTTATTAGGTGCACCAAATTCTGCGAACCCATCCAAAGCAAGACTGGCGAGTGCAGTTGAACCAGTGAAATCCAGCCCTGCCAAGGCATTCATCAACTTTGAGGAGGCTTTTAACTGCTGCTTACGTTTAACTGCTTTTTCCTCAGCCTCCGAAAAAATTGTTTCAGCATCTTCTCCTACACCCAAATAGTATGACCAGCTAATGGTGTTATTTGGGAGGGTGACTTGTATGGTGGTTTTATTTAATAAACCATTTGTTGCCATAAGAGAATGCACGCGTTCTACTTTGTGTGGAACAACATTAATGACGGCCGTATCTTTAGATATCAAATAGTCTTCTTCAATAGTATAATAGGTGGTGTCATTTTTAGTTTCCCAAAAAACAGTAGAATTAAACTTTTTACTTGGATTACCAGGAATTCTTGTGAGTTTATATCTACAAATCCTTGCGCCTAATGCCGAATTTTTAAGCCTTAGCATATAAATTCCGGTATTCAGTATAGTAATAGATTTATCTTTAATTTGATCCTCCTCGAATTCATAAAATTTTGAATTATCCGGGTACTCTAGTATTTCAATTTCCCTAATTTTCTTGCCTTTGACTTCTTCAATATTAAATACCAAAGCATCACCTTCTGACAAACCAAAATAGAATCTATCTTCGGAAAGACCTCCAACTTTCAGGGTTCCTTCTGATAGAACAATGTTATCCTGTCCTATCAATGGATTTATTGCTGAAAACAGAACAATTAAAGCCACATAATGCATTTTCATCTCGATAAAATTTTTGGTGTAAAAATTGATCAGGGCTCCAAAAGACGCGATGGCTTAGCCATTGTGGCACAACGGGCAGCAATTGGAGCAACCATCTACATTAGAGTAATATGTACGGGCCTTTCTAACAGCACTGTGGCAATCAGGATGTTCTCCCAGATAAGTTTTATCCGAGGGCATTTTACTGCATCTTTCTTTGTGTACCTCGTGATCGTTGTTAGGATTTGTGTCTGTTCGGTGATTTACCCAATACCTGTCCATGATGATAATTGTTTTGTTAGAAATGAATTTTGAGGAACAAGTAAAATGTAAGAGGCGAGGTATGCTAATAAACTTTCCGAATGGAAGTATTTACTTTCCGGGTTTAGTAAGTTAATGTTGTTCCAGGCTTAAATCGTCAATTCGATACGTTATGGACTTATTGATCTGCAAATTGTTTTTGCTGAATTCTTTAAAATAAATGGCCAGGTATTGCTTTTCCTTATCTCCTGATTTTTCAAGTTCATCAACCGGAATCTCTTCATTTTTCATCTCCTCAAATTTTTCCTCTTTACGGATCAGTACAGTACGTCCCGCTATAGGTTCCTGACCTGTGAGTATTCCCGAAAATACGCCCTGCAAAACCTTTGGGCTGGTCACCCCTGCAATACGATATACATGATAGAAGCTTTTTCCATCTTCTGATTGCATTAAACAAAAAAGACAGCCTTTGCTCAAGGTAAGTTCTCCTCTATAGCTTCTGTCGGGTCCTTTTAATATAAACATAATCTTACCCGACTCTTGTGTGATTTGTACTGGTGATTGATATACAGCCCCTGTGGGTATGCTTCTTCTGACGTAGGAATAATAGGTTCCTGTACAGGAAAGCAAGGTTGGATCAATCGGGCTTTCCAAATGCTCTATCATTTTATCAAAATCACCATACCCCATGTATTTGGCAATCTCATCCAATTTATTTGGCATAAGAGATAGAACCATCACCTCTTGCTTTGCGGCTTTTTCCATCTGCTTTTGTAGACTTTCATACAGATATTTTTTTGTGATTGTACCGCCAACTCTTTCACTCATTATTCCAAATCCATAATGATCCCGTGATTGCCCTGTTGCTGTGGCAAGAGTCTGCAGAAGCAAGTCGATATGTTCAATTTTAACCTTTTTAGCCATTCTTAGGAATATCTTTTTTAGCCATTTCAATATAGGAAAACCAAAGGAAACTAAAAGTAAACCGCTGGAAAACATAGGATTTGTGCCGGTAAAATAGCCCCTCTTAATCTTCCAACTTTGTATTGTTCATTGATCAATAACTGAACAAGATCGATCACACCGGATAGCTGCCTCGCGAACAGCATCCACACCGGGTCTAAGCTGATGACCTGCTGAATCTGCCCATGATGGGAGGTGGAAACAGCCGGAAGTCAATAAGGTCCACCCCATCACTTTAACGGCTTGGGCCGCTAACTGAAATGGTAATGTATTGAATAACAGTTAATTGAATGAGTAGCTCATTCCAACACAGGACTCCTATTGCCATTCCAAAAGCACGCCTGCAGCCAATTCTTCAACAAAAATTTTTAATGACATGAAAAAGTTTAAATATTTATTTTTAGTAGTATTTGTGTTTGGTCTGTTGGCCATGAGTTGCAATGACGAGAACATTTCTCCTTTGGGAGGCGGTGGAGAAGATGATGATCCACCTATATCTACAGACTCGTCAAAGAACAATGCGGTGTACTTTCATCATGAAATAAACTAAGTTTTATTACATGGTTGGCTATAAAGCCGTCCTTTTAAGAGGGCGGCTTTATCTTTATTACGGAATATTTATTAAATTAAATTTTGTCTACAGTAAACTATGAAACGTGAGCATCAGGGCTACATTTATTTTACTGTTGTTGGTTGCCTTAGCCTCAGCTCAAAATAACCAGGAGCTGGAAAAAAGTACCGCGCAGAAATACAATGACATGGCTATGCACTTTCACCACTCTGGTGAGTACGATAGCAGCATTATTTATTATGAAAAATCAGCAGCACTATTTGCTACTGAAAATGATACCGTCAGGGTATTAACAAATGAGATTAATATTGGCAAAGCTTATCGTGATATGTCGCAGTACGATAGAGCGTTAGATAGGCTATATAAAGCGGCCCATCAACTGGAAAGTTGCTGTGAAGATCATTCCTTATGGTTAGATAATTATTTCTCGTGCTATACCACAATCGCATCAGTCTATCGTAGTACGAATGACCACTTAAAAGCTGAGGAGTATTATTTTAAACTGGACGACCGGCTGAAAGATATGGATGCCAAAAATGCAAAAATCCTGGAAGCGAGGAACCTCAATAACCTGGGAAATTTATACCTGACCACGGGAAACCATAAAAGCGCTAAAACTTATTTCACCAGATCTCTTGAACTGAATAGAGCATTGCAGAATCGTGGAAGTATGGGACTGACGTTGAGTAATTTGGGAATTATTGAAATAGATCTCTATAACTACAAAGAAGCGGAAAACAACTTACTCGAGGCTCTGGCTATAAAAGAGGAAGCGGGTAGCAAAAAGAGTATGGTTTATACACTTAACCAGCTTGGCAGACTGTATGTAGCGCTAGATCAACCACAAAAGGCTACTGGTTATCTGCAGCGTGCAGAGATCATCACCAGGGAAATAGGCACACTCGACCTGATGGTCGAAAACCTGGAGTTTCGGATTGCGCTTCTGAAACTTTCTGGCCCTGACTCTAAATTGTCCGCTCTGTATGATGAATATATCTCGCTGAAAGATAGTCTCATGAATAAAGAGAAGGTTGAGAAGCTGGCGGAAATGCAGGTGAGGTATGAAACAGAGAAAAAGCAGCAGGAAATATCAATTCTGGAGCAGGACAAGGAATTGCAGCAAGCCGCGATCGAGTTGAGACAAGCATGGATTGTGGTACTTTTAATAGGTCTTTTATTCATTGCAGCCACAGTAATATTAGTGTATCAGCGCCTCAAGAGAGAAAACCGTAATAAGCGGAAAATAGAAACATTGATGAAAGAGGTGCAACACAGGATAAAAAACAATCTACAAATACTTTCTAGTCTGTTAAGCCTGCAAACAAGGACGTTAGAGGATGCAAAGGCGATTGCTGCAATCAAAAGCGGTGAAAGCCGCATTAATGCGATGGCGCTGATCCATCAGAAAATAAACAGTTCGCAGCAGTATACGCAATTAAACATAAGAGATTATATCAACGACATTATAGAATACCTCAGGCAAGCCTATGGATTGGAAGCATATAAGCAACAGGTTCAGGCAGATGTGGTGGATGCTGAGCTTGATGTAGACTTGGTAATACCCTTAGGATTAATAACTAATGAACTGGTTAGTAATGCCTTTAAATATACGTTTCCTCGACAGAAAGCCCCTCAATTACTAATTCATATATCTTTCATTGAATACAAAAAACTTCAATTGGTAGTTAAGGATAATGGCCCTGGGTTTTCCGAGAATGGCACCAGCCTGAGAACAGGGTCTTTAGGATTGCAAATAGTAGATACCCTGGTTAAACAGCTAAAGGCGACTATCAGCAGGGATGCTGGTGATGGCTTTGCAACGATAATAGAAGTACCCATTAAAAATAACCCTCTATGGAAAAAATAAAAATGCTAATTGTTGAAGACCAACTATTGATCGCGCAGGATATAGCCGGTAAGCTGGAAGATAATGGCATAGAAGTATTGGATATATGTGTTTCTGGAGAAGAAGCACTAAAACTTCTGGAAACAACTCAGGCTGATCTGATACTAATGGACATTGAATTGGCCGGTGCTATGGATGGTATATCAACTGCTAACATCATCAAAGAGCAGTATTCCATTCCTGTTATTTACCTGAGTGATCATACTGATGATAAACTGGTTGAAAGGGCCAAAAAGACACTGCCAGTCAACTATCTATCCAAACCATTTCAGGAGAGAGACCTCATTAGGGCAATAGAAATAGCTTCTTATAACAATATGAAGTCGGGAGTGCAAAAAAGATCTTTGAATAAAGACTATGTGTTTCTAAAAGAGAATCAGCAGTTTGTCAAAATTGCTTATGATGATATTCTATACCTTCAAGCCGATAGAGCCTATAGCCAAGTGATTACAAAGGATAAGCTATTTACATTCTCCAGCAATATGAAAAATATTTATGAACAGATAGATCACCCGGCTTTCTTAAGAGTACACCGGTCATATGTTGTAAACCTCAACAGGATAACTGCCATTGATGGGAATGTGCTTAAACTCGGAGACAAAAGTGTGCAAATGAGCAAGGAATATAGAGATGATATTTTGAACCAGCTAAAACTAGTGAAATAGTCTTTGGAAAAATACTGTGGGTATACGGAAAAAGATTTTGACCATGTGAGCATCCAGTTGTAAATAGATGGCTTTTAAACAATATCACATGAACTCAAACACATATAAGTATGATGTTTTTATTTCTCATGCTGTAGAAGATAAGATGAGTATTGCCAATGATCTGTGTGAGTTATTAAAACAGGCAGGTTTAAAAATATGGTACTCCGGTAATGAACTTGGCATCGGAGACAGAATCGAAAAATCCATTCAAAAGGGCCTAGATCAGTCAAGATTCGGTATAGTCATTTTTAGCCCTTACTATCTATCCAAAACATGGACGATAAGAGAGCTCTATTCGCTCATGGCCAAAGAGCGTGCTGGCCAGAAGGTGATACTTCCCGTACTACACAATGTGACCATTGATGATCTGAAAGCCAAGGACCTTACTATCGCGGATACTTTTGGAATTTCATCAGAAAAAGGCATTGAAATAGTAGCAGCATCCCTTATTAGCGAGATAAGGAAAAGCAAAAAGTCTGCTAGTGAAGAAAACGAAAACAACCGCTTAACCCTTGGACTATCATTCAGTTTCCCAAGGTTAATAGGTATTATATTGCTTTTGCTCCTCGGTTTTTCAAGCTTTTTTTATTTAAACAGAGATATACCGTCTGATTCACTTATTGAGCAATCTATTGAGCAGAGGATTAAAGCTTTTCAGGATAAAATTGATAATGATCACCTGCTGGAAATGAGCAGTTCGGAGGGAAGGGTTAGTACTATGGACGAAATAATAAAATTTTACGCTCGCTTTAAAGATCTAAAGGCGCAATACCGTAACGAATATGAATTCACTAATGGTTTTACTGATGTGAATTTTAAGAAGAATGTTCGCGAGGTGTTAAATACAGATGTTGAGTCACTTGCACCCGTGAATAATTATGGTTTCAATCTTCCTGCCATATATTTGTTTGACTATAAGCCGAGTTCACACATTATCGAGGTAAAATATGCCCTGTTAAATACACAACCCATTCAGTATGCCGTTGAAAAGGAAGAATCTACTGAAAACTATAAATATCTTGTCAGAGTGGCTTATGAAAATAATATCAGATACCTCTCCGTTGACCTCACCTTTTCCAAAAGGTCTGATTGGATGAAGAAGAAAAGAATGACTGTTAAGGGCTTTTTGCCAAAGGAAACTTATGTTTTTGAAAAGGAAAAAGATGAGTGGGTTTTTAAAGGGGTATCAGGCAACGATTGAGCGAAAACTGTAACGTATCGTTCGGAAAGAAAATCTAACAGTTAGGAAAGGCCATTTAAATCTTCTTTCAAAAAAAGTCATTTTGAATAATTAATTGACTTCAAAAAATGACTTTAACACAGACTTTACTTGTGGTTTCGATTATTCTCATTTTGATAGATGTTTTTATCCTATCCGATATCACAACTCATATAGCCTATATTTTATTATCTCTTGCAGTTGCAATACAGTTTGATGCATCCTTTTTGTACCAATTAATTATTGGGATCCTGTCATGGTTCGTGGTCATTTCATTTCATTATTTCATATGGAAAAGAGCACTTGTAGCTGTAGCTGACAAATATATTGCACCTAAAAAACACATAAATGGCATATCAGGAAAGATAGGCTGTATTGGTACTATAAAAATAATAGACAGAAGAAGCTATGTCGAGGTTGATGATGAGCTATACCAATTTGTCGATGAGTCTAGCCGCCATCTTAATGAGGGAGATCAGGTAAAAGTCAAAGGAACAATATCAACCAAATTAATAATTTAATGTTATGAGCATAGTATACACTATCCCCCAATCCCATGTGGTTATTATTGAGCGTTTCGGAAGGTTTTCAAGAGTACAAGGAGATGGTTTGGTTTTTCGCATGCCGTTTCTGGAGTCTATCAAACATCTTCCCGAATGGAAAGGAAATGCTGTAAAGAAGAATTTTCTCGTAGAGTTATCAGAACAGCAGACAGATACTCCTCCAAGGCAGTGTCAAACGCTGGATAATGTAACTATAACCGCTGATGCTTCTATTTACTGGAAAATAGTTGATCCTGTTAGAGCTGTTTACGAAGTGGACATACTACCTAAATCAGTATCAGATCTGGCTCTTAATGCGCTAAGAGCAAACATAGGTAAACTGAAGTTAGATCAGGTAGTTTCAGAGAGGCAAGAGCTTAATAAAAGAATAGCAGCTCAATTGTCGAATATAGGTGCTAAGTGGGGGGTTGTGTTTACCAGGGTAGAAATACAAGAGATAAACTACTCTCATGAAACAGCAGAAGCAATGATGCAAGAAATGGCTGCGGAGAGAAAACGCAGAGCATTATTAGCGGAATCGGAGGGAAAGGCGGGCGCTGAATTGAAACTTGCGGAAGCATTTGCAAAATCTACTTTAATTAAAGCTGAAGCTCTTGCTGGTGCTCTTAAGATTAAAGCCGAAGCTGAAAGGCAATATCTTGAGAAAATATCTGAAAGGGTGGGAAGTCCTATGGCAGGTCAAATTATACTTTCTCAGAAGTATTTAGAAGGAATGGATGTAATTACCAAAAATGCTGGCAACAAGGTTTTTTTGCCAACTCACTTTAATGGGATGTTTAATATTTCTGCCGAAAATAACGAGATAAAGTAATGGGAAGTACAGGCCAAACGTGCATAAAATCCGGTCGGTACAAGTGTATTAAGCACCGTTTTTACATTATAAGGATGGACCGTGGAGCGACATTCCCACCTTGTAAGGAAGGAAAGGACCATGGAACCACTTGGATTTATATTGGATAATATGCCATTGCGCTACCAAAAACGAGTCAATCTGGGAAAAGGTCGAGGCCTCAACCTTAGCAAAAGTGGAGTATCCTATAGTAAACGAACGAAGGTTGGTTCTGTAGGAAGTCGCGGTTTTTCGATAAAAACTGGTATTCCCGGGTTGACTTTTCGTAAGAGCTGGGGAAAGAGTGGAAGTGGGTTGTTAATACTGATGATAATTGGTGGCGCAGTATTGAGTTGGTGGGTATTCTACAATTTAGCAAGACTGATTGTTTTCCTATGTGGGTGGACCTATGAATTTATCCAGGGCAAGTACAAATCGCTCCGAAAAAGTGATAATTAGCTCATTTTTTATTAAATTGATTACAAAATCCCATGAAGTACTCCATTAACGCTCTTATTGTGACGATTATTTTTATTGTTACAGCTTGTACGCTTACCCGAACAGAGGCGCAAACTGTCTATGTTACCAAAACCGGTAGTAAATACCATAAGGCAGATTGTCGATATCTTAAATATAGCAAATCTTCTATTAAACTTTCTGAAGCTATGGAGCGTGGTTACACACCTTGTAGCGTGTGTAGGCCAAGTAGTACAGCCACAAAAGAGGCATCAGTACGTTCTTATTCACCTGATACTGCAGAGGTGAAAAAGGAGTCTGCTCCAGCCAAAGATATTATTGCAAAACAATGTAAAGCTACCACAAAAGCCGGCTCACGGTGTAAGCGTACTACCAAAAATGCTAACCAGCAATGTTGGCAACATCAGTAATTCTAAAAAACTAACTCAATCTACAAAATGAAAAAGATCCTGTTTTCTATTCTTGCGGTTGGGCTCCTATCATGTGAGCCAGCTCAGAAAAATGAAGCGGTGGAGGTTCAAAGTGTCGAGGGGCTTTATGTATTCATTTTATCTAGACCTAAAGTTGATGTTGAACTGCTCGGGTATATTTCCAATGATGCGCTTGATCAATATAGTGAAGCCACAAAAGGGGAAAAAGGTTTTGGTAAAATCGTGGGCGGATTATTGAAAACAACAGTGCAAAATACCAGTTTTAAACCATTGGTGACACGTATGGTAAAGTTGGCAAAAGAGCAGCATCCTGATGCTGAGGCAATTATTTTTGATGCCAATCTCAGTAACGCAAAAGTGGTTAAGTTTAAAGAAGAAAAATTTTACTGATCTACTTGCCGTCCCCACCCCTCAAATCTGCCGCATTCACACACCACCAATCTGTCCCGCAGTCAGTAACTTTATACCTCAACAAAACCAAACTACACTATGGCGACAACACTTAATCCGTATCTACACTTTTCCGGTAATGCAGAAGAGGTATTTACATTCTACCAGTCCGTATTCGGAGGGGAGTTTATGGGTGGCATCACCCGGTATAAAGACATGCCCATGGAAGGGCATAAAGATGTTTCCGAAGAAGATCAAAACAAGGTATTGCATGTTGCATTGCCTATTAGCAACGACAGCGTACTCATGGGCAGTGATGTTCCTGAATACATGGGCAAGGTCAATCAGGGCAACAACTTCTTCATCTCCATCCATACCGACTCCAAAAAAGAAGCCGACCGGCTGTTCAATGGCCTCTCTGCCGGTGGTAGCGTAAGCATGCCTATGGCTGATGCACCGTGGGGCGCGTATTTCGGCATGTTTAAAGATAAGTTTGGCGTGCAGTGGATGGTGACTTACAGGGCGGAGAGCTAGACGCTAAGCGATTTGGGCTGAGTGTTCTGATGCGTTTGTAGATACAATCGGTATCGGTCCAAAATAAGCTCCACTCACCCGGAGGCAGGTCCTTGTGGAGGTGATTTCACCCGTTGTCTTTGACAGAAAGTTTTAATCTGTAGATATGGGTTTTATGTTCCTCTTTTATTTTGACTACGAGATATTCCACGTGAGCATATTGCGGAATGCGAATCTCCCTGTTGGTCCTGCTTTCCTTCAACCATAAAAGCCTTCCTCCGCTAGAAAGCATCAACTCAAGGACCAGTGATTTGTCAGAACGTACTTCAATATTTTCAGGAAGCAGAATTGTTTTTGTCGTGGCAAGGCTCACCTCCTTGTCATTGGCGATCAAAATAAAATCAGGATATGAGAAGTTTAGCGTAATAGCCAGGTAAAGAATATTTAGCATGACGAATATTGGATTAATTCTATTCTCATAATGCAGAATTTCAAAAAAGGTACAGCGGGGGGTAGTCATCAAGAGTTAAGCTGTTGATACAGTGACTTACTTTGGTCTTCGAAACCTCCCCTGGCCCACTCCAAAGGGGGAAAGTGCTAAATCAAATTTGTCGTGCAGTTAATTAGCACTGTCCTCCGCTGGCGGAGGTGGCCGAAGGCCGGAGGTGGAGCTTTTCGAGCAGTTTTTGTTTTGGAACTCCAATTTTCGCTTTATTGAAATATGGAAGCGGATGAAAATAACTACTACGGCTACAACGCCGGGCTAAAGGGTTTTGCCAAAGAGCTACGAAATGGGATGACAAAAGCTGAGGCTTGTCTTTGGAAGTACGCACTGAAGTCGAGACAAAGAAATGGATATCAATTCAGGAGACAGCGCCCCGTATTTAATTTCATAGCTGATTTCATGTGTAAAGAGTTGAGGCTGGTCATTGAAGTAGATGGGATAACGCATACCTGGGAAGAAACTGTGATAAGAGATATGGAAAAAGACCGGGATTCTGTCTGAAGCTGGCTTTCATATATTGCGATTTGAGGATGCAGAAGTGTTAAATGACATCAACAGGGTGATTCAGGTAATCGATGAAAAAATTCTGGAGATTGAGAACCTCCCTCTAGCCTCCTCCAAAGGGGGAAAGTGCTAAATCAAATTTGTCGTGCAGTTAATTAGCACTGCCCTCCGCTGGCGGGGGTGGCCGAAAATAGTTGCTAAAGTCCCCCGGCTTTATCCTCCCCTGAAGCTTTTCCTAATAACGTAACAACGCTGCATATTTGTTAATATCCAAAACTATTTGGATTAGCATAAACAAAATGTATCAACAGTTGTTCGTGTTGTAGCAGTGCTATAACATGTTAGAGCGACTCCCAAAATTCTCATTTGACAGTCATCGCCTTGGTTAATTCCCAATCTCTGATGCCATAATATATTATTTCGAACGCGGCATGCTGTTGATTGGCCTTGCCCTATTCCAGGGCATCAATAAGCAAAAAATCCATTTAATAAAACAGATCGAATCCTTGTGTTCGTCATTTCACATTTTCAAATCATATAACCAAAATAAAATCATATGAAGATCACACATGTACTCCGATTATTCCTTTACTCATGTCTTATAGTATTATCGATCTCCTCTTGTGAAGAGGAGCCTACAGAACAGCAAGAACAACCTGTACAATTTGCCTTTAACAGTGAGCAGTTGGCCGAAAATGGAAGACTGGCTGACCTTGACGATGCCCGTGCCATAGTTATTTCCATAAAAAACTCCTCCGGGGAGACCGTTCTGAACATGGAAAAAATTGAAGTGTACAAGTTAGAAGGAACAAACTATACTCAGAAGTTTATCAGTAAACCGGTAAGCCTAATGCCCGGGGGGTACGAAATAACAGATTTCCTGGTAGTGGATGAAGATAATAATGTAATTTATGTTACCCCTAAAGAAGGTTCGGATAACAGTAACCTGGTCCACGACCCACTGCCTATCCATTTCTCGGTTACCGCAAACAGCATTAATGAAATCTCTGTTCAGGTCGTTGATGCCACAACAGATCCAGTAGAAAGCTTTGGTTATGTCTCCTTTTCTATTCGTGAACGTAACACATTGAAATTCAGAATTCAGCCTTTTATTGTTGAGTACGAATATTCAGCTTATGAATATTCACCTCACTGGGCACTCACAGAGGCCTATGTTGAAGTGTCTAAGGCGTCCAGTCGGGAGATAGTATTTGAAGGTATGATATCTCCGGGCAACAATTTAATTGAAATTCCTTTTAATTCGTGGGATTCATTTGTTATCAAAGTCACCAAGGAGTTTTACGAACCGTATGAAAAAACTTTCACCAACGAAGAGCTGATTGCTACTGAGGGCGATCCGATTGAGGTGATTCTTGAAAGCAAAACCGAATTTATTCCTATTTTGTCCACCGATGAGACGATTGTTTCACTATTAGTTCCACCTGGTGACCATTCCAAGCTTCTTTATACCACCAACGATGGCTTGTATAAGGTGAATATTGGTAATCTTCAAAACCCTGGTACTTCCGTTTTTGTAGCAGCACACACGGGCTACCTGCGCGTTGATTTTTTTGGCAACCTACGCCTGGGCGATTATGTTTCTACCGATCAGGGAGAAACGTGGACTCATGATCCGGAAGAAGGACCCAGAACATTTGCGGAAATTGACGGCACGTATTATGGACGTATAGGTTCCGAATTGTATGGCAAACCTGCAGGCGGTGAGTGGGAGTTGTTGAGTGAATTATCTCCGTATACCAAAATTGTAGCATATGAGGATCGACTATATACAGCTCCTGGAAATATCCATTCAGACGGTTTTTATGTTACAGAAGATGGGATAAATTTTGAGGAGATCCCTGCCAATGTGATGGATATCGGTAATAGTTTCTTTAAGGGTACCGGGAAACTTTTCCTTAACACATATTTTGAGGGTGGAGGGTTTATTGTTTTATGGGATGGATCCAGTTGGACTGTTGATAATAGTATTCATGAATATGATCCTGAGTTTAATCGTTTTTACATTGAGGAGTATAAAAATAATCTTATCCTGGTAGAGAATGACCAGGTCAAGGTGATCCAGTTCAATAACTGTAGTCCTGGAGCATGCGAAGCCCAATTACTGGATACATTTGTCTCCGAATATGTTTTCCACGCTTTTTCAACCATATCAGGCCGGGAAATGGCAGGTGATGTCCTGATACTTCAAACAGTTGCAGATAATAATGGCGAGACGCATCTCTATGCCATGGATCTGTCAGACTTGGAACTGGAATAAAAAACTAAACTGTAAATAGCGTTTCCTTCCTCCTGGAGGGGCACAACATCTCCAGGAGGAGGAAGCGTTAAGTTTGGTTGGGTTAAATGCAAGCATATTTTATATGCAATACATAGTACCATGTACTGCATATATCATTTTTCCTAACTCCATATGCGAAGGGTGTTGATAGGATAAAATTGAAACATCAACCAAAAAATTATAAAATTCCTATCTGTCAAAAATAAAATTATCTGTAATATTGCAGTCCGGTTTTCGGGATGTGGCGCAGTCCGGTTAGCGCACCACGTTAGGGACGTGGGGGCCGCTGGTTCGAATCCAGTCATCCCGACCAAACTAAGAGCAGGATCAGCAACGGT
>NZ_AMZN01000115.1 GCF_000331535.1 Fulvivirga imtechensis AK7 | reverse complement strand
TAACACACCGAAATGAGTGGCACTATTCGAACCGAATTAGCCACCCCGCACTTATTGACTTAATCAATTCACTAAATACTAAATTTCAAGAGTTAAGTATTGAGACAATTAATGTTCCTTTTTTTACACGATTGAATAATGCCAGAAATAGATTAAAGCATGAATCTATGTTCTCAACTAAGATTGATATCTTGGGGCTTGTATCTGGTATAAAGGGTTTTTATTTACACTATACCCCGATATATCTTGATGGTCTTGACCATAACGACATTTCACTAGTGGATTTAATTGTTTCCAAGCCTGTAAAGGAATCCTTAAAATCAGCAAAAGAATTAATTAACTCATCGGATTTTAAGAATTCACTCCACAAAATCAATTTAGCTTTCGGATACATCCTTAATGATTATACGACAATTAAAACAGACACGGATTATAGAGAAAAGATTGTGCCATCAAATTGGTTCAGATCCCTGGCACAATCGCATCGAATGCAAGGTGATAATCTTGGAATTAGAGGCTTTGGTAATTTTGAGAAAGAGTTAAAAAAATCATTTGATACTCTTAGCGAGTTGATAGTTATTACAAATCTTGGTATTGATTTTAAATCTTATGCAAGATTTAAAAAATATAGATTATATGGATATATGACAACTTATACTGAATATAAGGTAGTTGATGAATACAGAGATGATTTAACAATTGATGAGATAAACTTTTGTTTTGATTTTGTTTTGCAGATTGCATTAAAGTAGGTAATACTCAAAAAATCCCTAACTCGGTTTATTCCTAGTACCCATATAGGGATAGGAGCTAGAAATCGAAATAGTTTGAGCTCAGCTGAGCCGAGCAGTAAACCTAGTAATCGGGAACGGTAAAATAACAATAGCCGCCACTCGACAGAGCAGAGCGAGCGACTGCGGAGATAGCAGTATACTGCACACGGTCGATATAGGTACCTTACTTTACCGCTGGCTGATTTTTCATAAACTGAGGAGCCAGATCTATCAAAGGAAATACTTCATCTTGAGCAACTGTTCCCTTTAATTTTTCATATAAAATTCCTCGAACGGTCGAAACAGATACGTTGGCAACGTTATACATGAGAATGTTGGGGATTTGATAATCATTAGTATCTTTTGATTCTTTAACTATTGTTTGATCAAAAGGGTTTACTTCAAATTGAGTCTCTACCTTTAATTCCGCAAACGCCTCGTCTGTTTCCTTTATTTTCATCTTAACAGTTATTAAGCATGAGATTCGCTTAACATCTTCTATTACTCGAAACTGAATATTTGTAAGAAAATCAATTAATGGATATGCATTTTTATTAAAACTGTTTTTTTGATCGAATTGGGAAAATCCAAGTATATTGATTTTTGCAAATCTTAAATCGAATGTTTTGTTAGTTCCAGTAGACATAACTGAATTTTGATTAATGAATTTTAAACTGACAGACGTCCATATTATTGTTTTTTACAGAATAAACACCTTGCTTTTCTATCAAATCTATTACTCCTGTTTTTATTTGGAGTGTCGAACTTGACGAGTATGTGATATAGATTTCATCATTTTCTTCACGGAGTCTTTTAGCATTTTCATCTTGGAGGACAAATCCTATTTCAATGTTGTATTGTTTTTCAAATTTATTTATAAACGCCACATTGAATTTTTTACTTCCCGACATAATCTGACTGATGTAGGACTCTGAACATTTAAGATTTTTTGCAAATTCTCGATGTGTTATTCCGTTGTTTATTAAGAAGTCGTCTACGACCTTCATTAAACGAAGGCTTACAAGAGATTCATCAAGTTCATTTCTGTTTTCAACAACATACTTATTAATTGAAAAGTCTTGGTTTTTAATAATATCTTTCATGATAACAACTTTTGAATTTGAATGGTTGATATTGAATCAATTGTACTGGTTAATTTCTTAGAATTTTTTTGACTTTCTTTTTTTCCGTATCTACAAATATATAATTCACGATACCCGCCTGATTTAATAGCCAAAGTGTAGAACCTGTGCTGATCTACTTTAATTGCATAAATATCGCCATGCTTTGTTTTTGCTTCGAAATTCCATTGAGTACGGTTAGCAATCCCCTTTTTAACAGCCTCTATTACTAAAACGAATTTGTTTATTAAAGTCTTATTTCTATGAATCTCAGTAAATTTTTTTGATAAATCTGAGTTGCTCTGATTTAAGAAGAGTTTTAATTTATGCTTTTCACAAGTGTGTATATTATAAAATCCTTCCAAACTTAACCTATTGGTAAAGTGCAATATTACAAACACAAAAACAAGAAACAAAGTTTAATCAATTAAAAAACTGTTAGCATAGGCTATATTCTTAGCAGTAGTAACGATAGCAGTAATGCCTATCCGTATTAGTGAAAGCAAGGCTTACCTACGCAACCCCCTAAAAGTAAACAATAGAGTCTGCGACCGGCTAATCGAAGTAGATTTTGTAATTACAAAGCCAATCAGTTATATATCGCCAACTATTTTACAAAACTGTTAATCTGCCCAAAATACGCCTCCGGCTGCTCCACAAAAGGAAAATGACCGCTATTTTCGATGACCACCAGCTTCGATCCGGGGATGATCTTCTCCAGCTCTTTTCCCGAAAGGGAGGCTGCAGGTTCATCTTTGCCATAGATAATAAGAGTAGACATGTTCAACTGGCGCAGGTCATCGTAAAGGTTAAACGACATCAGGTCTTTGCCTAGGTGGCTGAATTTGGCGCTTCTTTGCATAAAGTCATCAGGAATGTAAATGTTCAGACTGTCTAGCTTGCTCTTGTCGTGAAACTGGGTTTTGAAAGAGAGCATCATCAGCTTTTTAATAGCAGAGGCCTTCCTTTGCTGCATTTCTTCCGAGGCCATGATGTTAGCACGTTCGAGACTATCTTCCCGGGTGATCCGTGCGGCCAGTTGCGCTTCTTCCTGTTGCCAACCGTCCGTGCTGGCAGGCATGGAGTTGGATAATATGAGATGGTCAATGTTCTCAGGGTAGTTGATGGCATAGTGCATGGCCAGTAATCCGCCCCACGAGTGTCCGAGTATGTCTACTTTTTCCAGGTTGAGCGCCTTTCTTAGCTGCTCAATGTCGTCAGTAAAGCCGGCAATAGACATGGTAGCAGAGTCTATCTCTAAGGATGAGCGCCCGCAGGCCCTTTGGTCATAGAAGATCAGCCGGTGGTTCTGAGCCAGTGTTTCGAAGTGCGGCAGAAAGTAGGAGTGGTCCAGCACAGGGCCGCCATGGATAACGATCATAGGCTCACCCGATCCCATGGTTTTGTAGAATACCTCTGAACCATTGATGGTGAGAAATCCTTCCTCATCTTGCGAAACATTTTCGGGTTGCTTGCAGTTAATCAGCAGAAGTACAGGGATTAACCAAAAAAGGCTGGAAATTTTCATGGAAGAATAATTTAGTTCCTAACTTTAAACGAAAGTTAAACAAAAAGACGAGTCGATGGCACTTACACCTTCAAAAATGTTGCCGCTAAGTACCGTGGCGCCTCCTTTTAAGCTGGAAGATACGGTTAGCGGACGTACAATGACGCTTGATGAACTAAAGTCTGAAAAGGCAACTGTAATCATGTTCATCTGCAATCATTGTCCCTACGTGAAGCATGTGCAGTCTGAGCTTGTAAAGCTGGCGGAAGATTATATTCCGGAAGGCGTAAAATTTATCGCTATCAGCTCCAATGATGTGGAGAATTATCCTGAAGATTCTCCCGAACTCATGAAAGCAGAGGCCAGAAGGTGGGGATATCCTTTTCCCTACCTTTATGATGAAACACAAGCAGTTGCCCGTGCCTATGATGCGGCATGTACTCCGGACTTCTACATTTTTGATGGTGATATGGAGCTTGTTTATCGCGGACAGTTGGATGACTCACGTCCTGGCAACGGAAAGCCATTAACGGGTAAGGATATGCGAGCTGCTCTGGATGATCTCCTAAAAGGTAACCCTGTCACTGAAAGCCAGATCCCTAGTCAAGGGTGTAATATTAAATGGAAGAAGTGATTTTTCTTTGACTGAGTTTAGTTAAAATCAACCTATTTACGGGTGTTAAGCAGACAAATTTGCTGTTTAAGGGATATAATATTGCTGATTATTTATATTCTTACACTTGTATTTTCTTTTTTTAATTTTATTTTTTATTGTCGCAATCTTGTATTAACTCGTAGTTACATCCACAAAACTTATAGTCGGGCAGAGCGAGAATAGGGTATATGCTATCAATGTATCTCGTGCATATTATTCATGTAACTCTGAGACTATGAAAACTTCGCATTAAATTTCTGATCTATTGAGTATACAATTTTCCGGATGGAAAAACTTGCATATTCATCTTGTTCAATTCTTCATATAGGCAAAGTAGGGCATCACCTCCAAAATCACCTATCTGATCAGGTTCTATGCTTATAAATTAAATATTGTTAACTAAAACCAACCAATTATGAAACAGTTATTTAACTATTTTCGGATGACTGTACTTTGTATTGCAGTCTGCGGTCTGTTCTGCATCTCTGTACACGGCCAGGATCAAGCCTCAATTTCTTCTCTGGAGAAGCTTACAGCCTATGTGCTTAAGCCCGACAACCAGAAGGTAGCGCCAACTTCAACTATCCAGATGCTGGCCGGTGAGCCTATTTATCAGATCAACGCGGGTGGTTGGGAGGCCCCTGCCGGATGGGAGAGAGATACGAAAGATCATCCCTCCCCGTACGTCACAGCGCCATATTTTAAAAGCCAGCCTGGAATTGACTGGTTGAGTTTCTATATGGAAAAAAGCAGGATTGGCAATTCGCAGTGGGACTTTCCGGTGGCTAATGGTGATTATGTTGTTACATTGCATTTTGTTGAATATAATTATCTCGACATAGGCGAACGAGTGTTTGACGTGGACATAGAGGGGAACAAAGCACTGGTTGATTTTGATATTGCCTATTTTACAGGGCAGGAATTTCCTGTTTCACTCAGCTTTTCCGTAAATGTTACCGACAATAATCTCGACATTGATTTTACCGATCATGCGTGGGGCAGAGCCTTAATCTCAGCCATAGTGGTGCGACCGGTCTTACCGACCAATCTGGATCCTATCTTATATCAATCCTCAAGGACATTGGTGAAATCAATGAAGGAGGGGGCAGAATTGCGCATACCCATAAGAGCTACCGATTTTGACAGCCCTGCCAGTGCAATTAAGTTATATGGCGGTACCATAGAAGATTCACCATATTATTTTGCAAGAGTGATTGATCATGGTGATGGGTCAGGTGAACTATTGATTCGGCCCGATTATGATGATGCCGGTCAATATTTGCTGATTATCGCAGCCGAGGATGAGGATGGTATTGATACCGCCTGTGACGCTTGCTGGGCGCTGGTAGAACTCACAGTTGAGGATACCCCTGAAGGCAGTTCGTTATATCGAGTAAATGTAGGTGATTGGAAGGAAGTAGAGGATTCCCCGGTCAACTGGTCCATTGATTCTTATGGGAATCCATCACCCTTTCTTTCGTCCGGCATAACCGGGTTTCAAAGCCACAATATTTTATCAAACAGCACCGATGCTCCTGATAATGTTTTACGTCAATCAAGAGTATTATTAGGTGGTTACAATATGCTATGGGAGTTTCCAGTCTCGACCGGTTACTATACAGTCAATCTTTATTTTGTTGAGAGCCATTTTGATGCTGCAAATATGCGCGTATTTGATGTACGGGTTGGAAGATCACAGATTAATGATCTCGATATATTTGCTGAAGCCGGCAAAAACGTGCCACTTAAAAAAAGTGTAACTACGCGTGCATATGAGTATGAGGGTTTGGAGATTTCTCTTAACAAGAAAAGAAACACGGCAAATCCGCTTATTGCAGCAATAGACATTATCTATGAAGGGAAAACAGCTCCAACTTCTGTTATGGAGGTAATGGTGGATGCTTCAGAGGCAAATCATGACCTGGACAGAAAAGTATCAGTTTATCCTAACCCGATTGATGACAAGATGACCTTTACATTCCCTGATCAAGTGAAAGGGCCGATAGCAATCCGGTTAATAGACAGAAATAATAGCACAAGCTATAAAGCTGTTAATGAAAGTGATGAAGCAAGGACTGAGGCAACGTTCCACATTGACGCGAAGTTACCATCAGGTGTTTATCTGGCAGAGGTAATAGCAGGGAATTCCAGGGAGTATATTCAGATATTGAAAAGATGACCCCAAAATAAGCAGTCAGGAAGAGAATTTCTTTTTTAGTGGCTAAATCGGCAATATTGGAGGTTCTGTGGTTCTGCAGAGCTACAGAACCTTTATACTTTATAGCATTCACATCCGTATTTAATCATCAATCCATGACGACATCCGTCATTTACATTTTCGTAACATCCTCCTAACTAGAAGTCAAAATTCAATGCTATAATGGTGTGAGGGTACTGTAACTACAATATCCAACCGGAAATAGTGCTATTTGTCAACTTTTTAAAACCAATAAACCATGAACAACTCTACCCGTCACATTAAAACAGGACTTTGCTATGTCCTTTTTCTCGTTAGTTTAACATCAACGTATGGCCAGATCCGTACCCCTGTGGCCGAGCTAAAAGAGGCCATTACCTATTCTCTGCAACAGGATGGTAATTCAGATAATGCTGAAAAAATTCAAATGCTTGCCGGACCACCTATCTACCAGATTAATACAGGTGGTTGGAAGACCTCGGGCTCATGGCAGAAGGATACCAGAGCCCATCCCTCGCCATATCTCAACCCAACCTATTATCGTTCCGCCAACGGCATCGACTGGTATGAATTCTTCACTGAAAAAAGCAGGATAAGCAGCCGTATGGAGTGGAATTTTCCTGTGGAAAATGGTAATTATATTGTGACATTGTATTTTGTGGAAAGCGAAAATTCCACTCAGTCCGTAGGTTCGCGGGTGTTTGATGTAAATATTGAAGGTAAAAAGGCACTGGATAATTTTGACATAATAAAGTTTACAGGAAAGGGTTTTCCCGCTAGTTTTAACTTTTCTGTTGAGGTAAGTGATAATAACCTGGACCTGGATTTTATGGCGGAGTATTTTACTGACGCTTTAATTTCAGCAATTGTGATAACCCCGGGTGTCATTCCATCCCATGACCCCGTATTGTCACAAATGACGAGGAGCCTTGAAACGACCGTCCATGAGGGAGCTGAATTTAGAATACCCATCCGTGCTACTGACTTTGACAGCCCAAGTAGCGCCATTAGGATATTTGGAGGTGACACGGGTGTTCCGGTTGATTTTGTGACTGTCGTAGATCATGGTAATGGAAAGGGAGAAATGATCATAAAACCCGACTATGACAATGCAGGCAGCTATCTGCTTTACATAGCCGCTGAAGATGAGGATGGTTTGGAAACGGATTGTGATGCTTGCTGGGCACTGGTTGATCTTACCGTGCTGGATACTCCTGAGGGAAATGCAATTTATAGGGTAAATGCAGCTGATTGGATATCCGCTGATGATACCCCGATTTCCTGGACTGAGGATTCTTATGCCAATCCTTCTCCATATGTGTTGAATGGCTATAAATCACAATCCCATTTCATAAGGTCAAACCCCACAACTGCGCCTGACGAAATTTTTCGCAGGTCAAGAGTGGCATGGCACACGGATATGCGGTGGAGGTTTCCGGTAGCAAGTGGAGTTTACACTGTTGATCTTTATTTTGCGGAAAGTCATTTTAACACTTCGGGAAAGAGGGTGTTCGATGTATTAGTTGAAGGTGAAACAGAAATAAGCAATCTCGATATTTATAATGAGATAGGAGAATATATGCCTCTTCAAAAAACAATAATTACCGAGGTAACTGATGGTTACTTAGACATTCTACTAAAGGAAAAAGAGGCTAACCCCATAATTGCCGGTATATCAATAACATATAATGGTGAAGTCATGGCAGCAGAAATGGCTCGAACAGAAGCTCCGGACGTTTTAGAAGCTAATAGTGATTTGGCAATGAAAACAGTGGTGTATCCCAACCCTGTCAATGATCATATGACATTCGTGTTGCCACGAGCGGTTAGTGGTCAGGTGGGGGTGAGGTTAATAAACAGAAATAATCAGGTAAGCTATAGCGCAATAAATCACAGTGATACAGAAAGGTCGGAAGTGATGTTCGCTGTTGATCCAAAATTGCCCGCAGGAATTTATCAGGCTGAAATTGTAGCAGCAAACTATCGAGAATACATTCAGATCTTAAAAAGATAGAATATGTCTGGCCGGAATGGCACTTCTTTCCGGCCGCACTTTTATGCTCATTTACAATTTACCCCGTTTCATCAACAACCTCCTGCCGTTCTTACCACTCTACCGGTAACGCGTTTATTTGAGTGATATCTTTGGTAATAAGATTAACCAAACAAACCAGATATGAAAACGCTCAAAACCATCGCAGTACTCTTATTGTGCTTTTTAACTGCCACTGCTTTTTCACAAGTAGAGATCGCTTACAACAGCGAAAGCAACGCTCCTGTAGAAGAAGTTTCAAAGCCGGTAAATATGGCTATTTCGGCTCCATCCTTTGTTGGTGGCCCTGAGGCTTTAGCGGATTACATGCACACAAATGTGAAGTATCCTGAGTTTTCTAAAAAACACGGAATCGAAGGTACGGTTGTGCTGGAGTATTATATCACCCGGGAAGGAACTATAGAAAATGTCAAAGTCATAAAGTCGGTAAGTCCTGAGTTAGACAAGGAAGCTATGATTGTAGCGAAGAATATGCCCAGGTGGAATCCGGCTATTCAGAACAACCGGACAATAGGTGTGAAGTATCAGTTACCGGTAAAATTTGAACTCCATTTTTAACTCATCACAATTGCCCACTCTTACTTTATTATCCTGGTTATCAACTGACACATGTTGTATAACTAAAACCAACTATTATGAAACCTTTATTTTACCTTGTTACAAAAAACGCGCTTGGTGCAGTCTGCCTTGTTAGCTGTCTGGCCGTATATGGCCAGCAGAAAAACACAGTCTCAATATTGAATAAAACACATACTCTTGAAGAGCTTCAGACTCTCCGAAAAGAAACAAACCAGCAGGTACCTGCGTCCGAATACCTATACAGGGTCAATGCCGGTGGGTGGAAAGCTCCGGCTTCGTGGCAGGAAGATTCGAAGGCAAACCCGTCCCCTTATGTAAACAATGATGTGATTGGATACCAGTCTGCCCGAGCAGCCACCTGGCGAGGTGATTTTTATACCGAAAAAAGTCGCGTAAATATGAGTACTTCCAATATGGAATGGGACTTTCCGGTTGCTAACGGCAGCTATATCGTCACACTACACTTTATTGAAGGTCGTAATACCTCCCAAACGGTTGGTTCCCGCGTGTTTGATGTAGAGGTTGAGGGCAGACTGGCAATGGATGATTTTGATGTTGTCAGGTTTACAGGTAAGGCCTTTCCTGTGTATTTTGACGTTTCCGTAGAGGTAACAGATGGCAATCTCGATATAGACTTCATCACCGAAAAGGGCAGTTCTCTGATCTCTGCTATTGAGATCAGGCCAGGAAGCATGCCTATGGAGCCTTTTATCTCTTATAATTCTTATGGACTTGAGTTTGAAGTTAAGGAAGGCACGGAAATGAGAATACCTATTCGTGCAACTGATTACGACAGCCCCTCAGATGCTATAAAACTCGAGGGCGAAATAGTGGAAGGCAATATACCTTATGTCATGCTTGATTATGGACATGGATATGGAGAATTGATCATCAGGCCAGATTATAGCGATGCACCAAGTAATGATGAACTTTCTTATTTATTTTTTATTTCGGCAGAAGATGAAGGAGGCTCGGAAACAGATTGTAACGCATGTTGGGCAACAGGAGCTTTGAAAATCATTGATACTCCGGGAGGTAGCCCGGTTTACAGGGTAAACGCCGGTGATTGGGAGGTAATGAAAGCCCCTCAGGCAAGTTGGGAGGAAGATTCACATGCCAATCCGCACCGGTATGTAAACAATGGTGTTATTGGATTTGCTGCTGCCAACCATTCTATTAAGTCGAATAGCACTGATGCACCTTTCAAAGTGCTGACCAAATCAAGGGTGGACAATGGACGTGGAGAAATGGCCTGGAGTTTTCCTGTGCCTGATGGTAGCTATACCGTTAATCTTTACTTCGTAGAAAGTAACTTTAACCATCCGGGGGAACGGGTTTTTGATGTAATGGTAGAAGGAAGTACCGTGCTGAATTACTTTGATATACTTAGTGAAACTGGGGTAAACAAGCCTTTGCAGAAAACCATTGTCACGACAGTAACCGACAACTACCTGAACATAGATTTTCTACAGAGAAAAGCCAACCCGATCATTGCAGCCATTGAAGTTATTTATAATGGTCAAATCACCGATACCACTGGGTTGAAAGTTGTGTCAGCGGATAGCAAACCGTTGCAAAAGACTATATCTGTTTTTCCCAACCCGGTAGGGGATCACCTGACTGTAGTGTTGCCCGAGGCCTCGAGACAGGTAATAACTATTCGCCTGCTTGATGACACTAATCAAATAATGTATGAGTCAGTAGATACCAGCGATGTAGCAAGGACAGAGGTGAAGTTCAACTTATCAACACGCTTACCAAGAGGACTTTACCACGCGGAGATCTCTGCCGGTAAGTCGAAGAAATACGTAAAAGTGATAAAAAAGTAGGTCAAAGCCTGGGTAAGAAGATCAGTTGTCCACCGGTTTATCTTCTTACCCATATTTTCTAGATCATTTGTTCCTGACCGGTTCAGCCACCAGAGTCACTAATCCCAGAATGATATAGATCACACCACTGATATACTTTTGTATCTTTATCCTTACGGGATTTCGGTGCAGAAATCCTTTAATAGACCCAGCCAGCATGGCATATATACCATCGCTAACGATGCTCAGGATAATGAAAAGAAGACCCAGGGTAAAGATCTGTACCGTAGGTGACCCTGCTGCCGGATTGATAAACTGAGGCAGAAAAGCAAAAAAGAATAAAGCCGTTTTTGGGTTTAGCACATTTACGATCATCCCTTGAAAAAATACTTTGTTGAGTTTTTGCTTCTTGACTTCTACATTCAGGCCAGTAGTGTCATTTTTGCTGATCAATGCTTTAACTCCCAGATAAATGAGGTATGCAGCGCCTGCATACTTCACCAGACTGAATGCCAATGCTGAAGTAACCAATATAGCCGAAATACCCAAAGATGCGGCTCCAATATGAAAAAGCGTACCCAGTTGGATACCCAATACAGAGACAATGCCTGCTGTTCTGCCCTGATCGATGCTTTTGGCGACTATAAAAAATATAGCAGGCCCCGGAATGACCAATAGTATGATAGAGGCAATAATGAAGGTGATGAGTTGTGATGCTTCAAACATTTGTATAATGGTTTATAAGAATTTCTTTACGGCAAAAGGGGTGTCGTAGTTCCAGGATGGATGGGCATTAGGTTAATTTAAAAAATCCTGTATCTCCTTTACCGTACTTCGTGCTGTTCTGCCTACACCAATCAATGTGGCGGAAGCGTAGCCAGTCCAATTGCCGTACCCCACAAGCCACAGCCCATCGACTTTTTTTGAATGGGTACCGTTCGTTTGGGTACGACCATTTTCCATAATATTAAGGCCTTTCAGGTGGTCCAGCGAAGATTTAAACCCGGTGCACCAGATTACTGCACCAAAAGCTTCTTTGTTGTTGTTTTGCCATATTACACCTTCTTCGAAAAATGCATCAAACGGTCGTACCGCTTTCAACACCTGTCTTTCACGCGCCTCCTTCACTGTGCCTACCATTACCACGTCACCTAAAGAGCCAACAGGTTCTATTTTCTTCCCCTCGAGCCTGGCCTTGTATTGGCGGGTGGCAAATTCAAACAGGTATCGGCCATCGACATTATCCGGAAGGAATTTGGGCTCCTGAAGTGTTACCCAGGTGGTTTGGGCTACCTTGGAAACCTCGGCCAGGATCTGTGCCCCGGAATTGCCACCACCAACGATCAGCACCTTTTTATTTCTGAAAGGAGTTTCGTTAACGTAGTGGGCGGAGTGCACCTGTAAGCCTTGAAACTTTCTCTGGTCTTTAAATTCAGGAATAAAGGGATTTTTCCATGTGCCTGTTGCACTGACCAGCCGCTTTGCTGCTGTATTCACCTCTTGAGGTTTCGAGGGTGAACAACTGCTGGTGCTTTTGAACGCCCATAACACTTACGGGCCGCTCTATCGGCAGCTTATACCTTACCTCATAATCCTTGAGGTATTGTATGACATGGTCCTTTCGGGGGTATTCTTCCGTGTCTTTTGGCATAACCCATCCGGGGAGCGAGCTGTGTTCTGCGGGCGAGAATAGTTTCAGAGAGTCCCATGTTTGGAGCCAGGCACCCCCGGCTTTTTCCTGATCATCAAGAATGACATAAGATAACCCTGTTCTTCGTAAATAGTAACCTACAGCCAGACCGCTTTGCCCGCCACCAATTACTATTACATCAAAATGTTTCTCACGAGCCATTGGTAGGCAATAATAGCCATTATTGATTAAATTGAATAAATTTTTAAAATGTCTGTAACCATCTCTGATTTGCGCAGTTTCCCTGTTAGAATAAGCGCTGAATCATAAACTATAGTCTGCTTGGAATCAATTTCGGATAATGCATTGATGCATAAAGTGAAGAATGGAGACCTCGATAAGCTGGGGTTGTTGTTTGAACGGTACAAGAAAGTGCTTTTTGGCTTTTTCTATAATATGAACCATAACGCGGAAGCCAGTGAGGACCTTGTTCAGAATGTGTTTATGCGCATCCTGAAGTACCGGGAAGGCTTTAAAGGTGATGGAGACTTCAAAGTATGGATGTTTCACATCGCCAGAAATGTAAACTTCGACCATTACAAAAAAACTAAACGACAACATGCAGAAGAAATAGAGCAGTGGAAGGACCGCCTGGGCGATGGTTTGCTCAACAGAGAGGAGCAAATAGAAAAGGATGAGGCGCTGAAGTTGCTGGAGCTAGCCATGCAGCGCCTGGATGACGAAAAGCGGGAAGTGCTGACGCTGAGTAAAATAGAAGGAATGAAGTATAAGCAAATAGGTGACATCCTGAATTGTTCTGAAGGGGCGGTAAAAGTGAAAGTGTTTAGGGCGTTGCAGGCACTGAAAGAGGAATATTCGGGATTGCAGACGAGGGTGTAAGGGGAATTTTGGAATTTTGGAATGAGGGAATGGGAGAATTAAGATTGAATGGATATTAAACAAGGTGAAATTTTATAGATAATGGAAAGGCAGGAATTAATCAACAAGTATAATTTGGGACAGGGATTATCAGCAGGGGAGAAGGCGCTACTGGAGCAATACCTGGAGCAGGGCGATATTTCGATCGAGGATCTGAATGATCTGAGTGAGCTGAAGGCTTCAGTAAACCAGATGATGGCTCCTGTGCCTTCGGAACAAATGTCGGCTGGTTTTTATCAGCAGTTGACAGCGGCTAAACGAAAGCCGGAAAAAAGAGCAGGGTGGTTTGCCAGCTTGTGGAATGCACAACTTGTACTACGCTGGGCATATAGTATCGGGCTGGTCGTCATTGGTTTGGGAGCGGGGTTGCTTTTGCGATCACCTAAGGAGGAAGGCAAACTGGAGCGTTTATCGGCTGAGGTCAGCGAAATGAAAGAAATGATGATGCTTACATTGCTGGAAAAAGATTCGCCCAGTGACAGGTTAAAGGCGGTTAACCTGACCAGCGAACTTCCGGATGCAAGTGTTAAGGTGACCGAGGCACTGTTAAAAACACTTAATAATGATCCTAATGTAAATGTGAGGCTCGCAACCCTTGAGGCGCTATACCCTTATGCTTCTCATCCTGAAGTGAGGGAAGGACTTATCAGGTCCATTGCACGTCAGCAATCACCGTTGGTGCAGATGGCATTGGGAGAGATGATGGTGGTGTTACAGGAGAAAGGATCCGTTGAAAACCTGCAGAAAATATTGAAAGATCAAAATACACCTCCTGAAGTGAAGGAACGCATCCAAAAAAGTATCGAGGTGCTGATTTGAAAAAATATAAACGGTCAAAAAAATGCAAACAATAACAACAACAATCTTAATCCTCTGCGCTATTAATAGTGTAATGGCACAGAGATACAGCGAAACGGAGAAAAGGGAAATTGCCTTTGAGAAGCGAAGTGCCGGCAATGTGTTCTACCTGGCAAATATCAGCGGAGGTATCAAAGTAGAGGCTTACAATGGAGAAAAGATATTATTGGAAGCCAGAAAAACGGTGAAAGCAAAGACCGAAGAGCGGCTGGCGCGCTCGAAGACAGAACTGAGCCTTGGGATAATTGACCGGCTGGACACGATAATTGTCTATATAAAAGGCCCCTGCGGACAGTTTGGAAATAAAAATCGGTTATACGGCCGAAAAAATGGGAAAGGTTGGAGTTATGACTGGGGAAATTGTGAATATGATTACGATTTTAAATATGACTTTACAATCAAAGTGCCTGCTAACATGAATTTATACCTCGCTACCATTAACGAAGGCAATGTAGAGGTGACAGGGGTAAAAGGCTCTTTGGATGTAAACAATGTTAACGGGGCCATTACTCTGAAACAGATCTCCGGCAAGACCAACGCGCATACGATCAACGGAGATGTCAACCTGGAATACAATACGTTGCCTAAGGAGTCCTCCTCTTACTACACATTAAACGGAGATATCAATGCTTTTTATCCAAAAGGACTCAGGGCAGATATGACATTTAAAAGCTTTAATGGAGATTTTTACACCAACATTGAGAAGCTGGAATACAAAACAGCCGTGGTAGAGAAAAAGAAAACAGGAAAGTCTGATGGGCTGGCTTATCATGTGGACAGCCGCTCGGCTATCAGCGTTGGCGGAGGAGGCGTGTCATTGGATTTTGAAACCTTCAATGGCGATGTATTTGTAAAAGAACAATAACAACACAATAACAACAACAGCCTGCATTACAGGTGAAAATAAGTAGGATAATTAAATAAGGCATTATGAAAAAGACTGCATTAACATTAGCCGCCATGCTCATGCTGGTATGTGCAAACTTAGGACTCGGGCAGGATAGCGGAGAACTAACAGTACCCTTTAGCGAACCTTCCAAAAGGGGGAAGGTAAGAATAGATATTAAAAAGGGATCAATAGAGGTGAGGGGAACGGAGCGAAAGGATGTTCTGATCAGTTATGTGGGCCGCAGCGAGAGAAAGAATGACAGCGAGCGAACAAAAGACGGCCTTCGAAGAATATCCGGTGCGGCCATGGACCTGGAGATAAGCGAGAAAAATAATTATGTGGATATTGAATCCGATTCCTGGAATTCAGGAGTAAATCTGAAAGTGGAGGTGCCCAGGAATGTTGATCTTCATGTGGAGACATATAATGATGGTAATTTATATATCAGCAATGTGAGTGGAGAGATAGTAGCGGACAATTATAATGGTAAGATCGCAGCAGAAAATATTTCAGGATCCTTAGTAGCAAATACCTACAATGGAAGTATCAAGGTGACCTTTGATAAGATCACACCCGATACCCCCATGGCTTTTACCACGTATAATGGTGATGTAGACCTTACCTTGCCGGAAAACTTTAAGGCCAGCCTGAAGATGAAAACGGCCCGTGGCGAGATCTATTCTGCTTTTGATTTTACAATAAAAAAGAATGAGCCTGTTACTAAAACAGAGAAGAAATCCGGAACCTATAAAGTTTATCTCGATGATTGGGTACGTGGTGAGGTGAATGGAGGCGGACCCGAATTTATGATCAAAAACTATAATGGCGACATTTATCTTCGAAAGAAGTAACCATTTCACCAAAAAAACAGTAAATCATAATGAATCAAAAGCTCAAAGCTATGAAAATAATCCTGACCCTCACGCTTTCAGTGTTATGTGCTGCTACCAGCTTTGCACAGGAAGTTGTTTTGAAAAACCTGACGCCTTTTGATAAAGTTGTCATCTCAGGAAATGTGCAGGAACTGAGATTAATTGCTGCCGGAGAGGAAAGTCCGTTGGTTAAAATAAAAGGAGCTTCTGAAAGTGATGTAAGAGCTGAGGTGCTTGCGGGCACGCTTCACCTGGTTTTAAAAGGTAACAAAGCTTCTGAGGAGGTCAGTATCTACAATGGCCGTCTGAAAAGGATCAGTGGAGCCATAAATATGAAGATCACCGGTGCGGAAGTGATTGGTGGAGAAACTGGCAATTACCTTGTGGTTTCTTTTAACAGATCGCATGGCTCACATTCTCTATGGGCTACTAAAGACAGTGATTTTCATGTTCACATACCGGACATTCATGTGGAAATTCCGGATTTTGGTTTTGCAGTTAGAATTCCTGATATGGATTTCGATTTTAACTTCGATTTTGATAAGCATGATTTCGATTTCAAAATGGACATAGAAGAGTTTGAGGGCTGGAGGCATGAATGGAAGTATAATTGGCAGGATCATAAAGAGGAACTCAAGCGCTGGAGTGAGGAAATGAGCGAAGAGATGAAAGAGGCCATGAAAGAAGCTAAAAAAGAGCTGAAAAGGTATAAAAAGGACTGATCTTACAGGTAAAGGTTAAAAGGGCACTAGGCGGGGAAATATCCTCCTTAGTGCCCTTTTATTAATATCATGTTTGCGGATCTTCTTATCTTTATCAAAACCAACTATCCAGGGCTATGAAAAATTACCTCTTCATATTTACTCTTTTATTTGCAACTGTGGCATATGCCCAGCCAACAACGCTGGTAGTACGGGCCAAAGCAAAAGACGCCAAGTTTATCGGCAGCTCCATTGGAGGTGCGAAGGTCATTATTCGTGATGCACTGACCGGTGAAATATTGAGTCAGGGTACAATAGGAGGAAGTACCGGTAACACAACGTTGATCATGAATGAACCTCATGAGCGGTACAAATCAATTGCAGATGATCAAACTGCCAAGTTTGAGGCTGTTGTTAATATTGAAGAGCCACGTTTGGTTACTGTGGAGGTGCTGGCGCCTGTCAATCAGCCACAAGCCAGAGTAGTGGCAAGCACACAACTGTGGATCATCCCGGGAAAAGACATTAGAGGTGATGGCATTGTGCTGGAGATCCCTGGCTTTATTGTAGATGTTCTGAGTCCTCAAACTCATGAGTTTATCAAACCTTCGACTGTGAGGCTAAAGGCCAATGTGGTGATGATGTGCGGATGCACCATCTCTAACGGAGGATTGTGGGATGCTGAAAAAATTGAGGTACAAGGCATAGTGAAGCGTGATGGAGAGCAGGTACAAACTGTTCCTCTAAAAGTATATGAGAAGGTAAATACCTTCGAAGCGGACCTGGACCTTTCCCAACCGGGCATATACGAGGTAATTATCTATGCCTATGATAGCCGAACGGGAAATACAGGGGTGGATAAAGTGAACTTTGTCGTTAATCCCTGACAATATGTCTTCCTATCTGGGGAGGTTTTAACCGCAGAGGTAAGCAGAGGTTTTAGAGGGCACGGAGAGGTTTCCCTCTGTGCTCTCTGTTTCTCCTCAGGGTTTCTCTGTGCTCTCTTTATCCTTAGGATAAACCAAATCGTTGCACGACCGGTCTACACTGATTACCGATTAGCAAAACTTCCGACTTCGGTCTCCGGACTTCCGACTCAAAAACACTTTGCCTGCTGTTCATGTAACCATTTCATTTTTCCGGAGTCTTATCCATATGCAACCTTTAGGATGAAATACGGTCTTTAAAGCCAAGGTCAAGAACTCAAAATATACCAACATGCTCAAAAACTACATTAAAATAGCTTTCCGTAATATTTTACGGCAGAAGTCTTACGCCTTCATCAACATTTTCGGACTGGCCATTGGTATGGCGGCTACGATACTGATCCTGCTCTTTGTTCAGGATGAGCTTAGTTACGATGACTATCATGAAAAATCTGATAGGATCTATCGTGTGTCAAGGCAGTGGCTAAATGCAGAAGGGGAGTCCAGTCTCCACCTGGGGCATTGTGCACCACCGTTTGGGCCGTTGCTGCAGAACGATTTCGAAGGTATAGTGGAAGAAGCTGTGAGAATAGGTTCGGCTTACGGTCCGTTGATCACTTATAAGGAAAAGAAAATAGAGGAGGACAACTTCTACCTGGGTGACGCCAATATCTTCGAGGTATTTTCCTGGCCCCTTATAGAAGGCGACCCAAAAACCGCGCTGGTAGAACCTGCCGCAGTGGTGATTACCGAGACTACGGCACAAAAATACTTCGGAGATGAGGATCCGATGGACAAAATGTTGAGCTATAGCAATTTCGGAAGGGAAGTAGAGCTGAAGGTAACTGGTGTTGCCAAAGATGTGCCTTTAAATTCTCACTTCAAATGGGATTTTATGGCGTCTTTTGCCACACTGGAGCAGATTGTTGGTCTTGAAAACCTGATGCAAAACTGGGGGAGTAACAACTATGGCACCTATGTGCTACTTGAGCCGAACCATACTATAGATGAACTAAAAGCAGGAATACCCGATTTCTTTGACCGCCACCTGGGAATGGGGCATTCCGGGCAACCTGCTTCGGTAAGTAATAAGCTACATTTCATGCCTGTAACGGATATCCATCTGCATTCTCACCTTGATTCTGAAATGGAGGCCAACAGTGATATTGCCTATGTGTACATCTACACCATCATCGCTATTTTCACATTGGTTATCGCCTGCATAAATTTTATGAACCTGGCAACAGCACGATCTGCAAAAAGAGCCAAAGAAGTGGGACTGCGAAAAGTAATGGGTGCATATCGCGTAACTTTAATTCGGCAGTTTATAACTGAATCAGTTGTGTTTGCGCTCCTGGCGCTCATGGTGGCAAGCATTATTGTATTTGCTATTCTTCCTTACTTCAATGAATTTGTTGGCAAAGGGCTCACGCTCAACTTTATCCATAACCAATTCGTGATATGGCTCATGCTGGCTACGGGTTTGTTTGTTGGAATTGTAGCAGGAAGCTATCCGGCATTTTTCTTGTCTGCATTCGAGCCAGCTTCAATTTTGAAGGGAGGCCATAAATCGGTAAAGAAATTTAACCTTAGATCAGTGCTGGTGGTGTTCCAATTCTTTATCTCCATTGCATTGATTATTAGCGTAGGGGTCGTTCACGATCAACTGGAGTATGTAAAGAATAAAGACCTCGGGTTTAACAAAGAAAATATACTCGTTTTGCCATCGAGTAACCAGGTGTACAGCCAGTTTGCATCGCTAAAGGAGCGATTTGAAAGTCAGCCCGGCATCAGCGCAGCCACACTTGCCAGCCGCGTGCCTTCGGGCCGGCTGCTCGACTCACAAGGTGCATCGGCAGAGGTAGACGGAGAGATGAAGAACATCACCTTCCGCATTGCTGATGTGCATGTGGATCATGAATACTTGTCTTCTATTGAAGCTGAGTTTGTAGCGGGTCGGGATTTTGACATCAGCAGGGCCAGCGACTCTACGGAAGCATTTATTTTAAATGAAATAGCTGTTGAAAAGATCGGATGGCAATCTCCGGAGGAAGCTATTGGTAAGCCATTCCAGTATGGCAACAGGCAGGGCACAATTATCGGTGTAGTGAAGGACTTCCATTTTGAATCTCTGCATCAGTCCATATCGCCAATCGTGTTCCTGGTCACAACTGGCAGAGCCAGCTCAGTGATGATCAAGTATGAAAGAGCGAAGAAGGATGAAGTGGTTGCCTATCTGAAAGATCAGTGGTCTTACTTAAGGCCAGGCTTTCCCTTTACCTATTTTGAAGTAGATGAGCAATTCAACAGCCAGTATGAAAGTGAGGACAGGTTGGCAAAAGTAATTACATGGTTTTCAGGTCTGGCTATTCTCATAGCAGCTCTCGGATTATTTGGGTTAGCGTCTTTTATTGCTGAACAGCGAATCAAGGAAATAGGGGTCAGGAAGGTGTTGGGAGCTTCTGTTTTACAGATATTGGTACTGCTGACGAAGGGATTTACTGTGCTGGTATTCATTGCCTTGGTTCTTGCTGCGCCATTAGCTTACTATGGTATGAACAAATGGCTAACAGGCTTTGCTTACTACGGCGCCCTCCAGGTATGGCCGTTTGTCGCTGCCGGTTTATTTGCAATTGCCATTGCATGGATCACGGTAAGTTATCAAACGATCAAGGCCGCACGCACAAATCCTGTCGATTCGTTGAGGTATGAGTGACCCCTCCTAAATCCTCCCCATTTGGGGAGGACCAAGTATAGCGCGAAATTTATATTGGTGTACTTAACTTCCCCTTCCCCATTTTGGGGTACGGTTAGGGATGGGGTATAAACCTTTTGATCTCTTCAATTACCATCTGTATATTGTCAAATACTTCATCGTTAGAAAATCGTAACATTTGTATTCCTTTATTTCGAATTTGCTGATCTCTCGCCTGATCATACTCCTTTTGCTCAGGCCTATCGTGAATAGGCCCATCTACTTCAATGGCTAATTTGATGTCGTGACAATAAAAGTCGAGAATGAAATTTCCGACCGGATGTTGTCTTCGAAACCTTAACCCTGCTATCTGTTTTCTTCTAAGCGACTTCCATAGTGCTTTTTCAGCCGCTGTCATGTTATTTCTAAGTGCACGGGCATTGCTGAATGTTGACGGCTTGGCATTATGGAAGAAGGAATAATCTTTCATGACTTTGGAAATCTAATTTAATTTTTACTACAACCCCAACTTCCTGATCAAAGCCTCTACTTTTTCTTCATGTTTGTAAGGACCGGGGAAGGAAAAATATTTGTCAAATTTCATGATATGCATGCGCTCCAGGAAGAGCGAAAATGCATCGTCACTTAAATTGCCGTCCTTCCAGGCACTATAGAAAAGTGAGAAATATTGAACTCGCAGGTTATAATCGGCCGCATGGTGGACGATTAGCCAGGGTACTTCGGCAGCACTAGTACCAACAGCAGCTTTTCTGGGATAACCAAATTTCTCGAGCAATAACTCAACCTTCAAAAGGTTTTGCTGATCCGTTAAATTGATCATCTCCCAAACATCTTGATATTCTTGTGAGTCATGGCCATACTTTTCCTGAATTTGGGGCTCCATCTGCCTGTACTTTTGATCAGCAGTCCTTATTTCAATTAGATATTGAGTGAATTGTGCATCGGTTTCGATAGCTGCAATCTCTCTTTCAAGGGTTTCTTTTTCACGGCCTGAGGGAAAAGAGCAGGCTGTTATTATCAAAAGAAGAGCAAGAATTGTCGTTTTGTCGATCAAGATAGCTAAGCTCAAGGTGAAACATCTGATCGAAAATACTATTTTTTAAAATTTCAGGAAACTAATGGGGTAATAAACCGGCCAGACTGCCACAGTCCGGCCAGTGTTTCGGAAATTTAGAGAACGATACCGAAACTAAAGGCATTCAACTGAGGTCCTTTACCTTCTACAAATAGCTCGTTGAGGTCGTAGTTGGCAAAAATGTCTACACCCCTGAACCCTGCTTGCAGACGTACACCGTACCTGAAGTTGTTGAGGTAGAAGCTATCTTTATCCCGGTCTTTCTTTTTGTCGCCATCTTCTACTACGACTGATTTGGTGTAACTGGCAATTTTATAACCTCCATATCCGCCAACGCCTATTCTGAACCCTTCTTTCCTGCCAAAATCATCCCAGTCTACCCAGCAGTGTCTGTGCCTGTGGCGCTGGCCCTGATCCCCGAACTTGAGCATAGGAACCGCGCTGAAATTCAGGTAGGCAACAGTCAGCTTACTCTTTTGGGCATCAATGTTATCAGCAGCTTCATTAAACTCCAATTGGTTGTTGTTTTTTGTTAATCTTATCGCTTCGTTATTGAATTTGAAGTTATACCAGCTTACTTCAGGTCCCCACAGCAGGTGTAAAGCTCCGGTAACGTGAGTATCATTGACCGATTTCAATGCTACATACCAACTGCCGAAAGGTTTCACAGCATAAGGAGCATTATTGTCATCTGGAAAATCCCCATTCTGGAGGAAGTTATTCATCCCCAGGTCGATGTCAAAATGATTGTGTGTACCGTAGTTTGTTTTTTCTCTCTTTTTGCCCTCATCATCCTGGGCCTGTATCTGCAATGCCACTAAAGCCAGCATTACAATCATAAGTAGTTGCTTTTTCATAATATTTGAGTTTTTGAAATTGTACATAGTTTTCCTGTTTTGCTCTTCGAGCAGTTATTTAAGTTGTTGTTAATCTGCTAGTTATCTT
The DNA here is from genome assembly GCF_000331535.1 of Fulvivirga imtechensis AK7. Classification (GTDB taxonomy): domain Bacteria; phylum Bacteroidota; class Bacteroidia; order Cytophagales; family Cyclobacteriaceae; genus Fulvivirga; species Fulvivirga imtechensis. The sequence continues at coordinate 2,826 of NZ_AMZN01000115.1, read as the reverse complement.
AGAATGTCAGCCCAAAACTAAAGGCATTGAGCTGTGGACCCTTTCCTTCGGCAAATAATTCATTCAAATCATAATTGAAGAAAAGGTCTGTTCCTCTGTACCCCATCTGCAGCCGGAGTCCATAACGGAAGTTATTTAAATGAAAATTATCTTTGTTCTTGTCTTTTTCTTTATCGTCATCTTCTTTATAGACTACCTTAGTGTAGCTTGCTATCCTATAGCCTCCATAGCCTCCTATACCTATTCTAAAACCACGGTCGTCATCATCATTCCAATCTTTCCAGTCCCAAAAATCCTTTTTTTCCTTTCTCTCCGGTTCGCCAAAACTGAACATCGGCACTACTGAAAAATTGATGTAAGCAACAGTCAGCTTACTTTTCTTAAAATCTGCATTTGGCAGGCTTGTATCTTCCTCGAAAATGTTAGCATCCGGTCCGTCAATCACTCTTATTCTGTCATTCTGAAACTTAAAGTTGTACCAGCTTACACTCGGTCCCCATTCCAGGTACAGTGGTCCTCCGATATGAGTTTGGTTTGTAGAAGTAAGCGCTACATACCACGATCCAAAAGGCCGGACGGTATAGGGTTCATCAGTTTCATCGGGAAAGTTTCCGTCCTGCACGTAGTTATTGGTACCCAGATCTATGTTGAAATAATGGCGTGTACCTTTAATAAATCTCTTTGTTCTCCAATGCTCGTCCCTCTCATTATCACGATCTTTATATTCATACCGTTGTACTTCCCGTTGTTCGGCAACTTTCACTTCAGGCTCTTCAACAACTATAGTAGTGTCAGATAAATAAGTCTTTTTACCATTTTGCTCTTTTACCAGTGCCTGTTCTGTTGAGTCATTTTCCAACTTTAAACTAAGCTGCTTTAGTATCTCATTGAGATCATAATTCTTTAAAGTCTCGAGATCCTGTTTATCCCTTACCAGGAATATGATCTTACTCTTACCTACATTGATGATCAGTGAGTCGGTGCGATCCTGTGCGTGAGAGTTAAGGCCTGAGAGAAGTCCCAATCCCAGGAGTATTGTTAATATAACCTTATTTAGAGTCGTCATCTTTCTTAAAGTTCAAGGCAAACAGTTCATTTTTTGCTTCACGTAATTCCCCAAGTCCGGCATCACCTTCTTTAACATTTTTAGCAAAGTCCAGTACCTTTCTCAGTGTTGAAGATCTTTTATCCTTTCCTTGTTCGCTTTCATTATTGTTTGTGGTCAACGCCTTGCGGCTATCAAAATCCTCGATGTTAAAGATCAGCGTCTGGCCGTTTGGTTCCTGCTTCTGATCTGTAGATGTCTTCAGTTCTGAGTTTTCAGTTCTCAGTTCACCGTTCTGAGTTTTAAGTTCTGAGTTTTCAGTTCTCAGGTCACTATTCACAGTTAGCAGTTCTGAATTTTCAGTTTCGAGTTTGGAGTTTCCAGTTTGTGGTTCCTTGTTTTCGCTACTCAGTTCCCGGTTTGCTGTTTGCTGTTTGGTGTTTGTATCTGTTCTATTGGACGAAGTATTGTTCAATGCTAAGAGAGGCTCCTTCGTAACCATTGATGAATTTCCCTCAACTTCGGACTTCGTACTTCCGACTTCCGACTTCGGACTTCGGACTTCCGCCTTTTCACTTCGGTCTTCTGCCTTCCTACTTCCTACTTCCGACTTCTCCGCAATAGTAACCACAGGCTGCTCAGTACCTCTGTTCACCCATAATACGCTTCCAACAGCCGCCAAAACCACTATTGCAGCAGCAATGCCGCTATAAAACCATGTGCTGCGCTTATTTTTGGTGGTGATATTGCTCTGAATTTCATCCCAGGCTCTCGCTGAGGGTCGTTTTTCGAGCTCATCCAGCTTACTTTTAAATAAATGATCCAACTCCCTGTCGCTCATAACTATTGAATGTTTTCTTTTAATGTCTTTTCTGTTTCCAGTAGTTGTTTTTGCAAAAGTGTTCTTGCTCTGCTCAGTTGAGATTTTGAAGTATTTTCGCTGATTTCTAATTGCTCGGCTATCTCCTTATGAGAGTAACCCTCTATGGCATACAGGTTAAACACAGTTCTGTATCCTACAGGCAGTTGCTGGATTAGCTTCAGCAGGTCCTCGGCTTGTAGCTGGCTATCAAGACTACTGTAATCAGGCTCCTTGTCAGCGTATTCGATATCTACTTCGAGGTACATGCTCTTGTTCCTTCTGATGTAGGTCAGTGATTCATTCACCATTATCCTGCGTACCCATCCTTCAAAACTACCTTCGCCTTTGTACTGGTCAATTCGCTCAAAGATCTTCACAAAGGCAGAGATCATGACATCTTCAGCCTGATCATCCTCACGGATATACCGCATACATATGGACAGCATTTTAGAAGCATATTTATCATACATCTCCTTTTGCGCTTGTCCGTCACGCTTCCGGCACCTCCGGATCAATACCTCTTCTTCTGATCTGTGAATCTTTAATTTCATTTCGTTCTCAACAGGTAGATGCAAGTTAAACACCAAACGTTGCACCGATATAGGAGAAATAACGAAAATATTTTTTGGTAGTTGTTGATTAGGGGTCTGACGGCTGTGATTTGGGGTGGAAATGAAATAATCAAAAAAATCCTCCGCTTGTCACCGGACACCGTTCCTATAGCCGTTAACTTAAGAGAATATGGTCCTGATGGATATACTTGACATTTGTGAAAATACATGGTTTCACACCTCATCCATAAAAGGCCGTGCTTTTACTGCAGTCTGCACTTGGAGTTGTCTCAAAAGACCAGTCATCCCGAGGTAACCAACAACTTCAGTTGATTTTGAGGATAATGACATTATACCATCATTAACCA
>NZ_AMZN01000114.1 GCF_000331535.1 Fulvivirga imtechensis AK7 | reverse complement strand
CCCGATATCCGCTCCGCTACATCGGGACTGGCTTCTCGTCCTTTTACGGTTAAAGAAAAAAGCATAGACAAGCTATGCTTTGGATGGTGGGTCCTACTGGACTCGAACCAGCGACCCCCTGCTTGTCGAGCAGGTGCTCTGAACCAACTGAGCTAAGAACCCTTCGTACAAATTTAATAATTTAGTGATGATTCATAGTAGCACAGAAATAATTTTAAGATTTAGAAATCAGATATAAACCTTCCGACAGCATGAAAAGTCCTGAAATACAGGTCATTAATGACCAAACTCGGCGGAGGAAATCTCTCTTTCTGAGCTCAATTCACTGCTCCTGGAGCTGTTCATGGTTAATAGTCATTTGGTCGGATTTTAGAAACGCACCTGTCCCCGGCCCCTGTTCCGGGACCCCGCTGCGAAGACCTGCTACAGAAGGAAGTCTACGAAACTAACGATAGAATGGCGAAGAAAAAATCCGGTTCTTTGGATTTCCATAGCCTATAGAGCGGGGTTAGTCCGTTTGGCTCCTTCTTCTCAGGAGCCCCGGAATTAAATCCGGGGACTGACGGGGAGATTTTTTTGCGATTCTTCCGGCTTCCTACTTCCGACTCCCCACTCCTGACTATTTTTTTATATTTCTTGTAAGAAACACATCACTTTCCGGTACTAACCATTTAGATGACTGAACAACAACAGACTGAGACATTACAAAAATGGATGAAGGATCACCAGCCACTGTTCTTCAAAGTAGTGCGTGCGTATGCTTTCACTCGTGCTGATCAGGACGACCTCTTTCAGGAGGTGGCTATACAGGTCTGGCGTTCAATACCGGGTTTTAGAGAACAGTCCGCTGTTAGCACCTGGCTCTATCGCATAGCGCTCAACACTGCTATGAAGTGGACCAGACGCGAACTAAAGCACCGGCAAGGCACATATGACCATGTAGAGTACCTTTTACAGCAAAATATTCAACAGGAAGACAGCCGGTTGGCTTGGCTGTATGAACAAATTACTCACCTCAATGAAATAGACAGGTCGCTGACACTGCTTTTACTTGACGGGTTTAGCTATAAGGAGATGTCTGAAATACTAGGTATCTCGGAAAGCAATATTGGGATTAAGATCCATCGTATCAAGCAGCATCTCATCTCAAAATCTAAAGACTACAATAATGGAATTTGACGAAATAAAAAATATCTGGAACAAACAAAATAATGAAATGATGTATACCATTAATGAAGAAGTATTGCGCCAGCGTATTACCGCTAAGAAAAGAACGACCAGCCACATTGTGGATTTCAGTGAAAAGTTGCTGATCATTGTAAACATTGGTGCCGCAGGCTTTGTGCTCGGATTGGGGATAGTAAAAGCCAGCGGAAATGTTTTTACCTACACTTTGGCGGCTTTAATGTTTTTTACAGCGGGATATGTACTCGTAAAAAGACTGCAAAGAAAAAGATGGGAAAACCGCTTCGATCTGTCACTGCTGGGCGACCTCAACCATGCCATTGCCAATGCCAGTTACCAGGTAAAACTGTCTCAAGTGATGATCTGGTATGCAGCGCCTGTGGCAATACTGACAGCATTAAACCTGGGCTACAATGGAAAAGAAATGTGGATTGTGCTGCTGATCATAGGCTTTTTCGTCCTCGCCTTCCTTGCCTCAAGGATGGAGCATGGCATCTACGTCAATAACAAGAGAAAGCTGGAGGAGCTGAGGAATGTTTTGGAGGATAATGCAAGCAACAGGTGACCGGTGTGCTACAGACTTTTAGACTAACCTATACAACTCAACGGGATCCTGGTTCAGAAGCCGTGACAATGTGCCGTAAAGGTCCGGAATAGACTTCTTAAACTCCACTGGTTTTTCAAAAAAATATTCGAGTGCTACGGCAAAAAACTCGTGCTCATTAGTACCAGCATAGCTTCTGAAAAAATGTACTTCTTCATTCCTGATCTTGGGCAATTCCCGTGCAGTTATCTGCTCAAGTTCGGACAGACTCCGGCGATCGAGAAAATCAAATTCTTCATTTCTTATTCTGTTCTCAAAATGAATGGCATGGGCCATTTCGTGAATCCCTACATTCAGGGAGTCCGTAAGGTCTGCATATCCATCCACAAAGCTCTTCCAGGACAGAATGATCATACCCATTCGTGGATTGACTTCACCAACATGGTATTTCCAGGTAATCCTGGAGTAGTAGGAATCCGGGTAGATCAGGATCTTATCGAAGTGGGTGAGGTAGATCTGTGGCAGCCCAAAAGTAAGTTGGATTGCTGTTGCGGATATCAGTACCCTCATCTCATCTGTCACTTCTTTATACACACGAGGAATAAACTGCTTCGAATACATGAAACGCTGCACTCTTTTCTGAAAGCGCTGTTTATCTTCATAAGAGAGCAGGTTATAGTATGCGCAATACTTCCTCAGTATATTCTGATGATCAGCCGACAAAGGCTGGTATCGTTTCACAAACGCTCCGGTTTTGGAGTAAAAGAAAGTGAAAATATCTCTGAAAACAGAAAAAACGGCTATGACCAGCCCAAAAAGCAGAAGTCCTAGTAAAATGTATCCGAGGTTTGCCTCCAAATTACTGTATCTTTTTTAGCAAACCTGTCAGAGAAACCAACTCTTCTATTTTGTTTTTCAATTCGTTGATATGTATTCTCTCCTGCTGTGCAGAATCTCTATCGCGAAGTGTTACCGTGTTATCTTCTAACGTCTGATGATCCACAGTTACACAATAAGGCGTTCCAATTGCATCATGCCTTCTATAGCGTTTTCCGATAGTATCTTTCTCATCATATTGGCATTGGAAATCATACTTCAGCATGTCCATGATCTCCCGGCCCTTTTCTGGCAGGTTATCACGTTGTAGCAGTGGCAGCACAGCCAATTTACAAGGAGCCAGTGCAGCAGGAATTTTCAGTACAGTACGTTCACTGCCGTCCTCCAATGTTTCTTCGGTGTAGGCTATGGCAAGTATTGCCAGGAACATCCTATCGAGCCCGATAGATGTCTCGATAACATAAGGAATGTAGCTTCTATTCTCCTGATGATCAAAGAACTGTATTTTTTTGCCAGAATATTCCTCATGGGCTTTAAGGTCGAAATCCGTTCGGCTATGGATCCCTTCAAGCTCTTTGAAGCCCATAGGGAAGTTAAATTCTATATCGCAAGCAGCGTTGGCATAATGGGCCAGGTTCAGGTGGTCGTGAAACCTGTAATTCTCTTCTCCAAGACCTAATATTTTATGCCATTTGATCCTCTGCGCTTTCCAATGCTCGTACCACTTCATCTCTTCACCGGGCTTCACAAAGAACTGCATTTCCATCTGCTCAAACTCACGCATTCTAAAAATGAACTGACGCGCTATGATCTCATTTCTAAAGGCCTTACCTATCTGAGCAATACCGAAAGGCAGCTTCATTCTGCCCGTTTTTTGCACATTAAGGAAGTTAACGAATATACCCTGAGCCGTTTCGGGGCGCAGGTATATCTTATTCGCCCCCTCAGCCAAAGACCCAAGCTCTGTAGAAAACATCAGGTTGAACTGTCTGACATCAGTCCAGTTTTTCGAACCCGAAACAGGATCAGCTATTTCCAACTCTTCAATAAGTGTTTTGAGTTGGTTCAAGTTGCCGCTTTCAATAGCCGCCTTCATTTTACCGTTGATCATTTCGATCTGCTCCGTATACCGTAGTACACGCTCGTTAGTAGCCACAAACTGAGCTTTATCAAATTTATCACCAAAACGCTTCGCAGCCTTATCAACTTCTTTGTCAATTTTGGCTTCAATTTTAGCAATATGCTCCTCTATGAGCACATCTGCCCTGTATCGCTTTTTCGAATCCTTATTATCTATGAGAGGGTCATTAAAAGCGTCAACGTGACCAGACGCCTTCCAGGTGGTGGGATGCATAAAAATGGCAGCATCTATCCCAACAATATTTTCATTCATCTGGACCATGGCCTTCCACCAATAGTTCTTAATATTATTTTTTAACTCTACACCATTCTGACCATAGTCATAGGCCGCGCCCAGACCGTCATATATCTCGCTTGAAGGAAATACAAACCCGTATTCCTTGGCATGAGCCACTATTTTCTTTAATAAGTTATCGTCTTGATTTGCCATGGGCGCAAAGATAGTAAAATGATCTTTATGCGATACTGTCTTGTTGAATACTATCGTTTACATGATCAACCGGGATCCGTAATGTAAAGGTGGTACCCGACCCGATCACCGAATTAACTTTGATCTGTCCGCTAAGTTTATCAGCCATTTCTTTGGCTATGTAAAGGCCCAATCCTGAGCCTTCAGATCTTTCGTTAGCACGAAAAAACATTTCGAATATCCTATCCAGAAGCTCCGGATCAATGCCTTCGCCATTATCTGAAACAATTATTTCCAACCATCTGCCTGCTTGTCGCGCTGTGATATGTACATATGGATCTGCCTGATCAATGTTGTGATATTTTATGGCATTGGCAATAATATTATTAAGGATTATCTTGAGCCGACTCCTGTCTCCTATGAAAGTAATATCCTCTACCCCGTCACAAGTTATTCTTATTTGCTGAGATTGCTGAAAATATTGCAGATTGCTGATTGATTCCTGTACCAGGTCATTCAATACTACAGGCTCCTTGATCACACTTAGCCTGCTGTTTCTGGAATAATCAATAATATCAGCAATGAATCCATTTAGCGTATGAATCCGATCTTTCATCATATCGAGGCATCTTTTATGCTCATCAATATTCTCAGACATTCTGGTTATGTTGATTAAACCCAGAACTGAACTGAGCGGTGCACGCAGATCATGCGATGTGCTATAAACAAACCTGTCAAGTTCGGCATTGGTTTTTTCGAGCATCAGATTTTGCTCTTTCACCTTCTCCTCGGCCTGCTTTCTCTCTGTAATATCAATAATGGAACCCACCATGCGTGTTGGGCGTCCATTTTTATGCCATTGCGCCTGCCCGGTATCCAACACCCATATATATGAACCATCCCCTTTTCTGAATCTACACTCCACTTTAAAGGGAAGCCGCCACTTCAGATGATCCTCAAGGCGCTTTTTAAACAGTTCCCGGTCATCTTCATGAATTACCTGCAAAAAGCTGCTTCTGGTAAGATGCTGAACTTCGTCAAGGTCATAATCCAATAAATTGGCAAGGTATGGGGATATATAGAGCCTGTCATCACTGGCATTCCAGTCCCAAATACCTGCTCCGGATCCCTGTATGGCCAACTCAAAGCGCTTTTTGCTTATATTTAACTCTTCTGCCGTTTTTCTTAAAGCGCTTTCACTTTTAATGAGCGACCCTTCGGACTGACTGTTGATCCTCAACAAAAAACCAATCATAAAAATACAGGTAAGGCAACTGAGAATGAAATTAATGACAAAGTTGACATTGACGTTATTCTCAGGAAAATCGGTGGATGGTATAAATTCAAAATCATAGAAAAGAGACAAAAGAAAAAGGCCTATTGACAGTGCGGAAAACATATAGCTTTTTGTTCGTTCATCATAACCAAAAAGCGTAAACGCGCCTAATATACAGGGTATAAAAAAGACAAATGAACCTGTGCCATATAGCTCTATTTCAAATGTGGTGAATACGGCAATATTTCCGGTAAGAAGCACTATTACCTTAGCGGCAACATAAAATCCGTTCCGATTTAAAAAGAAAGATAGTAATGAAAACACCACAAGAAATACGTAAGTAAAGAAAGCCGTTAGTGAACCATTGATGAAGTCAAACAGGAAATAAAATATCCCGGCCGAGATGCATAGTGAAGATATTTGGCCAGTCAATATTACCCTTTTGTATAATGGCCAGGATTCAATATAATTATCCTTACCAATAAACAAATTTCTATAAAAAGAACGTTTCATAGACAACATTTGAGCTGGAAAAATACAGGAATTTATCAATAAAAGTAATTCAAAAAACCGGAAAAATTTAAATCAGCAGCAATGTACGGATCAAAAAATTAAAAGTACTATGTATGTTGCTTGGCTCTTTCCCAATATTCATCCATTTCTGCAAGGGTCATGTCGGCAATCGATTTTCCCTCTCTGGCAGACTCTGCCTCCAGGAATTGAAACCTCTTAATAAATTTCTTGTTGGTACGCTCCAGTGCCTCTTCAGGATTGATATCAACAAAGCGTGCGTAGTTGATCAGCGAAAACAGCAGGTCGCCAAACTCCTGTTGTGCCTTTTCTTTGTCAATAATCTCATCTTCTGCATTAAATTCAGCTTTAAACTCCCTCATTTCCTCCTCTACCTTCTGCCATACATGCCCTTTCTGTTCCCAATCAAATCCCACGCCACGCGCTTTTTCCTGGATTCGCATTGCTTTAACCAATGCCGGGAGAGATTTAGGCACCCCGCCTAATACAGATGTATTTTTATTCCCTTTCTCCCTGAGCTTTATCTTTTCCCAATTTTCCTTTACCGTTTGTTCATCTTCCGCCACTACATCACCATAAATGTGTGGGTGGCGCTCTATCAGTTTATTACACACACCATTAAGTACATCTGCCACATCAAAGGCATTCCGCTCAGAAGCAATACGGGCATAAAAAACATTATGCAACATCAGGTCGCCAAGCTCCTTTTTTACTTCGTCCAGGTCATTTTCAATAATGGCATCACTGAGCTCAAAAGTTTCTTCAATCGTCAGATGCCGCAGAGTTTCCAGTGTCTGCTTCTTATCCCAGGGGCAGTTTTCCCGTAGTTGATCCATAATGGTGAGCAGTCTGTCAAAGGCTTCAAGTTTGGCTTTTCTATTCGGATCCGGAGTAGTTTTTATGTCTGGCATTTCAATGACTTTTAGAAACTTTCGATACAGTACGCACGTTTTAATTATGAATAGCTAAATTTGCACAAAAATAAACAAACCATGACTACTTTATTAATAGGAATAGGCTTTGTGGCGCTTTTTTTCGGTTTGATGTCCGTTCGGCTGATCTTCTTAAAAAATGGACAGTTTAAAGGCACCTGTGCTTCTCAAAATCCTTATTTGAACAAAGACGGGGGTACTTGCGGATATTGCGGAAGGGATGTGTCTGCCGGTGAGGATTGTGGGAAAGCCGAGGTAGAAACTAATGAAGTAGACAAGGTGATATCAAAGTTCAAATAAAATAACCCCCGGTTTTAGATTGAACCATGCCTTAGCATTACTGCCTGTTTTATAGAAATAAGTGATTACCCTCTTCCTAGCAGGTATATAATGTATGCGATGTATACCAGGATGAAAAGTGCCCCTTCCCATCGTACAATACGAGCCCCCTTTCCTACAGCTACTGCAAAAAGCAGCAGAGCACTGGAGAAAATGATCATCATCACATCAGTATTGCTGGCAACATCAAATGGCAATGGTCGGATAAGCGCGCTCACCCCCAGTATCCATAACAAATTAAATATATTGGAGCCTACAACATTACCAACAGCAATGTCTGTATTTCCTTTCTTTGCGGCCACAGCAGAGGTTACCAATTCCGGAAGAGAGGTTCCTACAGCTATCACCGTAAGACCAATAAAAGTTTGACTCAATCCAGCCTCTCCGGCTATTTTTACCGCACCGTTTACGACCCATTCACCTCCAAAATATAGCCCCAGTAAACCCACCGCAATGAAAATTAATGACTTCTGCATTGACATACCTGGGCTTGATGCTGTTTCATCTTCGATACCTGCAGCCACATTACTTCGATGCACCACATAAATGTATCCCATAAATAGCGAAAAGAAAACAAGCAGAATGCCTCCATCCAGCCTGCTGAGCGTCAGGGATCTGAATTCTGAAAATAATGAAGCATTGGCTAAAAACCCGACTAAAAGAGTTGCCACCAGGGAAAAAGGGATTTCTGAAAAGTATATGTTTTTAGTAATGGGCAATGGCCGGATCATAGCACTTATTCCCAGGATCAAAAGAATATTGGCAATATTACTTCCGAAGATGTTTCCAATGGCTATTTCAGGATTTCCTTTAAAACTGGCCGTTATATTCACCAGGAGCTCAGGCAGGGAGGTGCCGAAAGAGACAATGGTAAGACCAATGATCATTTCAGATATATTGAGCCTTTTGGCAATTGCAGATGCACCATCCACCAACATATCAGCACCCTTAACCAGTGCCACAAAGCCGAGAGCGAATAGCAAATATGTAAGCATACTTCGTACTAAACCTTGAAATAAAACGGACCAATATACCTAATAAATAAATCTGAAAATGACATAGTTATAAAAATAATACAGTTGTCTGTGCCGGAGTAATAGTTTAACGGAAATAATGTTTGAATATTTTCGTCATATAAGCCTCAAAAAATTCATAAATTTGTACACGAAATAAAAGAGATAGAAAAGTGACGTTAATTAAATCAATTTCAGGAATAAGAGGAACAATAGGAGGGAAAGCAGGTGACAATCTTACCCCTATAGATATTGTCAAATTTGCTGCCGCTTTTGGCTCCTGGGCGCATAAGAAAACGGGGATCAAGAAAATTGTGGTGGGCAGAGATGCAAGAATATCCGGAGAGATGGCAAGCAACCTTGTTGTGAATACTCTCATAGGGCTTGGCCTCGATGTGGTAGACCTTGGGTTATCTACTACACCAACAGTTGAAATAGCTGTGCCTGAAGAAAAAGCTGCTGGCGGCATCATACTTACAGCGAGTCATAACCCAGTACAGTGGAATGCTTTGAAACTACTCAATGATAAAGGTGAATTCATCTCCGGCAACGATGGTGCAGAAGTGCTTGAGATTGCCGAAGCAGACAATTATTCATTTGCAGACGTGTTAGCACTGGGAAAATATCGTAAAGACAATACCTACATAGATAAGCATATAGACAAGATCGTTGAGCTACCTTTAGTGGATGTAGAGGCTATAAAGTCGAAAAACTTTAAGATAGCTATTGACTGTGTCAACTCTACAGGGGGAATAGCGGTACCCAGGCTTCTCAGGGCTCTTGGTGTAGAGAATATAAAAGAAATTTATTGTGATCCCAACGGGCACTTCCCTCATAATCCCGAGCCGCTGCCTGAGAATCTCAACCACATCTGCAACGAGATAGAAAAAGGCAAGTATGATTTAGGTATAGTAGTTGACCCGGATGTGGACAGGCTGGCCCTGATCCAGGAAGACGGCACCCCTTTTGGCGAGGAATACACACTGGTAGCAGTGGCCGACTATGTGCTATCGGCAAATAAAGGAAATACCGTATCCAACCTCTCGTCATCTATGGCATTGAGAGTAGTGACAGAAAAAAGAGGGGGATCGTATAGCTCGGCTGCTGTAGGTGAGGTAAATGTGGTAGAGGAAATGAAAAAAGTTAATGCTATAATAGGAGGTGAAGGAAACGGTGGCGTAATATACCCGGAGCTTCACTACGGTCGCGATGCACTGGTAGGTATAGCTTTGTTTTTAACGCATTTAGCAAAGTCAGGGAAAAGAGCCTCCCATTTACGTGGGTCTTATCCCAGCTACCACATTTCAAAAAATAAAATAGAACTCACTCCTCAGATCAACGTAGATGAGATACTGGAAGAAATTAAAAGAAAGTATGCTTCTCAGAAGGTGAACACCATTGATGGCGTAAAAATCGAGTTTGAAAGTGAATGGGTTCATTTGCGGAAATCCAATACAGAACCTATTATTCGCATTTATTCCGAATCAGATTCCGAAGCTACTGCCGAACACCTGGCTAATAAACTGATCTCCGACATTAAAGATATCATTACTGCTAAAGTATAAGAATTATTCATGAACGTTTATCTTGACAATGCCGCTACCACTCCTCTCGATCAAGAGGTATTCGAGGCGATGAAACCTTTTTTGCTGGAGCACTATGGCAACCCTTCTTCTATTCATTCGCATGGCAGAAAGGTACGATCTGCGATAGAATATGCCCGTAAGCAGGTAGCAGAATTGCTCAATGCCTCAACAGGAGAGATCTTCTTCACCTCCGGTGGTACTGAAGCTGACAATGCCATCATATGCAGCAATATAGATACCTACGGATTGAAGCATGCTATTACTTCTCGTATTGAGCATCACGCAGTGCTGCATACCATGGAAAATCTCGAAAAACAAGGCAAGATCAAGTTGAGCTATGTTGAGTTGGATGAGAAAGGACATGTTGTTTTTGAACACCTCGAGGAATTGTTGAAAAACAACAGCAGGTCATTGGTATCTCTTATGCATGCAAACAATGAGATTGGCAACATCAACGACCTCTCCGCCATCGGAGATCTCTGTGAAAAATATGATACCGTTTTTCATTCGGATACAGTGCAAACTGTAGGGCACTACAGACATGACTTAAAAAACCTTAATGTACATTGCATAACGGGAGCTGCTCACAAATTTCACGGCCCAAAAGGCGCCGGGTTTATGTACATAAAAAAGGACAGCAAGATTAGTCCCTACATCCACGGAGGCGCCCAGGAGAGAAATATGCGCGGGGGTACGGAAAATGTCTATGGAATTATTGGTCTGGCCAAGGCTTTAGAAATATGCTACCGCGATATGGAAGAACACCATAATTATATACAAGGCCTGAAAAACCGGATGATCGAAAAGCTTAAAAGAAGTATAGAAGGGATATCCTTTAACGGAGATTCCGCCAATCCTGAAAGGAGTTTATATACTGTTCTGAATGTATGCTTACCGGAATCACCGGATAACGACATGCTTCTGTTCACCCTTGACATCAATGGGATCTCAGCATCGGGAGGAAGCGCCTGCTCCAGTGGCGCCAGCACGGGCTCCCACGTTTTGGCCGGTATAAAAGCAGACCCTAACCGCGGTGCGGTGAGATTTTCCTTTAGCAAGTACAACCGGCCTGAGGAAATAGATTATACGGTGGAAAAGCTCGCTGAATTTTACAAACAAGTAGAGGCTGAGCGATGAGGGCTGAGAGCCGGGCGCAAAGTGTAAAGAAAATGATTGTCTCTTCACAGTGGCTCGATAAGAACCTAAACGATCCCAATCTGGTAATTCTCGATGCGAGTGAGAAGAAAAATAAATCAGGTGATAAAGCCGAATTGGGGGAAATACAGATTAAAGGAGCCCGGTGGTTTGATTTGGAAAATACGTTCAGTGACAAGAATAGCCTTTTACCTCACATGCTTCCTGTTCCCAAAGAGTTTGAAGATGAGTGTCAAAAACTCGGGATATCTAAAAATAGCAAAATTGTTATATATGATAACCTTGGGACATACTTTAGCCCCAGGGTTTGGTGGATGTTTAAAGCCATGGGGCATGAAAATATTTCCGTTTTGGACGGGGGTCTGCCTGCCTGGATAAAACAGGGGTTTGAAACCCAACCTGTTAAAGAAGAGAAGTATCACCCGGGTAATTTTAAATCCAATTTTCTGCCTGAGTTTGTAAAAGATGTCGATTTTGTAAAAAATAATCTCCTCTCTAAGGAGGCTGTTATCATTGATGCCAGATCGAGGGAGCGCTTTGATGGTATGGCTCCTGAACCTCGGGAGGGTTTAAGAAAGGGACACATCCCCGGGTCAAAGAATATTCCCTTTTCTACAGTACTCGACAATGGTTTTTTCAAGCCCAAAAGTGATCTGAAAAAAATTTTTAAAATGCTTGAGCCACAGGGAAAGCCATTGGTTTTTAGTTGCGGATCGGGAGTTACAGCCTGTATTTTGCTTTTAGCCAGTGAGTTAGCTGATATTAAAAATCAGAAATCAGTTTATGACGGATCGTGGGCGGAGTGGGGCCAGCCGGGGAGTTTGCCGGTTGAACAATGAACTGGTCTGGAAGGTTGACTGAAAACTGGTGCGCGTTTTAGCGATAGTGTAACGCGTGCCCTCTTCCAACCAACGCTCACCTTCCAGTCTTTTACCGAAACCTTATCATCATTTCCCCTCCACCAACTCCTTCAAACACTCCACCCAAATCGGGCTGTCATTAAGGCTTTCAACGAGCTGGACTTTCTCACCGCCATGCTTTTCAAATATCTCCTGGTATTCTTCTCCGATCTCAATAATCGTTTCCAGGCAATCGGCAGTAAAAGCAGGGGAGAATACTAATAACTTCTTTGCGCCTTCTTTGGCTTTTTGCTCTACAACTTTGTCTGAAAATGGCTCGAGCCACTCTTTATCGAGGCGTGATTGGAAGCACACCGTGTAGCGGCTTTCATCAAGATTCAGCCTTTCTGCTATTAACCGGGTAGTAGCATAGCAAGTAGCCTTATAGCAATATTGGTTTTCCTGTGTTATGGTGTGCTCGCAGTCACGGTCTGAACATAATCCGTCATTATACACCTTATCCACCTGCCTTACAGGCAACCCATGGTACGAAAATAATATATGATCGTAGTCGTTCAGGTTATATTTTGTGGCCCTTTCAACGATCCCGTCAATAAATTTTGGATGGTCGTAGTATTGACTAATAATTTTGAGTTCAGGTATCACCCACCATTTGCGAATTACCCTCATCACTTCATCAAGAGCTGAGCCGGTAGAAGCAGAAGCATACTGAGGGAACATCGGCAATACCACAATACGTGTATAATTGAGTTTCCTCATTTCCTCCAGAACAGCCGGAATGGAGGGATTTTTATATCTCATAGCCAGGTGTACAGTATAGTCACCACCAAGTGCATTATCCAATAGCTCCCGAACTTTTTCACTGTAGTAAAGCAATGGAGAGCCGTTTTCTGTCCAAACTAATTTGTAAACTTTTGCCGATTTTGGAGCTCTGAAAGGTACGATGATCAGGTTTACCAGCATTTTCCTCAATAGCCAGGGGATATCAATTACCCTTGGATCATTCAGGAATTGAGATAAGTAAGAGCGCACATCACCCACTGACGGGCTGTCAGGAGTACCTAAATTAATGAGCAAAACACCGGTTTTTCCTTTTACAGTATTCATTATCTATATTTTAATGCTGCAGGCAATAGCTTTTTCCTGATCATGCTGAAAAATAAGGAGCGGCAAAGGTAACGGTTAAATCGCTAATTGGCTTAAATATTTGCTTGATATATCACAAAGGAATATGCAGCAAACCTGAGCAGTCGGGTGGTGGCTATCAAAAGGAATTTGTAGAAGTTATACCCGGTGGCCCCTACCAACATGCAAATAGCAGAAAAAGGCAAGGGGGTAATGGCTGCGACAAAGATCAGAAAACCTCCGTACCGGTTTAATGTATTTTGATACCGCTTGATATATCGCTTAAAAATATTCCGAAATATACCAACGTTTTGCAGGTGCGTACCAATGAAGTAACCCAGAACTCCGGCTGAATAAGAAATAACAGCCAGCAGCGATACATTGAGACCATACCACTCAAATGCTCCGCTCTTTGTCGACCATATCATAAATAATTCAGGAGGGATAATGCCAAAGATCACCTCTGATAGAATAAAGACTGTATATACAATCACCGGCCATTTGCCAATATGATCTATGAAAACGTCAAATGCAGTATACTTTTGAAGGAATATATAGGCTATCACAATCACAGTCAGAGCCATAAGCCCTTTGAGCAAATTTTTTAAAAGAAATCTAGACCTAAAATTCCACCAACCCATCATTAAGAGCTTTTACTGTACCGGACAGCGTTTAAAGGGCTTGCTTTCATCAAAAAGTTTCCTGTAGGTAATATGCGTTTTCACAATATCACCACCCACCTGCTCTACGACTCTGATCATTTTAGGGTTAAAATCACCAATCCAGTTCATCTCCAGATCATCATAGCGCTGGTAGTCCTTCTGCACCATTTGAGCGGTAGCCATTACCAGTGCCCCTTCCAGTCCTTTACCCTGATGCTCCGGCACTATGCCGAATACAAGACCCAGCATTTTATTGCAACTCTTGGTATACTTATGCCATAGAAACTTTAGTTTTCCGATCAGATCCAGCTTCCCATTAACATGTTTAAATATCTGATTTACCTCTGGCAGGTTAATATAAAAGGCAACCGGCTCATCATTGTAGTACCCGTACCAAATGATCTTTTCATCAATAATAGGCTTCATCTGCCTGATCACATTTTTTGCCTGCAGAGATGACATCTCCGCGACACCTTTATGCCTGGCCCAGGCTTTATTGTAGACAATACGAAAATCCTCCGTGTACTTGTCAAGTTTACCTATCTCCAGATGGCGAAAAGTGTATCCCGGCTCTTTCATCACCTTTTCAGCTTTTTCCATCAGCCGGGGCGAGAAGGGATCCCGTACTTTACGACCAAAAGTGAACTGCTTAAAGTACACCTGAAATCCATAGGCTTCAAATAATTCCTGGTAATACGGAAAATTATAGTTGCAGCAATAATTGGGTTCTATATGAAAACCATCTACCAGCAGGCCCCACCACTTATCTCTCTCTCCAAAATTCACAGGACCATCCATAGCCTCCATGCCTTTGCTTTCCAGCCATTTCTTTGCTGTGTCAAAAAGCAAAAAAGCAGCATCCTTGTCATTAACACATTCAAAAAAACCTACCCCTCCTGTGGGTTGATCATTGTCTTTGCTTACGGTCTTTTTATTTATAAAAGCTGCAATCCGCCCAGCGGGCTCTCCTTTAGCATCTATGACCAGCCAACGAATACATTCACCATGGCGAAAAGTTTTATTCTTGTCAGGGTCAAATACGTTATCTATATCTTTATCCAGTGGCCTGATCCAGTTTGGCTCGTTTTTATATAGCTTTACCGGAAGGGCAATAAATTTTTTAGAAAGGGCTTTTGAGTTTACCTCTATAACTTGCATCATACCGCAATAATAAGAGATTATTTCTCATTTTTGAGCTTTAGCCACTCTTCTTTACGGTTTGGAATAGTGATATTAAAAAAGGTACCAATTCCTGGTTTGCTGCCTACACGAATTTTACCACCCAGTTTCTCTATAGCATTTTTAACGATGTACAACCCTATTCCCGAGCCTTCTGAGTATTCCGTGGCCCGATAAAACATCTCAAATACTTTAGGCAATGTCTCCTTCTCAATGCCTATGCCATTATCTTTGAATTTTATTACTGCTGATCGTCTCGTAACCACTATATCTATCTTAACGAAAGGATTATCTATATCCGGGTTAAGGTACTTGATCGCATTGGATATCAAATTTCTAAAAATCTCATTGATCCGCCATTTGTCGCTGAAAAAAGGTTGATGAGAGATGTTTATTTCCTTATGTACCTTATTGGCTTTTGGCAGATAACTCAGGTCCATAAAACAGTTATCAATTACCTGCCTGAAATCAATTGGATCGATCGTGATGGCCAGTTTCAGGTTTTTAGAATGACTTAACACGTCATTGATGAAGTGGTCTAACTGCTTTACCCGATTTTCAATTAGACCTATGTACTGATGAAGATCGTCATCATTTTCCTGGTGATGCGCCAAATTCACAAGACCTAATATAGAAGATAATGGAGCCCTCAGATCATGAGACACTTTATACACAAAGTTGTCCAGTTCATTATTCCTGACCTGAAGCTCATTTTCAGCTTTGGTTCTGTCCGTAATGTCAACATAGATGCCGTAAATACCGATGGTCCTGTTATCAAAAGTCACCGGCACCCCATATATGATCACCGGCACAAGGCTGCCATTCTTATGGTTTCTTTTGGATTCCAACATGGCCACTTTCCCGCTAACGGTAAGCATATTAATATCCATAGCCTCTTGCCGCATATCTTTCGGCACCAGTATATTATTGAGCTGATTGCCAATGATCTCCTCTTCGGAAAAGCCAAACATATCTTTAAACCCCTGGTTCATCTTCATTACCTGATGCTTCTCGTCAAGTAATACAATGCCTAAAGGGGAGTTTTCAAACAACTGAGTGAACAACTGCTCATTTCTCTGGATAAGGATCTGCGTTCTTTTCTTCTCATTTATATCAAGATAGGTGCCCGAAGCCTTTACTACATTGCCCGTTTCATCGCGCTTTACCGCCCTGCCTTTGTCCAGTATCCAACGATACTCTCCGGTTTTCATTCTAAACCGGTACTCGACTTCAAAATACTCCGACTTTCCAAGAAAATGGTCGTTCAGTTGCTTTTTAACATTCGGCAGGTCATCAGGGTGAATAAGCTTCTCCCAGTCATCGAATTTTAACTCTAATTCATAATGATCATATCCAAACTTAGATGCCCATGCCTTATTAAAAATGGTTTTATATCCTGTCAGATCCCATTCCCATAGTCCGAGGTCAGCGCCCTGGAGTGCCAGTTGCAGGCGCTCTTCAGTGATACGGTACCTTTTCTCAACTTCTTTCTTTTCTGTAATATCAAGAAGTAGCCCATACCGGATAACGGTTCCGTCTTTTTGCCGTGCCGGACTGGACTTCCCTTCTATCCATTTTTCCCGGCCTTCAATGATAATTCTACCCTCCCATTGCCATTCCGAATTTTTATCCTGAGAATTGACGGAAGAAGATAAGAACCCTTCAAGGTCATCAGGGTGAACCAGTTCATTGATAACACCTGCATCATGCATAATCTCCTCCGGCGAAAGCCCAAACATCTCATTACACCCCTGGCTGATATATCTGAATCTTGAATTCCCGTTGGCATTTTCCTCAAATTCATAAATAACCCCCGGCAACCCCAGTGTAAGCAGTTGAAACTTCAAATGAGTATCTGTCAATATTTCCTCAGCCTGCTTTTGAAAAGTGACATCAGACAAAACCAGCACCACTTCCTCAACTTCATCGCGCTCATCTTTCACGGAAAAAATATGCCCTTTGACATACTTCTTGCCACGCAAACCCAACATCCGTAAGGACGCTGTTTCATAAGGATTATATGCAACTGGAGGTATCTCTGCAGTCTGCCCGGTAAACCCTTTCTGTATAAAGGGCATAATACCAAGCTCAAGCAACTGTTCATCAGCGAAAATGTTGTAGGTGCTAAGTACAATTTCAGCCAATTCTTTTTTTGCTCCCCAAAGCTGATTATAAGCCGGATTAAAATATTTGGGTCGGCCATCAGGTCTGAATATGGCTGTTGCGATAGGTGATTCGGAGATCAGAGATTTAAAGCGGCTGGATACTTCCTCGATATCAACCGTGCGAAGAAGCACCATGCAAAGTTTATCCATATCAGGTACTCCTGATGGAGAAAAACTTAGCTTAACATGGACAACACCTCCTTTTCCAATACTGTATATCTTTTCTGAAGCAGTAGGTTTGGAGTCAAACGCCCGCTGCACCGCTTCTTTAAAGTAATTGTCCGAAAATTCAGGAATAACCTTACCAACCGGCTTATCTAATGCGAGGGTTTTAGACACCTTGAGCATCTGCTCCACTTTCTTATTCCATGCAACTAGTTTTAAGTGGCTATCGAGCATAAAGATCGCATCGGCATTCTCCTCTATAAGCTCATTGATAAAGAAGCGATCTGTACTAAGTTGACTCATATCCGGGCATCAGAAAATATTTCCATATTAACTCTACAAGGTAGCTTTTTCTTCATGCAGATTCAAGGTGCTTGTAAGTAATTTGTTAATTAGGAACAGTTTTGTTAACAATACGACAATATAAAACTACAAATCTAAACAAATTGAGGTTTAACCAGTTATTGTAGCGATGAATTCTCAACGTATCACCTTTTATAATGACCAGGGCGTAGAACTTTCTGCCAAACTGGAAATGCCTGCTGACAACGATCCGGTAGCCTACGCTATTTTTGCTCATTGTTTTACTTGTTCAAAAAATTTCTCTGCAGTTGTAAACATTAGCCGAACGCTTTCGCTCAATCATATCGCAGTACTGAGATTTGACTTTACCGGTCTTGGAGAAAGTGAAGGCGAGTTTACCGGCACGAATTTTTCATCAAATATCAGCGATCTTGTAGCGGCTTATCACTTTCTGAAAGACAACTATCGACCCCCTTCCATTTTGATCGGTCATTCCCTTGGTGGCGCTGCTGTTTTGGCAAGCGCCACAGAAATGGATAATGTAAAAGCGGTGGTCACCTTAGGGGCTCCTGCCGACCCACTACATGTAAAAAATCTTTTTCAGGAAAGTCTGGATTTAATCAAAGAAAAGGGAGAGGCTACTGTAAATATTGGTGGAAGGCCTTTTACCGTAAAAGAGCACTTTCTCCATGATTTGGAAGTAGCAAATATGCCACGAGCTCTTAAAAGCATGAATAAGGCGCTTCTGATCATGCATTCTCCCCATGACGAGGTGGTTGATATTGACAATGCCAGACAATTATACCAGGATGCACGGCATCCTAAAAGCTTCATTACGCTGGATGGTGCCGATCATCTGCTATCCAAAAAAGAAGATTCACTTTATGCTGGCAATATGATCGCCTCGTGGGTAACACGCTATATCAAAATCCCTAAAAAAGAACCCTTATCAACAGATAAGCAGGTCTTGTGCCGAACGGGTGACGAGGGCTATACTACCCAAATTCAAGCAGGCGACCATTCACTGTTGGCTGATGAGCCGGAAAAATTGGGGGGAAATGACTTAGGCCCTACTCCCTATGACCTGCTGATAGCAGGATTAGGTTCGTGTACCAGCATTACACTCCGCATGTACGCTGATCGCAAAAAATGGCCTTTGGAAGAAGTTAAGGTACATTTACAACATAATCAAATACATGAGAAAGACTGTGAGTCAAGTGAGGATGCCAATGCAAAAATTGATCACATCGAAAGGGAGATCGAATTAATTGGCGAGCTAAGCTCCGATCAACGACAACGGCTAATGGAGATTGCAGATAAGTGTCCAGTACATAAAACTCTTCATGGCAAAATAACCATTAACACAACCCTGGCGGGCTAAGGTGTCAATGGTTTTACAAAAAGCCAGCTTTTGATCATGCCGTGGTAAAACTGCCTTTCGCTGGCTTTTGACATTTTCATTGCTACTAATTTTGTAGCATAATCCTGAAGACAATCAGCCTCAATTTGTGTGGTAAGCCGGAAAAATACGTACATTGCCCTTACAAGCGCCTTTTGCCAATACTTATCTGTATTGACAAAATCTGTTACAAGCCATAGTCCATTGGGTTTCAGCAAGGTGTATAAGCCTTTAAGCACCCTATCCAAATGCTCCTCTTTGAAAAGATCCAGAAAAAAGTTAGTGATCAGAATGTCATATTCCTTCCCGGCAGAAACTCCATCATATCCAGCAGATATAAAATCAACATGAATGTATTTAAAAGGCTGCCGTTTCATGGCTCTGCATATCATAGCTGAAGACGGTTCCACATAGGTGACAGCAAGCGCCATTTTCAACTGATCTAATTCTTCAAGTATCCATCCTGTACCACCACCAACGATCAATATATGTGATCCCGGCTGAACGGCCCTTAAATGACAGACCTGAGCATATATAATTGACCGGCCAAATACCAGTCCGGCGAGCTTATCGTATATAAAAGCTACCGTATTAAAATTACCTTTATTCACCTTGTTCAGTTAACCAGGATACCAATAAGTGGCACTAAAAATATGGCGTCACCAACTATTCTGTATACCTCCATTTTAATAAAATAAGTTCGCAGAAATACTACACCGCCCAAGAGAGCTACCATCAGCGCAAGTATCTCTTCAAGAGAACGTAAATCCGGTTGGAAGCAAAGTGTTAATGTAATTAAGAGCTGAATTACAATAAAGATCCTCAACAACAAAATTGCCCTGCCTTCTCCTATTAATCTTGCTAATGATGGAAAGTCGTCCTTTTCGTCAGAATGTATCTCAAAAACGGCAAAGGTAAGTAGATTGGTAAACGCCAGCAGGGTAAATTGGGAGAATATCAAAAGGATATTCATATTTAATGCACCTTTAAAGACACTCAACGGGGCAAGCATGATCCCAGCAGCATACAAAAGTGCGATCATGATTTCCTTATGATATACAGCCTTCAGTTTCATCAAGAAGAGCATAAAAAAATACGCAATGACCAAACAAGCCAGGGCCGCCCCCCAGACAACCGTTGATACTGGCACCTGAAACATAAGAAAAGCTGCAAAAAAAAGTACTGCTATTGAAGTCAGGGTAAGCTCTTTAAAGTATACCTGATGAAAGCGATGACGTGAGGTG
Source organism: Fulvivirga imtechensis AK7 (assembly GCF_000331535.1). GTDB lineage: Bacteria > Bacteroidota > Bacteroidia > Cytophagales > Cyclobacteriaceae > Fulvivirga > Fulvivirga imtechensis. Next base: position 4,283 of record NZ_AMZN01000114.1, on the reverse strand, counting down.
CTCGCAAGGCAACCGACCTGCTTCGCATCATTAAGATGGTCAAAAGTATATATCAGCCATACCGTCAATCCAAGCAGGGCAATTGATTCCCAATAAAGCTGCACATTTAAAAGGTCAGCAATGAAATAAGAGCTTATGCAGGCTCCTGCCACCACATCGAGGCTAAGGATGTTGAGGTATTTAAGCACGCAAAGTATAGATTTGACCATAAGTGCAATATTAAATTAAATACCTCTACCATAAAAAAAGCCGGACTTTTATGTAGCCCGGCCTTCTTGTTAACAGTTCGAATAAAACTTAATTTATATTAACTTGTCTGTCCCCAGTTCCATAGTTAATATTTCTTACATATGTTTCTCCTGTTTTTACGTTTACAGAAGTTCCATTAGTTGAGTAAGGCACATAGTTATCCATATTTAAATTCTGCAAATAACCTGATCCTCCGTCTGTTATAAGATAATTCCCATTCCAGCTAACTTCAGATGCGCTAGAGGCACTTGTAAAGCCATAAAGATCAATAGCAGCTCCTGATCCTGGTGCGCCATCAATGGTCATAATTGTTACATCAAACTTCTGATCATAGCCGTCCCCGGTGTTAATCGAATACAAGCTCGTCACTTGACCTTCGCTGCCGATATTAACTAATGCATAAGCAGGCTCAACATTAATTTCTTCGACAATTGGCCTCGGTTCAACAGCACTTTGATAGAACGTTCTATAGGTTGCTGTTTGATCTTCAAAAATAACGTCTCCGGCAGAAACGTCTAAGAAGTCCATAAAATTGTCGAATACCATTGCTCCAACTGACGGCATCTTATAGCTCAGATCCGATAACTGAGAAGATGCTCCGTTATTAGCAGGAGTATATTCATACAATACTGCTTCAGGTAACATTGTATAATCTGAAGTATTTCCTGAATTATCTAATTGAATTGTCCAGGCCGTTTCAAAAGCTAATACATTCATTACTGCCTGTGATGTTGCTCCACCACCGGAAAACGAAATAGAAGGGTTTGTATAATTATCACCTCCATCTACTAAATCAAATTCATAAACTTGTCCAAATGATGTGGATGTTACATCAAGAATAGCATTGGTTGTTCCAGTTTGAGAAATCAATTTGATAGCTCCAACGCGATCAAATATCACCTGTGGACTTTGAGAATCAAAATATACATCCTCATTTGAAATGGCTTCTGCCAGAGCGGTGTTAACTGCTGCCTGGGTAATAGCTCCTGAACCATCAGTTTCCACTTGCAAGATTCCACCTGATTTATAAACATCATCATTGGTAGTTCCATCAGGCAACACTTCATCATAAAATAAATCGAATGTGATCGTAGAATTCGCTGCAAAACCAGACCCGGCATCTGAAATAGTTAACCCATCAATTGCAAAATGAATATATGCCTCTGCATACGCACCAGTACCTGTAGCATCTGTAATTGTAACACTCGGTGAAGACGTATATCCGTTGCCAAAGCTGGTAACCTGATAAATTACCCCTCCAGCATCATATTTACTTGTAACATTATCATAGATGTCCCAATCAAACTCATTATTCAGAGATTCTCCGATGCGCTCAAAAGTTAAAGATAAGCCTCTACCAGCAGATGGAGGAGTCGGAAACTGGGCATAAGCACCCGCTACATTAGGAATTGTTGTTTCATAGCCATATTGATAAGATGGACCATAGAATGTTTCAATCTCTATGTATTCAGGCACTGCCAAGGATTCCCCATTTACTCCATTCACTGCAATTCTCTGTGTTGCTGTGATGTTGGGGACCAGCAGGTTAACGTAGAGGCCTCCAGCGGTTGCGGGAACTACCATTGTGTATTCACCAGTAGTATTATCTACATCAGCCACGCCAAATGCGGTGTTGCCATTAACGGTGTATTGGGTTACAGTAATGCCACCAGCAGTGCTTATAACAGCATAGTCATCAAAATTAGCCTTGATCTGAATACCTTGAGGAACTTCACTAGTAGAGTTTGTAACGTCCGTCTCAATGGTCACCTTCCCGGAGATAGTAGCTGTTGATCCCTGTGCAGCATCAGTAGAAAACATAGCCACAACTGCAGAAGTATTAACAGGAGTTGGTACAACATTACCATCAATGATGGTATAATTTCTACCGTATTCCAAAGTTCCAAAATCGATGTTCAAAGTTGAACCTATAAAACCAGCTTTCGCAAGAGAAACAGTAGCTCCGCCAACTGGCACCTGCGGAAAGTTAGCAACCCCATTAGCATCAGAAGTAACCTCCAATGTCTCTCCCTTTAAATGGCTCAACAAGGTCACAGTAGCTCCCTCAACAGGCTGGCTATTATCACTTTGTATCGTGATAGAAAAACTCAATAATTCCCCTGCTTCGTTCAGCGCTCGTAATTGTCTCTGAGCATTTAGGGAATCGGCCTCCTCAGCCAACTGCACTTGTAATTTCAGAAGATCTTCCTCTGAAAAATCATCATTACATGAAGTACCTAAAAAAATAAATACCCCAAATAAAGCAAATAGTAGATTTTTTGCATTCTTCATTGTGTATCGTAGTTAAATTTATTACTTGTTAAAAAGGATTAAAATATGCTATAGGAAACGTTAATGTTAAAAGTCTGAGAGAACAATCTATCAGTAGTTTCTGGAAGTCCCAGGTTAACTTCATTCAGATTGGTGATGCCCCTTTGGTACCTGAATTCTGTTGTGAATATTTTGCCATTGCTCAGATTGTAATCAACAGCAAAACCACCATGAATGGCTATATTGTGTTTGTAGTAGTCAGCGCTAACATTTTCTTCCTGATTGGACAGTAGAAATCTGCTGCCGTTCTCAAAATAGAAGAGCTTATCATGCTGTTCAAAGACAGCAAAATTATATGAGTAGCTCGCTCCTATAATAAACTTAGGCTCAATTGCCGAACCTGAAAGTTCTGGCAGTCCCAATCGTATGGAAACAGGCACCTCAACACTATGAAGTAAAACGGACCGATTGAGAGCGGTGACCGAAGTTATAGGCCCGTCAATATCTCCTGCACTCCAATCCGGGCCAGGCACACCATAGAAACTTCTGTTAAATTCGTGCCGACCTCCGCCCTTAAGACTGTAAACGATCTCACCCTGCACCTGTAGGAATTCTAGTAACTGATACCTAAAGTATCCACCTGCGTTACCTCCTAAGGTAGTACCTGGCTGAGTAAACGAATTAAAGTTAACACCGGCCTTAGCTCCTATGATATAGTCACCTATGTCGATTCCGCTGTTTTGTTCACCTTGCGCAAGCAGGTGACCCGAACAACCCATAAATGCCAAACATAAGAAGCTTATAACCAGATGCTTCTTTCTTGTAAAATTTGCTTTCATAAATTGCATCTCATGATTAATGAAAAAATATAACTATATATATAAATTAAATAAAATTAAAATCAAATTCAAATGTATTACAAAAATCAATAGCTTCAAAGAAATAAAATGATTTTTATTTTTGCTATAATATTAATTGCTAAAAACTATATTAATAGAACTAATGACTAAAATGTAACCACATTCTTTTTAACAAATATCCTTTTGCAAAAATGAACTATTGCAAAATTTTTTATAACCAAAAAGAACGAAAACTATGAATTATCCAGCCAAAACTTACACCCTTGCCTGATCATGCTGATATATAGTGCTTTAAGAAAGCCCCAGTGACTTTAAGAAAGTGTGAAGGTCAAACTCGCCTGCGCATAGTCGCTTTGGTAGAGCAAGGGCTTGTGCCTACGCACCGAATCATTAAGGTTCTTAGCCAGGGGGAAGCTTGACTAGTTTCGACCCATGCCACCATACCTTAACTTGGCCTTCCAACTCTTCAGAACGTGATGTTTTATTTGCTGTTAACCGAGAAGTTGTAAGCTCGGTGAGTGCTTATTAAGGTGTCAGATGGTTTTTGAACCGCTCAGACACCGGGGCTATTTTTTGGACTAATAAAGGTCAAGAGTGAAAGTCAGTAATAGATAACGTGAGTTCGACATAAACAAAACTGATTAAAGGTGTACATATCAGGAAAACCGAGCAAAGAACCTCTATTGAAGGTCATAGGAAGATCCTTCCTCACGTACCAATTGACAAGTTTTCATACATGCTGATAATCAGATGATAGCATCTTATTGCTCAGTTTGTGCTTTTGCCTCTATTTGTACTTTTCATAGCATATGTCTTACTTTTTTGTTCCCCGAAAGCATTAAAGCATTCGGGATAACAAAAAAAGTCAAGGCTGTGAGTAAATGGCTAAATTTCAATGCCTGC
>NZ_AMZN01000113.1 GCF_000331535.1 Fulvivirga imtechensis AK7 | reverse complement strand
ACAGGAAATACTGGACTGACAAGTTTAAAGATGAAATACCGGTATCTAAGCTACCCTATGATTATGTGCAAAAAGATGTAGGCAACTACAAGGCAGGGAATTATACTTTCCATTTAGGGGTCGAACAGGTTAGGTTGTTGAGTAAAAAAAGCCGTAGGTCAAATACATCCATGTTTGTAATGCTATTGGCAGCCATGAAAACTCTTCTTTACAGGTATACCGGCCAACTGAATAGTGCTGTCGGAATACCCGTATCAGGTAGGGAATTTGGAAATCTTAACCATCAGATAGGTTTTTATGTAAATGTACTACCGATAGTTACCAACTTGGATGAAGAAGACAACCTCAGCGCTATCATAAATAAGGTTAAAAATTCTGTCTACGCTGCGCTTGAACATCAGGTTTATCCATTCGATTATATAGTCAAGGACTTGGGATTGGCGGGTAAAGCCGGAGTGAATCCTTTATTCAACATCATGATTACATATGACGATGATGTGGAAAAAATTAATTCGTTGCCTGACGTGCAAATCGAATCAAGACAGATTGGAGAACAGCTGACTGAATTTGCGCTTGATATTAAATTCACTAAAGAAGATGAAAACATATCTTGCTCATTTAACTATAATGCAGGTTTGTTTAAACCTGAGACTCTGACAAGGATAGCAAAACACTTCAGAAAGGTTGTCAAGTCTATCATTGATGATGATAAGATATCGCTCATTGATCTTGAAATCGAATCGCAAAGCAAGAGGGAGAATAAAGAAAAAGGGTCCTTTTCGGAAGATGAAATTCTGTTCAACTTTTAAGTAGAAAAACCTCCATATGTCCATTGATTATCCATCAGCGGACTAATAATCTCATACTTATAAAAAGAAACACCAGTATAACACAAAACTGCATTTGTGTTAATAATATTTTGTTCATCAAAACCAACTTTAATCATGATCACAACTCAAAACTATGACGCCTATACCAGCGAAGACCATAAAACATGGTCAGCTCTTAATGAGAGGCTTTTAAAGAAGAACTTCGCCAAAACTTCGAAAGAATATCAGCGTGGGTTTGATCTCCTAGACCTGAACTCCGATAAAGTGATAAAAATAGAACAAATCAGTAAAAGGTTGGAAGAGATCTCGGGCTGGACTTTAATTCCCGTAACAGGCCTGATCCCTACCCGTGATTTCTTTTATATGCTGATCAATAAGAAATATCCGATCAATATATATCTGAGAAAGCCTCACGAACTTGATTTCAGTGAGGATCCGGATATATTTCATGATATTCTCGGTCATGTGCCTTTACTTACAAATGAGCCATTCTGCCGTTTCCTGACCGAATTCAGTATCATAGCCTTAAAATATGCTGACAATGAGAAAGCCGTAGAGTTTTTGGGAAGGTTGTACTGGTATACCTTTGAAATGGGGTTGATTAGAGAAAATGGCGAATTATTGCCTTATGGAGGAGCCATCATTACCTCAACTGGGGAAATTGAAAATGTGAGTGACAACAAAATTTCTAAATATGAATTTGATATTAACCATATATTCAATACACCTTACGACAACTACCATCTGCAGAAGGAATATTTCATAATCAATTCGTTTGATGATCTTTTTAAATCTCTTGAGGGGCTAGAGGCCTGCTTGAGAGCGAATCTTGAAATTCCTTTGGACCCAACCGTTCTTTTGGATACGCCTCTGGCCATGCAGATCAACACCAATCTTACCAATGGGTTTAACAACGTTATAGGATTCTTAAACGACATTCAGTATAAATTTCCAGAAGCTATTTCCTTTGCTGCGGGACAGCCTGATGAAAAGTTTTTTGATGTTAAAGACCATATAGGAAAGTTTGATACTTATATCGACTATCTGGAGGCACAAAGCAGCCGCAGTAGGGAAGAGATTATTGGTCATGTCGGACAGTATAATAAAACTAAAGGTATTGTCAATGATATTATCGTGGAGTACTTGAAGAAAGATGAAAACATCCATGTCAAACCACATGATTTGCTCTTCACGTTGGGAGCCCAGGAAGCATTTGCAGTTATTGTTTCCACACTTACAGATCGTGACAAGGATGTGATATTATTGGAAGATCCTAGCTACATCGGGGTAAGTAGCTTCGGGAAAGTTTTCGATTACAAAATGGAGGGTGTTAGAACTAACGATGAAGGCATAGATATTGATGAACTGGAGAAAAAGATCATTGATGTTAAGAGTAGGGGATTGAATACAAAACTGCTCTATGTAATTCCTGACTATCAGAATCCAAAGGGGTCCACAATGCCATTGGAAAAAAGATTGGAGCTATTGGAAATAGCAGAAAAACATAATATTCTCATTATTGAAGATAGCGTATACAACAGCTTTACGTATGCTCAGAAGAAGCTGCCGACACTTAAGTCACTGGATAAACGTAAACGGGTAATATATGTGGGGTCGTTCTCCAAATCATTGTTTCCTGGACTACGAGCGGGTTTGATCGTAGCAGATCAGTACATTGAATTACCTTCCGGTGAAGTTATTACACTTAGTGACGAGCTTGCTAAGGTGAAGGCACTTTTTACTAATAATACGCCTACCATCACACAAGCTATCCTGGGTGGCATTCTACTGAATTATAATTATTCCCTAAGCAATTACAATAAAAAGAAATTTGAGAACTATAAGATCAAGCGGGATAACATCATCGCTTGCCTAGGCAAATATATTGGCACCAATGTGGATGATTGGGCAGTTGGCATTTCATGGAATGAGCCGAATGGAGGGTTTTTTATAAAGATGGAAGTACCGTTTGAGGTAACAGATAAAGATGTTGCACACTGTGCTGAAAAGTTCGGGGTGATCTTTTGCCCGATGTACTATTTCTACCTAAAAGGTGATGTGCGAAATGAAATAAGGCTTACTTTCTCCAACCTCACTTTCGATCAGATTGATTCAGGTATTCAAAAACTCGCTGCCTTTTTGAAGGAAAGACTAGCAGGTTTAGCTTCAGATGCGAAACAGCGAGTAGAAAAGGCAGAACTAGTTTAATCCAAAAGAATTATTTACCAACAAAAATCTGAAAAATATGAGCATTATAAAAAACCATATAATAGATCATGTTGAGATCTATACTCCATTAGCCAGGCCTTATGTGTATTGGCATGTAAAAGCTTTGGGATTCAATGTGGAAGCCTTTGCAGGAAACGAAACAGGTGTGAAGGGTGTAGCGTCTTATGTACTTACAAAAAACAATATTCGGTTAGTTATTACATCGGCATTTCCACCAATAGAGAGTGCTCGGGCTCTTGAAGTCCAAACATTTACAAATAACCATTCTGTTGCTGTTAGGCGGATTGCATTAAAGGTATCTTCGGTTGAAGAGGCATTTCATGCTGCCGTTGAAGGTGGAGCCATGCCGGAGAGATTCCCTGTCAGTCTCTCAGATGAAAATGGTATAGTGGAAGAGGCTTCTATTCGGCTATATGATCACAGTGAAATTGTTTTTATCAACAGAGAAAAGTATAATGGAACCTTTAAGCCAGGCTATGAAAGGAAGAATCTACTTCAGGCAGATTTTGAAAGCAACTTCACAAACATCGATCATATTGCTAGTGAGCTTCGGGTAAATGAGATCAACTTCTGGACCGAATATCTCCACAAGTCCATCGGTACTGATCTGGTTCAAAGCATAGGCAGGGGTGGCGACAATGAGACAGGAATGGTACTAAATATAAACCAATCACCAGATAAAAATTTAACACTTGTAATGGCTGAACCGGAAGGAATAGCGAGTGAATCTAAAATCCAGAAGAATATTGACACCTATGGTGCTGGAATTCATCATTTGGCCTTCGCAACCGACGATCTGCCGGGTACGGTCAAATTATTACGTAAGCAAGGGGTGGATTTTGTCCAATTCCCCAAAACCTACTATGAAATATTACGAGAGAAGAGTGAGTTTGCTGATTTTGATATTGAGGAGCTGGAAAAGGAGGGTATATTGATAGACAAGGAAGGTAGTTCTTATCTGCTCCAAAAATTCATCAAACCTTCCGGAGACAGGCCTTTTTTCTTCTATGAGATAGTTCAGCGTGTAAATGGCTATAATGGTTTTGCACTTAAGAATATCAACGTCTTGAAAAAAGCGGAAGAACGTCAAATCATGCGAAGCAGATTGGCTGAAACTGAAGCCGGATGATCCAACCCTGTTGAAAAAAGCTAATAAACATTAAAACCAAGGTGCTAATTCTAAATGAAGCGCGTCCTGAGATGAACTATATCCATGCACTACAAAAAATCGTAGGCGAAAACTATGTAATTACCGATTCTGAGGAAAAATATATATATGAACAGGATAATACAGGTAATCTCCGTTTTCCTTGCGATTGCGTGGTAAAACCTGCCAGCTCTCAGGAAATTTCGGCCATCCTGCAAATGTGCAGTGAGTATGCTTTGCAAGTTACAGTACGTGGTGGTGGCACCGGAGTAACAGGAGGAGCTTTACCTCTATATGGAGGAATAGTTCTGTCCCTTGAGAGGTTTAACAGAATTCTTGAAATTGACACTACCAACAGCTGGGCACTTGTAGAATCGGGAGTTGTTACTCAAAAACTTTCAGATGCTGCAAAGGATAGGGGATTATACTACCCCATAGTGCCAGGAAGCGGGGGAAGCTGTTTGATAGGAGGAAATATTTCCACTGGGGCGGGCAGTCATAGATCTGCAAGATACGGTACTATAAGAGATTATGTGATTAATCTTGAAGTGGTATTGCCAACCGGAGAGATAATGTGGACAGGCGCTAATACCACAAAAAACTCATCAGGATTTAACCTGACACAATTGTTTGTTGGTAGCGAAGGAACACTTGGCGTGATCACCAGGGCACTACTAAAACTTGTGCCTTTTCCATCGCATGAGATAGTTTTGCTGTCCGCTTTTGATTCCACAAAAAAGGCCGTTTCCGCCATTGAGGATATTGCAATGGCCGGAATAAGTCCATCTTCTGTAGAATTGATTTGTGAGGATGCGCTGTGGCACACCGCGGAATACCTTAAATATGATTTTCCCTTGCTGGATCTGAAGACCAAAGCTCACCTTCTGGTGGAACTAGATGGATATGAACATCATGAGCTTATGTCTCGAGCGGAAAAATCTACCACAATAATTGAGCAGCATACAGATCAGGAAATACTAGTAGGAGACACTGCTGAATCAAAGAAAAAGCTTTGGCAACTTAGGGAGTGCATTGGTGAGGCTATGACGCAGAATGGTCTTCAATATCGTGATGTGGATATATGTGTCCCCAGATCACAGCTGCTCAATTACCTCGAGGGAGTACAAAATATTTGTAGGCAGCACGATTTGCGCACCGCCTCATTTGGTCATGCATGGGATGGCAATCTCCATACTATGATCCTTCTTTCGGATGAGGAATCCATCTTTCCCAATGAAAAAGTTGACAAAGCGCTGGAGGAAATACATCATTTTGGCGGAGAATTGGGAGGAGTAATTTCAGGAGAGCACGGAATAGGCTTCCTTCAACGCGATCTTTTCAGGATGCTCTCATCAGAAAGAAAAATGGAATTGGTGAGAGGTATTAAAAAATTATTTGATCCCGCAGGTATTATTAATAAAGATAAAATTTTTACAACGATATAACATGGCACAAAATAGCTTGGATGAAAAAATATTATCAACTGCAAGAAAATCAATTGAAAGTCGTGAGTATTGGAAAAATAAATTAAGCAACTATTCCAATGAGGAGAATATAAGGCTGTTTGCAGCTTCGGGACGCAGAGTAGAATGTAACCATCTGCTTCCTATTAATATTTCAGATAGGATAGTTCAATTGTGTAATAATAATGATGAAGCCATTTATATTCTGTTGCTCTCTGCACTTGCAATTCTCGAGAGCAAATATTCTGGTGTCGATGACATAATCATTGGCATGCCTCCTTTTCAGAAAAATGGCGAAATAGTAACGACAGGGGGTATACTACCCTTGCGATGTATTGTTGACGAAGATGTGACATGTAAGGAGCTTATATTATCTGTTCAAAAAACAGTTTTTGGAGCCCAACAACATCAACACTATAAGTTAAATGATTCTGAAAGTCAGGTTGATTGTGATATTAATAGCATCTTCTATTCCGGATCACTTCATAGTTTGGGTTACCAGAAAGATTACACAGCTCCCTTGATTATGGCAATAGGCCGGTCTCAGGGACAAATAATGCTTGAGGCAGAGGGATATGAAGATGGATTTACACTATCCTTGTTTATTCGGCATTTCATCAATTTAATTCAGCAAATTGTTCATGACCCTGCTGCTAAAATTTCCAGTCTCGACCTATTAACCAGAGAAGAAATTAAAGTGCTTGTTGATCATGGTCAAGGGCAAAAGCTTGAATCTCCATTTGAATCTGTTATAGACCGCATACGAAAACATGCTGTTCATCGGCCTGATGAAACGGCAGTTGTTTATAATGATGTTACCTTATCCTTTGCTCAATTACATAATTATTCTGATAAGATCGCTTCATATTTAATTTCAGAGCACAATATAAAAAGAGGCGATTTTGTAATTTTTGATGGGCAACGTACAGAAAAACTGGTGCCATGCTTGCTAGGGATTTTAAAAGCGGGTGCTGTATACGTGCCTTTGGACGGGTCAGGCCTGACATCCCGAAATAAGTATATTATAAAAGACATATCGCCATGTCTTGTAGTAACAACGGAAGAAATAAAGGAGTTGTCGCTGCCTGTTATAAACGTGGAAGCCAGCTGGGAGGAGATAATTTCAAATCCAGTCAGAGAGTTGCACGGAGGCACGGGTCCTGATGATCTGGCATATGTCATCTATACATCCGGTTCTACCGGAAACCCGAAGGGTACTATGGTTACTCATAGAAACCTTTTCCATTTTATCTCCAACGTAGAGAATACCTACAATTGGGATACTTCATCAGTGATGCCTTTTATAGCTTCTCCCGCATTTGATATTTCCATGTTTCAGATTTTTGGCCCTCTCGTGTCCGGAGGAAGTATTCTGGTATTGGACAAGAAGGATATTATTGATATCGAGCGATTGCTGGATCATCTGAAAATGGTCAATATGCTGGATACAGTTCCTGCCTTGTATAAGGAGATTGCCGATGAAATAATTGAGAATAAATTAGTAGCACACTATGAGCATATTAAGACAATTTTCATAGGAGGAGATACTATTTCCGATCATCTTTTACAGCAACTTTCTGTGGCTTTTGACAAGGCTGAAATAGTAGTGACCTATGGCCCTACGGAAGCTACAGTTTTCTGTACCAGTATAACTTATTCAGCCAGGGATGTAAGAAGAAATAAACCAAGTGGAACAATTCTAGGCAGGCCGCTTTATAACAATCACATTTATATTTCCAACAGACGAAACAACCTTGTACCAGTAGGGGTTGAGGGTGAGGTCTGTATTGGGGGTCCTGGAGTGGCCAAAGGTTATTTCAATAAAGAGGATTTGTCGTCCGAAAAGTTTTTGAACGACCCTTATAATTATTCACAAATGCTCTATCGGACAGGTGATATGGGACGACTCCTACCTGATGGAACTCTCGAGTTTCTTGGGAGGAGAGATAATCAAATAAAGATCAGAGGACACCGTATTGAAATAGGAGAAATCGAAAATAAGTTGCTTGACATCGAGGGAATAAAAGATGTGGCAGTAGTTTCCGGTGATCAGCAAAATAAAGAAAAAGTATTGATCGCTTTTTACACCGGACGGAGGAAAGATGAGGCCATTTTAAAAGATTTCTTAACAGACCTACTGCCTGCCTATATGATACCTTCGTCCATACTTTGGAGGGAAAAAATTCCCTTGAATTCCAATGGAAAAATAGACAGAAAAGCTCTCGTTAGTGTATGGTCCCGCTCCAAAGATCAGGAGAGATCTTTTGTTCCTCCCTCTAATACTACTGAAAAAAAGCTGATAGAAATATGGAACGATATTTTGGAGATAAACCAAATTGGCATAGAGGACAACTTTTTTGAACTGGGAGGACATTCATTGCTTGCTGCCAAACTGGCGGTTAAACTACACAAGGAAACTGGGGTGAAGGTTCCCTTGAGTGAAATTTTTAGTAGACCTACAATTAAGAGCATTGCAGACTTTATTCAGAAATCGGAACAACCAGGTTTTGATAGCATAGTTAAAATTGAGCTTCAGGAGTACTATGAAGTTTCTCACGCCCAGCAGAGGCTTTGGGTACTTGACCAACTGGAAGATCAACAAGTCGCTTATAATATAACCTCAACTTACCTACTCAAAGGTGAATTTAAAACTGACCTTCTTCAGCAGGCTTTTGATCAACTGCTAGACAGACATGAAATCCTTCGAACAACATTTGTGATAATAAAAGGACAGCTCAGGCAAAAAGTACATCCTGCTGGAAGTTTCAGAATAAAGGCAGACATAGAGCCCATGGTGATTAAAGATGATGCCATTGAAGATATTGTTCAACAGGAGCTCAACGAGCCTTTCAACTTGAATCAATCAGAGCCTCTTTTAAGAGTACGGATTTATAAGCTTGAAGAGAATGCACATTTACTGATTTTCACTGTTCACCACATCGTGGCTGATGGTTGGTCTATGCAAGTACTGACCAGTGAAGTTCTGGAATGGTATAATATTTTTTATCATGGCAGAACTCAAGATTTAGCCCCACTGAATATCCAATATAAAGATTATGCTCACTGGCAGAATAGACTATTAGGAAGTAAAGTATTGGAGGAATCCAGAAAATTCTGGTTGAACCAATTTGCTGATGAATTACCTGTTTTACATCTGCCGACAGATTATTCCAGGCCAAAAATAAAAACATATCACGGGGCATGTGCTTCAATGATTATGGATAGGGAATTGACTCAGAAGGTTAATGAAGCTGCAGTGAGCCGACAAGCCACTTTGTTTATGTTTTTTCTTACGGCAATTAAAGTACTTTTCTATAGATATACTGGCCAAACGGATATCATTATAGGCTATCCTGTTTCAGGCAGGGATCATATTGATCTGGCAAATCAAATTGGATGTTATGTCAACACCCAGGCGTTACGTACGAAGTTTTCAGAAAATGATACTTTCCTTATGCTGCTTGAAAGAATAAAGGAGACACTACAGCATTCTTATGATCATCAGAGCTATCCATTCGATAGATTAATAGATGAGCTCGACCTTGACCGTGATCTGAGCCGCTCCCCCCTGTTTGATATTATGGTTTCGCTGCAAAATCTCCAGTCTACCTCCCTAAGGCAACATGAGATGGAGCATGTTTCTATCAAACCATATCAACAAAATTCTGTTTCCAGTATGTTTGATCTGGCAATTGATATTGTTCCGACTGATGGAATATTGAAGGTTGAAGCAATTTATAATACTGATCTGTTTCGGCATGAGCGCATAGAGCAAATGCTCAGTCATTTGAAACTCTTAATAAACAATATTGTCGAAGACGAAACTCAACCCATTAGTTTGATAGACTATGTGGATGAAAAAGAAAAGGAGTATTTATTGTCATGCGCGAAAGGATCAGTTTTGGAAATCGCCGAAACGAAGATATTGCCACTGATCTTTGAAATACGAGCGTCTGAATATCCTGATAACATTGCAGTTGCTTATGACAAAGATACCTTTACTTACGCTCAGCTATATAATAAGGTATTACATCATGCAAACTACCTTACGGAAAATTGCGGTTGCAAAAAGGGTGATTTCGTGGCTATGTTGCTCCCGGTTTCACCAGAGGCTATTGCGTGGATAATGGCGATTTTAAGAGTGGGAGGGGTCTATGTTCCTATTGACGTGGAATACCCTCCGGAAAGGATAGATTACATTCTCAGAGATGCAAAACCAAAAATAATCATTGCCGACAACAGGTGGAACAACCTACTGATGCCGGATGATAGTAATCTTATAGTTATAAATGACTATCAGGAAATCAAGTCAGAAGCTAGCACAGATGATTTTTCTGTTGGGCTCAATGATTTGGCATATGTTCTATACACTTCCGGTTCTACTGGAGCACCAAAGGGAGTTCAGATTGACCACGGAGCACTGTTGCGGTATACCTTTGGATTCAACAAGTACTTTAATTTAGGTGAAGGTGATTGTATGATTCAGCAGTCATCACTTTCGTTTGACACTTCCCTTGAGGAAATATTCCCTATATTAATTGCAGGTGGTAGACTCGTAATCGTACCAGAGGGAGGACGCAACGTTGAGGGTTTGGTTGACACAATCATCAATAATAAAGTAACCCTTCTGAGTACCACACCGCTCGTCATAAACGAATTGAATAGAATTCCTGAATCACTGTCAAAATCGCACCTGAGGTGTTTGATTTCAGGAGGTGACGAATTAAAAGCATCACATATTGATCATCTGGTGGGACAGGTGCCTGTTTTCAATAGCTATGGTCCAACAGAATCTACTATTTGCGCAACTTATTGCGAAGTGCAATCTCCTGATGGAGTAATTAGTATCGGAAAGCCCTTCTTCGATCGAACAATCTACATTTTGGATGATTACCAGCAGATTGTACCGCAGGGTGTATCGGGTGAGATCTGTATTGGCGGAGGAGGGTTAGCCAGAGGGTATCTGAATAGTGAAACACTATCACAACAAAAATTTATTAGTAATCCTTTCGGAAAAGGGAAGCTTTACAGGTCAGGCGATCTCGGTCGATGGAACAGCAACGGAATGATCGAGTTTCTTGGTCGGAAGGATGACCAGGTCAAGATTCGAGGGTATAGGATTGAATTGGTAGAAATTGAAAATGCAATAAAGGGATTTGGTGGAATCAACAATGCTGTGGTTGCAGCGAAGGAAAACGCAGAGGCAGTTAAATATCTTGTTGCATACTATTGCTCCGAGACAAAAATCGACAAGAAAGAGCTGAGACTGTTTTTGCTTGAAAGTTTGCCGAGTTACATGGTTCCTTCCTTTTTTATCGAATTGGATCAAATCCCTGTAAACGCAAATGGAAAGATTGACCGGAAAAAATTGCCGGTACCGACAGAACAGCATAGCGAGGTACAGGCACATGTAAAACCACACGGGGTTGTCCAGGAAACCCTTGCAGATATTTGGATAAAGGAACTGGGGGTTTCATCACCGGGCATCGATGACAACTTTTTTGAATCCGGGGGGCACTCTATCAAGGCAATCCGCATGTTGGCAGAGATTTATCAGCGGCTGAATGTGACACTAACCCTGAGGGATGTTTTTCTGACTCCTACTATTAGAGAGCTTGGCGAAAAAATACGACAGCTATCAGAAGATGGGCCAAAGCAGGTTCAAAAATCTTCGGATAGGCAGTATTATGATCTTTCGAATGCACAAAAAGGTTTGTGGATACACACTCAAATAGAGAAAGATCTTCCTATATACAATATGTCTGATGCTTATATTATTGAAGGTAGGCTTAATGTCACGGCATTTGAAGGGGCGTTTGAAGCCATGATCCAGCGTCATGAAAGCTTGAGGACTGTTTTTATCGTTGAAGAAGGAGAACCAAAACAAAAAATAATCGATGCCGCTGATTTAGCATTTAAAATAGATCATGTTGACCTGAAAAGGCACCCTGAAAGGGACAGCAAAGCGCGAGAATTGGTGGAGGAAGAACTGGAGTTCAGATTTGATCTGGAATTGGGGCCGCTGTTGAAAGCTACCCTAATTCAACTGGAAGAAAATAAAAGCGTTTTTGTTTTGACCATTCATCACATTATTTCGGATGAATGGTCGATGCTGTTACTGACTCAGGAAGTGATCAGGCTGTATGCTGCCTTTGATCAGAAAGATAAAAATCCACTCGAACCTCTTCCTACGCAGTTTAGAGACTTTGTTGCGCTTCAAAATTGGGAGCTATCTGGTAAAAGGCTGGATTTGCATCGAAATTATTGGTTGACTGAACTGAGTGGGGAGTTACCGGTTCTCGAGCTTCCCTATGACAGGCCTAGACCTGTAGTTAAAACCTACAATGGTGGTGCTATCTCTTTGAAGTTGAACGACCAGGTTGTATCTCGTCTCAGGAATGTTTGCCAAATAAATGAGGCTAGCTTGTTTATGGGACTATTTACAGGAGTAGAGCTTTTATTAAATAAGTACACCGGGGATGAAGACATTATTGTCGGATATCCTGTATCCGGTAGGGACTATGCGGGTCTTGAAAATCAGATAGGACTTTTTGTGAATACACTTGCCTTGAGATTGCATTTTGATCCTAATGATTCATTTGATGATTTACTCACGATAGTAAAAAAGAAAGTGATTAACTCCTTCGAACATCAACTGTATCCATTTGATACACTTTTGGATGAGTTGGGCATAAAGAGGGATCTGAGTCGTACTCCATTGTTTGATGCAATGGTGATTTATCAGAATGTCAAAGATGATATTTTAAACGATGACGGCTTAAAAGGGATAAAAATCAGGGATTACAAGACTCGGTATAACATAGCCAGGTACGATCTTTCGTTCTATTTTACGGAATCAGTTGATGGGGTTCATTTATCAATAAATTACAATACAGACCTTTTTGAAGAAACTACAATAAACCGAATGCTAAAACATTACGACAGTCTTTTAGCAAATGCCGTACGACACTGTAAGGCTCCTATTAAAAGCCTCTCTTATCTTGATAATGATGAAAGGGATAGGATCATCCATGAGTTTAACAATACATCACAGCCCTATCCTGGCGATTCGGTGCACAAACTTTTTGAAGATCAAGTTGTAAAGACACCTGATTTACCTGCTGTGGTAACCGATTCTGTAACCCTAACCTACAGTGAACTTAATCAGAAAACCAACAGGTTGGCGCATTATCTAAGGGATAAACATCATATCAGACCGAATGATTTTGTTGCAATCCTTTTGGAGCGCTCGGAACACGTAATCATCTGCATATTGGCAATATTAAAAGCAGGGGCTGCTTATGTACCCATAGACCCACGATATCCTAAAGAACGTAAGAAACAGGTGTTTGATGATGCCCGTCCCAAAGTTTTACTTACTCAGTCAGATTTTATGCTGGATTGTGCAGATTATTATACCGGTGAGTTGTTCGTTGTTGATCTTCAAATGGATGATCTTCCTGAGGAATACAATAATCTTAAAGAGCAGAATTGTAATTCAGATCTGGCTTATGTAATGTATACATCAGGTTCCACAGGAGAGCCTAAAGGTGTGATGGTTGAACACAAAAGCATAGCACGACTTGTGTTTAACACAAATTATTTCTCTTTCTATAAATTTGATAAGCTATTATTGACAGGCGCTCTTTCTTTTGATGCTACGACTTTTGAAATATGGAGCATGTTATTACATGGAGGAGAGCTTCATATTATCCCTGAAAATAGATTATTGAATATTTCCGATTTTAAGCATACGCTCAACAAAAATGCTATTACTACACTTTGGCTTACTTCCTCATGGTTCAATCAAATTGTGGATACGGATAAAAGAACGTTTGACAGGTTGAGATATCTCATAATTGGAGGGGATAAATTATCTCCAAGCCATGTTCTCGCTATTAAGGAAAGTTGTCCTGAATTAACATTAGTCAATGGCTACGGGCCAACGGAGAATACTACATTTTCAGCCTGCTTTGTTATTGATAAAGTTGAATACAACAATCCTGTACCAATTGGTAAACCAATATCAAACTCAACAGTTTACATACTTGATTCGCACTTAAACCTCGTCCCAATTGGTGTAAAAGGGGGAATTTATGTGGGTGGAGAGGGTGTTGCCAGAGGCTATCTTAACAAAGCGGAGCTTACCGCTGAAAAGTTCATTGAAAACCCCTTTAAAAAGGGAGAACGATTATACAACACAGGAGATCTGGGGAAATGGGATAAGAACGGAAACGTTATATTCCTTGGAAGAAGGGACAATCAGGTGAAGATCCGGGGTTTTCGAATTGAAACCGGAGAGATTCAGAATGTCATCGAAAAAAATAAAAATGTAAAACAGGCACTTGTCCTCGCCCGAGAGGACGCTGAAACAAGAGAAAAGTATCTCGTAGCATGGTATACTGCTCATAACAATTTTGATGCGGAAGAACTTAGGTTATATGCAAGCCAGTTTCTGCCAGATTACATGGTACCATCAGTTTTTGTTAAACTGGATGCATTTCCTTTAACAGTTAATGGAAAAATCAACATCAGAGAGCTTCCGGAACCCAACGTCTCTGCTGGTGCAAGCAGGGCTCACTACGAGCCACCTCAAAGTGAGACGGAGAAGAAACTTGCCTCCATCTGGGAGAACGTTTTGGGACAGTCAAATGTAGGCTTGAATGATGACTTTTTTGCTTTGGGAGGACACTCTCTCAGGGCAATGCAGATAATTTCAAGAATATCCGAAAAACTGAACGCTAAGGTCGATCTTAATGATGTCTTCACTAAAACAACAGTAAAAGCTCTGGCTGAATTTATTGATAGTTCTAAATCAAATGGCTTGTTCATTCCTAAAGCCCCGGAAAGTGATAATTATGAGTTGTCTTTTGGACAAAAAAGACTATGGGCTGCTGCTCAACTGGATAAAACTCAGAATGCCTACAACATTAGTTCTGAATGGTATATCACTGGAGGACTAAATAGACACGCCTTTGAACGTGCCTTTAATGATTTGATTGATCGGCATGAAAGCTTAAGGACCATATTTATACCTGTGGACGGTGAGCCCAGACAAAAAATACAAGACCGGGCAGCCATGGGTTTTAAGATTGAAATGCATGATCTGACTGAGCATTTGTCACCAGAAGCTGAAGCTCTCTCGCTCAGCCAGGCTCAAAGTCAAAAGCCATTTGACCTTGAAACCGGCCCTCTATTGAAAGTCTCTCTCTTTTTAATTGAGAGAGAGAGGTATCTCTTTTCATTTGTCATCCACCACATCATTGTGGATGGGTGGTCGCTTCAGGTACTAATGCGCGATCTTGTAGTGCTCTATAAAACACATAATGGTATACAGCCTGATGAGCTGCCTCTGTTAACTTTTCACTATAAGGATTATGTGTTCTGGCAAAATAATCTTATCAGCGCTACAAGCGATGAAAGTCCTGGAAATTATTGGAGAAACAAGCTAAAAGGAGCTCAGGATTTAAGATTGCCATCAGACTTTCCTGAGGGTAGGGATAATTACAAGAAGATTGAAAGTCAGGATCTTTACTTTTTAATTAATCCTGCGGTGACCAAAAAAATAAGAGCATTCAGCAATAGCTACGATTCAGGGATTTTCCCATTTTTAACAGCTGGCCTAAAAGTGTTGCTCCACCACTTTAGTCAACAAGATGATATAATACTGGGATCCCCGGGGGCGGGACGAAAGGTATCGGGTACTGAGGACCAGGTTGGGTTTTATCTTAATATGCATTTACTAAGAGATCAACTGGATACTTCGCAATCATTTAGAGACTTCTTTAGGCAAGTGAGGACCACTATAATTGAAGCCATTGATTATGGAGCCTATCCTTTCGAACTGGTTGCTCAGGAGCTTGCATCATCAACTATATCTATCGAAGCAATTGTAGATTTCCATCGCTTTGATATTGATCTTGGTAATAATGCCGAAAACACACTAGAAGGTCTGGGGTTTGTACCTGTTGCACAGGAAAGAAGCAAAAAGGATCAGCAGGGAAAATATAACATATCTTTCTTGTTTCAGGAACTGGAAGATGAAGTATCATTATTAATTGAATTTAATACAAAGAAATTTAGGCAATCAACAGTTGAAGACTGGGCAGAGGCCTTAATGATGATCTTAGAAAAAGCCAGTTCAGATTATGAAGTCTCAATTGAAGACTTAAACAAGGTTCTCCTAAACCTTAGAGAAAGTAAGAAAAAAATGAAAAAGCAGAATCGCAAGCAGGCAAAACTGGATAAGCTTCTGCAGTCAGATCTATAGAATTTAAAGTCTTTGTACCAGAGTACAAAAAGGTATTCTCAGTCACATCAGATTGATCGGTCTTTGATTTTCTGAAAAATTTTAAACTACACAACGTGGAAGTAAAGAATCATATCGAGGTAAGTACCTCACCTCAATTGAAAAGGCTGTTGAGCCTTCAGCAAAATTATTCTGTATTTTTCAACCAGATAGTTGCAAAGATAAACGGGCCTTTGAATAAAGATACTTTCATAAAAAGCCTGAATATGGTTATTGACAAGTATCCAATTTTAAAAATGCGCTATGCTGATGGGGAGCTAAGGCTTGATAATAACTCAGGGCCCAACATAACCTGCCACATTCATGGATGGGAACAAGCTGGAGATGCTTGGGCAGACCTTATAGGGAAACAATTGGATGATAATAGAAATGATATAATTAATTTGGAGGAGTTATCTTCTGAGATCCAGTTACTTCAGATATCAGAAACCTCGGCCCTCATAGCGTTGTCTTTGCCATGGTATATAGCAGATAGCTATTCCCTTACTATTATTCTTGAAGATATTATTACGCAAAGTCTTAACGGCCGCGAAGATGCGTCAAATAAGATTACGCATTTTTATCAATATGCAGACTGGCAAAATTCGCTTCTCGAGGAGGCCGATGATGAGGCTCTTCAGTTCTGGGAACATTACAATTTTAATTCTTACAAAACCCTTAAATTACCCTTTGAAAAAAGCGATTCCAAGAGTACAAATGCCATCTACAAATACATTGTCGATGATTGGGTTAATTCCGGGGTGGCCAATCTCACTGAAAAATTTGCTATTCCTCCTGCCGTACTTCTACAATCCTGCCTGGGAATTTTGTTGTATAAACATTCAGGTACAGAAGATATTGTGTTAGGAAGTGTGAGCGATTGTCGTGACCTTGAACAACTTAAATCGGTTATTGGTCCCTTGACCAAAGTATTGCCATTGGCCATGAAAATTAATCCCGAGCAGCAATTTTCCGACCTAATTTATCACACTGCTGAAAGTTATGATGATATTCTGACCTGGCAGGATCATTTTATATTGCCTTATGAGAATGATATAGAAATAATTCCTTTTGGGTTTGAATACCACAGTTTTTACGAACAGCACTACAATGGTAGTATCAGCACTAATATCGTTCAACTTTGCAGCTATTCAGACATATTTAAGACCAGAATGGTTTGCCTACAGACAGATCAGGGTTTGGAGTTGAACTTCTATCATGATCCAAAACACCTGAGCTTGCATTCAGTACAACTTCTATGTACACAATTTGAAGCCCTGCTAAAAAGCGTAATATTAAACCCTAACGTGCTCGTTAAAAATCTTAGTGTTATAAGTAGCTTGGATCTGGACCTGATCCATAACCACTTCAATCGCCCTGTTCAGAGTACCATTGAAGAACAATCTTTTATTGATTTATTTGAATCGCAGGTAAGAAAAACACCAAATTTTGTAGCTGTAAAATTCGGTGGTAACGTAATTTCATATGCAGATCTTAACCAGAGGAGCAATCAACTGGCGCATTACATGATTGCAGAATATGACATCAATAAAGGTGATGTTGTAGGAGTTATGCTTGATCATTCGGAGAATGCGATCATCGCTGCTCTGGCGATCTTGAAATGTGGGGCGATCTTTTTGCCAATAGACGCTGGCTACCCACAGGAACGGATTAAATATTTGCTTTCTGATGCTTCTGCTAAGTTACTGCTAACAGATTCAGATTGGCTGCTACCTGTTACAGAGATTTACTCCGGTCAATTATTTGCAATGGATATTCAACTTGCGGAATTAGATGAAGAAAGAGAAAATCCTGCAGTTACCAGAGGGAATGATGATCCGGCTTATATCATTTATACTTCGGGTTCCACCGGTAAACCAAAAGGAGTGGTAGTCGCCAATGAAAGTTTTGTTAATTATATCATATACGCCAATCGCTATTATTTCAATAATCAGACGGGGTATCCTTTTGCGCTCTTTACGTCACTTTCCTTTGATTTAACAGTCACTAGCATATTTTCTACACTCTTACGAGGCGATACTGTCTGCTGTATTCCGGTTAGGGATATAGCAACTACATTAATCGACATCTTTGATAATGAATCGGAGGTGAGGGCAGTTAAAATGACCCCTTCACACGTCAGTGTTCTTAAAGGTGTAGGAGTTAAAGCCACGCGAGTGGAAAAGGTAATACTAGGAGGAGAGGCGGTGCTCTGCGATCATGTTTCTTTTTTAAAGTCACTCAACGAAAAGCTCCAAATATATAATGAATATGGACCTACTGAGGCAACGGTGGGCTGTACGGTAAAAGAAATCAAAGAAATCGATGAACATCTAACTATTGGAAAACCTATTGATAATGCCACGATTTACGTTGTTGATGAGATGTTGAAATGTCAACCTATTGGTGTGATGGGTGAGTTATGTATAGGAGGTAAGGTTTTGGCAAAAGGATATTTGGGGAGGGAAGATTTGACACATGAGAAATTTGTAGCTAACCCTTTTGATACCGAAAGCAACCAGTTATTGTATCGAACGGGAGATCTCGCAAGGTGGACTGCCGATGGAGAACTAGAGTATCTGGGGAGACAGGATGATCAGGTTAAGCTTAACGGATTTAGGGTCGAAATAGGTGAAATTGAAAATGTACTGATGTCAATTAAGGGAATTGATCAGGCGGTTGTCATACTCAATGAAAAACATGAGCAACCTATTCTGGAAGCATATTATTCTGGTAACGAAAGCCCCTCAACAAGCGAAATTAGAAGCAATCTTGAGAGAAAACTGCCGGGCTACATGATTCCTGCGCATTTCGTTCACATGAGTCGATGGCCGCTCACTGTCAACGGAAAAGTGGACAGAAAGAGCCTTAGCGCCTATGGGCCAGTAACTGATCTTTCATCAACAGATATTAAATCAGGAAATGAATATGAAAAAAGGATAATTGCCGCTTGGCAAAAAATATTAGGAAAGGTCCCGGATAGTCTGGATGAAAACTTCTTTAAAACAGGCGGACATTCTCTGAATGGCATTCAATTAGTTTCCCAACTTTATAAGGATTATGGATTTCAAATAGAGCTGCGGGACCTGTTTGATCATCCGACAGTGCGTGGTCTTGCTGGGGTAATATCCGGAGGGGAAAAGAGTGACTACCAGGAGATACAGCCGGTTCCGGAGCAGGA
>NZ_AMZN01000112.1 GCF_000331535.1 Fulvivirga imtechensis AK7 | reverse complement strand
CTGGGCTACCATTGCTACCAGTGCAATAACGAGGAGTGCCTGCACACCCATACCAGGTATCATAGTTGTGGCAACCGCCATTGTCCGTTTTGTGGGACACTCAAAAAGGACAAGTGGGTAGAAGACAGGCTGGCAGATTTGTTTCCTACGCCCTACTACCATATTGTTTTTACCATTCCCCATTGTTGGAATACCGTGATGATGCAATCACCTAAAGTGCTTTACACCATCTTGTTTGATGCAGCATCAGAAGCCTTGCTTGACCTGTCGGCCAATGACAACTATATGGGGGCCACTCCGGGTATTACCGCTGTGCTGCATACCTGGGGACAAAAACTTGATTACCATGTACACCTGCACTGTGTGGTAAGTGGTGGTGGCATCAAAAATGGCCAATGGGTAGCTCCCAAAAGGTCAAACGGCAAGTTTTTGTTTCCCACAGCAGCATT
>NZ_AMZN01000111.1 GCF_000331535.1 Fulvivirga imtechensis AK7 | reverse complement strand
AACTGGGTGAAGACCTCAGCAGCCCTTACAGCTTCGACTGGAATGATCTGTCTGCTGGCACCCATTCCATTACTGCCAAAGCCACTGATGACAAAGGAGCCGTTACAACCTCGGCAGCCATATCCATTATTGTTGACGGCCCTAATACGGCTCCAACCGTGAGTATTACCAGTCCGGCAAACAATGCCCTTTTCAGTGCAGGGCAAACTGTGGCTATCACTGCGAACGCCTCGGATAGTGATGGCCATGTCGTAAAGGTTGAGTTCTTCTTCGGAAGCACCAAACTCGGAGAGGACCTTACGAGTCCCTACCGGTATGAGTGGAACAATGTACCTTCAGGCACCCATACCATTACAGCTCAGGCTATAGATAATGAAGGGGGAATGGCCATTGTACAGATAAGGATTATTGTGAGCTCCAGAAACCTGAATCCTATTGCCGATGCCGGTAAGAACCTGAGGATATCACTTCCTGCTGATACGGTAATACTTCATGGCGCGGGGGATGATCCCGATGGGATAATCGTTGATTATCAATGGGCTCAACTGGCAGGACCAAGAGCAATGATCACCGAGATCTCTGAAAAGGATGTAAAGGTGAGCGGCCTCATAGCCGGAATATACCTGTTCGAACTGACAGTAACGGACAATGATGGACTGAAAGGGAAAGACAAAATGACTGTTGTCGTATCTCCTTCTCTCAAACGGGGTGTAGCCTATAACTATCCCAAATATTTCACACCTAATGATGATGGCATCAATGATTTCTGGGTATGGGAAGACGAAGAAGCCCTTGTTGATTCCAAACTGACTATTTACAACCGTTTCGGAAAGCAGGTTTTTGAAGGTGAGCCCTATCAGAACAACTGGGACGGGAAGTATAATGGCAAACCATTGGAAGAGGGCCCGTATTATTTTGTCCTTAGCAACAGTGAAAAGACAGTCAACGGAGCCATCAGAATTATCAGGTAATCAATTCTCATTTCTAAAATTCATTTTTAAAGGGTACACACCGGGTGTGTGAATACATCCGGTGTGCCTTCCCTAAATGGAATCAAAAAAACCAATGAAAAAAATACTAATACTTTTGTTTGTCATTACTACGCAGTTGGCAAATGCTCAAAATACCAGCCCGATATACCGGCAATTTTCTCACAACCCTTATTTGTTTAACCCTGCTTTTGCTGCCATCGACAACCAGGCCGCTATAGGCCTTGTTTATCGCAAGCAATGGGCCAATTTCCAGGACGCACCTACCAGTGCAGGGCTGAGCTTGCAGGTTCCGGTGAATCAGAGGATAATATTAGGACTCAATGTTAATACGGATGAACAAGTGCTCATGCAGAACAATACCTTTAAAGGTTCATTCACCTATGTGGTCCCATTGGGCTTTGATCAGGCTTTACGCTTTGGTATTTCCGGTGGTTTTGGGGTCAATGCTCTGGATCTGGACAGCGAGCAGTTAAACACCAATGACCCGGTAATTATGCAGGCAGCAGGTAATAACTACTATGCGGATGGTAATTTCGGAGTGGCCTATATATCAGGTAAGTTCAGGATGGGTTTTGCGCTCACCGAGCTTTTTCAATCAGACCCATTCAGCACCGAGACTTTCAATGAATTCAGTTTCACCAACCTCAAAAACCGGCTCTACTCTGTCAGTTACACCTTTGACCTGAGCGCTGCCTCCAGTGTAACGCTGGAACCGTGGCTTATATATCATGAAAATCAGGACAAGCTACAAAACTATTGGGAGGCCGCAACTCTTGTCAATTTCAATGAAAAACTCTGGACCGGAGCCAGCTACAATCAAAATAGAGGACTTGCTCTGCTGTTTGGAATGAATATCATGGAAAAGGTCCGCTTCACCTATAGCTATGAATTTCCTCCTGCAAACTCCTCTATTACAAATACGAGCTCTCACGAACTTCAGCTCAGCATGAACTTTGGAAAGAAGCATTCTCCGGTCTCAAAAGTTTCCGTGCTCTATAATAAAAATAAGCGTAAGAGATACAAAACGATGAAAAGGAAGGACCTCAGCTTTTTGGAAAAGCAGAAGTCAATCGTTGAAAAGCAGGCTGAAGAGCCTTCGCCTTCTTCCGACACTGTGGAGGAGCCTGAGGATGAAGATACTTTGATGGCGTCCGAAGACGATACCTCCATTGACGAAGAAGGACCCAAGCAGTACTATGTTGTAATAGGGGCCTTTGAACTCATGGAAAATGCTGTAAAGTACCAGGAGTTTATAACGAAAAAGGGTTATCAGGCGGAAATTCTTACAGATACTGAGAGTGGATACAACTATGTCTACCTTACTTCCTCCCAGGATCAGGAAGAAGCGAGGAATTTAAGAAATGATTACCGGCAGCAACCTTACTTTCGTAAGGCCTGGGTGCTGGAAAAGGAATAGTACAGTTGGTTTAGGATGATTGGTACCTGCGGGGAGCGATCATAGGTTCTCCGCGGTGTACCGTTTTTTAACAATGATTTGAAGGGCCGAATTGGGCTGAGAAAATTCCCGAATGACGTGATGTTAGGAAATTTAAAGGTGACATAAGCCAAGTGCAGAGGTTGAATGTCCTGAAACTTTAACCCGAGTTATGCAATAGAAATCTATTCCGCGTCAAAACTGACGGTAATCTAAGGATCCCGTCATTCGCCGGGACAGGCATTACTCAAATTTTGCTACTCACCATAGCGGTGCTATACCTCCGTTGCAAAATTCTGCGTGAGCACTTATCTCACAGCCACTTTTGTCGCTCATCACGAAGTCTATTGCATAACTCGGGTTTAAAGCACCCCTGGCCTTACTCTGAAATCATAGCGAGGGAAAGTTCAAATCCGGATTTGAACCGGGTGAGTTTAACAATGTACGGAGTCCGGGGAGTGTCCCGGGCTTCAGCTTCTGCCATGGATCAGGGGATCCTGAATATTTCCATCGTTGCTCTACGAAAATTTTTGTCTCAGGATGACGTGGTAGTTTGGGATCTCCGTTTCCTTAGTTTCTTCTGTGGTTAATGATGGTGGCGTAATGTCATTATCCAAAATCAACTGAAAGTTGCCTCCCCGAGGCAAGTTAGGCAAGTTCGGGACAGGCAGGATGACTTTAGCTTATGCATTTACATCGGAGCCGGCATGGCCTTTCGTTTTCATCATTTCAGGCATTTGGGGAATTGTCACATTAAAAGTGCTTCCTTTTCCGGGTATACTGACAAAATCAATGGCGCCTCCTATAATGTCCAGGTATCTTTTTACGAGGTGTAGCCCAAGGCCCGTACCCTGAATATTGCTCGCATTTCTCCCCCTGAAAAATGTACCAAATAACTGCTCCTGATCCTCAGTAGGAATACCTATACCTTCATCCTGAACCGAAAAGATAACAGCGCCTTCTATACTTTCGGAGGTAAGCCAGATCCTTTTGTCCTGAGATGAATATTTGCTGGCGTTGGAAAGAAGCTTATTAAGGATATTGATCAAATGCCCCTTATCCACATAGATATTTTCCATGCCTCCCTTATGCCTGTAAAGAATTTCCTGTCCTTCTTTCTTTGTCAGTCCCTCAATCAGTTCTGAGCAAAACTGTTTCACATCAAATTCCACCGGGTTATTACGTACCGTCCCCTCTTCGATTTTGCTGAGGGAAAGAAATTCGTTGAGTATCTCGGTAAGGATTTTGACATTGCCTTGAATCCGTTGCAAATGTTTCTGAGTGTTCTTCCGGTCGTTTTTTTCTTCAAACTGTTCTATCAGGTATGCTGAGGAAAGTATGGTACTCAGCGGTGTGCGAAATTCATGGGAAGCCAGTGTAACAAAACGGGATTTCAGGTCATTTAACTCCTTTTGCTGCTTCAAGGCTTTAAGCGTCTCCGTTTCTGCTCTCTTGCGCTGCGTTATGTTATGCAATACCACCAGCGCATGAGCGATATTATTCCCTTCAGCAACAGGTACCGCATGCAGGCCGTACACCTCTTCACCGGCCGGCACATCAAGATAAATACTTTCCCCTTCAAAAACTTTTTTAAGCTGTGGATTTACCAGCTTACCGGTATCAGCAAAAACCTGATCTAATACCATCGTGTCAAGCATATCCTTCCTTTGCCGCCCCAGCCGCTTTAACTCACTACCACCAACGTATACATACCTGAGATCACTGTTGATAAGTCCTACTATACCATCAGGGAAGTTGCTGGCTATGCCATCTATCAGGTGTTGCCGTTGCTCCAGTGCTTCCTGGTTCTTTTTCAGCTCTTCTGCCCTGATAATACCTGTGATATCAGTGAGTACACCAATAAAATGTGTTAATTTTTTCTTCTCAAAAATAGGCGTCATATCGAGACTTACCCACACCTGCTTTTCATCTTTGGTATATTTAAGAAGCACCTCTGTTACAGCTCGCTTTTTTGTCAGTGTGGTTTCGATCTTTTTCACCGCATCGGCCCTGAGCTCACCATCGGGAACAACCTTAGTGCACAGCTTATTTTCCACCTGCTCAAATGACCATCCCGTTAGTCGTTGAAAACCCTCGTTTACCCATTGTATCCTCCCCTCGTGATCGGTGATCATCACACCGTTGTTGGTATATCTGGCCACCCAGGATAATTTGCGCACGTCCTGCTTCGCTTTCCTCCAATCAGTGATGTCCAGCATGCCTACAGAAACGGATTCTATTTTGCCTTGTTCATCCAATACAGGCGTAAAATTGAAATTAAAGACATGAGAAACTCCTTTCTTATCCACCAGCTCATATTCCTTTTGTACTGTCTTGTGGGTCAGTGATTCCCGGAAGCCGTTTGAAAAGATCCCATAGTGGTCATTCCCGGATTCATTCAGCCCCTCCCCCTTTCTCAGGTTGGCCTGGAAAAATAGTTTCATAACCTTTTTCGCCATTTCATTGAAGGTTATGACATGGTAATTTCTGTCTAAAAGTATAAACCCCTGCAGGCTATTATTGATGAGCGCCTGAGTGTTGGCCCTTGACTCCCGCAGCAGTTGCTCCTGCTTTGTGAGGGTTTCATGGGCTGCCTTTAATTCCTGATAGGTAGTAAGTATCTCCTCGTTGGAAGACTGTAGCTCTTCATTGGCAGTTTCCAGTTCTTCATTGGATATTCTGAGCTCTTCATTCGAAGACTGTAGTTCTTCATTCAGGGATTGCAGTTGTATATTTGATTCTTCCAGCCGCTCAATAAAATCCTGTAGATCTGCCCTGGTATTTTCCAGCTCTTCCTCAAGCTCCCTGATCCTGGTTTGCTCCTTTTTAGCCGGCTCTACCTTCTTCTCTTTACTTTTACCCTGCTTCACAGCCTCGAATACTATCATATAAAACTGATCGGTAGTTGGCTGGTAAAGCAAAGGCCGCATAGTGAACCTGACATAATGATCATGGCCATGACTGTTGAACTTACGCACCTGGCTTTGTACCTCCCGTCCTTCTTTAGTACAGTTCAGTGCAAGAGACTTTAGTTCTATCCGGAGGTCCTTATGAGCCAGCTTTATCATGTTGGCATTCATCTGTCCGGGTTTCAGTCCCATATACAAGCTCACATCACCACTGATCTCCTGTATATCGAAACTATCATTGACCACCACATAGGGATATTTAAAAACACTGTACAGTGTTTCCTTCACTATTTCCGGAATGGTGATCTCTCTCCGCAGTTTTGGCAACTGCTGTATGGGAAGCCTTCCATAGCGGAGTCTTCGAATGGTACTTCCCGCTGTGCGCTGATATATTTTTGCATCCGACTGAACCGTTCCAAACAGGTCTGTCAACTTGCCCACGGACTCTGACTTGCCCAGTACCAGATATGCATTGGAATTGAGAGCCGTGTAGAATAAGCGAAAAATCTGCTCTTGAAGGCGTTTGTTAAAATATATCAGGAGGTTGCGACACACGATCAGGTCGAGCCGTAAAAAGGGAGGGTGGTGGCTGAGATCATGACGGGAAAACAAGATCATTGACCGTATGCCTTTGTTTATTTCATACATGTCACCACTCAACCGTGTCAAATATCTTTCTACATACCGTGGTGGCGCCTTTTCAATTGATTTTTTATCGTATACTCCTTTACGCGCTATGATGAGAGAGCCATCATTGATATCGGTGGCGAAGATCTGCACCGGTATATTGAGTTTCTTTTTTCTTAATTTGGCATCAATGATCATCGCCACGGAATAAGCTTCCTCCCCGGTGGCGCAACCTGGCACCCATACACGCAGTGGCTCTCCCTGCTTTTTTTTAACCAATAGTTTTTCAACATATCGCTCCAGTGATTCGAATACTGCCGGGTCGCGGAAGAAGCCGGTGACTCCTATCAGTACTTTCCTAAAGAGGATCTCAGCTTCTTCACTGTGATTTTTAAGGTAGTCGTAATACTCACTTAATGTGGGAAGTTTGAGCTCAGATAGCCGTTTTTCCATTCTTCTGAACAGCGTTTCCTGTTTGTAATTGTTGAAATCCGTTCCTGTAACCTGCTCCAGAACTTCTATGATCTTGTAAAAAGCTTCCTCTCCAATTTTCAAGTCAACGTGCTGTTTAGGATCAGCTACTATATCGGCCAGTTTCATGCCTATCTCCTCCGGTGCAAGTACCCAGTCAACAGGAGTGGCTTCAATGGCCGCCTCCGGCATGCCTCTGAATTTAGCAGTGTCCGGGTCCTGTACTATTGTAACACCTCCTGCCATCGCTACCTCTTTCATTCCGTTAGCGCCATCTGCTCCGGTTCCGGAAAGGATCACTCCAATCACCCTGTTTTGATGATCTTTGGCCAGAGAAGAAAATAATAAATTAAGAGATGGTTTGGGACCAGCCATGATGGGTGCTCTACTCAAATAAAGCCTGCCCTCCCTGGATACAATTTCCTGGTTGGGCGAGGCAACGTATATCACGCGCGACTGTATATCATGATCATTTTTGATCTCTGTTACATCGAAATCCGTTTTACTGGCGAGTAGCTCAGGCAACATGCTTTCAGTGCCCAGATGCTGGGCTACAATAATTGCAAGATTTTCGGTGTTCTTTGGAATTCCAGAGATCAGGTTTTGCAGCGCCTCCAACCCTCCTGCTGACGCACCTATAGCAGCGATGAAAAATTCCGCTGCTTTGTTTTTATTCTTTACCGCCATACAATGCCGGTTTACCCGTATAGAAGTGTATAATATATTTAGTTTTTTGGTTATGCCTGTTGATAAAGATACGTATTCGCTAATTGGCATTCCAGATTAATACATAGTTTTTATTTGGTGTTAATGGTTAATTGTTAATTGTTAATTGTTAATTGTTAATTGTTAATTGTTAATTGTTAATTGTTAATTGTTAATTGTTAATTGTTAATTGTTAATGGTTAAGTGGTGCTTTTACTGGTTTGACGATTGACATTTTGCTTATAGCTTGAAGCTCAAAGCTTGCAGCTATCCTGCTTCCAGCTTCGTTTTGCCTACAGTTTATTGTTTGCTAACCAATGACCAGTCAACCAGTTCACAAGCGACCAGCAACATAGAAGCGACCAGTACCAGTAACCTGTCAACCCGCCACCAGCCCGAGGCTCTATCAAATAGATTTTGTATTTTCGCCGGCAGGTCAGACTCCTGGCGATTGAAAATCAAAATGAACACACATGAAGGTCTGTATTGCTGAAAAGCCAAGTGTAGCCAGAGAAATAGCGCAGGTAATTGGAGCCGGTGCCCGGAAAGAGGGGTATTTTGAGGGCAATGGCTATCAGGTGACCTGGACTTTCGGGCATTTCTGCACATTGAATTCCCCTGAAGACTATCAGCCTCATTGGAAGCGGTGGGATCTAAACACCCTCCCGATGCTTCCGGAGCGCTTTGAAACCAAACTAATGAACGATAGCGGGGTGAAGAAGCAGTTTAAAGTAATTAGAAGTTTACTGGACAAAGCCTCGTTGGTCATCAACTGTGGCGATGCAGGGCAAGAGGGGGAATTGATCCAGCGTTGGGTGATCAAGGAAGCAAAATACCAGGGTGAAGTACAGCGCCTCTGGATCTCATCCTTGACTACTGAAGCCATTAAAGCGGGTTTTGAGAAACTAAGGCCTGCGCAACAGTTTGACAACCTTTTTTATGCAGGCAGCTCCCGCGCTATTGGTGATTGGTTGTTAGGGATGAACGCCACCCGGCTATACACCCTCAAATATGGTGGTTACAAGCAGGTATTGTCCATTGGCCGGGTGCAAACCCCAACATTGGCCATGCTGGTCAACCGGCATTACGAAATAGAAAATTTCGTACCCAAAACTTACTGGGAGCTTCAGACCATCTACAGAGAGACAAAATTCAACAATACCACCGGTAAATTCTTCTCAAAAGAGAGGGTGAAGAGCTCCTCAACAAAGTCACCGGAAAAGACCTGGTAATTACGGATATTGAAAAGAAAGAAGGTAAAGAATATGCACCTAAACTCTTTGACCTCACCAGCCTTCAGGTATACTGTAATACCAAGTTTGGATTTACAGCAGAAGTAACCCTTAAATTGGTACAGGCCCTTTATGAAAAAAAGGTGGTGACCTATCCACGTATTGATACCACATTTCTGCCTAATGACATGTATCCTAAAATACCCGGCATACTTCAGGGGCTTGCTGATTATTCTGCTTTTACCGAACCTATCCTGGGCAAAAAGATCCGGAAATCGACCAAGGTATTCAATGATAACAAAGTGACCGATCACCATGCTATCATTCCGACTGGTGAGCAAAAGCCGTTAGGCTCCGATGAACACAAAGTATATGATATTATAGTCAGACGCTTTATAGCGACATTTTATCCTGATTGCAAAGTAGCTAAAACACAGGTAAATGCTGAAGTTGAAACCGTGAAATTCGTAGCAAGAGGTAAGGAGATCCTGGAGGAAGGATGGCGGGTACTCTTCCCCAAGGAGAGTAAGAAAGATACCTCTGATGACGATGAGGAAACCAACGAAGATGACGAAGGAATTTTACCTTCATTTGAGAAAGGGGAGCGTGGTCCGCATGAGCCATCCTTCATTGAAAAAACGACCAAGCCGCCAAAAAACTATACGGAAGCATCTTTACTACGGGCCATGGAAACTGCCGGCAAACAGGTAGACGATGAAGAGCTGCGCGACCTGATGAAAGCCAATGATGAAATGCCCTAAATGCACTTCGGGTAGCATCATCAAAGGGAAAAACAGCTACGGCTGCAGTGAGTGGAAAGCCGGCTGCGATATGCGTGTACCTTTCGAGTTTATGAACAAGAAGCTGACTCATCAGCAAGTAAAAAGGCTGTTGGAAAAGAAGGCCACTACGAAACTGAAGGGTTTTGTACTTGAGGGGGAAAAAGTGGAAGGGATAGTGAAGCTAACGAATGATTTTCAGTTGGAATTTGAGAATAAAACAAAATCGCAGTCGCCAGTGCCAGGAAAGAGCGGTAAACCGCTGTGTCCTAAGTGCAAAAAGGGAACTCTGATAAAAGGAAAAACCGCTTACGGTTGCAGCGACTGGAAGTCAGGTTGTGATTTTCGGTACCCGTTTGAACTGATAAAATCCAAAGCCAATGGACGCCCACTGACGAAGGAACTGGTTTTGCAGATTATTTCAGCTTAGATATGAGAAATTTAGGTCGGAAGGCCGAAGACCAAAGCCTTCTTTACTAAGCCTGGAAGGACTGGTAAAGCTTTCCTGGCTATGAACTCTGGCCAGCTCTTCAGAAAGCGATTTTTTGATTCCCAGTTTTGGCAAACCATAGAGGTTTTAAGCCGATGACTGCTTGTGCTAGGTGTCAGACGGTTTTGAACCGTTCAGACACCGGGCTATTTTTGGCTACGATCCTTCGCGTAGTCGCTATGGCGGAGCAAGGGCCGTGAGCAAATGGCTAAATTTCAGTGCTTGTGATAACAAATCACAAACTCGCCCCGTTTGAAACAACGGGGCTCAAACAGTGTGATTTATAAAGTGTACGTGTGGCATTGAAATTCTTAACGCCATTTCCTCAAGGCCGTTCGGTTAACTTGTCATTATCAACAAAATCAACTGAAGTTGTTGGTTGCCTCAGAATGACTTTTGATTTTAATTTAGGGCTTTTGAGGTGGTTTTTCTCTTCCTCTCTAAAATCTCCTCATAATACCTATTCACCTGACCGATTTTTCTATCCCACTGATGTTGTCTGGCAAAAGCATAACCATTCTGCCCCATTTTATACCGATGTTGCGGGTGTTTGTACATGTACTCTACTGCCTCCGCAAGTTCTTTCACTGTGGATTGGGGAGTTGTTACCGAAACTTTTACTGCAGCCGCTGAAGGGATGTGATCACCTGCTCCCTGATGATTGAGGGTGATTATGGGCAGACCGAAAGCCATAGCCTCGAGGAACTGCGACCCAAAGGAATCACGCAGACTACAAAACATAAACACATCATGCTCCTGGTAGGCTGTCTTTACTTCGTGCCACGAGACATGCCCTCGCCAGGTCACATGCTCCTGAATACCATAGTCAAGCAACCACTGGCTCACCCTATGTCCCAGCTTGCCATCACCGAGGATGGTCAGGTGGAAGGGGATATGCCTTGTCTTCACTTCCTTCAATGCCTCCAGTACCAGCGGAAGACCCTTACGTGCAAATATTCGCCCAACCCAAAGTATTCTTAAAACATCAGCATGGTGATGGTCAAAAGGCGCTTTTTCCGAAAAAAAATGGTGAGGCAGAGCCGAATCCAGAAATAGGTTGATCTTCCGCCCTCCCGCCTCTTTGGCCTTTTTCAAGGTATCGTTGTTCGTAGCCAGTATCAAGTCCGCCCGTTGTATGGTTTTTGTAAAATCAGGATTAAAAACGGTAAGCAAATTGCTGGTCCACCTCCTGAAAATCTCCATATGCCAACCTCCGGCAAAATATTTTTTAAACGCAACAGGCGCAAAGTTATTTCCTCCGACCGGGCCGAACACAAAAGGCTTTTTCAGTCTCCACAGCCCCGACCCCAGTTGCAAACTACCCAGAGTCACATGGTGAAGGAGGTCAAAATCAATTTCTTTATCGAGCACAGCGGCTTTTTTGGCTGCTTTATGCTGCCACACCAGGTAATGCAGGTATACGAAAGGTTGAAAACGGTATAAATAGTTGATCCAACCTGGCACCTCAACGAACTCTACATGTATTTTTAGTGAGGGATTACGCTTCAATGCTATTCTGATCGCCTCCTCTCCTTCTTTTGTGGTAAAACACCATACCTCATTCCCCAGCACGGCATTACCAAAAGTCCAATGCCAGCCATGACCGGGTTCGGAACCCCGGTCGGGAATGCAGGCGTATGCAGAGATCAGCAGCTTCATTTCAATGAATTAAATAGCCAAAAACACGCTGCACATAGCCTTTTATCAGGTGCATCGGCACTAACCCTGCCGGGGAGTTTCTCAGGGTATAGATCGTGAAGTTGCGCAGGTTGCCACCACCTTTAATACTAAACAGGTGATTGTAATAGTTTCTAAGGCTCTTTTTTTTTCTGATCTTATGATCACCACCCTCCTCAGGGTAGGTGAACAAGTGGGCATCATAATTACAGTAAACTTTAAAGCCATTGCGCCTGGCCAATACCGTGAAGTCATAATCGGCCATGTAATGGGGTAGTTTCTCCTCTTCAAAGAGACCTATGGCTTCAAAAACAACTCTGGGTATGAGCAGTCCGCGCCCCGGAAAAAGAGAAACTTCATGAAGCCCTTTCCAGTCTTTTTCTTCCAGTTCTTGCAGAAGATACCTGGAGGTATTCCATACCTGATGTGTAACCTCACCGCCATAGTAGGGTTTTAATGTCCCAAAATCTATGTCCAGCGCTCCGAGCAGCGCATCAGGCTCTTCTGCCGACCTATATAACATCTTTTCCATAAAATCTACGGCAGCGATAGTATCGTTGTTCAGTGTCATTACATAGTCTGCACCGGCAACCAGTGCATGCCTGATACCCAAATTGACGGCTGCCGTCCAGAACAGGTTTCCATTCCCGGTAATTACCGTCACTTCCGGAAATTCATGCTCCAGCATCTCGCCTGTACCATCGGTAGAACCATCATCAACTACAATTATATTATGCTCATGCACTGTTTGCCGCTCCAAAGAAAGCAGGCAGTTTCTTGTAAACTTCTTTCTGTTATGTACGGGAATAACTATCGATATCATCTGCTGAAAAATATTAAGTCCATTTGTTTATTTTCGCTATGGCTTCCTGATCATTACCGGGCTTATCAACTACCATGAATGATAGCAACCAGCTAAAAATGACTGCCCCCAGGCTATCCAGGTACAGAAATGTATCCACCTGCATGATGAACAGCAGGAATATCAAGACGGCCAGAAGCGCTCCCATTTCCTGGTTTCCTCCGAGCGCCTGCCTGTAATGTTTTAATGCCTTATAAAAAAGGAGTAAAAAAATGATCAGCATGACCAACCCCTGACTGACTAAAATTTCCAGTGAAGTACTGTGCAGATGCAAATGATATGCTTCCTGTTCATTCCATAACTGTGCTACATTGGAAGTGATATCCAGAAAGTAGTGTCCGCGATAACCATTGCCCAGCAACAGGCCACGCTGGTCGTAAAGCAGCCAGTTGAATGCGTCCTGCCAGAGAAACGCCCTGCCATTAAATGTACTGACATCAATAAGGTCCACTCGCTGTAGTATGGCAGCGAACACCGGTAAATTCAATAATTTATAGATGAGCAGCCCGGTATTGAGAAGAATAGGTAAGGTAAAAACTGACACCCAATAGACACTTTTTACGCTACTGACAGCCTTCAAGAGGATGAGAAGCATTACCACAATAAAGATAAGAGTGGTCAGTCTGGAATTGATCATAAAAAGAAGAACAAGGTTCAATGAGAAATACAAGATCCATCCGGTTAACCACCCAATGTGTTTTCGTGCAAAAGGGAAGTAATACAAGAGCATAATGCTCAGCACGGCTACCAGGCACGCCCCACTGTATATCCCATCAACAAAAGGAAAACTAACCCGCCCTTCGATACCGTGCAGATAGTTGCTAAGCCCCAGGACAAAATAGCCTGCCAGATTGACCAGTAACAGCAAGCTCAGGCTAATAAAAGTCAGCCTGACGAGTTCGCGCTCCTTTTCATTGTATAGATGAACCACCACAAACGCCTGAAAAGGCATCAAAATGAGTATCGATCTGGCCAGGGTGAGTGATCTTGTAGTATCGGGAAGGTTTTTCCCAAGTGCGATAAATAGAGATGCTACTGTTGACATCAGGAACAGCGCCATCAACAGGTACCAGGCATTCACTCTGATGCGCAATTCCCTACGATAAATGAGGTCGGTCAGATAAAAAAGCACAATAAGCGCATATGGCATGGCCGAGATAAGGTATCCCATGGAAGGGCTTTTTGAAGCTGAAATATAGGACCCTATGCCAAACACAGGAAAGCTGGCAACAAACAGTGCGTTAATGATATCCTTTTTATACATCATCAGTATAGCAGATTAAAATATTTCTTCCCACCTTCCAGCCATCCTTTGGGTACTATTCTTTTAATCCTTTGCTTTGTGCGTGACCAGCGGGTAGTAAAAAGGCGCTTGAATATTGCACTATCCATGTGCCGGTCCACCATTACAAACTCAGGATGCCTCAATGGGAAATCCATTGGCTCCAGCTTCATGCTGTTGATGATCGCATTATTACTTACGGTGTGTGTAGCATCCTTACCAAACCCCAGGTTGACCACCAGATTTTTAGATGGCACCACCGTAAGGCCGGCATTGAGCATTCTGGTATACTGCCACTGGTAGTCCCATGATGTGAGATAGTCTGCTCCGGAATACGTCCTGTCAAATACATATTGGAAATAATCCTGCTCGTCAAATGACTGAAAATACTGGTCATGATATCTTTTTTCACCCACTTTTTCATAGTACTTCATATCATAACTAAAGAGGTCCCAGGCCCGTTTCCAGGTAGCCCAGCCCCAGATGTAGTTATGATTGGAAAAGAAGTAAGAGTACTCATGGTCACGATGCTTCAGCGGCAACAGGTTATTTCCACCTACCTGCATTATGCGTGTGTCATGTCTGTAACACCTGAGCATTTCGGAGCAGAAACGGAAGAAATCCAGCGCAGGAAGGCAATCATCTTCTAATATAATTCCCTCCTTCACATGCGAAAAAAACCAAGTGATAGCCTCAGAGACTGCCTCACCACAGCCCCGGTTCTCTTTTTGAAACAGGGTACTCACCTCGCACTCCCAATCCACATCAGTAGCTATTTCCCTGACCTTCCTGCATGTCTCCGCTTCTCCGGGTTTGTCATTTCGCGGACCATCTGCTGCTACAAAAAGTTGCCGGGGCTTTGCCAGCCTGATGGCTTCGAACACCTGCCAGGTAACCTCCGGCCGGTTAAAAACTAAAAAAAGGACGGGTGCCTTAAGAGATACTTCAGAAGCTGTGCTTTTCATCTGTTAAACTTTTATTTTCGAACGGACTATTTCTTTGATCAGATTTTGGAAGGACCTCCTGTCAGAAACAACATCCCTCACCACAAATGGCGGATGCTTCAGCGGCATCTCCAGGTCCAGAGCCACCATATCAGCATTTTTACTTTTGCCATTGGTAGTGTGTGTTGCGTCTGTTCCGAAGCCCAGATTCCTGATCAGGTTTTTTTGTGGCACAATCGCCAGACCGGAATGGATAAAGCGGGCGAATTCCCACTGATAGTCCCACCAGTCTACCGTACCTCTTCTGGCTACCGTAAGGTCAAACTTCCTTAGCCGGTAAAACCGTTCCAGCGGATTCATAAAAAAGCCGTCAAAATATCCTTTGGCCCTTAGCTTTTGGTAAAGGGAAATATCAAAGTCAAACAGCTTCCAGGCTCTACGCCATGTGGCCCAACCCCAGACATAACCGCTCCTGGAGAAATAGTAGGAGTAGTCCTGATCGTGCTGCCAACCATGGAGAAAATTATTACCTCCAATATGCATCACCCGCAAATCATCCCGGTATCGCTCCAGAAGGTCCTGACAGTACCAAAAAAAGCTTTGAGATGGCAGACAGTCGTCTTCAAGGATGATACCTTCCTCCTCATGTTCAAAAAACCAGGTAAAAGCAGATGAGGGAGCCACGCCACAATTGAGATTAGTCTCTCGAAACAGCGTTTTAACCTCACACTCCCAATCTACCTCATCGATTATTTTCCTGGTTTCCTTACACTTTGCAGCATCAGATAGTACGTGGGGTCTGGGACCGTCTGCCGCAATGTATAGCCGGGGAGGCTTCACCTGACGTATGGCTTCAAAAACCTGCCGGGTAGTGTCAGGCCGGTTGAAAATCACCATCAAAACGGGTGTGCGGAATTTCATCCCTGAAGAAGCTATAGCCATAGTCGGTAATTTTCATTAAAATTCACTTCCTGTATTTAATTTATCCATGATGCTCATCATTAAAGGCACTTGATCTCTATCATCAGGTGGAGGTGTACACATGCTTACACATATTCCGATGATAACTCTCATAGTCTCTGATCATTGCCACGATCTTACCGGCAACTCGGGAAGGCTGCGTGTACTGGTCGGCAAACCGGTAGAAAAACAGTTGCTGCCTGTCGTGATAGCGCACTGATATATCCTGAACCATATTTCCGAACCGGTCTTCAGGAAGTATTTCGACACAGCCTGCTGCAAAAGCAGTGGGTAACAGCATATTGGAGCCATGAAAACCCACTACCACATGACTTTTGCTGTATATTTTACACCACTCTCTTTCAATATCTCCGTTGAGGCTGTTCACACGCCTGTCATGAGTATTCCCATTAAAGTTACCTGTGGTTCCAAACCCGACAATAAAAAATTCTGCTTCGGTAAGCTCGTTTTTAACATACCTGATCGTACTTTCTACCAACTGCTTCTGCCGCATTGAGAGCAACTTCCCTCCCACCTTCAGCCAGCCTGATTTTCGGCAAGCCCTGTAAAACCAGTAATCGGCCCGGTGTGGATGCCACCAGCGATCCTCACGGAGCACAAAGGTTATACGCGGTGTAGTGTGGGTGAAATTTTCGATGCGGAAGGGCTCTACCCCCGTATAGCGGGCTATGTCTACTCTGGTAAAATCAGGGTGCGAGTAGGCATAGCTTAGATAGACTCTGTCAAACCTCTGAAGCTGCGCAGACACAAATTCCGCAATAGCGGTGTAGCCTTTTCTCAGCTCCCCCAGTTTAAGATCTACTATCCATGCTTCCGCACATCCGGCCGGGATCATCCATTCGAACGCTTTAGATATAATGAGGACAAGCCCCGTTGAAGGATTGCGGTCCAGGTGGTGCTGGGCATTGTAGAGCTTGAGTAGTGAATGTCCGTATAAAAAGTCGAGTGTATTTAAAATGACTACATCATTGTGTGCTTTGAAAATTCGCTTCTCGATAGATACTTCCTGCCCTGCGAGTGGAAATGACTGCTTCACCACTTCTTCCAGCCATTTATAATCCTTATGGCCATGATAAATCTCCCCATCGTCTACTGCTACTGTAAAAGGCACCTCCACATGATGTCCGACAGGCAGCATCTGGTAAAAAGGAAACCCGCAATGCCTGCATGTGCAGTCGATATAAGAGTGCATACCGCCTATTTTTACTTCCTCCACTGTTGCCTGTATCTGAGCATGGCAGCGAGGGCAACGGAAATCAAAATCTGGTTGTGGTTTTAACGCTATCATAGGCCATTCGTCACGTAACATGATTTAACTTCCAGAACGAGAAAATGCCCTTAAAAATGAGCTTCTGGTTTCTCCTTGTATCGGCAAAAAAGAGATCGAGCACGAAAATGCTTATGGTAAAAGAAACAATAGTAGCTATAATCGCGCCTGTAGAGGCATAGATAGGTATCAGCCAGTAATTGACGGCTATGTTGATAGATGCCCCAATAATAGTGGCTACCAAAGAATATTTAAATAAGCTCTCATTAACGATAAAGACTGACTTACCCACACCCATGTTTGTAAAAAACAACCTGATCGCAAATAAGGAAAGAAGCACTCCTGCCGCCTGATATTCAGCTCCGTAAAGGAAGACAATGATCCCATCTGCCAGAAAATACAGGGGAATAGCCACAATAATGAACAGCAGGAACATTAACCGGTAAAAGTTTAGCAGCCGGCTGTCGTAGAGCTCGTTGCTCATCTTTTTCGCCTTGGTAATGGCCGGGGTAAAAGTATTCATGACCACCATAGGGATAAACCCGAATATCTCTATGATCTTCAGCGCTACAGAGTACTGCCCAACCTCATAGTTATTCAGCATCTTACCCAGCATCACCTGATCAATCCGGGCCTGGGTGTGCAGGGCAATGCCATACAACGTAAGCGGCCAGGCTTCATTAAGAAGGCTTATTGCCAGCGTTTTATTGAAGCTCCATTTTAGTAGCGTGCCCTCTTTCTTCTTGTAGATGTAAGCATATCCAAGGGCATTCATCACGGCAGCAACGAGGATAACCCAGGCAAACCAGATCAGTGGCGCCTGATAATAGACCATCACGATCTTGGCCAGGCTGCTCCCCATATTTACAAGCAACTGGACTTTAACCACATACTTGGAGAGTACTTTGGCCTGAAAGAAACAATTTACAATTTCGAATGCCTTAAAGATCTCGGCAGTGGCAATGATGACGATAAGAATAGCTGTAAACCTTTCATTCTGCATGAATATCAGCACCCCGGAAAGGACCGCAAGCAGCACCAACGACCCTGCCAGCTTTAGTATGAAGCTGGTTCCCAACAGATCGTGCTTCTGATCCATATCTTTAGCCAGCTCACGTACGATGATCTGGTCTAGCCCCAGCGTTGCGAATGCAGAAAATATACCTACAAAGCTGATGGCATAATTTAAAAGGCCGTATTGCTCAGGCTGCAGGTACCTGGCGATATAGATACCCACCACCATGGCCACGAAAAGGGTAAAGACCTTTTCAAAGAGCAGCCAGGAAACATTTTGAAAATACTTATGAAAACGTTCCGGGATCCATTGCAGGAGCATTTCAAACCTGGCCTTATGACTGGTATGCTGCGCCATAGGTATAGCTATATCCGTTGAGCCCGGTTCTGACGTCATTTAACAGAATGCTTACAT
This sequence comes from Fulvivirga imtechensis AK7, assembly GCF_000331535.1. Classification (GTDB taxonomy): domain Bacteria; phylum Bacteroidota; class Bacteroidia; order Cytophagales; family Cyclobacteriaceae; genus Fulvivirga; species Fulvivirga imtechensis. The sequence goes on along the minus strand of NZ_AMZN01000111.1, from coordinate 41,469 downwards.
TCCTGATCTTCTGTTCCTTATAGAGGTTATTGATTTTAGACAGGTGGTACCTGCTGGTGTAGCTTGACCTTACTACGTAAATATTGGCATCGGTATGGCGCATTAGAATAATATACTCAGCTACGTAGCCGATGGGCGGAGCATCTATAATAACAGTGTCGTACAACTGTCTGAGATCCTCTATCAATTGGTCCATCTGTGGCAGGCCGATCAGGTTGAGGGGGTTAGGTGGAGTAGGACCGGAATTAATAATGTGAAAACCCTTGATCTGGGTGGCATGAATGATCTCCTCAAGGCTACAGCTCTTGACAAGATAGTTGGAAAGTCCACGAGTATTTTTGATGTTAAAATAAGGTGACATACCGGACCTCCTCATATCAGCATCGATCAGGATAGTTTTCTTGCCGGATTGCGCTATGGTAGATGCCAGATTAACCGCACAGAACGTTTTTCCCTCACTCTCTAATGAAGAGGTAAATCCTATAACATTCTTTTCCTTTCCCAGTGTCAGGTACTGCAGGTTAACTCTCAAAGATTGAAAGGATTCTGTAAGGGGTGTTCTTTTTTCGGAAACCACCTGCTCTTTTTCCTGTTTGCTACCATGGATAATGGTGCCTATAAAAGGTATCTCTGTAGCTTTCACTATATCTTCTCTCGATACCAGGTGATCATTCCAAAAGTCTTTCAACACTACAAATCCGATCGGAAGTGCCAGTGTTAGAAATAAAGCAATCAGGTAAACCAGTTTATTATTTGGCAATACAGGTCTGTTGCCAATTACTTTTGCCCGGTCCACAATGGTTTTTTCTACAGTATTGGAGGCAATGGCAATGCCTGCCTCAGCCCGCTTCTCCAGCAGGTAATTGTATACATTATCGCTAAAATCGAACTTGCGCTGAATATTTACGAGCTCTCTTTCATTGGCTGGCAACCGGCTGAATTCTCTCCTTATTCTTAATATCCGCTGATCCAGATCATTCAGGGCAATAGTGGTGACATTAATGATATTCTGTACATTTTCCTGCAAAGTATTTTTTGTATTCCTGATCCTGCGGTCCACCACTTCGGTTACAGGATTCTGCTCTTTGGCATTATAGTTTAGCCCTGCACGCTCCTGGTTCAGCTTCGAAAGCTCTATGAGAAGACTACTTAGCAAAGGGTCCTCCAGTCCAAAAGTAGACGGGGCCACTACATCACCAAACCTGCCCTCCGCCAGGGATTCCGATATGTAAGTGTAGTACTTGAGCTTCACCTGCAGGTCAGCCTTTTCCGATTCAAGCCGGTCCAGGTTTTTACTCAGGTTTTCCGCGGTATAACTAATATCCTGGATATTGCTCTTCGCACGAAAATTTTCCAACCACCCCTCTACCCTTTTCAAAGAATCCGAAACACCGCTAAGCTGGCTATCAATAAACTGGATGGTCTTCACTCCCAACTGGTTTTTCTTGTGCAGTTCGTTTTGAAGGTATATATGAAGCAATTGATCAAGGAAACGGGCCGTTTTATGAGGTACGCTTCCACGCATACTTAGCTCCACAATATTCGATTCCCTTGAAATTGGGTACACTTCCAGCTCCGTTTGGTAAGTTTCGATAACCTCGCTTAAGTCGTGTATAACAAAATAATACCTTGTATTTTCTTTTGGAGCATAAAGCTCATTAGGTCTGATAGTAAAGGCCAGGCTGTGTGTTCTAAAAGGTTTTCCGGCCTCCACGACCTCCCTGAGGTTGATTTCATCAAAGGTATCTTCCGTTCGGTTGGTAAGGAAGTTATAGACATCGACATCCCGGCCGACAGCCTCAATACGGTAACTGCCACCCGGCAGCGGTTCTATATAAACAGGTACATCGATCATCTGACTGATGGTGGAGTCAAGCTCCACTATAAAGGGAAAATCTCCATATTTCTCTTCAGCCCTAAATGATTCCTTTGAAAAGTAAGAAATACCGAAATCCAGCGATCTTATTGCGTTGCTCACCATGCCGTAGGATTTTAATATCCCTATCTCGTCTTCCAGTTCGGTATCCGAAGTGAATAGCCCCATTCCTCTCAAAAATTCCTTACCTCCCAGATCGTTTTTGCGTTCGCTCTTCAGCAGTATTGAAGCTTTCACCAGGTAGACCTTTGTAGCGTACTTGGTGTATAAGTAGGCGCCAGGCAGCAGAAATATGGCCGCAAAAACGAAGTAATGCCACTTCGACAACAGGTAGAGTACAATTCCTTTGATATTGATCTTGTCATTCATAATTAATCACTCTATGTAACTCAAAATCAAGATGGTGGTAGTGGCAGCGGAAAAAAGTAAACTAAGGAGATCGAGATTGGTACGCTTTACCGTTGCCTTGAGCGGCTCTACATAAAGCACGTCATTGGGCATCAGATAAAAATACTCTGACTGCAATATCTTCGGGTCCGTAAGGTCTACCAGTACTACCTGGTTTCCCTCCGGATGCTGCCGGATCAGTTTAATATTTTTCCTGTTGCCGAACTGTGTCAGATCCCCTGCCAGTCCTAAGGCCTCCAGTATGGTTACCTGGTTGTTGAAAACATAATGATACCCTGGGTTCTTAACTTCGCCCAATACGGTAATTTTGAAGCTGAGCAGCTTTACAATTACAGTAGCGTTATTAAGATATTGCTGGGCATTGCCCTGTATCATCTGCTGTACCTCTTCCAGTGTCAATCCCTTTACTGTCACGGTGCCTATTACTGGTAGCGTAATTTGTCCCTCATCATTCACTGAATATCCTTCCAGGTATAAATTACCGGGGGCTATAAACACCGGCCCCATGTATGGACTTACATTAAAAATATCTGATAGTTCGGTGTTGCTGGCGCTTTTTACCTTTACGGAAATGATGTCATTGGGCTGTATCCTGTAAGGCTTTTTTTGATTCTGAACGAGCTTGGCTCTCTGACCTGAAAAGCTTTCATCCTGTAGGTAGATCATGTTCTTGTTGTAGTAACAAGACGTCAAAGATATTAGCAATATAGCGTAGAGGGGGTATTTTAGTACCATAGCAAAGTCTGTTTTCTCCGTCAATAAATTGATGACAAATTAGGACCTTGCACCCCACTGATAAATGACGCCTCTCATCAAGAGAGAAAATCCTTATCATATTTTGGATTTACGATTGACGATTTACGAATGATGGTTGGTTGGAATGGTGAATGTAAAAGTACTGCCTTTTCCTTCTTCGCTTTCTACCTCCAGTTCCCCTCCGTGCCACTGGATAAATTCCCGAGCCAGGTTGAGGCCTATGCCCGACCCCCGTTCGCCTTTAGTACCATATGTGGTGATATGCTCCATATTGCCCTGCCTGATCTTTTGAAGGTGTTCTGCACTCATTCCCACCCCATCATCAGCGATTGAAATACAGATCCCGCTATCCCGCTCTTTTGTACTGACAACCACCACCCCTTCCTCTTTCGAGTATTTTATGGCATTGGCGATAAGGTTCCTCAAAATCGTTTGAAGCATATCCGTATCTGCCATGATCTGTTGCTCCTGGGAGATGGCAAGCTCTACATTGATATTTTTATTATACAACTGGCTCTGCAGAAAAGTTAAAACCTTTTGCACCTCATCAAAAAGATTCAGGGCAACGGGGTTGTACGACACTGCTTCAAACTGCGTTTTAGTCCATTCGAGAAGATTGGTTAATAATTTCAATGTAGCGGAGGCGTTGTCTTTTGTCTTCGAAATTTTGTCTCTCACTTTATCGGCCGGCAGTGTATCTATTTGTGACTGCAACATGCCAAGGCTCATATCCATGTTGAACAAAGGCGTAATAAGGTCATGGGCTATTACAGAAAGCAGCTTGTCTTTATACTGGCTATGCTTTAGCAACTCCTGGTTCAGTTGCCGGATCTTCGCCTGCTTTTCCTTCTCTTTTGTAATGTCAATGGCAATTTCGAGCACGGCAGGCAATCCGGATTCGGAGAAGCAAAAAGGGATCTTGCTGGTCTGAAAGTACTGTTTCTTTCCTTCGGGCTGAATAAGTTGTTCCTCACAGGTATACATACGATGAATGGGCTCTTCAGGAGGGCATTGTCCGTTATCAATAACCACATATTGGTATCCCTCGGGTAAAGCAGGTTCTCTGGTGTTGAGCAACTCATCTATGTTTTTAGCATAAAATGCTGCTGCCGCTTCATTGGCAAGTACAATCCTACCTGCACTGTCACGGGCGAACAGCCTGTGAGGAACCAGGTTGATCACCTGTCTGAGCCGCTTTTCTGCGACCTGCAAAGTGATTTGGGTCTTCACACGTGCCAGCAACTCTTTTGCTTTAAAAGGCTTGCTTATATAGTCCACAGCTCCCACCTGAAAAGCTTTATCTATATCGTCTTCGCTGGCCTTCACTGTCAGAAAAACAATAGGTATCGTCTGTGTCCGTTTATCGCTTTTAAGCTGCTGTGCCAACTCATACCCTGACATCGTTTTCATAACAATATCCAATAAAATGAGGTCCGGTTGTTTCGCAAAACATACTTTCAGTGCTTCAGCCGGGTCGTCCGCAAGCATTATCCGGTAGGCAGGACTAAGAATAGAAGCTACCAACTGTAGATTTCTTGGCTCATCATCTACAACAAGTACGGTGTACCTCATCGTTTCCTGCTCTCTCTGTAAATTACTTTTTATCATTCAGTTTAGGCGAAATTTCTGTGGGAAAATGCTGCAACAACCACTTCAGCCGCTCCACATTGAAATGATCAATAGCACCAGTCACCTCCCGAATATATTCTTCAAGAAAAAATTGCAATTCTTCCTTCTCCGCGTACATCTCCAGGCTATTGACAAAATCAGAAATGCTATCAATATCCAGGACATTACTCATCTGCCCGGCTTGATGGGATAACTCAATAAGCTGTTTCATTGACTTGGTTAAAATGACTTGCTGCTCAACCTGAGCAGGATGGCTCTGCTGTTCTTGTAATGCCGGTTCCGGGGAGCTAAGATCCCTTACTTCGAACGGCAGGTAATACATAAGCTTAAGGAGCAGCTCTGATTTGCTCACCGGTTTCTTCAGAATATCATCAAACGATTCCAATATCCGCTTCTCTTCGTGCGTCATGGCAGATGCAGTAAAAGCAATAACAGGTACTTTTGTGCTTACATTTTTTCTTATCTGCCTTACTACCGCGTACCCGTCCATTTCCGGCATTCTTAAATCCATCAACACCAGATCAACCGTATTTTGTTCCATCAGGCGCAGTCCTTCCTTTCCTGAGGCAGCTTTTAACAGGTGAATATCATATTCTGCAAGAAAAACTTCTACCAGTTCCAGGTTGGTCTTCAAGTCATCAACAACCAGTACGGTAGGAAAAAAGAACTTTACTGCAGTTTTTGCCCAATCCACCTTAGTATCCTCATAACGTACCGCTGCTTCCTCATACCCAACCTTCGGAAGCTTTACTGTAAAGGCGCTGCCCTTACCGGGGTCACTCTTCACTGTAATGGCGCCACCCATAAGCTCTACGAGTCGCTTTGTAATAGTCAGGCCGAGTCCCATTCCTTCGTAGTTTTTAACCTGTGACGATCTTATTTGCATGAACTTCTCAAAAATCATCTCAATATCTTCCTTACTTATCCCAATACCTGTATCTGCCACTGAAATTCTCACATCGGCAGTATGGGTATACTTATCCAGGTTATCTATCTTCGTTTCCACCGTAACTGTCCCTGTAGGGGTGAATTTGATGGCATTGGTGACGAGGTTGACGAGCACCTGCTTGGTTCTTAAGTAGTCCAGCATCAGGGTTTTCGGCAGGTCGTCAGGTAGTTTAAACAACAGTTCTACATCCTTTACTTTTACCGAAGGGTCCAATGTTTGTTTTACATCCTCAAAAAGCCTTGCGAGGTCTACCGGCTCCGGAACAATAGCCACATATCCGGCTTCGATCTTAGAAAGCACCAGCAAATCGTTGATCAAACGCAGTAATGTCTTTCCACTCGAATGTATCGTACGTATGTAGCTCACTGATATCGCCTCCTTTACCCGTTCCATTAACACTTCCGAAAACCCCAGGATGGCGTTCAATGGTGTGCGGAGCTCATGGCTCATATTCGCCAGAAATTCACTTTTCGCCTGGTTCGCTCGCTCCGCCTGCTGCTTAGCCTGCTCCAGCTCCCTGTTGTTTTTTTTATTCTCCTCAAGTAATTGCTCGAGTCGATGTTGATATTCCTTAACCTGGGTAATATCAATAGACACTCCAATAACACCAATAGTCTTTTCATTCCGGTCTTTGAGTGGTACTTTATCAGTTTTAAACCAAATGGTCTTGTCGGGAGGTATTACCACCGTTTCCTCAATGTTCAGCTTTGGTTTTCCTGATTCAAGCACCTCCTTATCGTCAACCCAGTATTTTTCGGCATCAGGAAACAGCTCAAATCCTGTTTTTGACAACAAGTCTTCGCGTGGAATATTCACCGCCTCCTGATACGCCCGGTTAAATCCCAGTAAATTATTGTGGCTGTCTTTCCAGAAAATAAAGGCAGGGACTGCATCTAAAACCTCCTGAAAAATATTTTCTTTCAGGCTAACATCTTCATGATAACCCACCATACTCTTTAGTTTATCTGTCAGCAACTTCACTGATTCTTCAAGCTGCTCGTAAGTGGGCTTTTTGCGATCGGTCGTTTCCATTAATATAATATTAAATAGCGTTTGTAAGAAACCTCTAAGTGGCTTTAAGAAAACGTTCCCGCCCAAACAGCGGGACGAAGTTCCAAAAAGCGGAACGTACTGAAGCACGAAAGCATTTTGGAACGAGCGTAACACGGATATTGGCGTTTTCTAAAAGACACTAAATACCGGGAATTCCTGCCGAAGCTACCAAGGCCGATTAACAATGCCTGGTCGCTACGGCTCCTCTCAAAAACAGTTAACTCTTTAATGTTAACACCGTTATTTTGTTAAGTATGGGTTTAGTAGTATTTTGATGCGGGTGCGGAAGTAATGTCTCTATAAATAACATCAAATAAAATGACAAGCATCATAACCTGGTCAAACCTCTATCATTGTCGATCGTAACACATACACTATGAAAGATCTTACCATTACAGGTACTTACACAGACCTCTACCAGCTCACAATGGCACAGGTGTATTTCCTTACGGGGAAAAATAATGACGAAGCAGTTTTTGATTACTTTTTCAGAAAACTGCCTTATGAAGGTGGTTACACCGTTTTTGCAGGACTGGGCACGTTCCTCGATATCCTGGAGGATCTGCATTTTACCAGGGCTGACATAGACTACCTGAAGGGCATCGGGTTAAATGAACAATTCGTCAACAGCCTGGAAAGCTTTAGGTTCAGGGGTACCATCTATGCAGCCCGAGAGGGTGAGGTAGTTTTCCCGAATGAGCCGGTGCTCAGGCTGCAAGGCAATATGATGGAAGCGCAAATAGTGGAGACTTTGCTGCTCAATATACTTAATTTCCAATCGCTCATTGCTACTAAAGCAGCTCGTATGAGGACTGTAGCAGGCGATCGAACGCTCAGCGATTTTGGGCTAAGGCGCGCGCAAGGCACCGGTGGCTACCATGCTACGAGGGCGGCTATAGTGGGTGGTTTTGACTCTACCAGCAACGTAAAAGCCGCTTTAGACTTCGGTATTCCTGCCGTGGGCACCATGGCACATTCCTTTATTCAAAGCTATGACGATGAGCTGGCTGCCTTCCGTGACTTTGCCATTCACCGCCCTGAAAACTGCATACTACTTGTAGATACCTATGATACGCTTAAATCCGGGATACCAAATGCTATCACAGTGGCCAAGGAAATGCACGAGCATTCGCAGCAGTTGCTGGGCGTGCGCCTGGATAGCGGTGACCTGGCGTACCTGTCGAAGAAAACCCGCAAGATGCTGGATGAAGCCGGTCTACACGAGGTGAAGATCACCGCCTCCAATCAACTGGATGAATGGGTAATTAAAAGCTTACTGGATCAGCAGGCGCCAATCGATATTTTCGGAGTAGGTACCAGCCTGGTAACTGGTCCGCCCGATGCGGCTCTGGATGGCGTCTACAAACTGGCTTATGCCCACCGGAAGCCAAGGATCAAGCTTTCAGAAAATCTCAAAAAGATCACTTTACCCGACAAAAAACAGGTTTATCGCATGATCAATGGTGAAGGTAATTTTTTCGGTGCAGATGTTATCACGCTGGCTGATGAAAATGTTCCCGACATCATGTATCATCCCGTGGAGCCTGATAAGTCGCTGGAGATAAAAGGTCTTACTTCCGAACCTCTCCTTCACAAGGTGATGGATCAGGGAAAGATTGTTTTCACCCCTTCTTTGAAGGAGATAGCTGCCTATTGTCAGGAAAGACTGAACATGCTACCTGACGAGCATAAGCGATTCTATTACCCCCATATCTACAAAGTCGGTTTAAGCGAAAAACTGCGCCACAAACGAGATGAAATGAAGAAATACTACAAAAAGTAATACTATGAATGAATCGGTAGTTGGCAGAAGCAGTAGGCAAAAAAGGCCGTCTGGGCAATAAATACGGAACTTAATTCAAAAAATCAAAAATCGTAAATATATTCTATACACATGAGAACATTGATCATTGTCGATATTCAAAATGATTTCATTCCGGGTGGCAATTTGGCCGTACCTGATGGTGATAAGATCATACCCATTGTCAATGAACTGCAAAAATCTTTCGATCTGGTGGTAGCTACTCAAGACTGGCACCCGGCCGATCATAAGAGTTTTGCATCCAACCACCCGGGTAAAAAAACCTTCGATACCACAACACTCCATGGCCTGGACCAGGTACTATGGCCAGACCATTGTATGCAGTCCTCACATGGCGCTGAATTTCACGTTGGCCTTAATCTAAACAGAGTAGAAGCTATATTCCGAAAAGGCATGGACCGGGAAATAGACAGCTACAGCGGATTTTACGATAACGGCCACAAAAAATCAACAGGGCTGGCAGGCTACCTCAGGGAAAGAAATGTAAAAAGTGTATATGTCTGCGGCCTGGCAGCAGATTATTGTGTGTTTTTCACAGCCAAGGATGCATTGCTTGAGAAATTTGACACCTATCTGATTGAAGATGCCACAAAACCCATTGACCCTGCCGGTTTTGAAAAAGCAAAAGCCGAGCTTGTTGCTTTGGGGGGTAGGGTTGTTAAGAGTTTCTAGTTTCTGGTTTCTGGTGACTGGTGGCTGGTTTCTTTTCTTATATGTTCATATACGCAAACTACTCTCCTTCTGGGAGGAACAGAGGTGGGTAAAAACTGATGTTTGATATATTTTGCTTAAATCTCAAAGCTTTGCAGCTACCCGTGCTTCCGACTTCGGTCTTCTGACTTCCGGCTTCCGTCTTCCGACTTCTTTTAGGGTCCTTTGCACGGAAAGCTTTACTAGTCCTTATAGGCTTAGTAAAGCAGCATTCGTAACTCACGACTCAAGATTGATATTTTGCTTACAGCTTGAAGCTCAAAGCATGCAGCTAAATAGATCGGTAAACATGAATGGTTTCATATACGCAAACTACTCTCCTCTTGGGAGGAGAAACAGAGGTGGGTAAAAACTGATGTTTGATATATTTTGCTTAAATCTCAAAGCTTGCAACTACCCATGCTTCCGACTTCGGTCTTCTGACTTCCGGCTTCCGTCTTCTTTTAGGGTCCTTTGCACGGAAAGCTTTACTAGTCCTTATAGGCTTAGTAAAGCAGCATTTGTACTCAATACTCACGACTAAATACGCAATAGCCAAAAGCATTCATCCCAGCCAAAGCTTAAATTAAAAAATTCAAGAGGAAAGACATTAACAGAACAACAGAGATCAGTATTAATAAAATAACAGAAGCTCTTCTTTTCGCTCTGTGTAACTTTCTCCTCTTCCAGGCTATCAATTCATCATAATTAGAGGTCCCTATCCTTTCTGACTTATTGACTGAGGAATAAGGATTATCCTTCATTGAAGCTCGTTGGTTCATGAGCTTACGGTTTTGACGGTAAGAATCTCTACCCTGACCTGCAAATCCTACGCTTCCTGTCATCTGAATTAACTATCTTAAGTTAAATAAATAATGCTTGTAAGAAAACACTAAATAAATAAAGGAATTATTTTATTGGTATGCAAATCGGGGGCTTGATGCAGGCATTAAATCCTCACATTCTTATTAAATGCTGTAATGGCTGATGGATTACCCATGATATAAATGATATCATCCTGCAACACTTTGGTTTCCTTGCTGATGTCTACCAGGAAATCACCGTCACGCTGGATGGCCAAAATGGTAACTCCATATTTTTGCCTGACCTGAGATTCTTCCAATGACCTGCCCACTATTTCGTTACCGGACCTCTTAACTGTGAGGGAGCTGATGCGCAGGTTAGGTATATGTAAACTGGACATGCCGGTCGCAGACTTGGGCCTTAGCATCTGGTAGTTGTCATTCCTAACCGTTTCTACAAACTGTTCAATCTCCTCCTCGGGAACCAAATACTTGCTTAACACCCTCGTAAATATCTCCACAGATGTCTCAAATTCCTCGGCAATCACGTCATCAGCGCCAACATGCAAGTTGGGCTCCATTTCATTGATATACCTGGTCCTGACAATGATATAAACGGTTTTGCAAATGCTCCTGATCGCGGACACTATCTTTTTGGTTGCGGCTGGATCGGATATGGCTATTACTGCCACCCGGGCGCTCCAAACATTGACATGCTCCAGTATAAAGGGATTAATGGCATCACCAAACAGAATAGGCTCGCCCTTCGCTTTCTCTACTTTTACGGTTTCCGCATTCATTTCGATAATCACGTAAGGAATATTAGCTTTTTTCGCTGCCAAAGCTACGTTCCTGCCGTTTATACCGTACCCAACAATGATTACATGGTCAGCCAGGGCCTGAACATTCTCCCTTTCGGTGTCTTTCTCATTCCAATAAGTGAACTTAGCCAGTCCTTTCGAGAGTTGCGTGGATGAAAACAGGTTAATGATGTTGCCTGAAGCCATCATCACCAATGGCGTAAGCCCCATGGAGAGTATGGAAATAGCCAAAAAATATTGATTCGTCACCGGACTCACCAGACCTGTCTCTATACCTACTTTCGACAATATAAAAGCAAACTCCCCCACCTGAAATAACGACAGTCCGGTAAGAATAGCGACTCTGGGAGGGTATTTTAATATAAATCCGGCAAAAGTGGCTATCAATCCTTTAACAACAAAAACAAGCAGTGTAAACCCCAGCACAGCTATCAAATGCTCGTAAAAGAAAGCTACATCCAGCAACATACCGATAGAGACGAAGAAGAAGCTGGTGAATATCTCTCTGAAAGGCAGTACCTGGCTGGTAGCCTGGTGGCTATATTCCGACTCCGAAATGATCAGTCCGGCAATGAAAGCACCCAATGCCAGTGAAAGGCCTATGCTGGAGGTAAGCCATGCCACTGAAAAACAGGAAACAACGATGGTAAGAATAAAAAGCTCCCTGCTTCGTGTTTTTGCCACTTCAAACAACAGCCTGGGAAATACATACCTCGCGGCAAGGATCACCAGACCAACTACCAACAGGGTCTTTAATGCCAGTGAGAGCAATGTCATAGCTACATCCTCTGTCTGCCCGGCAAGGATAGGGGCAAGCAGCATCATGGGTACCACTATCACATCCTGAAAGATCAGTATGGCCAGGGCTATTTTTCCATGTGGGCTATTGATCTCGCGTCTGTTCTGCAATAAATTTAGTACAATGGCAGTACTACTCAGGGAGAAGAGGAAGCCTATAAAAACAGCCCGGGGGAGTGAGTACTCCATCGATAAAGCGATAAGTGCTGCTACGGCTATCGTCATAAATACCTGGAAGCCACCGCCCAGGAAAACCGCCTTTTTAATTGCCGATAAACTCTTGAGCGAAAACTCCAGCCCAATGATAAAAAGAAGTAAGATCACTCCTATTTCGGAGAGGATCTCTACCTCATGCGATGCCTCTACCAGGCTCAAGCCGTGGGGGCCCGCCACTATACCGGTGATCAGAAAACCGAGGATCGTGGGCAGCTTCAACCTCTGAAAAATCAGAATAACAACGACCGAGAGGCCGAGTATAACAATAATATCCTGGAGCAAGGGGATTTCCATACAAATGGCAGCTTATGCTTAAAATATTTGTTTCCTAACATACATCACAATACTCTGGTTAAGGATATATGTGATAAAACTATATTTTTAAAATGAAAACCTGCTCCTGAAATGTTGTAATTCATCAGTCAGCGATCCGGGATTAGTGAGAGACAATGCTTTGTTCAACGCTGCATTGGGCTTTACACGGAGTTCTCTCAACTTCAAATGCTGATTTACAAAAATAAACTCCAACTCCGGGATCAATTCCTTCAAAGTGTCGACAATATCAAGCACTTGCAGGTCTCTATTCACCAGGTTGTAAGTACCGGAGGCCAGTTCCCCATCAATTACATGCGACAGCGCCTGTGCAACATGGTCTATATGAATGAAAGATCGATGCTGCTTGCCATCGCCATGAATAGTAATACGTTTATAGAAGTTAGCCTCAAAAACAAATTTATTGATCACAGCATCAAAACGCATGCTTCTGTTGTAGCCGTATACATTTCCACAGCGGAAAATGTAGGTATCCATTTTATCCTTCAGTCTGCCTACATGCTCCTCAGCCCGCATTTTAGATATCCCGTAGAAAGTTCTGGGATTCGGCACGGTATGTTCATCAACCGATGACTTTGATGAGCCATATACACCGGTACTGCTGGTAAAGATGAACTTCTTTACATCACTCTCCTCTATGGCATATACCAGCTCGGCCGTTCCCCAGTGGTTGACCTGCTCATAGAAATGGGGATCCGTATTAGCAAAAGGAGTAGTTACTTTGGCCGCCAGGTGATATACCACATCTACACCATCCAGCACCTTTTTCAGGTACCTGGAGTCGAGTAACTCGCCCTTAATAAAGGTAATACGCTCACTATTTTTAAAGGTATGTCCCAGGAAAAGATTAAAGTTGGAGCGACTTAAATTGTCATAAATGATGATCTGCTCAACATCTTCCCTTTGCGAAAGCATGCTTACCAACTCGGTACCAATATATCCGGCACCACCTGTAATTAATATTCTCATAGCTTTATTTACTTACCAGATCTGTATGTAATCCACACTCGGTTTTGTTCATTCCATACCAGCGTGCTTCCCTTTCCATCATTTCAGGATCCACCTTGCGGGTACAAGGCTCACAGCCAATACTCAGGTAGCCGGAGTTTTCCAGTGGGTGCTTCGGTAAATTATATTCTTTTTGATATTCATAGATCATTTTCGCATTCCAATCCAGCATGGGATGAAATCGTATGGCACCATGCGGAGCCTTCTGTTCTACCTTCATGCTCTTTCGCACAGCGCTCTGGTCGGCTCGTACACCATTGATCCAGATATCGTTCTGCATGAGCAGGGCGTCTACAGGCTGAGTCTTATTCAAATAGCAACAGTGGTCAGGATCAGATGTAAATAACAGTCTGCCGTCAGGCCCTCTTTGCATAAACTTGGGCGTATTGGAGCGCAAGTCAACCGTTTTGAGTCCAAACTCGGCCGCTACCCTGTCTTTAAACTCTACCGTCTCCGGGAAGTGATAGCCTGTGTTGATAAATATTACGGGAATGGTTTTATCAACTCTGCTAATAATATGTAAGAGTACAATGCTATGCGATTGAAAAGATGAGGTGGTAAACATCTTCTTTCCTTCCGCTTTATATATTTCGAGTTGATCTCTTATAGCTTCAAAATTCACAGCACCTCCATTTTTTAAGCAACCAAAGTTATCATAATGAGCATGAATAAGAAATAAATTTACTGATAAGTGATACGGTTTTTTTCAACCTTTTGGCTGTATCCACCGTCTCAGATGTAAATGCAAACGTTGGAAATGCGGTGGATGGCGGGGGTTACTGGTGGTTGGTCACTTCTGGTGGCTGCTCAGGTCCTGTATAGTTGCTGGCTAAAGATATGGTATTCGTGCCACCACTCTCTTCATAGTTCCAATAGTGGTGGCACGAATAAATTAAAACCAAAATCGTAAAACTGGGAACTGAGAACTAAGAACTAAAAACAAACAGGTTATTCCATCCCCCTCACCCACTCTTTGATCAGTTCCACACCTTCTTTATGTACAATAGAACGCCCAAGTTCCGGCATCATAATAGCAGGGTCGTTAGATTCCATGCGGTAAATCAGTATTGACTTATCGGGTTTTCCCGGCACGATGTCGTATTTCAGGCCTCCGCTACCTTTTCCTGCCGCCACCGGAGCTTTAAACACTCCCATAGTACTTGCAGCAGCATTCCGTGTCAGGTCTAGCCCGGAGTTTTTGGCCGGACCATCCTTCCGGTGACAATGGGCGCAGTTAATCTCCAGGTAAGCACGGGCCCGGTCTTTCAGAGATGCTGAACCATCTTCCCAATTGACCAGCAGCGGCCATTGATCCTGAGCGGGAGCTTCTTTCAGCCATCCCATGGCTACAAGCTGAGCCAGTTGATTTTCGATACCTTCTTCGTGTACCTTATTCAGTTGTCGAGCTGACGGACCTATGGGCACGATCTTACCACCAATATCATGACAGCTCTTACACTGCTGCATATTGGGCACAGCATAGGCAACACCAATCCCTGAAGCCAGCTTTACGGACATTTGCCGGCCGGTAATCTCGAGATATGCCTCGGTCTGTTCAGGATCCCAAAGGTATGGCAATGCCTTCCATCCACTTTCCTCATGGATCAGCAGCCGTGTCTCTAAAATTTTACCTGTGCCAGCCTCCAATTGCTCATGGGAATAGTAGAAGTTTTTGATGAGTACGGCACCCACAGGGAATTCCAGTACGTCCTCCTCATTATATGTGATCTCCGTACCTTCAGGAAGATATATGAACCTTTTCTTTAGTGCGTAGTCCGTAAATAACGGGGTATTGATGTCATAGGGAAATACACGATCAGTTGGCTCCAAATTGGCAAGCTTCCCTTTGAAGAAGCCGTAGTCAGATAACTTAGTCTTCCCTACTCTGGCATAAGTGGCAGTATCGGGCATTTGCCAGACAACAGATTTTGCATCTGGTGAAAGACTCTTTTCCTGCTCATGTTTAGCGCCACATGAAAGCAAGGAGCCCACTATCAACAAAACAAGTACCTGCTTCATCCCTAAGGCTTACATTTAAAGATATCCGGATTCGTCTCTAACTTATCAAAGTCATTGGCAGCATCCAGATCCGTAGTTTTCACACCTTCTCCCTCCTGAATGCATATCATGTATTCAGGGTTAACCGTACCATCTTCTGCAAAATATTCAGGAGCGCGAATACCATCCCAGGCGATGTCGGGTAATGAGAACCCGAAGTTGAACAAGAAAAGTTTCCCGAAGTCATTATTAAGTGCAGGAAGTATGTAAGAAGAGCTGATCTCGTTGTCATGAACGTATATCCTTCTGGGAAAGGGGTTGTAATTTTTATCTTCTTTATAGTTGTTGTTCACGGTTTGAGCAGAACCTTCGCCCTCTGATGCCTCTCCCTCTGCAGATATGGCCGCTACCAACTCATAACTAATGATAGCCACACCAATAGTCTTGTTATCCCTGATTTTATTGTTGTAGACCTCTACACCTTCCGTGGCTAATACGATCATACCTGTACCCTTTGGCACCACGCCCACAATATTTCCCGGAGGAGCAAAGTTGGCCAGGTTATTTTCATACACCTCATTATTATAGACCCTGATGTTCTTGCCATATCTTGTCAGCCCGGGAAGATCAAAAACCAATATACCTCCCGTATTATTATATGCCGTATTGCCATAGATCTCCACATTTTCTGAATTTTCACTTTCTATACCTGCCACATTCCACCAGGTTTTATTGTTCCTGATGATCACATCTTCAGACTGCCCTACATATATGCCGGCATCACTGGCTCCCAGTACTTCACAATCCTCGATCAGCACATTTTTACAGATAACAGGGTAAAGGCCATAAGCGCCATTCTTTTCCGACACCTTCCCTGTCCAGGCAGATCTTACACGCCTGATAGTAACCCCATCCGTATCCGTTATTTTTATATTGTCACCGGCAGCATCTTCTATGGCGAGGTCCTCAATAGTTATAGCCGTGCAATTTGCCACCCGAATGCCCTCAGCGCCTTCCTGCTGCCCCTTAAATGAGAGGACAGTCCGGTCCATGCCCTTTCCCCGGATCGTAACATGCTTCTTTCCATCCAGGATCAGGCTGTTATTGAAGATAAACTGTCCCTCGGGCAGCTCTATTACCGTACTGTCTTCGGCTAGAATAAATTGAGATAATAATTGCTGTTGGATGTCTTCAAATTGTCTTTCCGGCTCATAAGTATTGCTTTCGCAGGACAGCACCAACACCCCCAACAGCAATGCTATTGTGGTTTCTTTTATCATCAGATTAGGTTTTTTATCAAAATAATGATAAGATATGGAATAATACTGAATACGACTCATTAAATTACATCAGTTTTTTTAACACTTGTAATGTCTTCATAGGAATTGACCAATGAACAAAACGCTACCACCGTTTAGCTGCTCACATTCTCCCAACTTACCAGAACTGCTCAATCAATTGGGCTGTACAATTGTCATTAGCACCTATCAGGCGGGTAAGGTCATCATGATCAGCGCCATCAATGACAATAGCCTTATCCAACTACCGAGAAATTTTCAAAAGCCGATGGGGCTTGCATTCAAAGGAAATAAGATGGCGGTGGCTACAACTAATGAGGTTTTAATATTGGGTAATGCGCCACAGATGGCTCCCAATTATCCCAAACAAACGAATACTTATGATGCTTTATTTCTGCCACGCTCAGTTTATTACACAGGCGCACTCGATATTCACGATCTGGAATGGGTCGGCAATGAAATATGGGCAGTGAACACCCTGTTTTCATGCCTTGCCGTAGTTGACGAAGAATATAGCTTTAAGCCAAAGTGGAAACCTGCTTTCATCTCGGATCTGTCTCCACTGGACAAGTGCCACCTTAACGGGTTGGCCATGGTTAATGACAAACCCGGGTATGTCACTGCATTAGGCGAGTCTGACACACCGGAAGGCTGGCGCAAAAACAAGAGCAACGGAGGTATCATCATTGATGTGGAAAGCAACGAAGTCATTGCCAGAGGATTAGCAATGCCTCATTCCCCAAGGATATATAATGATCAGTTGTTTGCCTTACTTTCAGCCACCGGTGAACTTATCAAAGTAAATACTCAAAGTGGCAGGTATGAGGTTATTAAAAAATTTGATGGGTTTGTTCGTGGCATGACACGGCATGGAGACTATCTTTTTGTAGCGCTGTCAAGGCTTAGGGAAAATAGTTCGACATTCAACGATCTTCCCATTGCAAAACGGTCTCTTTTCTGTGGTATTGTAATACTACATATGCCTACAGCAGGTATTGTCGGTTATTTAAAATACGAAAATAGTGTAGAGGAGATCTACGATATCAAAGTAATACCGGGTTTCAAAAGACCGGGACTGCTAAACCATGAGAAAGCCGAACATAGAATGGCCCTCACCTCCCCTGAAGGCGATTTTTGGGCTGTTGCTAAAACAGAAGAGTAATAGCCATGAGAGAAGTAACCATTGATGATATGCTGCATTATTTCAAATGCCTGGTACACCAGGAGACAGGTATTGAAGTTGACAAAATAGACATTGACAGCACGTTTCATCAATTGGGACTTGACTCGATAAGTTCCGTATACCTGCTCGAACAGATAGAGCGCCACTATCGCATCCGCTTTACACCGCTTTACTTCTGGGATTATCCAACGATCCGCTCATTAGCTATAAAACTACACCAGGAAAACTTTGCTTAGCCCATGCACTGGAATCCACTTGATAGTAAAAATATTGCCAACCCGTATCCTCTGTATAAGGAGCTGAGAGAAAATGCCCCGGTATTTAAAGCGCATACTGGTGAATGGTTGATCACCGGTTATCCTGAGATCAGGCAAATATTGAAAGACAGCCAGTTTCTTGTGGGCAACAAGAAAGAATGGCTGAACAAAGGCATCACTTATTTTAACCAAAAAGATCAGGATTTCTCTGCCATTGCTGACGCCATAAACACATTTATCCTTTTGATCAACCCCCCGGAACATACTAAAATAAGAAAACTCGTTATGGCCGCCTGGGATGACCGGGTGGTGGAAAAGATAATCGATGAAAACGTAAGCTCATTATTAAAAAGCCTAAGGGGCCGTAAAAATTTCGATGCTGTTAATGATTTTGCGAGTCATTTACCGGCTATGACTATCGCGCAGATCATGGGCATACCGCCAGAAGACTATGTACACCTGCGGGATGCGGGGCGTGATATGATCAAAGCAGTTGATCCATATAATACCTACAAGGATTTTGTTGTAATGACAGATGCAGCCAATCATTTTATAAGCTACTTCTCTTCAATTATAGCAGCCAAAACACTTCACCCCGGCAAAGACCTAATCAGCAAAATTGTAGTGAACAACCAAAAAGAAAGCCCGCCATTATCTGCCTCTCAGCTCGTGTCTCTCTGCATATTTTTATTTATAGCTGGAGAAGAAACCACTATTGGTTTCGTTAGCACAAGTTTGCTCAACCTGCACAAAAATCCCGAACAGCGTCAGTGGTTAACCGGCCATATGCAAGCGCTGCCTACAGCCATTGAGGAATTGCTGCGGTATGACGGCCCGGTACATTTGCTGGGTAGGATTGTTGGCGAAGATCTTGAATTTGAGGGTCATGCTATGAAAAAGGGCGAGGTTGCTACTTTATGCCTGGCCAGCGCTAACCGGGATGCCAGACAATTCGAGCAGGCGGATCGATTCCTCCCCCAGCGTACGCCTAACCGCCACATCGCCTTTGGTAGCGGCATCCACTTCTGCCTGGGTGATTGGCTGGCTAAAAAGCAGGCGACCATTGCTTTAAGTAGATTTCTAAAAGCCTTTCCCAACTACCAGTTGGATATGGATCAGATAGAATGGAACAACAATTTGTCCATACGCTCCCTGAAAAAACTTATGGTTCAGGTTTGAGATGTGAGATGTGAGATGTTCGCCTGACGCTTAATTCTCCCTCCTATGCCTTCGCTTTGACCTTGGCGCGCTCTGCTCTCAGCGCTAAGCGCTATATTTTTGCTCCCGGAAAATAGCAAACTCTAAGGTGATGTCCTGCTTTGGATCTGCCTATAAAAACAAAACCTGTACTAGGATATACGGCTTCCCTTCTTTGCTGTTTCATCTGTTCATTTTCTACCAGCGTGATCAGTCCAATACAATCCGTTTTTTGCTCCTGGTATAAGGCACCGAAGTAATCTCTGGTCAGGACTGCGAGTTTGTCTACCAGTCCGGGTATCCTGTAATCAGGGTGTATCAACGTACGGAAGGCATAAAAGTAGTTATCATTCAACTGTTTTATCTTTGCTCTTTGCGCTGTAGTCACCCCTATTACCTGGTCATTATCCAGTGCCATAAACACCAGTTCATTGGCCCGGGCATTTATATCTACCTGTGGAGGAATAGCGTTAAGGGCTGCCCAAAAAGAGATCACTTTTTGCTTTAACGCCTCATCCTTCTGTTCATATATGTTCTTAAAAACAATGTTCATATGTATAGTTTTAGAGATATGAGAGTATTGAGATAACTCGAAGTCCGAAGCGTATCACTGGAATATTACTCATACCCTTTTTGCCTAATGCTTTTGCCAACGACTATTCCGGCTTAGCATTATTATCATTTCACACAAGTAAATTTCGCTCCGTACGGTAACCTTTTAATCACCTTACCAGACAAAGTAACGCTCAAAACAAAATAATTAATATGAATACTTCATTTTATCTAATTAGAAAAGGGGAAATTCCCCCATTTGATGATTACTGCATTTAGAATTCAGATCATTTTTTGTACCTTTCGTTTTTAAAATCAACCACTTACAGAGATATATGGGCAATCATCTCCAATCCCTTTATCGGCATACATTAACCAAGTATAAGAAGTATCGCTCCAGATACCGGAAAAGTATCCAAACCGGACTTTATTTCCAATATTCTCAAAAAAAACAACGCCTGATCCTTGAGAGGATAGAGAAACTAAAGCAACGGCTGGCTTCTTTGAAATGGCAGATCAAAATGGCTATTGCTTCCGGGGCCCTTGTAATGGCGCTGCATGCAGCTCCGGCTCAGGGGCAGGAGTTGGGACCTTTTGTCGAGGCTCCTGCTAAAAATCCTTTTCCTCCTCCTCCAGTCAGTCGCCTAACCCGAGAGCATCCGGCAATTGTAGATATTGATAATGATGGGGATCTCGATGTATTTATCGGTCTAACCTCAGGTACTATTATTTTCCTGAAAAACGAAGGCTCAGCAGAAAAACCTTATTTTGTACAACAGTTTTCAACTGATAATCCAGCCAATGGAATTGATGTAGGTTATAATGCCACACCAACTTTTGCCGACCTGGACGGAGATGGAGATTATGATCTGATTATTGGCGAATATGATCAATACCCTTATACCCCTTATGCCAACATTAACTATTATGAAAATACAGGTACAGCCTCCGCCCCTGTATTCACTCTGCCTTCGGGTGAACATCCTATGGACAATGTTTTTTCTGATAGCTTCTATGGTCATCCTGCCTTCGTAGACATTGACAATGACGGTGATCTGGATGTATTTGTAGGAGGTGCAAGAAATACAATCTATGCCACATATAGGGAAACCATTAAATTCTGGAGAAATGACGGCTCACTTCCCGTTGCTCAATTCACAGCCGAAGAAGGGGCTTCAAACCTCATTTCGATAGTAAACCCGGAATTTGGCGGCACGTTAGACCATGCTGCACCGGTACTCGTGGATATTGATGGCGATGGAGACAAAGATATGTTTGTTGGAGACATCAATGGTGATATTCGTTTCTTTAGAAATGATGGTACTGCAGAGTCTCCCAGTTTTCCTGCAGAAATAACCGGTACGGGTAATCCCTTTGATGGTCTCACAGCACCTTCATTTGCCTCCCCGGAATTTGGCGACTTTGACAATGATGGGGATTTTGATGCCATAGTAGGTGGTGGTAGTTCTGACCACATCCAATACTTCGAGAACATTGGTACTGCATCCGCTCCTCAATTTGTTGAAAGATTCGGACCACTAAACCCCTTTCAGGGTGTTGATGTGGGTTACCATTCTACACCAGCCTTTGTTGACATAGACAATGATGGCGATCTGGATGCTTTCATAGGAGGAAAATACAGCGGCTATAATACCGGTTTTGTAAGATTCTTTGAAAATACAAATGGCACTTTCCAGGAAAAAAACTCGACAGAAAACCCGGTTGAAGGGCTCTCAAATGTCAATTTTCAGAACCCCTCTTTTGTAGACATAGATGGTGATGACGATCAGGATTATTTTTTGGATATAGACTATGATATTCTTTTTTACGAGAACACCGGTAATGCATCTTCCATGGAGCTTGGGTCTGCCAATTCATCGTTACTGACTCCTGATCTTGAAGGTATTGTATATAATTATAAAACAACTTTTGCTGATGTAGACCGGGATGGAGATCTGGATGCTATCGGTGCACATACGGGATATCCGGGTGGTAACCTTAAATATTATAAAAATACAGGCACGGTGAATAGCCCTGTATTTACCCTGGATGATTTAAACAACCCATTTTCAACCTTAACAGAAACTGACCTTTCATACTCTCCGACCCCTGAGTTTGTAGATATTGATCATAATGGCCATGCCGATCTGTTCGTTGGGCGTAATACCGGAACCATTCTCTTTTTTCCTAATACAGGAGCGGAATCATTTGATATTAGCATGACTTCTGCCAACAACCCGCTGGCTGCCGTAAATGTATCTTCAGATGCAGCACCGGCCTTTGCAGATATAGATGGTGACGGAGATCTTGATGCCTTTATTGGAAGTTTTAGTGGAAGGATTACCTACTTTGAAAACCAAAACCAACCGCCCGAGATTGTCACCAATGTGGGATCAGCACTAAGTTTCACTGAAAATGATGCCCCCCTGATCCTGGATGCAGGCTTTGCCATATCCGATGATGGTGACGATGATATTATCAGTGCAGAAGTAGCCATTACAGCCAACTATATCAACGGTGAAGATGTACTAACTTTCACCCCACAAGGCGGAGTAACAGGATCATTCAACGCTTCCACTGGCGTTTTAAGCCTTAGCGGTTATGCTAAACTGGCGGTTTATGAACTAGTATTACAATCCATCACTTACGAAAACACCAGCGAAAATCCTTCACCGGCACCACGTACCATCGAGTTGACAGCCATTGATTTCGATGCTACAAATCCGACATCCGCCACGTCCATGACGGTCAATGTAATACCGGTAAATGACGCTCCGGTGCTGACAGCAACAGGTAGCAATGTAACCTATACCGAGGATGACGACCCGGGTGTGGTCATTGATCCGGGAGTTATCATTTCCGATGTAGACAATACTACGCTAAGCGGGGCTACGATAGCCATTACAGCAAATTTCGTTGATACAGAAGATGTGTTGGATTTTACTGATCAGAACGGTATTACCGGGAACTATGATGCCGCCACAGGTGTGCTGACACTTTCCGGCTCGGCTACCCTGGCACAATATGAAGCCGCTTTGCGAAGTATCGCGTACCGCAATACTTCTCAAAACCCTGATCCGGCTACAAGAACAGTCACTTTTGAAGTGAATGACGGCACCGATCCCAGCAACACTGGTACAGCCACTGTAGCCGTGGTGCCTGTAAATGACGCACCGGTCATTTCTTCTAACAACGGCACGACCGCCACCGACTATTATGTAGAAGAAAGCCCTGTCATCATCGACAATCTAATCACGATCTCGGATGTAGATGATACTGACCTGGAAGCTGGTGAGGTAAGGATTACAGATTTTGTTGCGGGAGATGTACTTCATTTTACTGATCAAAATGGTATTACGGGAAGCTACGACACACAAACCGGTATATTAGCGCTATCGGGAACAGCCACTATTGAGAATTATACAACAGCGCTTCAATCCATCACTTTTGAAAACAATAATGCTGCTTCGGGGCAACGTCAGATCGAATTTATCATAAACGATGGCAATGCGGACAGCAGTCCGTACATCCGAAACATGAACGTAATAGCGAACGAACCCCCGGTCGTGGATACCACGCCTCAATCTACCCAGGTGGGGAATATTGTGACGATTGACCTGTGTGACCTGATATCAGATCCGGACAATACATATAGTGAGTTGACCATTACCGTTGTCAGCATCACCTCCGGGGCTGCTACTGATATCTCAGACTGCATATTGACCATTAACTATGGTTCCACTGGTTTCTCAGGTCAGGATCAGCTCGTACTGCAAGCCTGTGACCCTTCCGGGGCCTGTGACCAGAATACTATTAATATTCAGGTAGATGAACCATCAGGGCCTTTGACCATATACAATGCCGTCTCCCCCAACGGAGATGGACTTAACGACTGGTGGGAAATTGTGAACCTGACAAGTCCGAATAAGATTGCATTGTACAACCGGTGGGGTGACCTGGTGAAGACGCTTACAGACTATGCAGGCCATACACCCAATACCTTGCTTAACGATTTACCTGCAGGCACCTATTACTACAAAATAAAATCACCGCAAGGCGATTATGAAGGATATTTAGTGATCAAAAAATAAATATGAGAATACTACTACCACTTTTCTTTCTTTTGGTCTGTGGAATAAATGTATCACAAGCCCAACAAGATCCTTTGTACGCACAGTACCTTAACAATCCGTTGGTCATTAATCCGGCATATACTGGTATTAATAACGTTCTCAATGCTTCCCTGGGCCACAGGTCTCAATGGACCAGCCTGGAAGGAGCCCCTGCTACTACTGCTTTAAGCGCTCATTCATCTTTCTTTGAAAATAAGGTTGGAGGCGGTTTTATGTTGGTAAGGGACCAATTGGGATCAACAACCAACATGCAATTCAATATCACCGGAAGTTACAAAATAGCATTCGGAGAAAATATATTTTCTTTCGGGCTTCAAACAGGGATCATTAATCTTAAGGAAAACAATGACGAACTGTTGATCAGAGATGCCAATGATCCTGCATTTGCCAGTAATCAAAATTTTACCAAGTTTAATTTTGGCGCAGGAGTAGCATTAAAAGGCTCTGATTATTACCTGGGGCTATCCATACCCCGCCTGGTAAACAGCAAAGAAGAATTCGGCAATATAGAAACACAGGTGTACCGGCGACACTTTTATTTGGCAGCAGGGTATATTTACCATATTAGTGTAGATCTTGCACTCAAACCTTCAATATTGCTTAAGGGCGTATCAGATGCACCACTGTCGGTAGATTACAATGCCAGCATAGTGCTTAGAGACAAGTATACTGCCGGCATCATATCCAGGAATTTCCAGACTTACGGACTATTGGCACAATTAAACATCAATGACAATTTCAGGTTGGGCTATGTCTTTGAAGTTCCGACCAATCAATCCGTAGGTGCTCGTTTCAGCACCCACGAATTAACATTAATGCTCGATCTTGAGGTGTTTGATTTTCATTTCTTATCCGAAAGGTACTTTTAAGCTTTATAAATTTGTAACTTTGCCGCTTGTTTGACATTAAAGAACTATTTTTTAAACCCAATGTTTAAACATTAGTGTCAGCCAAAGGTGTTTTTTTTGCAAAAAATATTAATCTAATTTTGAAGGTAGCCGTATATAGAAAAGAGCATTTTAACGCAGCACACAGATTGTATAATTCAGAGTGGGATGATGATAAAAATACCCAGGTATTTGGCAAGTGCAGCAACCCTCATTTTCATGGACACAACTATGAGCTATTCGTTAAGATCACCGGTGAGGTAGATCCCGAAACCGGCTATGTATATGACATGAAAAAACTGAGTGACCTTATTAAAGCGCATGTCATTAAAAAGTTTGACCATAAAAATCTTAACCTGGATACCGAATATTTTAAAGAATTAAATCCTACCGCTGAGAATATAGCCATAGTCATATACAACATTCTAAGAGGCAAACTGGATGGTAGTTTAGACCTTAAAATCAGACTCTATGAAACCGAAAGAAATTTTGTTGAATACCCGGCATGAAGATGATATTACTGACGATTTGGGTGACGACCATGTAGCCTCTTCATACGACACTCCTTTGAGGCCAGATGCTTTCGCCATGAGCGATGAGGAGAAAATGAAGAAAATAGAAGGTCATTTTCGTGAGATCATGAATATTATGGGGCTTGATCTTAAAGACGACTCACTTAGCGGAACCCCTAAACGGGTGGCCAAAATGTTCGTAAAGGAAATATTCAGTGGGTTAAACCCTGCCAATAAACCTCACGCAAGACTATTTGAAAATAAGTATAAGTATGATCAGATGCTGGTGGAGAAGGACATCACCTTTTACTCTCACTGTGAACACCACTTTGTGCCCATCTTTGGCAAAGTACATGTTGCTTACATTTCATCAGGAAAAGTAATTGGACTGTCCAAGATCAATAGAATTGTACAATATTATGCCAAACGCCCTCAGGTACAGGAGCGCCTTACGGTGCAAATATCCAAAGACCTGCAAAAGGCATTAAAAACTGAGGATGTGGGAGTTGTTGTAGATGCCACCCACCTGTGTGTAGCCTCAAGAGGTGTGGGCGACACTAACAGCAAGACAGGAACGGCTTATTTCAGTGGAAAATTCAAAGAAAACCAGACGAAAAATGAGTTTCTAAATTATATTAATAGCAAATGATATTTTAACTAAAAGTGATTACCTTCATTCTCCGAAAATCAATTATGAAGGCAATATGGGAATATCAGAGGATATCAAACAGAAACAATTTCAGAGCGAGCACCACAAAGCGCTAATCAATCTTATTTATACGCATAATCATGTCATCAACGAGATGAATATCTTTTTTAAATCAATAGATATCACTCGTCAGCAGTATAATGTACTCAGGATCTTACGAGGGCAGTACCCTAACTCCTGCTCCATTAACCTGATCAAGGAAAGGATGCTCGACAAAATGAGTGATGCCTCCCGGATAGTGCAAAGACTCAGTGTCAAGGGTTTGGTCGACCGTGAAAATTCTGACCACGACAGAAGAGCTGTTGAGGTGACTATTTCAAAAAATGGCCTGAACCTGCTGACCAACACCGATGAAAAAGTGCGGGATTTCAGTCATTTACTGGAAAATCTGGATCACAACGAAGCAAAATTACTCAATACTTTGCTTGACAAGATCCGTATCGCCACCTGACTTTAGGTAGTGTCTCTAAGAAAACGCCAATGTCTGCGTTATGCTCCTCCCAAAAATGCTCACGTACCCAAGTACGCTCCGCTTTTTGGCACTTCACAAGCCTTGACCTTAACGTTTTCTTAAAGCCTCTTAGAGTTTTCTTACAAACACTAGGTGGTGATTTGTCATCGCAGGCATTGAAATTTAGCTATTTGCTCACAGCCTTGACTTTTTTTGTTATCCCGAGCTTTAAAGCTTTCGGGAACAAAAAAGTAAGACATATGCTATGAAAGTCAAAATAGACACAAAAGTTACAAACTGAGCAATATGATACTATCATCTGACTATCAGCATGTAATGAAAACTTGTTCATTGGTACGTGAGGAAGGATCTTCCTAAGTTGTTGTAGTATCCTTGAACTTAGTAAGATTCTTCGTGCCCCCCTGAGGCAAGTTAGGCAGGTTTGGGACAGACAGAATGATCACAAAAGCGGTTTTTAGGTTATTTTTTGGATACAAATACAATTTAATCGGTTTACTATATCAAACTCACGTTAAGTAGTGTCTGTAAGAAAACTTCCTGTATCCCTTGGGAAAATTACTATCATAGCTTTTCCGCCATTGATTCAGACAATGTGGTAATAATTTTCGATCGGATTCTACGCTGCTTCTCCTTCCTTAACATCAGTGCCAGCATGAGCATGGCTAATGGAGCCGTGACTCCCCAGGGAAAGCCTAAAAATAACAGTGTTTCTGAAAATGTAGGATAAAAATACACAATGGAAATAAAGGGGGTCATAATGGCATTCGCCAAAAAGGAGATCCTCACCCATCTCTGAAAACCATGCTTCTCAAATGCAGGTAGCGCTATGAGCATGGCCAAACCCATGAAAATATAACCTATGGCATCGTAGTTCCAGAACATGGAATGTGGCGTCTGTTCAAGAACTGTAAATTCTTCCAGCTCTCCTTTGAGTTTCATTGGAATTACCGTTGCCAGTTGCACGACATAATTCGCTGTAACAAACACAGCATATACAACTGAAAATATAACCGCAGCATGGCTCCAGAATTTTTTCTCATCTGGCGTGATGTAATGGAGCGCCAGCATCTCCAGCACAAAGGGAATAACTATGCATAAAGAAGTGCCATAGATAAGTATTTCATCAAGTGGGAACCTCAGTACGCCAGCTAGCTGTAAAATTTGTGCAACTACATAGGACAAAGTAGCAGTGAAAGCAGCCAGTCCTGCTGCAAAACCAATTTTGTATATTGCTTGATCTATCATTATTTTGGGAGTATAAAGGTACTTAGTGTCTCAAAGAAAACTCGTGTTATCACCTGTCCCGGGCTCGTATCGGACTCGCCTCGGGGAAAGAATCGAAACAATCTCCTCTAAGTGCACATCTGCGGAGAGGAGCCGTACTTCGTTACCAATGACGATGAATGGTGAGTCTCAGACACTACTTTGCTTTATGTCTTAACGGCCACCTCTGTATATGCAACATCTCATATCTAAACTTTCTCAAATACCAGCCGGTAATGGTCCATGATCTCTCTTTCAAAACATATCCGGTTGGGGCTGGTCCTGAATATAGCCACACGATGACGAAACTCTTCATCTGTGGCGTATTTTGGGAGTAATGACAAATACAGCCAGTATTTTCTGGGATGAAACCTCCTGAACCTCTTTCTCCACTGTCCTATAGTTTCAATATAATCAAGCCTGCCGTTGCTTTGGGAGACCAGCCGGAAGTAAGGTTGAGCATTCCTTTCTACCATCTCCAGCCCATACGGCAGCCATGAGCCCGGAAACTCTTTTACCATAAGTGCACAGACATATTCAGCAGATCCCTTTTCGGCATTAATATCGATATCGTCATAATCGATCATATTTTTGCCGAAAGTCATCGTTTGCAGATACAACCTTCCCGCCTTTGGTAACAGGTGGTATACAGTTTCAAAAAAGTTGCGATAAACCTCTTCCTGCCTGCCTGCTTTCCAGTCCTCAACTGAACAAAAATGTTCAAAGGCGCCCACGCTGGCTATAGCGTCAAACATTCCGAAATCTTCCGGTTTAACATACCGGCAGTCCCTGACATATACATCCAGCCCATTTTTCCGGCAGGCTGCGGCCTGTCCCCGGGACAGTGTGAGCCCAACACAGGTTGCGCGATATTCCCGTATGGCATAGTGCATAAAGGGCCCCCAGCCGCAACCCATATCCAAAATACGGCTGCCGCCATTGATTTTCAGACTTTCGGCCATAAAACGATGTTTCGCCTGCTGAGCTGCTTCCAGTGACATAGAGAAGTTACCATCGTATTTCGCACCGCTGAAATCTCCCATTTCTCCGATACTCAAGCGAAAGATCTCATCAATGGTGGTGTAAGTATAATCCAGGTCTTTTTGCTCAGCCATGATATGGTTCTTTTTGTTAAAAAAAATTAATCTGATCCCTCATAGTGAAAACCTCCACCGCCAATCGTGACCCGCAGGTAAGGAGCAAACGTACCTGGTTTCGAAAGCATTGCTATTTCATCGCCAGTATTTTCCTCATTCCAGCCGCTGTTGAAGGCTGAAATGAAGGTTCCTACCTGTACGCCAATCATAAAACCTCCACGACTGCCCGGACCCGCCAATGAAAAGGTCAGGAATTTCAAAGAATACCCGGCTTCGATACTTATCCCTCGTGTAGTTAGATCCATGTATCCTCCCGGCTCTACCAATTGGTTTCCCAGTTCAAATGATTCATCAGAGGTATAATTTTTAAGTCTCAAATTTATACTATACCCACCTATCCCAACATATGGAAAGCCAAATATGTTATCTTTTAACAGGGTGATATACCCTATATTAACAAAACCACCTCCCTGAGAAAGTGTGGCCTCTCCCCGATTGGTGGCGCCTGATATCCGATAAGCAAAACCACTGCCGCCAAGCAGCATCCTGTTATAGAACAGGCCGTATCCTCCACCTCCAAGGAGTCTGCCCGGCAGATCAAAGCTGAACCCGGGACCCAGAAACGCCCGGTTCTCAATATCTTGCTGAATGTCAGGTGATATATTCCATGCAGCCCCGAAATAACCGTATCCAAAGCCACCATCCAGATGCTGCGACTCTGCAGGAGAGCATATTAGTACAACAATTAAACCCGCTACTGGTACAATTCTAAACATGGCTTTATGGCTTTGGTAATGAAGTTATAGCACAAACAAAAGGTGTTCCATGACCCCTGTCATCAATTGTAGATGATCGTAGCCCTACCTTACTGGCTACCACTTCCGTAAGCGCCAAACTCCACATGCACGTTAGACATCCTGGTATAAAAGTCCATTTCATTCTTCTGGCTTCTTGAGAAAGTGACCAGGTGATCGAGGCCTGTCCAGAAAAGGAACCACCCGCCAGGCTCGGATAATACAAGCAACAGACTGGTATAAAAATCGGCCAAATTCAGGTAAGACAGGTAGCTGGCGATGATCATCAGACTAAGACCGGAAATAGTGAAGTATACTCCTCTTACCTTCACTGACCGGTATTCTTCATACAACTGCTGATACATATTGTAAAAGTAATTCTGAAGACGTTTTCTGATCATTCTTTCATGTTCCGTATGCTGCGTGCCTGCCGGGACCAGCAACTTCAGCACTGATATCTTCGTTCTGATCTCTTTGGAAACCTTCCTTACCTGCATGATAAAATCGTCAGAAAGCGCGCGCTCCGAAAAAGACCTGGGGTCAAAGCCTGAAAATATATCGTCATAGGTATCTATCCACAAACTGACGTGAGTGATCTCTTCCTGCCCCCTGGCTCCCGGTAGCTTCACACGGGGTACTTTCATGATCTAAGTTTTAAAGCTAAGTTGCCGAAGATATCAAAAATGGGGGATCGCTCTACAAGATCGGACTGATGATCAATAGAAAAACACACTTATGAACATCATAATAGCTGATCCTATTAATATCGCCATCATAAAAGCAATTAATATAGCAGCAACCAGATATCGAATGTGTGGTCCACGCACCCGCGACCGCCCCCATCCCACCTCGGATTTTATTGTTCTCATAGTTGTAGTGGTTAAGTTGAAGGACTAAGTTAACGGAGTACCTTACAGAAATAAATGACCTGGGTCTTTCATGTGGTATGAGAGAAATCATCACCAATGTATTGACTAGCCGGTGCTAATGTTTAGGCGTCTGACGGTTTGGATCCGTCTGACGCCAGACTTATTATGCACCCATCGTCAGTTTTTCAGCACTTCACCGGGCACCTACATGATCTCATCAGAGATGATGACCCTGTCTGTACGGTTCAAAACCGTCAGTACGGATATGAGTACGATCCATGCAACCGGCAGTGGATAAAATTGCGGTGGGCGGGAGATAGGAGTCATATGTTTTGGGAAGTACACCTATAGGCGTCTGACGGTTTTGAACCGTCAAACGCCAGGTATTCCATTGCTTAGTTATAAGTAGTGACTTTTTAAGAAACGTTCCCGCCAAACAGCGGGATGAAGCCCAAAAGAGGAGTGCCCGGGAAAGAGCATTTTTGGGGCAAGCGCGGACATTGGCTTTTTCTTAGAGACTTATTTTTATAAATTCCTTTTTTTATATATCCCTACTATATCTCCGTAGGCTATGATATGACTACTCATGGCTTCATCAACTTCCTTCCTGGTAGATCCTCTTGGAAGGTCAAGTAAGCAATCCAGTGCATACACTTTAAAAAAATACCGGTGTGTGCCGCTCGGGGGACATGGTCCGCCATAATTAACCCTCTCAAAATCATTTAATCCCTGATCCCCGGGTACATCATCCTCTCTTATCCGGTGCGTAACCGGAATGTTCCATACAAGCCAGTGCAGCCAGGTTCCGCGCGGAGCATCGGGGTCTTCAACCATCAATACAAGGCTTTTTGCCGCTGATGGTATGTCTTTGATATCTAACGGTGGGTTAACATCGTCCCCCTCACATGTGTATTTTGCAGGAATAGCACCATGTGGTCTAAACGCCCTGCTCGAAACCTCCAGCACCTTATAATCGATTGGGGTTTCTTGCTTCAACATTACTAACTCACTTTTTCTTTTTTAACAACTTCATTTTCCGCTACAGGTTTTTTGGTCTTGCCGGTAACAGCACCGATAAGTTCCTGAAATTTCTCATCGATCTTATGGTTCAGGTCGCTTGCAAGGCCTTCACCCTTTTTCAGTAGCGTTTTCCTCGTGTCAGATCCTTTTTCGGGAGCAAATAATAGTCCCAGCACAGCGCCTGCGGCAATCCCTGCCAATACGCCTAATAATGCTTTTCCAGTAGTCATTGTTGTTAGTTTTTTTGTTATATCCGTAAGTTACATGAGCATGAGCCACAAGTCGATGATACACATCATTATATACCGGGATTTGTGTTCTCAGTTTCTCAGTTCGTAATTCTCAGTTCTCGGATTTTTCACCAGAAGTAGCCCAGTAACTAGTGTTAAGTTAAGCATACTTTAGCCATACCAAGCTTTGTTCTTTTTGTCCCATGCTGCCTTAAAAAATACTTACGTAGCTATGGCTATGCTCATATTTTTTGCGTTGCCTGGAACAAAAATAACTGCAACTTATACGGCACAGTACACTTAACTCAACACTAGAAACATTGGGTAGGCAGTAGGCAAGTAGAGTCCTGAATATTTAGTCCTGAGCCCCTGAGCATTGAGTATTGTTACAAATGTTGCTTTACTAAGCCTATAAGGACTAGTAAAGCTTTCCTTACAAGAAACCAATGACCAATGACCAGTGACCAACAACCAGTGACCAGCTACCAGCTACCAGCTACCAGCTACCAGCTACCAGCTACCAGCTATACTACGACTAGTTTTAATTCCTGTTCCTGGTTGCGGACGCCTAATATTTTCTCCAGTTCCTCTTTATAGATCACCTCTTTCTTTAGCAGCAGTTCGGCGATGGTCACCAATTCCTTCTTGTGTTGTGAAAGCACTGTTTTGGCCTGTTCATAGCTTTCATCTACCAACTTCCGAACTTCTTCGTCTATCATTTTGGCTGTTTCTTCGCTATAGGGTTTTTGGAAACTACTCTCGGAGCGACCAGTGGAATCATAAAAGCTAATGTTGCCTATCTTTTTGTTAAAACCAAAGTATGCAACAATAGCATAAGCCTCTTTGGTGACCTTTTCCAGGTCGTCAACTGCGCCTGACGATACCTCACCGAAAACGAGTTCTTCAGCGGCACGGCCGGCAAGGGCTGCGGCAAGTCTCTCGGCAAAATGGGAATACCTCATGATCTGCCGCTCCTCGGGTAAATACCATGCGGCACCCAATGATTTCCCCCGTGGAATGATCGAAACTTTCATTAGCGGATCGATTTGCGGTAATAACCAGCTAACGATCGCATGCCCCGCTTCATGATAGGCTATAATCTGCTTCTCTTCAGCAGAAATGATCTTGCTCTTCTTCTCCAAGCCGGCTATGATCCTGTCCATAGCATCAAGAAAGTCTTGTTTTTCAACCCTGTCCTTCTTCTTACGTGCTGCTATCAGGGCCGCTTCGTTACAAATATTGGCTATATCAGCACCTGAAAAACCAGGAGTCTGCGAGGCGAGAAAATCCAGGTCGATATTCTCTTCCAGAACCAGGGGCTTCAGGTGTACCGTGAAAATCGCCTTACGCTCGGAAAGGTTGGGCAGTTCCAGGTAAATATGCCGGTCAAACCTGCCCGGACGTAGCAGGGCCGGATCAAGTATATCCGCCCTGTTGGTAGCTGCAAGTACAATTACTCCTGTATTGGACCCAAATCCGTCCATTTCGGTAAGCAACTGATCGAGTGTACTTTCACGCTCATCATTGGCTCCGGAATAAAATGTATTCTTTCCCCTTGTTCTTCCCACGGCATCGATCTCATCAATAAATACAATACATGGCGCCTTCTCTTTCGCCCTTTTAAAAAGGTCGCGTACACGTGAAGCCCCTACACCCACAAACATCTCTATGAATTCAGCACCCGATAAGGAAAAGAATGGCACCTGAGCCTCTCCGGCCACCGCTTTTGCAAGGAGGGTCTTGCCCGTTCCCGGAGGCCCAACGATCATAACGCCTTTCGGGATCTTGGCGCCAAGTTTAGTGTAATGTTGAGGATTCTTTAAGAAGTCCACAATTTCCTTTACCTCTTGTTTGGCTTCCTCCAAACCCGCTACATGATCAAAAGTAATATTACTCTTGTTCTCATTTTCCTGCAGCCTGGCTGTTGACCTTCCGAAACTAAAAATAGAAGTACCGCCTGTTCCGCCACCCTGTACGCGGGTAAACAGGCGAAAAAGAAAAAACAAAAGTGCAAGAGGGATCAACCATGAAATGAGTTCATTCCAATGCCGCTTTTCCTCGTATCGTACGCTTACCCGCTCATATGGAGGTAAATCACTTTGGGCTTCCTCCAACTTTCGCTCAAAGGCTTCCACAGAACCGATGTTAAAAGAATAGTGAGGCCCGGTGTTTACTCCCAAGGGAGATTTCAAATCATCGCTAAACACAGAATCGTTAGCAAATTCCGCTTTTATATAAACACGTGCAATCTCCTTATTGATCACCACAATTTTTTCAACGGCATTCCTTTCCAACATCTCTTTTTCAAAAGTTTGCCACGTGATCTCTTTGGGAGAAGGAAAAAACCTGACTAACGATATGATGGTAATGAACACGACCAGCAATGTCAGAATAACCCACGCCCCCTTCGCTGATCCTGGAATTTCCGGTTTTTGTTGATTTTTCGTTGCCACAGTTTTAGCTTTTTTATAAAGGTGGCGCTATTTTGATGATGAAAGAATGATCAACGCCTGCTGACTTTTATGATTAATGTCACAGTTGCTTACCGGCAGTTTCTGTACAACGACCTGGCGTCCCGCCAACCTCGGAAAATTATTGCCTTTTCATTTTTTTCAGTTTCTCCCACTTTTCTATTTCTTTCTCATTTATCCTAACATAATCCTGATCGTCTTTGGCTTCCGCTTGTTCTTTTGAAAGTTTGGCTGTTTTAATAGCTTCCGGGTAATCACCTTTTTTGGCCAATATCTCCGCCTTGGTGTGAGTAACCCAGTAGGCGCCAGGACCGTATTGCAGCGCTTTGTCGATCCAAATCAGGGCCTGATCCAGGTCTTTATTGGTATCCAGGTAGTATTTGGCTGCCAGGTAATACTCTCCCGCCAGCTTGCTTTCAGGGTTATTAGTAAAAGATTTTATTGATGCCACCACCTTTTCATCAGCATTGGTACTGATGCTGAAAGCTACTTTTGTAAAATCCCAGAGAAGCTGTATTTCCGCGCAGTTCATACAGACGTTTGCAAACTGGATGGTAAAGGTCTCTATCTGTTCTTTTAGTGTTTGTGGTTTCACCTTAAATCTCACTTCATCATACGACTCTGAATAACCAAAGGCCCCCCACAACCAGGGTTCGCGACTGAGAATTATTGTCCACTCCTCCTTATCAGGTATAGCATACATACCATAAACCCCCGGAGGAAGCTTGTACTGATCCTGGATAGTCAGTTGCTCCCTGATGTAGAGCTTGGTTGAAGCATTGGCTCCCATACGCCAAACCTCTCCATACGGCACAAGTTCACCAAATATAATCCGGCCTCTTACACTCGGGCGCGAGTACTCTATCCTCACCTCATTAAAGCCTATCTTTTGAGTAACAGTGGCGAACGGACTCAGGTCTGGTGTTACAATCTGGGCCTGAAGGTGATGGCTGCCAACCAGGCAAACCACCAGAAGCAAAGCAAAAATTATTCGACTCATGTGCATAGTATTTAGTAATTTAGATATTAGTGTTAAGTATTTGTAGTCGGAAGTCCGGAGACTCTCAATTATTACTCACATCCTTTTTGCCTACTATAGGAGTGCTGATACGAAGCTTGCCTCCAATTAGCTGGCGTGGCAATTTTTTACCCCGACTCAAGACTCTCTTTTTAATACTTTTTCCAACTGACTACTATTCTTTTCGCACATATACCGATCGCTATCAGGGACTCATGGCACTAAAGTTTAGAGTTCAGCTTAACAGATGTCAAATTATACCCACCTGAAAGAGATTACTATGACGCCCATCATCTGCCATGGAGATTGTTATTCACTCTAATGCTTTCGAAATCTTTTATACCAGGATAAATTATGACCAATATCTTCGCGTTCAACAACTTCTATTATCACTCTGATCATCTGCATTTGATATATTGGCTCATGGATAAAGTGTCTTGGTGAGATGGCTCCGGGGCGTCATCATCAAGCTTTTCGATACACTGAAAGTCAGTGATTTATTTATCAGTTGTTAGGTACCTCGGCATAACAATTGTCGTTATTAAATTCAGTCCCTAACTGAAGAGTGGTTGTCAGGCTTTATTCAGGGACAACGAAAAACAAAAATGGTTGCGCTAAAAGATTATGACCTCACCTCCATTATCCATCAATGATCTTGATCTCTCCCCGAAGCCGGGAAAAACGTACTGGAGGAACTGCTATCGGGAGTGGCGTGAAGAGTTCATCTATTTTTTACTTGTTGATCGGTTTCATGATGACCAGGTACGAAGCCCTGTACGGGCAGAAGGTAAGACAACGGGATTCGGCACTAGGGAAGAACTTCAGAAAATATGCGGAGGCACCTTAAAAGGCATAAAAGATCATCTGGACTATATTCAGCAACTCGGATGCACCGCTATATGGCTTAGCCCGGTATTCGAAAATAATGCATCCTCTTACCATGGATACGACATACAGGATTACACTTCCATTGATAAAAGATTCGGCACTACGGATGATCTTGCCGCACTGGTAGACGCGGCACACTCGTTGGACATGAGGGTATTTCTGGATGTCGTCTTGCACCACTCAGGTAACAACTGGAGTTACCCAGGGAACTACCCATACTATTATTACAACGGCTGGACTTTTCCTTTCGGGAAATGGCATAGTGAAGATAAGCCACAACCTGCAGAGCTTCGTAATCCCGACCTGTACTGGCGCAAAGGCCAGATAAGGAACTTTGACAGCTACCCTGAAACACGCGAAGGAGATTTTAATGATTTGAAGGCCTTTAAAAATGATAGCTCACCGGAGGGGTTGTATGTACAGCACTTACTGACGAGGATACACTGCTATTGGATCAGAGAAACAGATATTGACGGCTTTCGACTTGATGCTGTCAAGCATATGGGAGAAAAAAGCATAAGTCAGTTTTGCTCACACATTAGAGAGTACGCCTATAAGCTGGGGAAGCGTAATTTCTTCCTTTTTGGTGAGCTGGTTGGCCCGGAGGGGATCTACAACAACTACATAGGCCCAAAAACAGCCGTAAAAGTGGAAGACACCGCCATCTACTATGGACTGAACTCAGTGCTCGACTTCCCGCTATACTACGTACTGGCTGATGTTATTTTAGGAAAATCCACTCCGGAAAAATTAATCGAAAGATATGAATCCCTTCGCAAAAGCGCACTTTCACGCGGTGAATTCGGGGAATTCCTCGTTACCTTTATTGATAATCATGACCAGGTTAACCAGCCCCTGAAAAGGAGATTTGGATATGATGCAACGGAGGCACAGGTCATTGCGGGGATAGGTTTTCTGCTCTGCGCCCTGGGTACGCCATGTATTTACTATGGCACAGAGCAAGGCTTCCAGGGGGCAGGAATAGAAGATCATAATGTACGAGAAGCTATGTTCGACCTACATGATCCTTCAAAAAATGCTTTGAACAAAGACGGGGTTATTTATCGGGAAATATCGATCATTGCCAACCTCCGTAAAAAAAATGCGGCATTAAAATTTGGCAGAATGTATATGCGGGAATACTCTGAAGATGGGGAGACATTTCACATGCCGGTCCACCAAAATTGTATGCTGGCATTTTCGAGGATACTGTATGATGAAGAAATGCTCATTGTCTATAATGGCTCCTTAGTTCATGAAGATGAGGAATATATTACAGTGAGCAAAGATCTTAACCCCGAAGGAAGTGCATTCAGGTTCCGCTATGGCCATACAGGGAAAATACATGTGCTGAAAAACGAAACTGATGACAGGCATTTTATAAAGATCAAACTAAAACCAACACAGTTTGTTATCCTTGCAAATGAAAACAGTTCGCAGCAGTAGACAAGTAGAGTCGTGAGTATGCTGCTTTACTAAGCCTATAAGGACTAGTAAAGCTTTCCGTGCAAAGGACCCTAAAAGAAGACGGAAGTCAGAAGTCAGAAGTCAGAAGACCGAAGTCGGAAGCATGGGTAGCTGCAAAGCTTTGAGATTTAAGCAAAATATCAATCTTGAGTCGTGAGTTACGAACGCTGCTTTACTAAGCCTATAAGGACTAGTAAAGCTTTCCTTGCAAGGAAGTAACCAAAAAGAAGACGGAAGTCAGAAGACCGAAGTCGGAAGCACGGGTAGCTGCAAAGCTTTGAGGTTCAAGCAAAATATATCAAACATCAGTTTTTACCCACCTCTGTTTCTCCTCCCAAG
Organism: Fulvivirga imtechensis AK7; assembly: GCF_000331535.1. GTDB lineage: Bacteria > Bacteroidota > Bacteroidia > Cytophagales > Cyclobacteriaceae > Fulvivirga > Fulvivirga imtechensis. Next base: position 3,653 of record NZ_AMZN01000111.1, on the reverse strand, counting down.
AGGAGAATAGTTTGCGTATATGAAAACCGACCTATTTAGCTGTATGCTTTGAGCTTCAAGCTGTAAGCAAAATATCAATCTTGAGTCGTGAGTTGCTAATGCTGCTTTACTAAGCCTATAAGGACTAGTAAAGCTTTCCGTGCAAAGGACCCTAAAAGAAGACGGAAGTCAGAAGTCAGAAGTCGGAAGACCGAAGTCGGAAGCATGGGTAGCTGCAAGCTTTGAGGTTCAAGCAAAATATATCAAACATCAGTTTTTACCCACCTCTGTTTCTCTTCCCAAGAGAAGAGTAGTTTGCGTATATGAAACCATTCATGTTTACCGACCTATTTAGCTGTAAGCTTTGAGGTTCAAGCTGTAAGCAAAATATCAATCTTGAGTCGTGAGTTACGAATGCTGCTTTACTAAAGCTTTCCGTGCAAAGGACCCTAAAAGAAGTCAGAAGTCAGAAGTCAGAAGACCGAAGTCGGAAGCATGGGTAGCTGCAAAGCTTTGAGATTTAAGCAAAATATATCAAACATCAGTTTTACCCACCTCTGTTTCTCCTCCCAAGAGGAGAGTAGTTTGCGTACATGAAACCATTCATGTTTACCGACCTATTTAGCTGTAAGCTTTGAGGTTCAAGCTGTAAGCAAAATATCAATGGTCAAGCCAGTAAAAGCAACATGCCAGAAACCAGAAACCAGAAACCAGTCCCCAGACACCCGCATCTAAACCGTCTTTAGCGCTCTGGATTTGTTGAGTATTTCACGAACCTTTATATCGTCTACCCGCGGGAAATTGAAGAAGTATTCTTTTCCTGAACCGATTGAGTGTTCCATTTGGAGGAATACAATATCATCGGCTTCCGATTTTACTCTCCGGCCTGCCTCCACACCTACTATGGGCACTGCTACTATTACCCGCAACGGGTTTTCTTTTTTGATACTTCGCAGACAGGCCATCATAGTATCACTTGACTGCAATATATCGTCCACAAGTATTACTGTTTTGCCCGTAAGCATTGTCGGCTCAATCTCCTGATAGTAAAATCTATTTTCGTGGTCTATTGCATGCCTGATAAGCGCCATCTGGTGGTAAATGTAATCTTGAGGCACATCATAAGGACAATCATGTACACAAGCCTCGTTGGCGCTAACCGAACCTATATTCCGTGACTTATCTACCGGATGCTTTATTTTACGACAGGGCATTACTTCCAGTGGAAGATTCAAAGCATCAGCTATAGCTGATGCTACACATACACCCCCATGAGGTATCCCCACCACCACAGCATTTGTGGCATTTGCGAAGTGGATCAAACGCTTGCTGAGAAATTTCCCCGCATGCTCTCTATCCTGAATTAATATATTTCTTGTCCATTCCATGCTACTTCCCTTCTTGATGCTACTTCCCTTCTTGATGCTACTTCCCTTCTTGTCCAACTTTATTATAGCCAAGTTACCGAATCACAGTTCGCAGAACAATGACCTTTGTCATCGGTTTCGAATGATTTATATTTAAATGAAAGAAAATGACCGGTTGCCTACTGATTACTGATGATCATGTATCAGGGGCGGCATTCTGAAATGTTAAATTTACCTCACTGCCTCTACCAAGTTCACTATTTACCTCTATCTTCCCTTTTAGCATGTCTACATAATGCTTCGTAATATGCAATCCCAGCCCTGTACCCTGCACATTACCTGCATTTGAGGCACGGAAGAAACGATCAAATAAATGCTGCTTGTCTTCTTCAGGAATACCAATTCCGGAATCTTTTATTGCCAGATGCATGTATGCGTTCAGCACTGACGATACATAGATGTCTGAGTTTTCTGGCGAATATTTGATGGCGTTAGAAAGGAGGTTGTTGACAATACTTCCCAATAGCAGAGGATCGATATAGGCATCAATCATGCCTTTATGGTCATAAATGATATTCTGCCCTGATTTGGCAAAATTTTTCATATTACGGCATAGGTCTTCCAAATACTCTTTCAGATTCAGTTTTTCTATCTTTGCTTTTACTTTACCTTCTTCTATTTTCGTCACAGATAGAAAATCATCCAAAATTGAAGTGAGCATGTTTACCGATGACTTGACCCTGGCCAGGTGTTTCGTTACCTTCTCCTGCCTTTCATCAGACAAGTAGTTCTCCAGTAAAAACACTGAGGAGAGTATGGTGGTCAGTGGGGTTCTGAATTCATGAGAAGCCATAGAGACGAAATTCGATTTCATTTTGTTGAGTTCGACTTCTGCAGCAAGCGCCTTTTTTATGCCTTCTTCTGCCCTTTTGTGGCTTGTCATATCTAAAGTAGCTGACAACAGGCACTGTTTTCCACGAACATTGGTAAGCTGACTCGAAACAGATACCCATATCGGTTCTTTATCCTTTGGTATTATCTTCATTTCCACATCCCTCATCACTTCATTTTCTACAACTGCTTCAACAATTGCTGTACGATGAGATTCGTCCTGGATGATATTTAATTCCAGGGCCGTTTTTCCCAGCACATCCCTTCGGTTATAGTTAATGAGACTGGCATAGGCTTTATTGCAGTCGTTAATTCTGCCGGTATCCAAATCACAAATTACAAGGCCAATCGGACTTTCGTGGAAAAGCCTGGTAAACAGTTCATTGGCCATTTTAAGCTCTTGCTGTGCCTTGATGCGCTTGTTAAATTGATACCTGACGATAAAGAATGTCGCTACCAAAAGGATCAGCATTCCGAAAAGCAACTCTTTAAAAGTCCTGTCAAATGCTTCTATACTTCTATCATTGGCAGTCTGCCGTATGCTGAGTTGCTGTTTTTCCTCGGCTTTAATAGCGTTTAAAACAGCTCGAATGTTTGACCGAAAATAATTGGTGCGCTTTACCCTCTCCAAAATTGGCATGGATACGCGCGCTTCAGCATCCGGGTCTTGCTCGTATTCTGAATAAAAAGCCAGTGCAGAGTCGCTAAACACTACCAGGTCCTCCAGCATGTTTTCAAGGGAGTCGAGTCTGTGCCGCTGATCAGTATCGTATTCAATAAGATCTCTTAGCTTTTCCAGTTCAAGCAGCAATTGATTCCTGGCCGTTTTGTAGGGCTGTATAAATTCAGGATCCATATTAACGAAGATCCCATTGCTCTCCAATTGAAGGCTTTTTGAAAGTGATGAAATATTTTCTGCGATATAAAGGACTGCATTCGTATTTTCTATCATGTCGGCAGTATCAGATACTGCCTGGTTAGTTCGGTATGAAATAAAGCCCAAAATGACAATTGCAGATACCAAAATACCGAAAAGTACGCCAAGTATAATTTTAAAAGAAGCCATTCCCAATCACCATAAAACATACGACCATATCGCAAAATAATGTGACGCCCATCAAGTATTCAATGATTTACATCATCCGAAACGCTGATAAAACTGAAAAGTAATCCACCAATATAGTACATGCAATGACTTTTGTCAGTTTTTCATTTTTATTTCTGGTTTCTTGTGATTTGTACTGGTCACTGGTTGCTGGCTACTGGGTGCTGGGTACTGGGTACTGGTTACTGGGTACTGGGTACTGGTTACTGGGTACTGGTTACTGGTGCTGGCTACTGGGTACTGGTTGTTTTCTGATTGTGGCTTGTGGCTTGTGTTAGTTTCATAGCCAGGAAAGCTTTACTAGTCCTTAC